>NZ_JBEZJQ010000006.1:123274-349514 GCF_040653135.1 Actinomadura sp. NPDC048021
GGGCGGACCTCGCGGTCCGGCCCCGGCGATCGGTTCTCGGGGTGGGGGGATCAGTACTCGGACTTCACCGTCACTCCGCTGAACGCCTGCTTGCCGTAGAGGCTGATGTAGTTGTAGCCCGCGGGCGGGTTGGTGATGGTCAGGGTCTCGCCGTTGCCGGCGTTGACGGACCTCTGGGTGTAGGACGTCGACGTGGCCCAGCTGGTGGGGCTGTAGTACAGGTCCGCGTCGCCGGTGCCGCCCGATGACGTGATCTTGATCGACCGCGTGCCGGCCGGCACGTACAGGTACAGGTAGGCCAGGTTGCCCTGGGTGGCCGACAGGTTGCTCCGCTGGCAGTTCTGCCCGAGCTGGCGGGTGTCCGTCCCGGTGCACTCGGTCGTCCCGCCGCCGCCTCCGGCCGACACCGCCAGCTGCTTGGTCGCGGTGCCGGTGGCGCCCTTGTCGTCGGTGACGGTGAGGGTGACGGTGTAGGTGCCGTCCGCGCCGTAGGTGTGGGACGGGTTGGCCGACGTCGAGGTGGCGCCGTCGCCGAAGTCCCACCGCCGGGAGGCGATGGTGCCGTCGGAGTCGGTGGACTGGTCGGTGAAGGAGACCGCCAGGCCGTTCGCCGAGGCGGAGAACCGCGCGGCCGGCGCCTGGTTGCCGCCGCCCCCGCCGCCAGCGCACGCGCCCGACGCGCACGCGGCGAGCCACGTCCACCAGTCGCTGTCGTAGCGGGTGCCGATCGTGCTGGTCAGGAACGTCCGGGCGGCGTTCCAGTTGCCGGTCCGGTAGTAGCCGAGGACGGTCGAGACGTCGCCCGGGTGCTTCTCGAACATGTACCGCACCGCGAGGTAGCCCCAGCGGTAGATGCGGGTCGTGTCATGGCTGTAGGTGGTGTCGAACAGCGTGCTGAGCGCGTAGGTGTTCCGCGCCGCCTCGGTGATCGCCGCGTCGTAGACCTCCTTGCGGTAGGAGTAGGAGACGTACTCGGCGAAACCCTCGATCCACCAGATCGTGGGGGTGGTGACGCCGGCGTTGAAGTCGCCGTACATGTCGAAGCGGCCGTCGAGGTAGTGCGTGTACTCGTGGTTGAGGTTCCAGATCTGGAACGCCGGGCGCACCCATTCGGCCTCGTAGGCGATGAACCGCGGCTGGTTGCCCGCGGCGGCCGGGTCGCCCTCCAGGTACATGCCGCCGTTGTTGGTGTCGATGCCGAACATCGCGCCGGCGTAGGTCTGGTAGTCGGTGCTCGAATCGAAGACGCAGACCTCGATCGTGGTGTTGTTGTCGTTCGCGACGGGCCGGTTCCCGTCCTTCACCAGGCCGTGGAAGTAGGCGTCCTGGTTCTGGAGGCTGGCGCAGCTGTCGGAGAGCTGGGCGGCCGTCATGTCCTGCGCCCGGATCTTGATGCTCGGACTGCAGGTGTGGTTGATGGTGAGGACGTTCGCGGCGAGCCGCTGCGCCAGGTCGCAGGTGCCGTAGTAGGAGCAGTTCGCCTTGTCGTAGTAGTCGGTCATCTCGGCGACGCCGACCCACAGCGGCGCGGTCTTCCCGGTCATGGCGCTCTGCCCGAGCAGCCCCTTGGCCAGCGGCCTGACCTTCGCCTGCATCGCGGTGTGCTGCACGAAGCGGGTCAGCTCGCGGCCCGCGTTGGACGTCAGGTAGCTGCGGTCGGTCCCGAGCAGGGAGAGGTGGCCCGAGGCGAAGGAGTTGAGCGTGTCGAGCACGCTCTGGTCGGCCTGGACCGCCGAGACGAACTCGGGGACCTGGTGGCCGCGGAACAGCACCGTGTAGACGTTGTTCACCGCGTTGAGCATCCACCAGGACGCGTCGTAGGAGCTGTTGTAGCCGGTCAGCAGCCGCTTGACCACGTAGAGGTAGCGGGCGTTCTCCTCCGCGCTGTCGATCAGCGTGACCGCCTCGGCGAGGACCTCGCCGTTGGCGTCGCTGACCGTCGACGACCGGGAGTTGCCGAAGAAGGCGTCCAGACCGGACTGGATCGCCGTCTTCAGCGTGGGGCCGTAGGTCCCCACGGTCGACGGGTTGTACCAGTGGACGTAGTAGCCGGCCCGCAGGTAGAGGACCAGCTGGGCCGTGCCGGTGGTGTTGTCGCCCGGGTAGGAGAGCCCGTTGTCGCGCAGCCCGTACGCGACGCTCGCCATCTGCGACTCCCGGAACGCGTAGTACGCGTCGGTGCCGGTGAGGCTGAACAGCGAGTTGACGCAGTCGGTCGTGGACGACTTGATCTGCTGGACGAGCGCGCTTCCGGAACGGCTCGTGAAGTCACTCGCGCTGCACGCGGCCGCGGCGGCCTTGGCGCTCGTCTTCGGGGCGGCCTTCATGGAAGGGCGCTTGTGCTCCGCCGGCTTCTTCGGCTGGTCGGGGCTGCTCTTCAGGTCGTTCTTGTCGGCGGAGAGCGGCGGCCGGTCCTTGGCGGGCAGCGGCGCCTTCTGGACGTGGCGCGCGTCGCCGCCGTCGGGGCGGACGCTGGCGGGAGGGGGTTTCGGAGCGGCGTTCGCGGGCGGGACGAGGAACGTCGTCCCGAGGGCCACCGCCATTGACGCCAGCAGGCAGCGGGTCGATCTGCGTCTGTTTCTCACGGGGGGTCTTCCTCCATGGGGCGGGCGTCCGGCAGGCGCGCCGGACGGAGTCGCAGGGCTCCGGGGTCCAAGGTCCGGAGGGTCGGGGAAGCGTGCGCCCGCAGTTTGTGGCGCGGAAACGACCCGTGGTCATACGCCGCGCCATCGATCTGGGTTATGGATCTCCCGGACGGATCCCCCCCGAAACGCGGGAAAGGAATTCGCCGAGGTGGCGCCCCCTTTCCGGCCGCGAGACGCCCCCGACGCCGTTTCCGGACAATGACGAAAGAAAGGTGAAATTGTACACTGCAATGTCACAACCACTCTGGAGGTGTCTGTGAGACGACGGAGCAGGACACGCGCGGGCGCCGCGCTCGTCGCGTGCGGCGGGATGCTGGCGGCCGCGGCGCTGGCCGGGCCACCGCCGGCGACCGCGCTGGCCGGGCCGCCGGCGACCGCGGCGGCCGGGGACCCGCCGCGCCTGGACTGGAAGCCCTGCGGCGACGCCGCGACCCCGGCCCTGCAGTGCGCGATGCTGGAGGTGCCCCTCGACCACGCCCGCCCGGACGGGCGCACGGTCAGGATCGCGCTGAACCGGCTCCCGGCCACCGCGCCCCCGGGCGAGCGGCAGGGGCCGATGCTGCTCAACCCGGGCGGGCCCGGAATCAGCGGGCTGTGGATGGCGAGCTGGATCCCCTCCAGGCTGCCGCCCGACGTCGCCGCCTCCTACGACTGGATCGGCTTCGACCTGCGCGGTTCCCAGCACAGCGAGCCGCGCATGTCCTGCGACCCGCACTACTTCGACGGCCCGCGGCCCGACTTCCAGGTCGACCAGGGCACCACGGAGGCGTGGCTGGCGAAGGCGGCGGGCTACGTCGCGAACTGCACCGAGAAGCACTCCCGGCTTCTGCCGCACCTGTCGACGGTCGACCACGTCCGGGACATGGAGTCGATCCGCCGGGCGCTCGGCGCCGAGAAGATCAACTTCTTCGGATGGTCGTACGGCACCACGCTCGGCTCGACGTACGCCCAGTTCTACCCGGGGCACGTCCGCCGCTTCGTCCTGGACAGCATCGTCGGGCCGTCCGTCTCCTGGTACGACCACAACGTCCTCCAGGACCTGCAGCACGAGAAGCGGTTCAAGGCGTTCACCGCGTGGGTCGCCAAGGCCGACGGCGTCTACCACCTCGGCACCGACCCCGCCGGGGTCGAGGCCAAGTGGTACGCCATGCGCACCCGCCTGCGCGAGCACCCCGTCGGCCGGATCGGGCCCGACGAGTTCGACGACACGCAGGTCGCGGGCGGCTACGACGTCCTCCGGTGGCCCCGGCTCGCGACGGTGCTGGCCGCGTACACCAACTCGGGCGACACCGCGCCCCTCGTCACCGCGTACGAGCGCTACGCGGCGCCGGACCCGGCGGACGACTCCTTCGACCTCTACAACGCCGTGATGTGCAGCGACAGCAAGTGGCCGCGCGACTTCCGGTACTGGCGCAAGGACCAGGCGAAGGTCAACGAGAAGGCGCCCTTCTACACCTACAACAACATGTGGTTCAACGCGGGCTGCCTGACCTGGCCCGTCAAGGCGGGGCACCGGCCCAGGATCACCGGGAAGGGACTGCCGCCCCTGCTGCTGTTCCAGGCGACGGACGACCCGGCGACACCGTACGAAGGCGGCCTCGACATGGCGCGGGCCCTGCCGAGCGCACGCCTCGTCGTGGAGAGGGGCGGCGGCAGCCACGCCATCACGTTCGCGGGCAACACATGCCTCGACGACCTCCTGGTCGACTATCTCCGCGGCGGAAAGGTGCCGCCGGACCGCGGCCTGGTAGACCGCACCTGCGCCAAGAACCCTGACCCGGCGCCGGTCTGGGTCACGCCCGCCCCGGCCGTGGCCTCGGGCACGCAGGCGACCGCCGTTCCGCGCCAGTTCGTGAGGTGACGCGGGCCCCGGCCGCCGCGCGGCGCTACCGTCCCGTTCGGTCAGCGCCCGCCGGCGGCCGGGGCCTCCACGAGCAGTCGGACGGGGCCGAAGAGGCCCGAGACTCGCTGGCCCTGAAAGACGAAATGCGTGGGGCTGACCTCGTCGAGGTAGGGCGCGAGGGTTCCGCAGACGAGGATCTCGATCTCGTTGTCGCCTTCGCGCAGGGCCGCTCCGATGTCGAAGCGGTACGGGGCGCAGATGCGCACCCCGGCCGGGTCGCCGTTGACGGTGACTTCGGCGGTGCCGCGCACCCGTCCGAGGTCGAGCGTGACCGCGCCCGCGGGCATGGTGAGGCGGAACGAGCGCCGGTAGCGGACGGCGCCGCTGTAGCCGGCGAGTCCCGCGTCCTCCCAGTCGCCCAGCCCGATGGTTCCGCGACCCACGGTGAAACGCACCGGCCCCGCGAGCGCCGCGCCCGCCCGGTGACCGGGGAGGGTGCGAATCCGCAGCTCCGCCGTCCGGCCGGATGGAGCCTCCGGGCCCGGCAGCGCCATCTCGGGGGCCGGGGACAAAGGCTCCCCGTCCAGAGTCGCTTCCAGCAGTTCACCGCGGACGTCGACGGCCATACCCGTCGCCCCGGGCGGGACGGCGAAACGCAGCCTCTCCACCCGCGGTGCCGCGTCCGGCATCGCGAGCGTCGCCGGGAGGACGACGCCCGTCTCCCGGTCGTCCTCAAGCCATGCCGCGCCGGGCAGCGGATGAGGCCGCCGCCGCAGGTGCAGGGACGCCGGGTCGCCGTACTGCGCGCGCCGCGCCGCGACGGGCACCGGGGCGCCGTCGCGCGTCGCGGTCCAGCTGGCGCCGGACACGACGGGTCCGTCCACGAGGACCTCGGGAGGCGGGCCGCCTTCGGTGAGGACCAGGGCCAGGTCGCCGCCCGCCACGCGGTAGCGGCCGACGCGCGGGACCTCCTGCTCGGCGTACGGGTCGAATCCCCCCTGGCGGCCGACCTCCTCGCCGTCGACGAGGACGCGGCAGGGCGCGGCCGAGGCCACCTGGATCGTCGCGCCGTCGGCCGACTCCGGGAGCGGGACGCGGAGCGCGATCTCGGCTCCCGGCCGCGCGGGGCCCGCCGCCGTGATCCACTCCGGCCGCCGGTAGCGCTCGCGGTCGGTGACGACGGCGAGGTGGGCCCGCAGCCGGACGTCCTCGTCGGGGACCAGCCGGACCTCGACGTCATGCTCACCGGCGGGGACCGGCACCTCGGCGATCGCCAGATGGCCCCGGTCGGCCAGGGGGACGGCGGCGCCGTCCACTCGCAGCGTCTTGGCGGCCGCGGCGCCGACGGCCACGAAGCCGCCGTCACCGGGCACGGTCAGGCGGGTCCGGAACACGACCGCGTCCCCGGACCGCACCTCCCCGAAGTCGAGGAACTCCTCAGGCACGTGTCCCTTGGGGCCGAGGAAGGCGCGGTGCAAGGTGTCCTTGCGGATGCCGCGGGAGTCGGAGTACACCGAGGGCCGCCATCGCCCCTCGCTCTCCCTGGACCAGACACCGTGCGGGCCGAACGTCGCGTGCGCCTCGGACCACGCCGGCTCCGCCTCCGGTCGGTGACTCATGGTCCAGCGTTCCAGGAGAACGTCCTGACCGGCGGGTCTGGCGAAATCGCCCCAGGCGTTGTCGAGCGTCGGAACCAGGTCCATCGTCCAGGACGTGCCGAGGTCGAGGAGGGTCTGCTGCCTCGCGGGGGCCGGATCCGGCGCCGCGACATCCTCGCCGCCGGGGAAGAGGAGCAGCGCGGCGGGCCCGTCGTCGAACGGGACGACGATCTCGACGGACGTCCCGTCCACCGCGCGCGTCTCCAGCCGGCGCGGCGGACCCCCGAACGGGCTCGCGAGGAACGCCGGGCCGCGCACGCCCCGGACCCGCACCCGCATGTCCCGCAGGTACCGGCCGGGATCGAAGTCGTAGGTCACGTCGAGCCAGCCGAGGTCGGCCCCGCGCTCGTCGGGCCGCCCCACCGACACGCGGCTGGCCATCGACGGCGCGGCCGTCAGGAACACCAGCGTGGTGCCGTCGACCTCCCGGACGAGGGCGGGCACCGGCGCGTCCACCCGGCGGACGCCGGCGAGCACGGCGCCGAGAGCTCCGGTGTCCGGCACGACCTCCAGCACGGCGCGGAGCCCGGCCACCGCCTCGTCCGCGCCCGGGTCGCCGACCCCGCGACGAGGCGGCGCGCCAACCGCGACGACACGGCCGCCGTCCTCGGCGAACGCGGTGAGCCTGCGGGCCGTCTCCCCTTCCAGTACCGCGCAGGACGGGAGGAGGACGACGCCGTACGACTCGTCCGCGACGTCCAGCCGTCCTTCGGCGACCCTGGCACGCTGCACGGAGTCGTCGTCCACCACGTCGGCGTCGATCCCCAGCTGGTCGAGCACGCCGGGCACCATCCGGAACCAGGCCATGTCGCCGACCAGTTCCCGGTAGGTCTCCTGCGCCAGCACGGCGTCCGGGTCCACGCCGTCGAGCCGCGTCCCGGCCTGCGCGGTCGCGGTCGGGAACAGCACGGCCACGTCGCACACGTGCCGCCCCAGAGAGAGGGCGGCGCAGAGCCTGGCGACGGCGTCCGCGAAGACACGGTGGTGCCGCCAGTAGGGCTGACGCCAGTCGGTGGACGGCGGCGCCCACTCCCACCAGCCCGCCTTGGTCGTGTAGTAGACGGCATGCGGGTTGTAGAGGGTCGCCCCAGAGCGCAGCCACGGCAGCAGCCAGTCGAAGGTCTCCTCCAGCGTCCCGCCCCAGCCGCTGGAATGGAACGCCTCGATCCAGGTCCGGTCCCGGCCGTACAGGTGCGCGAGCGACGAGTGGACGCGGGCGTCGCCGTGGTGGTCGGACCCGGGAGCGCCGAACCAGCGGTGCGTGCGCGCGTAGTCGGCGTACAGCCTGACCCCGTCCACGGGAAGCCCGGCCCGCGCCGGGTCCTGCTGGTCGCAGCCGTGCAGCAGCCCGTACCGCTCGTGCCATTCGGCCAGCGGCCGGAAGAACGCGTCCTCGGCCAGCTCGGCGCGGGTGAGATGGTAGTCGCGGCGGATCCGGAAGGCGTCCTCGCCGCCGCTCCCCCACAGCGCCGCGAGGTGCGGTCCCAGGTCGTAGCCGCGGCGCCGCGCGAACTCGCCGGCGAACCCCTCCGACCAGGTCGGCAACGACGGCAGCTCGTCCTGGAACGACCCCACGATCACCTTGCCGAGCCGGTGCCCCAACCGCCGCGCGAACTCGCCGTGCACGCGGTCGAGGAGCGCCGCGCACGCCTCCGCCGACAGGTAGTCGAAGCCGCGCACGTCCGCCGTCCCGTCCGGCCGGAGCCAGCGCCCCGCGTACTCCGGGACGTCGCGCACCAGGCAGGCCTGCAGGTCGGCGCCGGAGAACCCGAGCTGGTCGTAGAACCACAGGGACACGCCCAGCTCGGCGGCGTCCTCGCAGACCGCGTCCAGCAGGTCCCACCACTCGGTGGAGAAGAACGGCGGATCGTCGGCGTCCGAGCCGAACATCGGACCGGACGGCGCCAGGTTCAGCACGACCAGGTTGTGGACGCCGCCCTCGGCGAACCGTTCGAGCTGGTCGCGCAGCCGCCGCCGGTCGAGCCGCTCCCCGCTCCACCACCAGATGGGCGCGGGCGAGAACGCCCGCGGCGGCACGTCCAGCACCTCCCCCAACCGCCCCGAAATTCTCATGCCCTGCTCCCTGTGGGGGGCGACCCCCCACACCCCCCGGTTCGCTCCGCTCATCCCTGCTCCCTGTGGGGGGCGACCCCCCACACCCCCCGGTTCGCTCCGCTCATCCCTTGAGCCCGCTCGCAAACCCCTTGATCACATACCTCTGCAGCACCAGGAAGATCACGATGATCGGGAGGGCGGCGAGGACCAGGCCGGCGAAGACCAGGCCGTAGTCCGAGACGTACTGGCCCACGAAGGCGAAGACCCGCACCGGCACCGTCTCGCGCGCCGATCCGCCCAGGTACAGCAGCGGTGTGAAGAAGTCGTTCCAGATGAACACGGCGTTGAGGATCAGCACCGTGCCGGTGATCGGCCGCAGCAGCGGGAACACGACCCGGGTGAAGGCCTGCAGGTGGCCCGCGCCGTCGATCAGCGCCGCGTTGGCGTAGTCGCCCGGCAGCGCCCGGATGAACCCCGTGTACAGGAAGATCGTGAACGGCAGCTGGATGCCGGTGTAGAAGATGATCATCCCTTGGTAGGTGCCGAGCAGGCCCGCCGAGTCGGCGAGCTTGAACAGCGGGATCATGCCGAGCTGGAACGGCAGCACGATGCCGAGCAGGAACAGCACGTACAGCGTGAAACCGAGCCGCGTGGCGCAGCGGGCCAGGAAGTAGGCTGCGAACGCCCCGATCGCGATGAGCGCCACCAGGCTCACCACCGTGATCACCGTGCTGTTCACCAGCGCCGAGCCGAGCGAGGCCCGCGACCAGGCGTCGGAGTAGTTGCCGAACGTCGGCGACGACGGCGGCGCCAGCGGCGCCGAGGCGATCTGCTGCTTGTCCTTCAGCGACAGCGTGATGAGCGCGTACACCGGGAACAGGAACGCCAGCGCGACCGCGATCATCACGACTTCCAGGGCGAACGTGCGCAGTCCGTAACGCAGGCTCATGCCACCTCCCGACCGCGCAGGTACCGGATCTGGATCAGCGAGACCGCGGCGACGAACAGCGCCAGGACCAGCGCGATCGCCGTGCTGTAACCGTAGTTGCCGAACACGAACGCCTGCTTGTACAGGACGGTCGACAGCGTCTCGCTGGCGTGGCCGGGCCCGCCGCTCGTGGCCGCGTAGACCTGGTCGAACAGCTTGAGCCCGCCGATGGTCGACAGCATGACGTTGATCGTGACGGCGGGCGCGAGCAGCGGCCAGGTGACGCTGCGGAACCGCTGGAACCGCCCGGCGCCGTCGATCATCGCGGCCTCGTGCAGCTCCGCGGGCACGCCCTCCAGCCCGGCCAGGAAGATGACCATCGAGTATCCGGAGAACTGCCAGATCACCATGCCGGCCACCGACCACAGCGCGAGCGAGGGGTCGCCGAGCCAGTCCTGACGCAGGGAGCCGAGCCCCACCGCGCCGAGGATCCCGTTGAGCCCCGCGTCCGGCGCCGGGTTGTAGACGTACTTCCACAGGAACGCGACCATCACGGGGCTGACGACCGCGGGCGCGAAGAAGACGACCCGCAGCACCGCGCGCGACCGGATGCGCGTGTGCACGCCCAGCGCGAGCAGCAGCCCGATGCCGTTCTGGACGACCACGATCGCGACCGTCAGCAGCAGCGTGTTGACCAGCGACCCGCGCGCGGCGTCGTCCCGCAGCAGGCGGCCGAAGTTGTCGACGCCGACGAACGACCGGTCGCCGATGCCGTTCCAGTCGGTGAAGGCGTAGACGATCCCGCTGGCGCTCGGATACAGGACGATCAGCGCGTACACCAGCAGGGCGGGCGCGGCGAACCACCACGGCGGGGTCAGGAAGCCGCCGCGCCGGCGGCGGCGGGGCGGCGCCGGGAGGCGCGCCGCGCTCTCGGGAGGTCCCGCGGCACCGGCCGCCGAGGCGGCCGGTGCCGGACGTGCGGTCGGGGGCACGGCTACTTCTTCCGGTAGGTCTCGTCCAGCTTGGCCAGGCCCGCGGCCACCGTCGTCTTGCCCGCGAGCAGCTCCTGCACCAGCGCGAAGTGGGCGGGCTGCACCTCGGCGTTCGGCCACGCCTGGTCCATGAACGGGTCGGCCTTGTCGCCGTCCAGGTACGGCAGGAACGGCTCCAGGACCGGGTCGATCTTGGAGGAGGAGTCGCGGACGAGCGGGACGCAGGCGACGGCCTCGGCCCAGCGGTTGATGTTCTGCTGCTCGCCGAGGAACTCGACGAACTTCTCGGCGGCCTCCTTGTTCTTGCTGCGGGCGCTGACGCCGAGCCCCACGACGACCCCGGCGGGGATCCGCACCTGGGCCGCGTCGTCCGCGCCCGGCACCGGGAACATCGACAGGTCGGCGGCGTTCGCGGCGGCCTTGCGGAAGTCGGGCAGGACGGCCGAGACCTGGATCGCCATGGCGGCCTTGCCGGTGGCGACCATGGACGTCTGCTGCTCGAAGGTCGTGCCGTTGGGGTTGTCGTTGAAGTACCCGCGCTTCTGCAGGTCCAGGTACATCTCGAGGGCCTGCACCCAGCCGGACTGGGCGAAGGACGCCGACCCCGCCTGCATCTGGCTGTCGAACTGCGGGTTCTTGGCGTACACGGTGGACGGCACCAGCGCGTAGGTGATCAGCTGCGTGACCCAGGGGGTCTGCGCGCCGAGCGCGATCGGGACCGTGCCCTTCTTCTTGAGCTTCTCGCAGACGTCGAGGAACTCGCTCCAGGTCTTCGGCGGTTCCACTCCGGCCTTCTCGAAGACCTTCGTGTTGTAGATGGCGCCGATGACGCTCGACCCGGCGGAATAGATGAAGGTCTTGCCGTCCTTCTGGAACGCCGGCTTCAGGCTCGCCGGGATCTTCTTCGTCCACGCCTGGCCGCTCAGGTCGGCGAGCAGCCCGGCCTGGGCGATCTGCGCCATGCTCATGGCGCTGCCGTTGCCCGGGTAGACGACGTGCAGGTCGGGGGCGTTGCCCGCGCCGAGCTGGGTGCGCACCGACGTCTGCACCTGGTCGGTGGGTGCGAACGAGGTGCTGAACTTGGCGCCGGTGTAGGCCTTGGTGAGCAGGTCGAGCGCCTTCTGCTGGTCGGCGACGCCCACCAGGCGCAGGGTCCCCGAGCCGCCGGACGACCCCCCGCAGGCGGCCAGTCCCGCCGGCAGCGCGGCCGCGGCCGCGACTCCTCCGGTCATCCGCAGGAATCCTCGGCGGCTGAGGGCCGCGTTCTGGAACGACGATGTCATCTTTCCTCCTCGCGTTCGCGGCGCGGACCGCCGGGGTGGCGGCGGTCCCGGCCGCGGCCGTCCCTCGCGGGGACGGACGTCATTGAAGGGCCGCCGTGAAGCGGTAGTCCCCCGAGCCGGTCCGGCAGCGGAGCTCCCCCCGCGCCGTTCCGGCGACCGAGACCCCGGGGGCGTCCGCCACCGGGATCCCGCTCTCGCGCACACCGTCCGGGTCGTCGGTGGGGATGTGGACGGTGGCGGTCGCGCCCGGCGGCACCGCCACCCGCAGTTCGAACACGCCGTCGCGGCGGGTCCAGGCGGTGGAGACGGCGCCGCGCACCGACTCGTAGCGGGCGCTCGCCGCCGTGAGCCCGCCGGGCCTCGGCCGGATCAGCAGGTCGCGGTAGCCGGCCGAGCCGGGCGCCTGGTCGAGGCCGGCGACACCCCGGTAGAGCCACTCGCCGACCGAGCCGAGCGCGTAGTGGTTGAAGGAGTTCATCGCCGCGGCCTGGAACCCGCGCTCGGCGGTGTAGCCGTCCCAGCGCTCCCATACGGTGGTCGCGCCGTGCCGCAGCGGGAACAGCCAGGACGGCGGGTCGGTGCGGCGCAGCAGGGCGTGCGCGAGGTCGGCGCGGCCGTGCGCGTCGAGGACCGGCGCGATCAGCCCCACGCCGAGGAACCCGGTGGTGAGGCCGGGCCCGGCCTCCTCGACGAGTTCGGCGAGGCGGCGCACCGCGCCCGGCACGAGCTCGCCGGGGAGCAGCTCGAACGCCAGGGCCAGCAGGTAGGCGGTCTGGGTGTCGCCGGCGACCCGCCCGTCCGGCGACGTGAACCGCTCGGCGAACGTCTTGCGGACGTGGGCCGCGAGCGCGCCGTACCGGGCCGCGGCCTCGTCCGCGCCGAGGATCTCGGCGGCGCGCGCCGTCAGCGCGGCGCTGCGGGCGAAGTAGGCGGTGGCGAGGACGTCGCGCGGGGTGGGGGCGGGCGCGAGCCAGTCGGCGAAGTGCGGGCCGGTGCGGCGGGTCCACACCAGGTCGGGGTTGTGCCGGTGGACGTGGTCGACCCAGGCGCACATGGCGTCGAGGTTGCGCTCAAGGAAGCGCTCGTCCCCGTACACGCGGTAGAGGTGCCAGGGGACGAGGACGCCCGCGTCGCCCCAGCCGGGCGCGCCCTCGTCGGCCACGCCCGCGATCCTCGGCGCCACGTTGCCGAACGCGCCATCCGGCGACTGGGCGCCGCGCACCTCGCGCAGCCAGCCGTCGAAGAACGCGGCGACGTCGGCGTTGAGGCACGCGGTCGGCAGGAAGACCTGCGCGTCGGCCAGCCAGCCGAGCCGCTCGTCGCGCTGCGGGCAGTCGGTGGGGACGCTGACGAAGTTGGAGCGCTGCCCCCAGGAGATCGCCTGGTGGAGGCGGTCGACGTCCGGGTCGGAGCAGGTGAACTCCCCCGCCCAGGGCGTGTCGCTGTGCAGCACCACACCGGTGACGTCGGCCGCGTCGAGCGCGCCCAGGCCGGTCACCTCGGCGTACCGGAAGCCATGGTAGGTGAAGCGCGGCTCGAAGACGGCCTCGGCGTCCTCGCCCGCGATCAGCACGTCCGTCGCGTCGGCGGTGCGCAGGTTGGCGGTGTAGAGCGCGCCCGCCTCGTCCAGGGCCTCGCCGTGCCTGACGACCACCCGGTCGCCCGGGGTCAGGCCGCGGGCGGTGAGCCGGACGCGTCCGGCGAAGTTCTGCCCGAAGTCGACCAGGAACCGGTCGCCGGCGATGCGGGCGACCGACCGCGCCGGCAGCTCGCGGACGGCGCGGACCGGCGGCGCGACCGTGGCGGTGAGCCTGCTCCGGTCGGTGGCGGCGACCCAGGCGGGAAGCCATCCCGCGCGGTCGCGGTCGCCGGCGGGCAGGTCCCAGCCCGGGGTCTCGCGGCGCAGGTCGTGGCACTCCCCCATGAGCAGGTCGGCGTACCGGACGGGCGACCGCGCGCTCTGCCAGTCGCCGCCGGTCGCGATCACGTCGGTGGTCCCGTCGGCGTGCACGAGGTGCAGCTCGGCCAGCAGTTGCGGGAACGTTCCGTAATGCGCGCCCGAGCGGCGCTCGTCGAAGCCGACGAACCCGCTCCACCAGCCGTCCGCGACCGTGGCGGCCAGCATGTTGGCGCCCGTCCGGACCAGGTCGGTGACATCGTGGACCTGGTAGTCGACGCGGTCCCGGTAGTCCGTCCAGCCGGGGGCGAGCTCGGCGTCCCCGACCCGCGCGCCGTTGAGGCGCATCTCGTAGACGCCGCGGGCGGTGACGTAGAGGCGCGCGGCGACCGGCGCGGCGGCGGACTCGAACGCCTTCCGCAGCCGGACGGCGGGCTGGAGGCCGTGGTCGGCGAGGGCGAGCTCGCCCTCCTCGGGCGCGTCCACGACGTCCTGGACGGACGGGTCGTGCGTGATCCAGGCGGCCGACCACGCGGACGGGCTCAGCATCCCGGTCTCGAACCAGGACTCCTCCCGCGAGGAGGCGCCGGCCGCGTCGGTGACCGTGACCGTCCAGCGGTAGCGGGTGCGGGGCCGCAGGGCGGGGCCGCGGTAGCGGACGGAGACGGCGGACGGGTCGGCCACGGCGCCGGTGTCCCAGACCCGGGCGCCGTCGTCGGCGTGGACCCGGACCTGGAAACCGGCGGGCGCGTCGCCGCGCCGGCCGGAGGCCAGCCGCCACGACAGAAGCGGCGCGGGCTCGTCGACCCCGAGCGGCTCCGCCCGGTGGTCGCAGCGGAGGCCGTACGGCGCGAGACCTCGGCCCAGGGAACCCGTCACTCACCCACTCCGATCGCAATCCCAACAAGGTGGGCTGTGAAGTTAACGTTAAAAAATGTGAGCTTGAGAGTAGGAGGGTGCCGAACAGGGTGTCAAGGTGCAGGATCCGGTCGATTTCGGCCGTACCAAACCGGTGGGGGGAACGCCGTCGCCGGCGCGTCCGAGGGACTCGCCGGCGCCCGTGACCGGGGGGACCGCCGTCAGGCGGTCGCCAGCTCGTAGGCCACCTTGTGCTCGTCGAGCTCGCGCAGCGCGTCGGCCCCGGCGCCGTCGTCGACGATGACGCGGTCGAACGCCGACAGCGGCGCCACCCGGTGCAGCGCCACCCGGCTGAGCTTGGAATGGTCGATCAGCAGCACGCTGCGGGCCGCCGCGCCGAGCATCGCGCGCTTCACCGAGACGATGCGCTGCTCCTGGTGGTAGGCGAACCCGCCGGACACCGCGGAGGTCGACACGAAGCACAGGTCCACGTTGAGCGCCTCGATCGCGTCCACGCACGAGACGCCGAGGAACGAGTCGTGCAGCGGGTCGTAGTCGCCGCCGAGCGCCATCAGCCGGATGTCGCGCTCGGCGGACAGCAGGTTGACGGCCTGGAGGAAGTTGGTGACGACCGTCAGGGGGGCCACGCCGGCCAGCCTGCGCGCCAGCGCCAGCGCCGTGGTGGAGTCGTCCAGCATGACCGCCATGCCCGGCTCGATCATCTCGACGGCCAGGGCGGCGACGGCGTCCTTCGCGGGCCGCATCGACTTCATCCGGTAGGCGACGCTGCTCTCGAACACTCCGGACGGCTGCGCGGTCACCCCGCCGCGGTGCTTGCGGACGACGCCCTGGCGTGCGAGCTCGTCGAGGTCGCGGTGGATCGTCATGAGGCTGACGCCGAAGCGCTCGGCGAGCCCGGCGGCCGAGACCGAGCCGGCGGACAGGACGATGTCGGCGATGTCCTGCCGGCGCCGCTCCGGTCCCCGCGCGCCTCCGCCCTGCTCGACCATCCGGAACCTCCCGTGGCCGGCGCGCGCGACGGGCTGTCGCGGAGGCCGGGCGCCACACAAGGTAACACGTTCGGATGGTTTGTTAACACACGGGTCAGCCGGGTTGACGCGGCCCGTCGGAGCGCCCGCCGCGTGCGCGGCCCCCGCGTCCCCCGGCGCCGCTCCGCCCCCCTCCGCGGCGCGAGTACCACACGATCGAAATAACACCTAATTCGTGAATATCTTGCCGCGAGGTGATCATGGGGGAAAGGATGGGCCCTCTGTCACTTACCTCATCTCCGAATGGGACAGAATGACGACGAGCCCCCTTCCTCCCTTTCCCGCCGCGGACGAGAGCCCGCTCGACACGTGCCTGCGGCTGCGGGAGATCGCTCCCGTGGTCGAGGTGGAGTTCCCCGGCGGCGTGCCCGCCTACCTGGCGCTGACCCACGACGCCGTCCGGGAGATCCTCGCCGGGGACAACCGGACCTTCCTGCGGGAGCCGGAGCACTGGCCCGCGCTGCACGACGGGTCGATCCCCGAGGACTGGCCGCTGCGCGCCATCGTCGAGGGCGGTCACCTGTCCACCAAGGACGGCGCCGACCACCGGCGGCTGCGCGGCCTGGTCGGCAAGGCGTTCACGCCCGCGCGGGTGAAGGCGCTGGAGCCGCGCGTCCGGCAGATCGTGGAGGGCCTGCTCGACGACGTGGTGACCGCGGGGGACGTCGTCGACATCGTTCCCGCCTTCACCGAGGCACTGCCCATCTGGGTGATCTGCGAATTGTTCGGTGTCCCCACCGAGGACCGGCCCCGCGTGCGCGAGTGGACCGCCGCGCTTCTGGCGCACACCACTCCGCCGGAAAAGGCGTTCGCGACGCAGAACGCCCTTCAGGCCTATCTGCACCAGCTGGTGGAGAACAAGCGCCGGACTCCCGGCGACGACCTCACCACCGGCCTGGTCCAGGCCGGCGACGAGGGCGACAAGCTCACCACCGACGAGCTGGTCGGCGTGCTGTGGCTGATGCTGATCGCCGGCCACGAGACCACCGTCCACCTCCTCGGGCACGCCATCATCGCGCTGTCCCAGAACCCCGACCAGCTCGAACTGGCCAAGGCCGGCGACCGCTGGGACGACGTGGTCGAGGAGACCCTGCGCTACCGCCACTCGGTCATGATGACCAGCTTCCGCTTCACCGCGGAGGACGTGACGATCGCCGGGGTGCGGATCCCCAAGGGCCAGGCCGTCGGCGTCGTCTACCAGGCGAGCGGCCTCGACCCGGCCGAGCACGGCGAGGACGCCGACCGCTTCGACATCACCCGGGAGCAGAACTCCCGCCTCGTGTTCGGCCACGGCCCCCGGTACTGCATCGGCGCGTCGCTGGCCCGGCTGGAGGGCCGGCTGGCGCTCGCCGCTCTGTACCGGCGGCTGCCGGAGCTCTCCCTCGCCGTCGACCCGGACGACGTCCCCTACTCGCCGTCGTTCTTCACCGTCGGCCCGCTCAGCCTGCCGGTCGCCCTCGGCCCCGTCCGGCCCTGACGGCCCGTCCCGGTCCGGCGGCCGAGGCCGCCGGACCGGGACGGAACGACCATTTTCTGTGATCACCTGTGTGCCCCCGGCATTTTGGTGCATCCTTGTCACGCCTTATACCGATATGACCACCGTGCAGTGGGTCGAGGAGTCCTGCACACCAGTCACCGACGCTCACAGGGACGAGAGGGATGGCAACGGGAGCGGATCGAGCACCCACCGAGCGCGCCGCGCTGGAACGCGCCTTCTGGGTCTGGCTGATCGTGGCGATCGTCGGCGGCGGCGCCTGGCTCGGAGCACTTCTGGCCGTGGACCAGGGCTCGCGGACCGTCGTCGCCGTGGGCGGCGGCGCGGGGACGCTCCTGGTGAGCCTCCTCGCCGGGACCGCGGCCTACTACGCCGAGTGCGCGCGAGCCGCCCGCGCCCGGCTGGCCCGGGTCGAGGGCGAGAGCGACCTCCTGGAGCGCCGGCTCCACGAGCTGGTCGACGGTCCCCTCCCGGCGCTGATCGAGCGGCTCCACGCCGGAGCCTCGCCGGACGAGACCCTGACCGAACTGCAGGCCGTCCCGAACCACCTGCTGGGCCGCCTGGTGCGCCTGGTCGCGGAGGGCGTCGCCGCGAGCGAGCGGCACGCGTCCCGGGCCGAGGCCGAGCTGGCCGCCCTGGAGGAGGAGGTCGACCGGCTCGCCGACTCGACGCTGCCCGTCCTCATCGAGCGGATCCGCGGCGACCGCGCCTCGGCCGCGTCCGTGCTGGCCGAGTTCCCGGCGCCCGCGCACGCCGCGCTCGACCGGCTCCTGCGCGCGCTCGCCGACGACGTGGCCGCCGGGGAGCGCACCCGGGCGGCGGCCATGGCGGCCTCCGCCGCCGCGGCGGCGCGGATCCAGGCGCAGACGACCCGCATGCTCGCCCAGCTCCGGGAGCTGGAGGACCGCTACAGCGAGGACGACGTCTTCGGCGACCTGCTCGACCTCGACCACCACGTCTCCCAGATGGGGCGCCTCGCCGACAGCATCGCGCTGCTCAGCGGCGGGCGCTCGGGGCGTCGCTGGACCAAGCCCATCGTGCTGGAGAGCGTCATCCGCGGCGCCATGGGGCGGATCGCCTCCTACCAGCGCGTCCAGTACCACTCGACCAGCACCGCCGCCATCGCCGGCTTCGCCGCCGAGGGCGTCATGCACGCGCTGGCCGAGCTGATGGACAACGCGGCCAACTTCTCCCCGCACGGCTCGGCCGTGCACGTCTACGCGGAGGAGGAGGACGCCGGGATCGTCATCACGATCGAGGACAGCGGGCTCGGGATGCGCCAGCGCGAGCGGGAGCGCGCCGAGCGGCTGGTCTCCGACGCCGCCGACCTGACGTCGCTGCCCGGCACCCGGCTGGGCCTCGCGGTGGTCGGGCGGCTGGCGGGCAAGCACGGCCTGCGCGTCAACTTCCGGCCGTCCTCGCGCGGCGGCGTCGGCGTCGTCGTGCTGATCCCGCGCCAGCTCGTCACCCACTCCGTCGGCGCCGCCGGCGCGGGAACCCTGGCGGAGTCCATCCGCAGCGCGCCCAGGAGCACCGGCGCGCGCGCCACCCGGCCCGCCCGCGAACCCGCCCCGGCCCTGGCCGCCGTGGCGGCGCCCGCGGCGCCCGCGGCGGACGGCTCGGACCCGGCGGCGTACCTGCCCAAGCGCCGCCGCGGCGCCACCCTCACCGACATGGTGGAGCCGCAGGCGGCCCCGCCTCCCCTCCCCCGCGACCCCGGGGCGCGGTTCGCCGCGTTCCGCGCGTCCACCTCGGGGAGCCACCGAACGACCGGCGGCGCCGAGACCGGCGCCGACCAGGAGGACCCGTCCACCGGAGTCCCCGATCAGTAGGGCGCATGGCCCGGCGCGCCGTCCCGCGGACGGCCGCCGGCCGACCGGTCCCGGCGGCCTCGTCCGGACCGCAGGATCGACAGATAGGAGGCAGGGGCCCGCGTCTGCGGCGGACGCAGCCCCGTGATCTCGATGAGCACCGATGAGCGCCGACTCGACTGGCTTCTGACGTCCCTCGCGGAACGGACGCCCGGCGTCCAGCACGTCCTGGTGCTGTCCAGGGACGGTCTGAAGATCTGCCACACGCCCGGCCTCGACGACGACCGGGCCGACCAGCTCGCGGCCATCGCCTCGGGCATCCAGAGCCTGTCCATGACCGCCTCCCACGAGTTCGGTCGGGGCGTCGGCGCCGGCCAGTCGATGGTGGAGTTCGCGGGCGGGCTCCTGCTGATCATCCCGGCGGGCGAGGGGGCGCACCTGGCCGTCGTGGCCCGCGACGACGCCGACGTCGGCCTGGTCGGGCACAACATGAACGAACTGGTGGAGCAGATCGGCGGCTACCTGACCGCGGCTCCGCGCACCTCCGTTTCGAGATGAAACCGCGCCCCCTGGACCTCGACGATCCGGACCGGCTCTACACCGTGACCGGTGGCCGCAGCCGGGCCGGGGACGCGGACCTCGATCTCGTCACGCTGGTCGTCGCGGAGAACGACCCGGCGCCGGGCATGCAGTCCGAGCACGTCGCGATCCTGCGGCTGTGCCGGAACGAGCCGGTGGCCGTGGTCGAGCTGTCCTCCCATCTGCGGCTGCCGGTGAGCGTCGTGAAGATCCTTCTGCTCGACCTGCGCGACACCGGCCACATCACCGTCCGCCATCCGACCTCGGCCACCGCGACCACCCACCTGGCCGACCTGGACACCCTGAAGGAGGTGCTCGATGGACTCAAAGCCCTCTGACCGCGCACCGGAGCCCGCGACCGCGCCCGCGGGCGGCGTCCCGCTGCGCAGCAGCGTCCGGGACGCGCTGAAGATCGTGATCGTGGGCGGGTTCGGCGTAGGGAAGACCACCATGGTCGGCTCGATCTCCGAGATCCGCCCGCTGAGCACCGAGGAGGTCATGACGAAGGCCGGCGTCGGCATCGACGACCCGAGCGCCGTCGCCGACAAGCGGACCACCACGGTCGCCTTCGACTTCGGCCGGATCTCCCTGGACGCCCACCGCGTGCTCTACCTGTTCGGCGCCCCTGGCCAGCAGCGGTTCTGGTTCATCTGGGACCAGCTGTTCTCGGGCAGCCTGGGCGCGGTGGTGCTGGTGGACACGCGCCGCCTGGAGGAGTCCTTCTACCCGCTCGACCGGCTGGAGCACCACAAGATGCCGTTCGTGGTGGCGGTCAACCGGTTCGAGGGCCCCGAGCCGCGGCCCTCGCTGGACCTGGTCCGCGACGCGCTGTCGCTCCCCGCGGACGTCCCCCTGGTCGACTGCGACGCCCGGCAGCGCGAATCCTCCAAGAGCGTGCTGATCACACTCGTCCGGCACCTCACCACCCTCCACGATCCCGCCACGCTCCAGGAGGCCGCGCAGTGACCGACGAGACCGTCCGGCCGCCCGCCGACGAGAACGCCGTCCGCCTGTACGGGGAGGAGTTCGACCAGCGGCCGAAGGACTTCTTCGAGCGGATGCGGCGCGAGCACGGCCCCGTGGTGCCCGTCCTGCTCGAAGGCGACATCCCCGCCTGGTACGTGATCGGGTACCGGGAGGTCAACCACGTCACCGGCAACCCCGGGCTGTTCGCCCGCGACACCCGCCGGTGGAACGCCTGGGACATGGTCCCCGAGAACTGGTCGCTGCTGCCGTTCGTCGGCTGGAACCCCTCGGTGATGCTCGCCGAGGGCGAGGAGCACCACCGGCGCAGCGCGGCGATCAGCGACGCGCTGGACGCCGTCGACCGCACCGAGCTTGCGGGCATCAGCGAGCGCGTCGCCGACCACCTGATCGACGAGTTCGCCGGGGACGGCGAGGCCGACCTCGGCACCCAGTTCGCCGACCGGCTCCCCCCGATGGTGATGGTCGGGATCTTCGGCGTCCCCGACGCCGAGGTGCCGGACATGATCCGCGACATCCAGGCCGTGGCGGGCTCCGACGAGACCGCCGTCGCGGCCTACCAGCGGCTCCAGGAGACCATGCGCCGGCTGGCCGAGACCCGCAGGGCGCACCCCGGCCCGGACGTCACCTCCCGCCTCCTCCAGCACCCCGCCGGCTACACCGTCGACGAGCTGATCAGCGACCTGATCCCCATGCTCAGCGCCGGGACGCTGCCCACCGGCCACTGGATCGGCAACACGCTGCGGCTGATGCTGGTGGACGACCAGTTCGCCGTGACCCTCCAGGGCGGCCGCGGCAGCGTCACGCAGGCCCTCAACCAGGTGCTGTGGGAGGACACGCCGTCCCAGAACAACATCGGCCGCTTCGCCGTGCGCTCCTGCGAGCTGGCCGGCCGCAAGATCCGTCCGGGCGACATGCTGATCCTCGGCTGGGCCGCGGCGAACGCCGACCCCCAGGTCCAGCCGCCCGCGCAGGGCGCCGGCGCGGGCAACCGCGCCCACCTGTCGTTCGGCCACGGCGACCACGGATGCCCCTACCCCGCTCCTGAACTGGCCGAGGTCGTCGCCAGGACCGCGGTCGAGGTCCTGCTCGACCGCCTGCCCGACATCGAACTCGCCGTCAAACCGGACGAACTCCTGTGGCTCCCGTCCTTCTGGGTCCGCCGCCTCGCCGCCCTCCCCGTCAAATTCACCCCCACCCTGTCCCCCCACTGACCCCACGGTCGCCGTCCGCCGGGGTGAGCGTCCCGGCCTGAACACAGGGGGTGCCTCGCCCGGGAACATACCTATGGGTATGGTTCCGTACCATGGAGTATGGAGACGGGATCGTGCGCCGCGTGCGGGACCTCGCGCCGACGCTCGCCGAACGCGCGCCGGCCGCCGAGCGGGCGCGGCGGCTGCCCGACGAGACCATCGCCGACCTGGCCGCGACCGGGCTCTTCGAGATGCTGGTGCCGAAGCGGTTCGGCGGGGCCGAGCGCGGGTTCGAGGAGATGGCGGCGGCGTGCCGGGAGGCGGGCGCCGGATGCGCCTCGACCGGGTGGCTGTCGGTCATCTACACGCTGCACAACTGGATGGTCGGGCTCTTCCCGGAGCGGGCGCAGGCCGAGGTCTGGGCGGACCGGCCGTACGCGCTGATCCCGTGCGTCCTCGCGCCGACCGGGACGGGGGCCCCCGCGGACGGCGGGCACCGGGTCACCGGGCGCTGGTCGTGGGGCAGCGGGGTGATGCACGCCGGGCACGTCATGGTCATGGCGCTGGTCACCGCGGGCGACGCGATCGAGCCGCGGCTGTTCCTGCTGCCGCGCGAGGAGGTGGCCGTCCACGACGTCTGGCACACCAGCGGGATGCGGGGCACCGGCAGCAACGACATCGAGGTGGCGGACGTGTTCGTCCCGGAGCACCGGTCGGCGCCGCTCGCCGACCTGGCGGAGGGGCGCTCGCCCGGGTCCCTCGTCCACTCCGGGGCGCTCTACCGGACGCCGCTCGTCCCCGTGTTCGCGCTGACCGGCGCCGCGCCCGTGCTCGGCGTGGCCGAGGGCGTGCTGGCCCGGTTCGCCGAGAGGACCCGGAGCCGGGTGACGGCCTACTCCGGCGAGCGGCAGCGCGAGACCACCGGCGCGCAGATCCGGCTCGCGTCGGCGACCGCGGACCTGGCCGCCGCCCGGCTGCTGCTGGAGGACGCGCTGCGCGGCGTCGTCCGCGCCGTGGCGGAGGGGAACTGCGACCTGCGGTGTCGCGCCGGGGCCCGGCTGGCGGCCGCGCATGTCGCCGGGACCGCGCGGCGGGTCGTCAACGACCTGTGCTCGGCGGCCGGGGCGAGCGCGCAGTTCACCGGCTCGCCCTTCCAGCGGGCGCAGCGGGACGTGAATACGATCTCCGGGCACGTGGTGTTCGAACCGGACGCGGCGTACGCCCTCTACGGCAGGATCGAACTGGGCCTGGACCCCGGCCCGGTGACCCTGGTGTGACGGCGTCCGCGCGGCGGAGACGGGAGGTGTGATGACGGCCCGCACGAGGGCGGCGCGGCCCAGGGTGGCGCGGCGCGACTGGATCGAGGCCGCCTACGGGGAGCTGGCCCGCGCCGGCGAGCGCGGCGTGGCGATCACCACGCTGGCGGCCCGGCTCGGCGTCACCAAGGGCAGCTTCTACTGGCACTTCCGCGACCGCCCGGAGCTGATGCGGGCGCTGCTGGACCGGTGGGCGCACGAGCGGACCGACGAGGTCCTGGGGCTGGCGCTCGGCAGCACCGCCGATCCGCGCGAGCGGCTGCGCCGCATCCAGGCGCTCGGCCGCGAGGTCGCCCCGGTCGACCGGGCGATGCGGCTGTGGGCCCAGGACGAGCCCGCGGCGGAGGAGGCGGTGCGGCACGCCGACCGGGCGCTGCTCGGGCACATCGCCGCGTGCCTGGAGGACCTGGGGTTCGACGAGGAGGAGGCGTTCCTGCGGGCGCAGCTGATGCTGCGGGTCTGGGCCGGCGGCTACCTCGTGCCGGGGACCGGCCCCGACCCCCGGGAACGCATGCTGGAGATCCTTCTCGCCCCCTAGTCCCGCTCCCGGCGGACGAAGCCGTGCCGCGCCAGCACCTCGGCGAACTCCCGCCCGGCCGGGGTGAGCTCCTTGCCGAGGCCCCGGCACGCGGTGCAGCGCTCCTCTTCCGGCTCGTCCGGGCGGGCCCTCATGTGATCGTCGATGGCGCGTTCCACGGCGGTCACGATGGCGGGCTCGGCGGCCGCGACGCGCTCGGGCGCGGCGACGGGCGGGACGCCCGGGACGGGACGCCACTCGTGGGCGCGGCGGGCGGCCTGGGCGACCGCGATCAGCTCGCCGGCCCGGCGGTGCCAGGCGAGCCACTGCTCGTTCGGGGTGCTGCCCGTCCCCCCGCACACCGCGCAGTCGTCCTCCAGCGCCTCCAGCAGCCGCGACAGGAGCCCGGCGCTCGCCGCCCGGTCACCCATCCGGTCACCTCGCGCTGGCTTCACGAATCCCTGTCCGTTCACGGTCGCGTCGGCCGGGCCCCGCCGGGCCCACCCTCTCGTACGCGCCCCGGCGCCGCGGGGTTCGGATCCGCGCCGGTCGTCGCGGCGCGCCGGGCGCCTCGATGTCCGGAACCGGACACCGTCCACCGGTTCGCCGGGGCGGGTCGCGCGGCCGTCGAGCCCGTCGCGGACCGCCCCGTCGCCATCGGCCGGCACCCGCGCGCCGCCGGGCGTTTCCGCCCGCCGCCGCAGGCCGCACCGGACGCGGCCGTGCATCGCGCCGGTCCGAGCCTCTATCGTGGTACCGCCCGCGACCGTACCGCCCGGCCCAGACCGGGGGCGGCGCGGCGGGGCCACCGGGGGCGAGTGAGATGCCGCCGGCGGGGACTCCGTGCGAAAGGCTGGGGTGTGAGTCAGCGACGACCGCGGCCGTCAGGCGAAGAGCAGGCGGGAGCAGGACACGGCGCCGTCCCGGACGACGTCGCCGTCGCCGTGGAACGCGTGCTGAGCTCGACGGCGCTGCTCTGGAACCGCGCCGACCAGGGCCTCGAACCCGCCATCTCGCCGATCCAGCTGCGCGCCGTCGAGGTGATCGCCCGGTTCGGCCGGCCGAACCTCGGCGGGCTCGCCGAGGAGCTCGGCGCGATCCCCTCGTCCACGAGCCGGCTCTGCGACCGGCTGGAGGCGGCCGGGCTGATCGCGCGGGAGACCGCCCGCGTCGACCGCCGCGAGATCGTGCTGCGGCTGACCGACCAGGGCGAACGCCTGCACGCCGAGCTGGTCCGGCGGCGCCGCGCGGCCGTGCGGGACGTCCTGGCGCAGATGTCGCCGGCCTCCCGCGGGCGGCTGCTCGACGCGCTCACCGAGTTCGGCCAGGCGAGCGAGCGGGGCGAGCGCGGCGGGAGGGGGATGCCCGGGTCCCGGACGGCTTGACCGCCCTCCGCCCGACCCGGCGCGAACCCCTTCTCCCGCGGCTCGATATCAAGTATTTGCCATACGGCAAACTCTTTGGCAGTCTTCCCCTGCGGTCCTGCGTCCGAGACGCGGCGGACCCGATGGCAGAGCCGCATTCCCGCGGTTGGACGGCCGGTCGAGGGGGGCACGGCCGTTCCCGCGGTCCGGCGTCCCAGAACCGGACCGCGCGGGGGACGCGGCCGCGTCCGGCGCGTCGGCAGGCAGTGATGAGATGGGGTCGCAATGAGTACGCACGGCCGCCCGGCCAGGGATGAGCACGGCCGCCCGGCCAGGGATGAGCACGGCCGCCCGGCCAGGGATGAGCACGGCCGCCAGGCCGGGGTCGGGCAGGGACGCCCCGGCGGAGGCGGGGGCAGGCGCACGGCCAGGGTCGAGCGGGCGCTGCGCGCCGCCCCGGCGTACGCACTGCCCGAGGTGCTGGCCGCGACGCTCTCGCGGGAGTACCCCGCCGTCTCCGCCGCCCGGCTCCTGGTCTGCGACTACCACTCGCGCGCCCTCATGCCGGTCGCGCCGCTTCTGGCCACGCCCCACCCGGACAGCTTGGCCCTGACCGTTCCGGACGCCGAGGTGGCGGCCGCCGAGGAGGCGGCCGAGGAGGGCGTCGAGGCGATCGGGATCCGGCAGAGCCCTGCCGGGCGGGCGTTCATCACCGGCCGCGTCCTCGCGTCCCCCGAGGGGGACGGTGACGAGGCCGCCGAGACCGCGACCTATATACCGGTCCGCGCGCGCGGCGAGCGGATCGGCGTCCTGGAGCTCACTTCGTCCGGCCCCTGGAGCGCGGACGAGGTCGGCGAGCTGGCCGAGATCGGCGAGCTGGTCGGCAGCGCGCTGAAGGTCGCGTGGAACCGGACCGACCGGTACGAGCGGGCCAGGAGGCGGCACCGCCTCACCCTCGCCGCGGAACTGCAGTGGCAGCTCCTGCCCGGCCACGCCCACGCGGACGACTCGTTCAGCCTGGCGGGCCATCTGGAGCCGGCCTACTCGATCGGCGGCGACAACTTCGACTGGTCCGTCGAGCACGACCATCTGGCGCTGACCGTGACCAACGGCTCGGGCACGGGCATCAACGCGGCCCTGCTGACGTCCCTGACCGTCGGCGCGCTGCGCAACGCCCGCCGGTCCGGCGCCGACCTCGGCGAGCAGGCGAGCCTGGCCAACGACATGGTGCACGTGCGGCACGGCGGCCGGGAGTTCACCGAGACCCTCGTCATGCGGATCGACCTCGCCGACGGGACCGTGCACGTCATCGACGCGGGGTCCCCGAGGATCCTGCTGCTGCGCGGCGCCGAGGTGACGGCGGTGCCGCTGGAGCAGCAGATGCCGCTCGGCATGTTCCCCGACACCGAGTACCGGCCCCAGCGCTTCCCCCTCGAACCCGGCGACCGGCTGGTCATCGTCAGCGACGGCGTCTTCGCGGCGCGGGCCCCGTCCGGCGAGTACGGAACGCACGCGCTGGAGCAGGCCACCCGGCGGAGCCGGCTGCAGCCCGCGGCGGAGGTCCCGCTGACCGTGATCGACGAGCTCATCGAGTTCCACGAGGGCGCCGATCTGGCCGACGACGCCGTCGTGGTGTGCTTCGACTGGCACCGGCCGTCCGGCGGCTCCTCGCCGGACCCGCGCGGCGAGGCCGTGCGCGGCGGATCCGCGATCTGACCGGGACCGCTCGCGGAGCGGCGGCCCGGGGGCAGTAACCTTTCGGTTACTTGACAGCGAGGAACCGGGAGAGCGCCGATGGGCGAACTGACCGCCGCGGAGACCGTCCGCGCCGCCGACAGGATCATTCACGGTGTCGGGTCGCGGTGGATGCTGTCGCGCAGGACGGCCGAGCACGGCAAGGAGCAGGGGTACGGCAATCCGTTCGCGTACTACTTCGCCGGACGCGGCGGGGTCCTCGGCGACGTCGACGCCGAGGTCGTCGCGGCGGCGCTCGGCTGGTTCGAGCCGGGGTTCGTCCGCCCCCAGTGGGAGGAGGGCGTCGCGGTCGCCGGGGCGCGCGAGGCGACGCGGCGGTACGCCCTCGGATGCGCGGCCTGGGGCGAGTCCCACCTGCCGGACGACCCGCGCCTGTGCGAGCTGGCCGAGCGGGTGGCGCGCGCCGCCGAGGGGTCGGGGCTGCCGCTGTTCTGCGGCTGGCGCGCCGAACCGCTGCCGGACGGCTCCCGGGCCCGGCTCATGCAGCTGGTGCAGGTGCTGCGGGAGCTGCGCGGCGGGCTGCATCTCGTCGCGACGACCTCCGTCGGGCTCTCCCCGCTGGAGGCGATCCTGACCCAGGACGGGCCCGACACCGCGCGCTTCTTCGGCTGGCAGGGCGACCTCCCCGACTGCGCGGCGCTCAGGCCGCGCCGGGCGGAGGCCGAGGAGATCACCGACCGGCTGTCCGCCGCCGTCTACGAGCGGGCGCTGTCCCCGTCCGAGCGCGCCGAGTTCGCGGAGCGGATGGGCGCGGTCGGCGCGGCCGTCCTGCGCTGAGCGGTTCCGCGGAGCACCCGGTGCACCGGTCGAAGGACGGCGCCCCGTTCACGCTTCGCGCACCCCCCGTGTTTCGCGGGACGGGCGGCGGGTAGGTCGGCGGCGGGCCGAGCCGAGAAGGGCGGTGGGACGTGGGCGTTCGC
This sequence comes from Actinomadura sp. NPDC048021, assembly GCF_040653135.1. Lineage (NCBI taxonomy): Bacteria > Bacillati > Actinomycetota > Actinomycetes > Streptosporangiales > Thermomonosporaceae > Actinomadura > Actinomadura sp. NPDC048021. The sequence goes on from NZ_JBEZJQ010000006.1 coordinate 150,417, forward strand.
ACATGGATCGAGTCGTGGCCCGTCTACCGCCAGTTCACCGGCGACGACCCCCTCGGGCGGGGAGCGGCGTCCAAGAGCGCCCGCACCGAGCGGATCAGGCCACGGGTGAGCACCGCCGACGAGGTCGTGAAGTCCGTCTGCCCCTACTGCGCGGTCGGCTGCGGGCAGGACGTGTACGTCAAGGACGGCAAGGTCACCCAGATCGAGGGCGACCCCGACTCGCCGGTCAGCCGCGGGCGGCTGTGCCCGAAGGGGTCGGCGAGCCTCCAGCTGACGACCGGGCCGGCCCGCGAGCACCGGGTGCTGTACCGGCGCCCGCACGGCACCGGGTGGGAGCCGCTCGACCTCGACACGGCCATGGACATGATCGCCGACCGGGTGATCGAGGCCCGCCGGCACAGCTGGCAGTGGGAGCAGGACGACGTGCGGGTGCGGCGGACGCTGGGCTTCGCGAGCCTCGGCGGCGCCACGCTCGACAACGAGGAGAACTACCTGATCAAGAAGCTGTTCACCGCGCTCGGCGCGGTGCAGATCGAGAATCAGGCCCGCATTTGACACTCCTCCACCGTCCCCGGTCTGGGGACCTCGTTCGGACGCGGCGGCGCGACCACCTTCCAGCAGGATCTGCAGCACGCGGACTGCATCGTCATCCAGGGCTCGAACATGGCCGAGTGCCATCCGGTCGGGTTCCAGTGGGTGATGGAGGCGAAGGCGCGCGGGGCGAAGCTGATCCACGTGGACCCGCGGTTCACGCGGACGAGCGCGCTCGCCGACGAGCACGTCCCGCTGCGCGCGGGAAGTGACATCGCGTTCCTCGGCGGGATCATCAACTACGTCCTGCAGAACGAGAAGTACTTCCGCGACTACGTCGTCCCCTACACCAACGCGTCGGTGATCCTCACCGAGGAGTTCCGCGACACCGAGGACCTGGACGGCGTGTTCTCCGGCCTGGACCCGGAGAAGCGCGGCTACGACCACCGGACGTGGCAGTACGAGGGCATGGAGGTCCAGGCCGCCTCCGGCGAGCGCGACATGGAGTACGAGGACCGCGTCGGGTCGGTCGAGGAGGCGGCGCGCGGCGAGGCGCACGGTTCGGGCGGCGCGGCGATCGGCGTGGGCGACCCGGAGCGGGACCCGACGCTGGAGCATCCGCGGTGCGTGTTCCAGGTGCTGAAGCGGCACTACGCGCGGTACACGCCGGAGATGGTCGAGCGGATCTGCGGCGTCCCCCGCGACCAGTTCCTCAAGGTCTGCGAGATGGTCACCGAGAACTCCGGCCGCGACCGGACGACCGCGTTCGCGTACGCGGTGGGCTGGACGCAGCACACGGTCGGGGTCCAGTACATCCGCGCGGCGTCGGTGCTGCAGGGGCTGCTCGGCAACATCGGCCGCCCCGGCGGCGGCATCCTGGCGCTGCGCGGCCACGCGTCCATCCAGGGTTCGACGGACATCCCGACGCTGTTCAACCTGCTGCCCGGCTACATCCCGATGCCGCACGCCCACGGCAACGAGGACCTGGACACGTTCATCGAAGCGGAGGCGGCGCGCAAGGGCTTCTGGGGCGACATGCGCTCCTACATGGTCAGCCTGCTGAAGGCGTACTGGGGCGACGCGGCGACGGCCGACAACGACTACCGCTTCGACTACCTGCCGCGGCTGACCGGCTCCCACAGCACCTACGAGACCTCCATGGCGCAGATCGACGGGGTGTGCAAGGGCTACTTCCTGATGGGCGAGAACCCGGCCGTCGGGTCGGCCAACGCCAAGATCCAGCGGCTCGGGATGGCCAACCTCGACTGGCTCGTCGTCCGCGACTTCTCGCTGATCGAGTCGGCGACGTGGTGGAAGGACGGCCCGGAGATCGAGTCGGGCGAGATGCGCACCGAGGACATCGGCACCGAGGTGTTCTTCCTGCCCGCCGCCGCGCACACCGAGAAGGACGGCAGCTTCACCAACACGCAGCGGATGCTCCAGTGGCACCACAAGGCCGTGGAGCCCGCCGGGGACACGCGCAGCGACCTGTGGTTCACCTACCACCTCGGCCGCATCATCCGGGAGAAGCTCGCCGGGTCCGCCGACGACATGGACCGGCCGGTCCTCGACCTCACGTGGGACTACCCGACCAGGGGCGATCTCGCGGAGCCGGACGCCGAGGCCGTGCTCGCCGAGATCAACGGCCGGGACGCGGACGGGAACCCGCTGTCGTCCTACACGCAGCTGAAGGACGACGGGTCCACCTCGTGCGGCTGCTGGATCTACTGCGGCTGCTTCGCCGACGGCGTCAACCAGACGGCGCGCCGCAAGCCCGGCAAGGACCAGAACTGGGTGGCCCCCGAGTGGGGCTGGGCGTGGCCGATGAACCGCCGCATCCTCTACAACCGGGCGTCCGCCGACCCGGACGGCAAGCCGTGGAGCGACCGCAAGGCGCTCATCTGGTGGGACGCCGAGGAGGGCAAGTGGACGGGCCACGACGTACCCGACTTCATCGCCGACCGCCCGCCCGACTACAAGCCCCCGCGCGACGCGACGGGTCCGGACGCGCTCGCCGGCAACGACCCGTTCATCATGCAGGCCGACGGCAAGGCGTGGCTGTACGCGCCCGCCGGCCTGACCGACGGCCCGCTTCCGACGCACTACGAGCCGCAGGACTCGCCGTTCCAGAACGCGCTGTACAAGCAGCAGCGCAACCCCGTCCGGCATTTGTCGCCGCCGCATCCCGACAACCGGTACGCGCCGAGCGGCACGGAGCCGGGGGCCGAGGTCTACCCGTACGTGGCGACGACGTACCGGCTCACCGAGCACCACACGGCGGGCGGCATGTCGCGCTGGCAGCCGTACCTGGCGGAGCTGCAACCGGAGTTCTTCTGCGAGGTCTCGCCGGAACTGGCGGCCGAGCGGCGCCTGGAGCACGGCGGGTGGGCGACGATCGTCAGCCCGCGCGCCGTCGTGGAGGCGCGGGTCCTGGTGACCGAGCGCATGTCGCCGCTGACCGTGGACGGCCGCAAGCTCCACCAGGTCGGACTGCCCTACCACTGGGGCCCGAACGGCTACAGCCGCGGCGACGCGGCCAACGAGCTGCTGCACCTGTCCCTGGACCCGAACACCCACATCCAGGAGGCGAAGGCGCTGTCGGTCGACATCCGCCCGGGCCGCCGCCCGCGCGGCCCCGCCGCCCCCGCCCTGGTCCGCGAGTACCAGCGACGAGCCGGCATCACCGACCAAACCGGAACCGAGTTGTAGGGCCTTTCTCTCCTCCTTCGGGCCTGGCGGCCCTCCATCGTCGAGAAACGCGGGCGATCGCCGGCATCGCTCCGACTCGCCCAGAGGCTCGCTGCGCGATCAGGTTCTCGCGAGCTCGAACCTGCCTTCGGACGCGATCGCGACCATCCCGGTCGTCGCGGGGTCTCGGAACCCGGGCTTCAGCGGACGATCAGGGGGTGGTCGGCTGCGGGGATGAGTTCGCCTATGACGGGGGCGCCGGGGATCTCGCCTGCGAGCAGGAGGCCGCCGGAGGTCTGGGCGTCGGCGAGCAGCAGGCGGTCGTCCTCGCCAACGGCGCCGAAGTCGGTGTGCGGGGCCACCCATTCGAAGTTGCGGCGGGTGCCGCCGCTGACGTACCCGTCGCGCAGGGACGCGCGGGCGCCGTCGAGGTAGGGGACGGCGGCGGCGTCGACCACGGCGGTCACGCCGGACGCGCGGGCCATCTTGTAGAGGTGGCCGAGCAGCCCGAAGCCGGTCACGTCGGTGGCGCAGGCGATCCCGGCGTCCAGCGCGGCGGCGGACGCGTCGCGGTTCAGCGCGGCCATGGTCGCGACGGCGTGCGGGAAGACCTCGCCCGTCGCCTTGTGGCGGTTGTTCAGGACGCCGAGGCCGAGGGGCTTGGTGAGGCTGAGCGGCGTGCCCGGCTTGCCGGTGTCGTTGCGCAGGAGGCGGGCGGGGTCGGCGACCCCGGTGACGGCCATGCCGTACTTGGGCTCGGGGTCGTCGACGCTGTGGCCGCCGCCGACGTGGCAGCCCGCCTCGGCGGCGACGTCGAGGCCGCCGCGCAGGACCTCGCGCGCCAGGTCGAACGGCAGGACGTCGCGGGGCCAGGCGAGCAGGTTCACCGCCACGACGGGACTGCCGCCGATCGCGTAGACGTCGGACAGGGCGTTGGCGGCGGCGATGCGCCCCCAGTCGTAGGGATCGTCGACGACGGGCGTGAAGAAGTCGGCGGTGGCGACGGCGGCGAGGCCGTCGCGGAGCCGGACCACGGCCGCGTCGTCGCCGGTGTCCAGGCCGACGAGCAGGTCGGCGTTGGGCGAGGCGGGCGCGGCGCCGAGGCCGGCGACGACCTCTTCGAGCTCGCCGGGCGGGATCTTGCAGGCGCAGCCGCCGCCGTGCGCGTACTGCGTGAGCCGTTTCTGGGTGGCGTCGGTCATGACTGCCTTCCGGTGCAGCGGCGGCGGAGGTCGTCGACCCGGACCGTGTAGCCGCGGTCGTCCAGGTACTCCAGGAGCGGGACGGCGACGCGGCGGGTGGTGCCGAGCGCGCGGCGCGCCTCGCTCAGCGTGAACGGGCCGCCGAGCCCGGCGAGCAGTCCGGCGGCGCGGGCGTCGTCGCCGGGCAGCAGGACGACGCCGTCGGCCACCTTGAGCAGCGCGCCGGTCGCGGCGGCGACGGCGAGCAGCTTCGGCGTGAGGCCGAGTTCGGCGAGCCGGTTCGCGTCCGGCGCCTGGAACGGGGCCGCGGCCAGGTCGCGGCGGACGGCGTCGACGGCCTCGCGCACGGGCGGCGGCAGCTCGGGCGCGGTCGTCCGGCCGTAGATCCTGCCGTCGCGCCGCAGGAGGCCCCCGGCGAGCGCGTCGACGAGGACGCGGTCGGGGAGGCCGAGAGCGCGGCGCGCGGCGTCGGCCGGGAGGCCGGGGTCGGTGGGGTTCGCCGCGGCGTGCTCCTCGACGGCCGACGCGAGGCGCCCGCGCAGGTCCGTCCAGAGCGCGGGGTCGGCGAGCCACTCCCCCGCCACCGGCTCGAAGGGGACGGGCACTCCCATCGCGACCAGGTCCGACCGCCTGATCAGGCCCCGGCGGCGGACCTCCTCGGCGCCGTCCGGGCGCCCGGTCATGGCGGCGAGCACCCGGGCCCGCGCGGCCGCCGCGCCGCGCCGCGCGAACGGCTCGGGGCGGACGTCCAGGACCGTCACGCCCGCCGGGACGCGGTGCCGCCCGGGGTCGCGCAGCAGGGCGACGTCCCCGACGCGCAGCGGCAGCGGGCGGCGCAGCGACAGCCGCGCCGTGTCGTCCCCCAGCGGGCGGACGTGGACCGGGACCGCCGCCGTCCCCGCGTGCAGCGTCAGCTCGCGCGGCAGGTCGGACGCGGCGTCGCCGCGCAGCCGGACGTCGACGACGTCGGCGGCGAGCCAGCGCCCGGGGGTGAGCAGGGCGCCGCCCCGGCCGAGGTCTCCCGCGTCGCCGTGCAGGTTGACGGCGACGCGGGCGACGGCGCCGACCTCTTCGTGGTCCTCCTTGAGGCTCTGGAGCCCCCGCACGCGCAGGAGGGCGTCGCCGGCGGCGAGGCGGTCGCCGACGCTGATCGTTCCCGCGCCGAGCGTGCCGGTCACGACCGTGCCCCTGCCGCGGACGGTGAAGACCCGGTCGATCCAGAGGCGGACGTCGGCGTCCCGCTCGGGTTCCGGGAGGGAGCGGGTGAGCCGTTCCAGGGCCGCCCGCAGCTCGTCGAGGCCGTCGCCCGTGGCGCCGCTGACCGCGACCGCTTCGACCCGGCCGAGGGAGGTGGCCGCGAGGTGGGCGAGGGACTCCTCCCGCACCCGGTCCGCCGCCGCGGCGTCGGCGAGGTCGCGGCGCGTCACGACGAGGAGGCCGTGCCGGACGCCGAGCGCGTCGAGGACCGCCAGGTGCTCCTCGGACTGGCGCTGCCAGCCCTGGTCGGCGGCCACCACGAACACCACGGCCGGGACGGGCCCGACCCCGGCGAGCATCGTGGTGACGAGCCGCTCGTGCCCGGGGACGTCGACGAAGGCGATCCGGTCGCCGCCCGGCAGGGCCGTCCAGGCGAAGCCCAGCTCGATGGTGAGGCCGCGCCGCCGCTCCTCCTCCAGCCGGTCGGGCTCCATCCCGGTGAGGGCGCGGACGAGCGTGGACTTGCCGTGGTCGACGTGGCCGGCGGTGGCGACGACGTGCGTCATCGGGCCCCCTGGCGGGCCTGGGCCAGGACGGCCTCGGCGAGGGCGCCGTCCTGGTCGGGCGGCACGGACCGCAGGTCGAGCAGGCACCGGCCGTCCTCCACGCGGCCCATCACGGCGGGCGTCCCCCGCCGCAGCCGGGACGCGTAGTGCTCGGGCACCGAGACCGCCGCGCTCGGCAGGACGACGCCCGGCGCGCCGCCGCCGCCCACCGCCGCCTCGCTCCCGGCGGCCGCCGCGTCCACTCCCGCGTCCCGGAGCCGGGCGGCGAGCCGCTCGGCCCGTTCCCGCACCGCGCCCGCGTCGGCGTGCAGCGCCTCGGCCGTGGGGGTGAGCGGCCCGCGGAGGGTGGCCTCCAGGGCGGCGAGCGTCAGCTTGTCGACCCGCAGGGCCCGCGCGAGCGGATGGCGGGCGAGGCGCCGCACCGGCTCGTCCCTCCCGAGGATCAGGCCGCACTGCGGGCCTCCGAGCAGCTTGTCGCCGCTGGCGGTGACGAGGTCGGCGCCCGCCTTGAGCATGGACGCGGCATCGGGCTCGTCGGGCAGGAGCGGCTCGGGGGCGAGCAGGCCGGAGCCGATGTCGGCCACGACCGGCACCCCGAGCCCGGCCAGCTCCGCGACGCCGGCGCCGCGCGCGAAGCCGGTCATGCGGAAGTTGGAGGGGTGCACCTTGAGGATGAACCCGGTCTCCTCGCCGACGGCCGCGGCGTAGTCGTCCGGCGTGGTCCGGTTCGTCATGCCGACCTCGCGCAGCCGGGTGCCGGTGGCGGCCAGCAGCTCGGGGATGCGGAACCCGTCGCCGATCTCCACCATCTCGCCGCGGCTGATGACGATCTCCCGGCCGGGGGCGAGCGCGGCGGCGGCCAGCACCAGCGCCGCCGCTCCGTTGTTGACGACGTGCGCGGCCTCCGCCTGGGGCACCCGCTCGCGCAGCGCCGCGAGGACCGACCGCCCGCGCTTGGCGCGACGGCCGGTCTCCAGGTCGAGTTCGACGTCGGTGGCGCCGGAGGCCACCGCCACGGCCTCGCGGGCCGCCGGCGACAGCGGCGCCCGCCCGAGGTTGGTGTGCAGCAGGACGCCGGTCGCGTTGATCACCGGGCGGAGGCCGGAGGCGTTCGGCGGCAGCGACGCGACGGCGGCGTCGGCCACCGCCTCCGGCGCGATCTCTCCGGCGCGGGCCCGGCGCTGGGCGGCGACGACCGCGGCCTTCACGACGCCGCGCCCGAGCCGCGCCGCCGCGCTCGCGAGGCGCGGTTCGGCGAGCAGCACGTCCGTTCGGGCGATCCGCCGCCGCTCGTCCTCCCCCGCGGCGGGCCCGGCCTCGCGATCCATCAGGCGACCTCCGACATGCAGCGCTACCCCGCCAGCATGGCACGCAAACAGCGCCGCCCCGGAGGAGGGCGCGCCCGCCGGGGCTGCTAACATGCATGACTCATGCATGACAGACTCGCGAACCTGCTGGGCGCCGCCTCGCTGGCGGTGACCGACCTGGTGCTGGCCGGGGCCACCGGCACGGGGCGGGTGAGCGCGAGCGGCGCCGCGGCGCTGGTCGTCCTCTCCCATGCGCCCGGCCTCGGCGTCACCGAGCTCGGACGCCGCGTCGGGTTGACCCAGTCCGCCGCCGCGCGCATGGTGGACGGGCTCCAGACGGCCGGCCTGGTCCGGCGCCGTCCCGGCGGGGGGCGCGCCGTCCAGGTCCTGCTGACGCCGGAGGGCGAGGAGGCGGCGCGCGCGATGCTGGCCGCGCGGGACGCGCCGCTGGCCGGCGTCCTGGACGTCTTGGACGGCGCCGAGCGCGAGGCGCTCACCGGGCTGCTGGCCAAGCTCCTGGCCCGCCTCTACGAGGAGATCGGCGACTCCGACGTCATCTGCCGCCTCTGCGACCGGGGGTGCTGCACGAGCGGCGGCGTCTGTCCGGTCGGCCAGGCCGAACGCGACGCGGGGCGCGCATGACGGGCGTCCTCCTGGCCCTGACCTCGGCGCTGCTCTACGGGGTCGCCGACGTCTGGGGCGGCCTGTTGTCGCGCCGCGCCGACTTCGCCGCCGTCGCGCTGCTCGGCCAGGTCGGCGGGCTCGCGTGCGCGGTCGCCGCGGCGGTGGCCGTCCCCGCTTCCGACGTGGCCGCCGGGGACCTCGCGTGGGGCGCGCTCTCGGGCGCCGGGACGGGCCTCGCGATGGTCTTCCTCTACCGGGGCATCAGCAGGGGGAACCTGAGCATCGTCGTCCCGGTCAGCGCGGTCGGCGGGGTGGCGTTGCCGGTGGTCGTCGGCGTCGCGTTCCTCGGCGACCGCCCCACGGCGGCGGCCTGGCTCGGGATCGGCAACGTGGTGCCCGCGCTGTGGCTGGTGTCCCGGTCACGGTCGGACGAGGGCGGCCGGGTCCGCGCGGCCCTCGTGAACGGGCTCGCGGCGGGCGCCGGGATCGGGGTGCAGTACCTGGCCCTCGCCCAGGCGGGCGACGACTCCGGCCTCTGGCCCGTCGCGGCGGGACGGGTCGCGGCCGTCCTCGCGATCGCTCCGGTGATGCGCTCGCGCGGGCGGCGCCCACCAGGCGGCCTCCCGGGCGGGACGACGTGGCTGTGGGCGGCGGTGAACGGCGGCCTCGCGGCGGCGGCGCTCGTCTGCTACCTCCTCGCGACCCGGCAGCAGCTCGTCGTCATCGCGGTCGTGCTGTCCTCGCTGTACCCGGTGGTCCCGGTGCTGCTCGGCGTCACGGCGCTGTGCGAGCGCCTGTCGCGGACGCAGGCCGCGGGCCTCGCCGGCGCCGCCGCGGCCGTCGTCCTGCTGACGCTCGCCGCCGGATGAGGACCACTCCTTGTCCGCCGCCACCAGGCGCATCGGTCGGGTGTGACAAGGAATCGGGCGGCGTTGTCACCCATCTGAGTGTCTTGTGCGACGCGCGCTCCCTAGCCTGGCGGCCCCAGGTGTCCGCTGACGGAGGTGACACTTTGACGGAGCTGCACGAGAGGTCCGCCCAGGCCGACGATCTGTCAGGGGAGCCCTGGCGCGACGTCCCCCGGGAAGAGGCGCAGTGGATCCGCCCCCACCTTCCGGCGCTGGTCGACTCCATGGTGGAGGGCGTGCTGCGGAACGTCCCCGAGTACGCGCGCCCCGACGACCCCGTCTACACCGAGGTGATGCGCCTCGCGGCGGCGCAGGCCATGGGGCACTTCGTCCAGATGATCGCCGACCCCGACGCCTCCCTGCGGGAGGTGCACCAGGTCTACTTCGACATCGGGTACGGGGAGGCCGTCGAGGGGCGCGGGCTCGAGCACCTGCAGAACGCGATGCGCGTCGCCTCCAGGACCGCGTGGCGGTACCTGTCGCGCGAGGCCGACCGGCTGAAGAAGCCGCGCGACCTGGCGATCGCGCTCACCGAGGCGAACCTCGCCTACCTGGACCTTCTGGCGTCCGCCGCCGCGCAGGGCTACGCCCGGGCGCGGGAGAAGGCCGCGGGCGAGCGCGAGCAGCGCCGCGCCCGCCTGATGAGCCTGCTGCTGTCGGACCCGGCGGCGCCGCGGGACGTCGTCGCCGAGCAGGCCAACCTCGCCGGCTGGCCGCTGCCCGAACGGCTGGCGGTGATCGTGCTGGAGCCGCGGCCCGGCGGCGCCGGGGAGGGGCCCGCCGGGCTGCCGCCGTCCCTGCTGAGCGGCCTGGACCGCGGCCGGCCGTGCCTGGTGATGCCCGACCCGGACCGCCCCGGCGGCCCCGACCGGCTGACCGCCACCCTCGGCGGCTGGGCGGGCGCGGTCGGGCCCTCGGTGCCGCTGGACCGGGCGGGGGTCTCGCTGCGCTGGGCGCACCGGACGCTCGACTCGATGGAGGCCGGGCGGCTCGCCCGGCAGGACCCCGGCGCGCTCGTCCACGCCGACCGGTACGTGCCCGACCTGCTGCTGGAGGAGGGCTGGACGCTCGCCGAGGCGGCCGCCCGGCGCCGGCTGGCCCCGCTCACCGAGCTCGGCCCGCACCGCGGCGGCCGGCTGGCGGCCACGCTGCTGGAGTGCCTCAGGCACGGCTTCAACGCGACGGACGCGGCGGAGGCGCTGTGCGTGCACCCGCAGACCGTCCGGTACCGGCTGGCGCAGCTGCACGAGATCTTCGACTACGACATCGAGGCCCCGGCGATCCGTCTGGAGCTGATGCTGCTGCTCCCCGTCTGGCTGCGCGGCGCCGGCGGGGAGCACGCGTGAGGGACGCGGTCACCGCTCACTCGGGCCGGGGCGCCGCCTCCGGGACCGGCAGCCTCCCCTCCAGGTAGGCCCGCCGGCACGCGGACCGGGCGATCTTCCCGCTGCTGGTGCGCGGCAGGCCCCCGGGCTCGATCAGCACGAAGTCGTGCACGCGCAGGTCGTGCTGCTGCTTCACGGCCGTCCGCACCGCCCGCGCCACCTCCTCCTGGTCGAGCAGGGCGACCGGCACCCGGCGGTTCCGCTCGGCCACCACGACCAGGCCCTCCGTGCCGCCGGTGTCGACCGCCACCGCGCAGGCGTACTCGCGGCGGATCGCTCGGTGCGCGCCGGAGACGGTGAACTCGATGTCCTGCGGGTAGTGGTTGCGCCCGTCCACGATGACCAGGTCCTTGATCCGGCCGGTGACGAACAGCTCCCCGCCGTGCAGGACGCCGAGGTCCCCGGTGCGCAGCCACGGGGAGCGCGGCAGGTCGCCGTGGTCCGCCAGCACCGCCTCGAACGTCTCCCTTGTGGCCTCGGGCCGCCCCCAGTAGCCGGCCGCGACGTTCGGGCCGTGCACCCAGATCTCCCCGACGGCGCCGTCCGCGAGCCGCACGCCGGTCTCGGGGTCGGCGATGACGGTGTGCTGCCCGTAGGACGTCCCGCAGGCGATCAGCTGGATCGCGCCGGGCGCGCCCGGGTCGCAGGGCTCGGCGACGCCCCGGCGCAGCCCCTCGTGGTCGAACGCGACGCGGGTCGGCTCCCGGAACCGGGACGAGGCCGACACGTAGACGGTCGCCTCCGCCAGCCCGTACGCGCACACCTGCGCCTCGGGCCGCAGCCCGCAGTCCTTGAACGCCTCGTAGAAGCCGGTGAGCGTGCTCTCCCGGATCGGCTCCGCGCCGTTCATGAAGACCTGCACGCCGCTCAGGTCGAGCTTCGCCTTCTCCTCCTCGGTGACCTGCGCGGTGAGGTACTCGTAGGCGAAGTTGGGGCCGCCGGTGAACGCGTGGTGCTGGGCGCTGAGCAGCTCCAGCCAGCGGACAGGGCGCATGACGAACGCCACCGGATCCATGATCACGCCCGGGTTGCCGTACACCAGCGGCAGCGCGACGGTGGTGACCAGGCCCATGTCGTGGAAGACGGGCAGCCAGTTCACGCCGGACGACACGCGCGGGATGCCGTCGAACGTCCGCCACAGCTGCTCGGCGTTCGTCGCGAAGTTCCCGTGCGTGATGATCACGCCCGCGGGGGTGCGGGTCGAGCCGGAGGTGTACTGCAGGTAGGCGACGTCGCCCGGGTCGACCGGCTCGGGCGTCCAGTCGAGCGCCGCGTCCACCTCGTCGGCGACGATGATCTCGGCGGGCTCGCGGACGCCGCCGCCCGCGAGGAACGAGCGCACGTGCGGCAGCGACGCGCTCGTGGTGATCACCACGTCGGGCTCGGCGTCCCGGTAGACGGCGAGGAGCCGGTCGCCGTGGCCCGGCAGGTCCGGGGAGAACAGCGGGACGCCGATGACGCGGGCGTACATGGCGCCGAGGAACGCGGTGACGTAGTGCAGGTCCTGCGGGGCGAGCAGCGCGACCCGCCGTCCGGGCTCGGTGGCCCGGCGGATGGCGGCGGCGGTGCTGCGGGCGCGCCGGTCCAGCTCGCCCCAGGTCACGTCGGTCGCGACGCCGTCCGGGTCCGCCGTGTAGTCCATGAACGTGTAGGCGCGGTCGCCGGGGAAGTCCTTGGCGAACCGGGCGAGCCGCTCGATCAGCGGCGTGCGGTCGAGCGGGGGGAGGTCGGTCATGCTCGCTCTCCGGTGCTGGGGGCGGTCACGCGGCGGGCGGCGAGGCGCTCGTGGTCGGGCCAGCGGACGTCCCAGACCCAGCCGAGCCTCTCGAACACCCAGATGACGCGGGCGCTGATGTCGATCTGGCCCTTGAGGACGCCGTGCCGCGCGCAGGTCGGGTCGGCGTGGTGCAGGTTGTGCCAGGACTCGCCGAACGACGGGATCGCCAGCCACCACACGTTGCGGGCCCGGTCGCGCGTCCTGAAGTCCTCCTTGCCGAACACGTGGCAGATCGAGTTGATCGAGAACGTGATGTGGTCGCCGACGAAGACGCGCATCACCCCGCCCCAGAACAGCGCGGTGACGGCGCCGTGCCACGACCAGGTGAGCAGCGCGCCCAGCCCCATCGGGACGAGGAAGGTCGACAGCACGATCACGGCGTACACGGGGTCGAGGGACAGGAACCGGATGTCCCGGTCCTTGAGCAGGTCGGGCGCGTACTTGCCGCGGGACGTGCGCTCCTTGCCGAACAGCCAGCCCATGTGCGCGTGGTAGAGGCCCTTGGTGAGGCCCCACACACCGGGTCCGTACGCCCAGGGCGAGTGGGGGTCGCCCTCCTGGTCGGCGTACTTGTGGTGGCGGCGGTGGTCGGCGACCCAGCGGACCACCGAGCCGTGCATGGCCTGCCCGCCGAGGATCGCGAGGGCGATCCGCAGCCACCGCTTGGCCTTGAAGCCGCCGTGGGTGAAGTGCCGGTGGTAGCCGACCGTGATCCCGATCGCGTTCAGCGGGTACAGGAACGCGAAGATGGCCATGTCGGTCCAGCCGATCCCCCAGCCCCACAGGAAGGGGACGGCGCCCAGCAGCCCGATGACGGGCCCGACCACGAACACCACGACCGCGACGCGCTCGGGGAACGGGACGGTGCCGGACAGGTCCGGCTGCGGGGTGCGGCTGCCGACGTCGGCGACGCCCGCTGTCATGTCACGACTCCTTCGATTCCGGGTTGCGACGACTGTGTCGCACCCGGCGCGGCGCGCGGAATGAAGTCGTGTCACATGCTGGGGCGCCGCTCTTAGCACTCAACTCAAGATCTGAGGATGTCGGCCACCTCCCGGATCCCGTCCCGGATCGCGCTCTCGGCGAGGTCGCCGAAGCCGAGGACGAGCCGCGGGGGATCGGCCGCGCCGGACGCCCGGTAGGTGCTCATCCCGTACAGGCCGACCGACCGCCGGCGCGCCTCGGCGACGACGCGCCGCTCGTCCGTCCCGCCGGGCAGGTGGGCGACGGCGTGGAAGCCGGCGGCCAGCCCGGTCAGCCGCACGGCGGGGGCGTGCTCGGCGAGGGCCGCCACGAGCGCCGCGCGGCGGCCGGCGTAGACGGGCCGCATCCGGCGCAGGTGCCGCCCGTAGCGGCCGGACTCGACGAGCGCGGCGAGCGCGAGCTGGTCGAGGACGGGCGAGCCGCGGTCGGCGAGCCGCTTCTCCTCCGCCACCGCGCGGGTCAGCGCGGGCGGGCACAGGATCCAGCCGAGCCGCACGGCCGGGGCCAGCGACTTGCTGACCGTCCCGAGGCCGATGACGCGGCCGGGCGCGAGGCCCTGCACCGACCCCACGGGCTCCCGGTCGTAGCGGAACTCGGCGTCGTAGTCGTCCTCGACGACGACCCCGTCCCGCTCGCACGCCCAGTCGGCGAGGGCGCGGCGCCGCTCGGGGGCCAGCACGACGCCGGTCGGCCACTGGTGCGCCGGGGTGACGACGACCGCGCGGGCGCCGCTCGCGTCGAGCGCGTCCACGTCGAGCCCGAGATCGTCCACGGGGACGGGCACCGCCTCGATCCCGGCGCGCTCCGCGGCGGCCATGGTGGCGCCGTCGCCGTAGCCGGGGTCCTCGAACGCCACGCGGCGCACGCCCCGGCGGGCCAGCACGTGCAGGACGATGCCGAGCCCCTGGGCGAAGCCGCCGCAGACGACGATGTCCTCGGCCTCGGCGACCGCCGCGCGCACCCTCCGCAGGTGGCCTGCGAGCACGTCGCGGAGGACCTCGCTGCCGCGCGGGTCGCCGTAGCCGAGCGCCTCGTTGCGCACCGTCCGGGCGACCTCCCGCTGCGCCCACGCCCAGTCGCCGCGCGGGAAGGACGCCAGGTCGGGCACGCCCGCGGCGAAGTCGACGCGGAGCCGGGACGCGTCCGGCCGCGCGGCGGGCGCCGGTTCGCCGTCGACGGCGCGGACGGGCGCCACGCGCGTGGCCGAACCCGCCCGCGCGCACAGGTACCCCTCGGCGTTGAGCTGGCCGTAGCACTCCTGGACGAGGCCGCGGGAGACGCCGAGCTGGCGGGCCAGCTCGCGGGACGACGGCAGCCGCTCCCCCGCCTTGAGGCGTCCGGTGCAGATCGCGTCGCGCAGCGCGGTCTCCAGCTGCGCGCGCAGCGTCCCGGTCGCGTCGCGGTCCAGGTCCAGCAGCAGCTCCGGCGGCGAACCGGCCCACTCGATTGCCATGAAATTGGACCATATAGCAGGCCGGATGGTCCCCTACCGTCGTCCCCATGAGCGAGACACGGGAGACACTGCCGCGGCCGGGCACCCCCGCCGCCGCGCGGCCGCCGCTGGTCGGGCGGCATCTGGCGCTGGTGTTCGCGGCCGCCTTCGGCACGCTGACGGGGTTCTTCCTGCTGTTCTCGGTCGTGCCGATGTACGCGGTCGACGGCGGCGCGGGCGGGGTCGGGGCGGGCGTCACCACGGGCGCGCTGATGCTGACGACCGTGCTCGCCGAGCTCTCGCTGCCCCGGCTGCTCGACCGGTTCGGGCACCGGCGGGTCCTCGCGGCGGGAATCGTGCTGCTCGGGGCGCCCTCGCTCGCGCTGCCGTTCTCCTCGACCATGGCGACGATCACGGCGGTGAGCCTGGTGCGCGGCCTCGGCTTCGCGGTGGCCGTGGTGGTGTCGGGCGCGCTGGTCGCGGGGCTGCTCCCGGCGGAGCGGCGCGGCGAGGGGATCGGGCTGTTCGGGATCGTGGCGGGGGTGCCGTCGCTGCTCGCGCTGCCGCTCGGGGTGTGGCTCGCGGGCGAGGTCGGCTACACGCCGGTGTTCGTCGCGGGCTCGGTCGCCTCGCTCGCCGCGCTGGCGGCGCTGCCCGGCCTGCCGGGCAGGATCACCGGGCCGGACTCCGGCGGACCGGCCCCCGAGCGGCCCTTCGGCATCGTCGCGGGACTGCGGTCGGCGGCGCTGCTGCGCCCGGCCCTCGCGTTCGCCTCGACCGCGATGGCGGCGGGCGTCCTGGTCACGTTCCTGCCCGACGCCGTCCCCGCCGGGGTCGCGGCGGCGGCGCTGTTCGTCCAGCCCGCGGCCGCCACGCTCTCGCGCTGGTGGGCGGGCCGGATCGGGGACCGGCACGGCGCCGCGCGGCTCCTCCTGCCCGCCGTGGCCGTCTCCGCGGCCGGCATCGCGCTGCTGTCCCTGGCGCCGAACACGGTCGCCGTCCTCGCCGCCATGGTGGTGTTCGGGGCGGGCTTCGGCGTCACGCAGAACGCCAGCATGGCCATGATGTTCGAGCGGGCGCCCGCGTCCGGCTACGGCACGGTCAGCGCGCTGTGGAACATCGGCTACGACGGCGGCATGGGCGTCGGCGGCGCCGCGTTCGGCGTCACGGCCGCCGCGACCGGCTACCCGGTCGCCTTCGCGCTCACCGCCGCCGTGATGTTCCTGGCCCTGCCCCTCGCGGTCTCCCGCCGCTCCGGCTCCCGCCGCTCCTAGCCGAGCCGGGCGGCGATCCGGTCGACGTCGCCGCGCTCCGCCGCGGGCAGCGGCGCGCCCACGGCCGCCCTGGCCCGCGAGGCGGCGGCCAGCGCCCGCGCGGCCTCCGCGCGGCGTCCGGCGAGGGAGAGCGCCCCGGCCATGCCCTCCTGCGCGAGCGCGACCGCGCGGGGGTGGCCGGTGGCGCGGGCCGCCGCCAGGCCCTCGGTGTGCAGGTCGAGCGCCCCGGCGGCGTCGCCGCGCAGCTCGGCGATGAACCCCAGCTCGGCCAGGAGGAAGGCCAGGCCGGGCGCCCCCTCGATGGCGCGGCACCAGTCGAGCCAGCGCCGCAGGACCGCCTCGGCCTCGGCCAGGCGCCCGCGCCTGCGCGCCGCGAGGGCGAGGCCGACCTCGGCGAAGTGCTCCATCCGGCGGTGCGCCTCGCGGACGGCCAGCCGCCTGCCGCGCTCGTGCAGGTCGTCGGCGCGGTCGAGGTCGCCTTCGAGCAGCGCGACGCGGCCGAGGCGGGCGAGGCGGCCGGCCGCCTCCGCCCCGAGCCCGAGCTCCTCGGCGTCGCGCAGGCCGCTCTCGTGCAGGTCCCGCGCGCGGGCGTAGTCGCCGGTCACCTCCGCGAGCAGGCCGAGCGTCTCGGTGGCCTGGAGGCGGCCCCACCGGTCACCCGCCGCTCCGAACAGCCGCAGGGCCCGCTCGCCGTCGCGGCGGGCCCGGGCGAGGTCACCGGCCGACAGCGCCTGCCCGGCCCGCACGGCGAGCGCCGCCGCCTCGCCCCACTCGTCTCCCCGGGCGCGGAACCCGTCGAGCGCGCGGGCCGCGAGCTCGTCGATCGCCTCCAGGTCCCCGAACCCGCCGCGGACGAACCCGAGGAACCAGCACGCCCACGGGTCGCCGTCGGCGGCGAGGGCCTCGCGCACCCGCTCGTCGCGGTCGGCGCCGTCGCCGTCCAGCAGGGCGAACCCGGTGTGCCAGGTCCGCGCCCGCGCGGCGGACGCCGGGTCCGCCGTGCCCGGCACGGCGAGCGCCCGCTCGAACGCCCGGCGCGCCTCGCCGGCGCGGCCCCACAGGAACCAGGCCCAGCCCATCGCGTCGACCAACCGCAGCGCGCGTCCGGCGTCGCCCGCCCGGACGGCGCCGTCGAGGGCGGCCCGCAGGTTACCGGTCTCCGCGCGCAGCCGCCGCAGGGCGTCGCGCTGCCCCGGACCTCGCAGGTCGGCGCTCTCGGCGAGGCGGATGTAGTAGTCGGCGTGGCGGCGGCGCGCCCGCTCCTCCTCGCCCGCCTCCCGGAGCCGCTCGGCGCCGTACGCGGCGACCGTTTCGAGCAGCCGGTACCGCGGCCCCTCGCCCGCCACGACGAGCGACCGGTCGACGAGGCCCGCGAGCGTCTCGACGTCGGCGCCGCAGACCGCCTCGGCCGCGTCGAGGGTGCAGCCGCCCGCGTGGACCGCCAGCCGCCGCAGCACCGCCCGCTCGCGCTCCTCCAGGGGCTCCCAGCTCCAGTCGATCAGGGCGCGGAGCGTGCGCTGCCGGGGCGGGGCGTCCCGGGCGCCGGACGACAGCAGCCGGAAGCGGTCGTCCAGCCGTTCGGCCAGGCCGGCGACGCCGAGCGCCCGCACCCGCGTCGCCGCCAGCTCCAGGGCCAGCGGGACGCCGTCGAGGCGGTCGCAGATCGCGGCGATCGACTCGGCGTCCCCCGGGCCGGACGCCAGGCCCGCCCGCTCGGCGAACAGCGCGGCGGCGGCCCCGGCGTCCAGCGGCGGGACGGTCCAGAGCCGCTCCCCCGAGATCGCCAGCGGCTCCCGGCTGGTGGCGAGGACCCGCAGGTCCGCGACGTCGCGCAGCAGCGCCGCCGCCAGCCGCGCCACCGGCTCGGCCACGTGCTCGCAGTTGTCGAGGACCAGCAGCGCCCGCCTGCCGCCGAGCGCCTCGCCCAGCCGCGCGGCCGGTCCGCCGCCGGAGCCCGCGTCGTCGCGCAGCCCGAGCACCCCGGCGGTGAACGACGCCGCGTCGTCGGCGGACGCGCCCGCCTCCAGCCCCTCGTCGAGCCGCACGAGCCACACCTCGCCGGCGCCGCGCAGGGCGCGCGCGACGGCCACCGCGAGCCGGGTCTTGCCCACCCCGCCCATCCCGTGCAGCGTCACGAGGCGCGCCTCCTCCAGCAGCGCGGCCAGTTCCCGGACGGCCGCGTCCCGGCCGACGAGGGGCGTCACGTCCGCGGGCAGGTTGCCTCGCGGCCCGCCGACCGCCGGGTCGCGGCGCAGCATGGAGGCGTGCAGGTCCGCCAGCGCGGGCGAGGGGTCCAGGCCCAGCTCGTCGCGCAGGCGGACGCGCAGGTCGTCGAAGGCGGCGAGGGCCTCGGCGGGCCGGCCCGCCCGGTACAGGGCCCGCATGTGCGCCGCGCGCAGCCGCTCCCGGAACGGGTGCTCGTCCACCGCTCCGCGCAGCTCGGCCGCCAGCGCCGCGTCCTCGCCCAGTTCGAGGCGGGCCTCGGCGCGCCCTTCCAGGGCCGCGAGGCGCAGTTCGTCCAGACGGGCGATCTCGGGGGCGGCGAACGGCGCGTCGGCGAAGTCGGCGAACGCGGGGCCGCGCCAGAGCGCCAGCGCCTCGGCGAACCGCGCGGCGCGGGCGGCGGGGTCCGGTTCGTCCGCCGCCCGGCCGGCGAGGACGGCGAAGTCGAGCGCGTCGGTCCGCACGGCGAGCCGGTAGCCGGGCGGGCTGGTCTCGACCAGAGCGCGGGCGCCCGGTTCGGCGTCCTCCAGCGTCCGGCGCAGCTGGGAGACGCGGGCCCGCAGCGTCGCGGGCGGATCGGCGGGCAGGGCGTCGCCCCACAGGTCGTCGATGAGCCGGTCGGCGGAGACGGCGCGCCCGGCGTGCGCGAGGAGGTCGGCCAGCAGCGCCCGCACCTTCCGGTCCGGGACCGGGACCGGGCGGCCGTCCTCCGTCCGCACCTCCAGCGGACCGAGGACCCCGAAGCGCATGCCCCCACCGTAATGCGGCCCGAACCTTTCCCGAACCCGCGCGCCGCAGGCTGGAGCCCTACGAAACGAAGGGGATGCACATGACGACGACTTCTGTGACCGTGCTCGGGCTGGGGCTGATGGGCAGCGCGCTCGCCGAGGCGCTGCTGGCGGACGGGCGGAGCGTGACCGTGTGGAACCGCTCGCGCGCCAAGGCCGAGCCGCTCGTGGCCAGGGGCGCGGTGGAGGCGGAGAGCGCCGCGGCGGCCGTGTCGGCGAGCCCGCTGGTGATCGTGTGCCTGTCGGTGTACGCCAACGCCGGGGAGATCCTCGGCGACGCGGCGGCCGGGCGCACGATCGTCCAGCTCACCAACGGGACGCCCCGGCAGGCGCGCGCCCTGGCCGACCGCGCCGCCGGACTCGGCGCCCGGTACGTGGACGGCGGCATCATGGCCGTCCCGCCCATGATCGGGCGGCCGGAGGCGCTGATCCTCTACAGCGGCGACCAGGAGGCGTTCGAGGAGCACCGCGAGACCCTCGCGGCGCTCGGCCGGCCCCAGTTCCTCGGCGCCGACCCGGGGCTCGCGCCGCTGTTCGACCTGGCCCTGCTGGACGCCATGTACGGCATGATCGCCGGTTTCCAGCACGCCTTCGCGCTCGTCCGGTCGGAGAAGGTCGCGGCCACGGACTTCGAGCCGATGGCCACCGCGTGGCTGACCGCGATGCTCGGCATGCTGCCCGACCAGGCCCGCGCCGTGGAGGCGGGCGACTTCGCCACCACCGTCTCCAGCGTCGCGACCAGCCAGGTGGCCTTCCCCGGCCTGATCGAGACGAGCCGCGACCAGGGCGTGGACCCCGGGTACCTGCTCTCCGTGCGGGACCTGCTCGACCGAGCGGTCGAGGAGGGGTACGGCGAGGACGGCCTCGCCCGCCTGATCACCCTTCTGGAGAACCCGGGGCGGTAGCCGGGTCCGTTGCGAATTGGTGGAGTCTTCATTAACGGTTCGCTGGTCGGCCAGGGGGCGCGCCTACTCTCCCGCCATGCGCCGAACAGCAGCAGCACTCGCGACGGTCCTGACCGCCGGCCTCACCGCCGGCGTCCAGGCGGCCGCCGCGGCGGAGCCGCCCACCTGCGGCACTCCCGCCGACCACCAGATCGCCGAGATCCAGGGCAGCGGCGGCACGACCCCCCTCGCCGGGCAGACCGTCCGGGTCGAGGGGGTCGTGACCGCCGACTTCCAGCGCGCCGACCAGCTCAAGGGCTTCTTCGTCCAGGACCCGACGCCCGACGCGGACCCGCGGACCTCCGACGGGCTGTTCGTCTACTCGACCACCGACGTCGCGGTCGGCGACCGGGTCCTGGTCACCGGCAAGGCCGTCGAGTACAGCGGGCTCACCGAACTGTCGCCGGTGTCGGCCGTGGACGTGTGCGGCACGGGGAAGGTCGCGCCGACGTCCGTCCGGCTGCCCCTCAAGGGCGGCGCGGGGATGGAGCAGTACGAGGGCATGCTGCTGCGGTTCGGCCAGCGGCTCACCGCCACCGAGACCTACCAGCTCGGACGGTACGGGCAGGTCACCGTCTCCGCGGGCGGCCGCCTCTTCCAGCCGACCGACGGGCACGGCGGCACCCAGGCGGGCAACGACGCGCGGCGGCTCCTCGTCGACGACGGGTCGAACGTGCAGAACCCCGCGACGATCCCCTACACCGACCCCCGCGTCCTGCGGATCGGGGACGCCACGACCGGGCTGACCGGTGTGCTCACCTACCAGTTCGGCGCCTACGCGTTGCAGCCGACCAGGCCCGCGCGGTTCGACGACCGGAACCCGGCGCCGAAGCGGCCGCGGAACGTGGGCGGCGACGTGCGCGTCGCGAGCTTCAACACCCTGAACTGGTTCACGACGCTGGACAGGCGCGGCGCGGACACGACGGAGGAGCAGGAGCGGCAGCTCGCCAAGCTGACCGCCGCGCTGCGGGGCCTGGACGCCGACGTCGTCGGGCTGATGGAGGTCGAGAACAACGGCGACACCGCCGTCGGGGCGATCGTCGACCGGCTGAACCGGGCGGCGGGCGCGGGAACGTACGCGTGGGTGCGGCACCCCTACCCGGGCACGGACGAGATCCACGTCGCGCTGATCTACCGGCCGTCGAAGGTGACGCCGGTCGGCGACGCGCGCTCGTCGCAGGACCCGCTGTTCGACCGCCCGCCGCTGGTGCAGACGTTCCGCCCCCGCACGGGCGGGACGGCGTTCACCATGATCGTCAACCACTTCAAGTCGAAGAGCTGCGGCGGCGCCGCCGGACCCGACCAGGACCAGGGCGACGGCCAGGGCTGCTACAACGCCCGCCGCGTGTCCCAGGCCAAGGCGGTCGCCGCGCTCGCGGACGGCGTGCCGAACCCGCTCGTGGTCGGCGACCTCAACGCCTACACCGCCGAGGACCCGGTGAAGGCCCTCACCGGCGCCGGGCTCGTCGGGCAGACGCAGCGGTTCGTCCGCCCGAGCCAGCGGTACAGCTACGTCTTCGACGGGCAGTCGGGCGAGCTGGACCACGCGCTCGCGGGCCGGGCGCTGTCGCGGCGCGTGACCGGCGCGACGATCTGGCACGTCAACAGCGACGAGCCGGTGTTCCTCGACTACAACACCGAGTTCAACCCGCCCGCGTTCTACCGGCCGGACGCGTTCCGCTCGTCCGACCACGACCCCGTCCTGCTCGGCCTCGACCTGCGCTGAGCCGCCCCCTCGGGCCGAGGTCACCGAGCGTATGATCCAGGTCACATTCCTAGAGATCGGTGCGCTCATGACCGAAGCCGTGTCCGGCGCCGTCCCCGCCTCGGCGTCCGCTCCCCGCCTCGCGTTCGGAATCGGCCCCGACGGCACCTACACCCGGTTCGGGCAGGTCGCCGCCTTCGTCCTCGGACTCCTCACCACGTTCGCGTTCCTGCCCCTGGTCGTGGTCGGCGCCCTGCTGTACACCCGGGCCGAGACCCGGTTCGGGGAGGACCCCGCGCGGGCCCGCACGCTGGTCAACTGGTCGTGGCTCAGCATCACGGCCCCCGTCGTGGTCGCGGTCGTCGCGGTCGTCGCCGTCGCCGCGCTGAAGGGCTAGCGGGAAGAGGACCGGCCCGGGACGGGTTGGCACAGGGTATGACCGTGCGCCTCTCCGTCCTCGATCTCGCCCCCGTCGTGACCGGCTCCACGTCCGGGCAGGCCCTGCGCAACACGCTCGACCTGGCCCGGCACGCCGAGCGGCTCGGCTTCCACCGGTACTGGCTGGCCGAGCACCACGCGATGCCCGGCATCGCCAGCTCGGCGACCGCCGTGCTGATCGGGCAGGTCGCGGCGGCGACCTCCCGGATGCGGGTGGGGTCGGGCGGGGTCATGCTGCCCAACCACGCGCCGATGGTCGTCGCCGAGCAGTTCGGGACGCTGGAGGCGCTGTACCCGGGGCGCATCGACCTCGGCCTCGGCCGGGCGCCCGGCACCGACCAGGCGACCGCGCGGGCGCTGCGCCGGTCCGCCGAGGCGCTGTCGGTCGACGACTTCCCCGAGCAGGTCGTCGAGCTGCGGAACTACTTCGCCGCGGACAGCAAGGTGACCCCCGCCGCAGGGAACGAGCCGCCGGTGTGGCTGCTCGGATCCAGCGGGTACAGCGCGCGGCTCGCCGGCCTGCTCGGCCTGCCGTTCGCGTTCGCGCACCACTTCAGCGCCGAGAACACCGTGCCCGCCCTGACCCTGTACCGGCAGTCGTTCCGTCCCGGCGCGCTGGACGCGCCGTACTCGATGATCGGGGTGTCGGTGACGGCGTCCGACACCGACGAGCGGGCGCGCGAGCTGGCCGGGCCGCAGGCGCTGTCGTTCCTGAGGCTGCGGCAGGGCCGTCCCGGGCTGCTGCCGACGCCGGAGGAGGCCGCGTCCTACCCGTACACGCCGCTGGAACGGCAGATGATCGACGCGCGGCTGGCCGACCAGGTCGTGGGCGGCCCGGACGCCGTCCGCAAGCAGCTGGACGACCTCGTCGGCCGGACCGGCGTCGACGAGGTCATGGTGACCACGCAGGTCTTCGACCACGCCGACCGGCTGCGCTCCTACGACATCCTCGCCGAGCTGTACCCGGAGAACCTCGGCGCGGCGTGACGCGGACCCCGGTCGCCGGCGCGCGGTCCGCGTCTCAGACGCCCTCGGCGGCGTGGACGACGCGGCCGTCGAAGACGGTCATCGCGACCGGCGTGTCCGGGAGGTCGTGCGGGTCGAGGGCGGTCAGGGTGCCGTCCAGGACGGTGACGTCGGCGGCCTTGCCGGGTTCGAGGCTGCCCTTCCAGTCCTCGGCGAAGTCCTGCCACGCGGCGTTGGAGGTGTAGGCGCGCACGGCGTCCGGCAGACCGACGCGCTCCGCGGGCCCGAACGTGCGGCCGCTGGCCCTGGACTCGCGCAGCATCATCGCCGCGATCCCCTGCCGCCAGTTCGGGTAGGTGACGGGGGCGTCGGAGCTCGCGGTGACGGGGATGCCCGCCTCGACCGCCGACCGGACCGGGTACTGGTAGGCGGCCCGTTCGGGGCCGAGCAGCTCCTCCACCTGGTCGGCGATCGTCCACTGGATGGCCGGGTTCATGTTCGCGCCGAAGCCGTGGGCGGCGAGCTTGCGCAGGCTCTGCGCGCCGGGCAGGTCGGCGTGGATGACGTAGTGCCGCGGGTCGTCGCGGGGGTGCTCGACCTGCGCGGCCTCGAAGGCGTCCACCACGGCGTCGAGCGCCCGGTCGCCGGTGACGTGCACGCCGAGCTGGTGTCCCGCGACGTGCGCGAGCCGGACCATCTCGGTCAGCTCCCGGGTCTTCAGCGCGTCGGCGGCGCCGTGCACGCACAGGCACCCGAAGCCGCCGCCGCCCGCGTACTCCTGGTGCATCCAGGCCGTCCTGTTGGGCGGGGTGCCGTCGGCGAAGACCTTGACGCCGAGGACGCGCAGGATGCGCGGGTCCACGTCCCGGGGGACCCGCGCGCTCGCCAGGCCCTCGGCGATCTCGGCGGCCGAGCCGCCCATGCCGGTGAGCAGCAGCAGGACGCCGACCCGGGCGGCCAGGTCGCCGGCGCGGGCCAGCTCGCCGTAGACGTCCAGGGTGAGCTGGGCGGACGCGCCCGCGAACAGGCTCGCGCCGCCGGGTCCGAGGCCCGGCTCGGTGAAGCTGGTGATGCCCTCGCGGTGCAGGACGGCGACGGCCGTCCGGATGGCGCGCTCGACGTCGTCCCGGGTGAAGGGGGGCAGGTGCCGCTGGACCAGGTCCTGCGCGCCCTCGGCGAGCAGGCCGGTCGGGTTGCCCGCGCCGTCGGTGTGGACGACCCCGCCCTCGGGGACGGGGGTGGACGCGTCGACGCCCGCCAGCTCCAGCGCCCGCGAGTTGACCCAGGCGAGGTGGCCGCTGAAGTCCTGGAGGAAGACGGGGTGGGCCGGGGCGACCGCGTCGAGGTCGGCCCGGTCGGGCGTCCGGGCGCCGTCGGCGCACTCGGCGAGGTAGCCGGTGTCCCAGCCGTTGCCGCGGATCCACTCGCCCTCGGGGATCCGGGACGCCGCGTCCTTGACCGCCGCCTGGACGTCGGCGATCGACCGGACGGCGGGGAACCCCGCGTCCAGGGCCAGGGGCGGGCGGGTGGAGCCGAACGCGCAGGCGTGCAGGTGCGAGTCGTTGACGCCGGGGAGCGCGGTCCGCCCCCGCAGGTCGACGACCTGCGTGCGCGGGCCCGCCAGCGCCCGGATCTCCTCGGTCCCGCCGACCGCGCTGATCGTCCCGCCGGTGATCGCCAAGGCCCGCGCCACGCGGAACCGCGCGTCGGCGGTGAGGACCTCGCCGTCCAGCAGCACCAGGTCCGGCGTCGCCGTCATCTCCGCCCCTTCCTTTGGCCCCAAACGTTCCCGGTGAACGTACGGGGCCGAACGATGGACGGTCAAGACCGGGCGGACAGCGGGATGAAGCGCTCCCCAGGCGTCCGGGCATGCCGGAACCGCCGGCCTCCGGGCGGAGACCGGCGGTCGGCGCCGGCGCCGGTCAGCCCTCGAAGGCCGCCTCCAGGACGTCCAGCCCCTCGACCAGCAGTTCCTCCGGGATGACGAGCGGCGGCAGGAAGCGCAGCACGTTCCCGTACGTCCCGGTCGTCAGCACGAGCAGGCCGTTCTCATGGCAGGCGCGCGCGATCCGCGCGGTCAGCTCGGGGTCGGGCTCCTTCGTCCCCTCCCGCACCAGCTCGATGGCGATCATCGCGCCGCGCCCGCGCACGTCCCCGATCGCCGGATGCCGCCCGGCGAGGGCGCGCAGCCGGGGCAGCATGACCTCCCCGATCCGGCGGGCCCGCTCGGTGAGCTTGCCGTCCTCGATCTCCTCCAGCACGGCGAGCGCCGCCTCGCAGGCGAGCGGGTTGCCGCCGTAGGTTCCGCCGAGCCCGCCGCCGTGCACCTTGTCCATGATGTCGGCGCGCCCGGTGACGGCCGCCAGGGGCAGCCCGCCCGCGATGCCCTTCGCCGTCGCGACCAGGTCGGGGACGATCCCCTCGTGCTCGCAGGCGAACAGGTCGCCGGTCCGCGCGAAGCCCGTCTGCACCTCGTCGGCGACGAACAGGATCCCGTTGGCGCGGCAGAACTCGGCGAGCGCCGGGAGGAACCCGGGCGCCGGCTCGATGAACCCGCCCTCGCCCTGGATCGGCTCGATCAGCAGCGCCGCGACGTTCGTCGCGCCGATCTGCTTGGTGATCTGGTCGATCGCCTGCGCCGCCGCCTCCGGCCCGCAGTTGTCGGGGCCGGTCGGCCACCGGTACGGGTAGGCGAGCGGCATCCGGTACACCTCGGGCGCGTACGGGCCGAACCCCTGCTTGTAGGGCATGTTCTTCGCGGTCAGCGTCATCGTCAGCAGCGTCCGGCCGTGGTAGCCGTGGTCGAACGCCACGACCGCCTGCCGCCCCGTCGCGTACCGGGCGATCTTGACGGCGTTCTCCACCGCCTCGGCGCCGCTGTTGACCAGCAGGGAGCGCTTCTCGTGGTCGCCGGGCGTGATCCGGTTGAGGTTCTCGCACACCGCGACGTAGGACTCGTACGGCGCGACCATGAAGCAGGTGTGGGTGAACCGGTCGGCCTGCGCCTTCACCCGCGCCGCGACCCGTGGGTTGGCGTTGCCGACGTTCGTGACCGCGATCCCGGAGCCGAAGTCGATCAGCGAGTTGCCGTCGGCGTCGACGATCACGCCGCCGTCGGCGTCCGTCACGTACACCGGCAGGACGCTGCCGACGCCGGGCGGCACCGCCGCGAGGCGCCGCTCGTGCAGCGCGCGGGAGCGCGGCCCGGGGATCTCGGTCACGACGCGGCGCTCCTGCGGCAGGCGTGGGCCGCTCGCGCCGGGGAAGGGGTCCTGGCTGGTCATGGCCTGAACATAAGCCGGGCGCCGCCTACGATGAACCGTACGGGACGGCGAAATCCGTCCGGCGAGGTAGACACTTTGCACAGGGATTGACATGCCGCCCACGCTGGCCGCCGTGGCCGCCCTTCCCCAGCTCGGGCTGCGGTCGCTGACCGGACCGCTCCCCGCGACCCCGGTCGTGTGGGTCGCCGTCAGCGAACTGGAGGACCCGACCCCGTTCCTGGAGGGCGGCGAGCTGGTGCTGACCACCGGCATGCGGCTCACCGCCGCGAACGCCGAGGGCTACGTCTCCCGGCTGGTCGCGCGGGGCGTCGCCGGGCTCGGCTTCGCCGTCGGCGTCATCCACGAGACCGTCCCCGCCGGGCTGCTCGCCGCGGCCCGCGACCAGGGCCTCGTGCTGCTGGAGGTACCGCGCCCGACCCCGTTCATCGCGATCGGCAAGGCGGTCTCCCGGGTCCTCGCCGCCGAGTGGTACGAGGACGTGACCCGCGCGTTCCAGGCCCAGCGCGAGCTGACCCGCGCCGCGCTCACCGGCCCCGGCGCGCTGGTCGCCCGGCTGGCCCGGCTGCTCGGCGGGTGGGCGCTGCTGCTGGACGCGTCCGGCGACGTGCGGCACGCCGAGCCCGCCCGCGCCCGCGACCGCGCCGGCGACCTCGCGCCCGAGCTGGCCCGGCTGCGGCGCCGCCCCGACGGGGGCGGCCCGGCCGCGAGCATCGCGCTGGCCGTCCCCGACGACCACATCGTCGTGCAGCGCATCGGGCTGGGCGAGCGGTCGCGGGGGTTCCTCGCGGTGGGCGCCGACGCGCCGCTCCCGCCCACCGCGCACACGATCGTGGGCGCCGCCGTGGCCCTGCTGACGCTCCAGTCGGAGACGCCGCGCACCGGGCGCGACCTGCGGGCATCGCTGGCGGCGCTGCTGCTCGGCCGCCCCGGCGAGGGCCCGGCGATCCCGCGCGGGCCCGTCCGGGTACTGGCCTGCGCGGGCGGCGCCGCCGTCCTGGACGCGCTGGAGTCCGACGCGGCCGGGGCGCGGTGCCCGGCGCTGCCGCTCGGCGGGCACATCGCCGTGATCGTGCCGGACGGGGAGCTCGGGACGGTCGAGCGCATCCTGGCGGGCAGCGGTCCGATCGGCGTCAGCGACCCCGCCTCCGGGGACCTGCGCGCCGCGCTGCGGCAGGCCGAGGAGGCCCTCGCGGCGGCCGGGCGCTCGGACCGGGACGTCCTGCACTACTCCCGGCTCCCCGGGCAGGGCGTGCTCGGCCTGATGGACCCCGGCCCCGCGCACGCCTTCGCCGACGCGCTCCTCGCCCCCCTCCGCGCGGAAGGCCTGGTCGGGACCGTGCGGGCCTACGTCGCGGCCAACGGGCACGGGGAGGCGGCGGCGCGGGCGCTCGGCGTCCACCGGCACACGCTGCGGTCGCGGATGCGCAAGGCGGCCGAACTCCTCGGGCGCGACCCCGACGATCCGGCCGTCCGCGCCGAACTGTGGATCGCGCTCGCCATCACGTCCAACGGCGAGGAGCGGATTGGACATCGCGGCGACTCCCAATCGGGCGCGCCGCGGATACCGTGAAACGCATGAACGTGACCCCATTCTGGCTGGCCGGCCGGCCTGAGACCGGTGACGGTGAGCTGACCGTTACGCATCCCTACGACGGCCGCGTGGTCGGGACGGCGGCGGTGCCGACGCCCGCGCAGGTGGAGGAGGCCGTCGCCGCCGCCGACGCCGTCCGCCGGGAGGCGGCGGCGCTGCCGCTGCACGTGCGGGCCGAGGCCCTCGCGCACGTGTCCGCGCGGCTCGCCGAGCGCGCCGAGGAGGTCGCCCGGCTGATCACGGGCGAGAACGGCAAGCCGCTGCTGTGGGCGCGCGGCGAGGTGACGCGCGCCGTCTCCACGTTCCGGTTCGCCGCCGAGGAGGCCCGCCGCATCGCCGCCACGACGCAGCGGCTCGACACCGACCCGGCCGCCGAGGGCCGGATGGCCTACATCACCCGCGTGCCGAAGGGCCCGGTGCTCGGCATCTCGCCGTTCAACTTCCCGCTGAACCTCGCCGCCCACAAGATCGCCCCGGCGATCGCGGCGGGCGCGCCGATCGTCCTCAAGCCCGCCCCCGCCACGCCGCTGTCGGCGCTGCTGCTCGGCGAGCTGCTGGCCGAGACCGACCTGCCCGCCGGGATGTTCTCGGTCCTGCCGGTGCCGAACGACCGGGCCTCCGCCCTGGTCGACGACCCGCGGCTGCCGATCGTGTCGTTCACCGGCTCCGTGCCGGTCGGCTGGGCGATCAACGACCGGGCGCCGCGCAAGCACGTCACCCTCGAACTCGGCGGCAACGGCGCCGCGGTCGTCCTGCCCGACGCCGACCTCGACTGGGCCGCCCAGCGCATCGGCCTGTTCGCCAACTACCAGGCGGGGCAGAGCTGCATCGCCGTCCAGCGCGTCTACGTCGACCGGTCCGTCCTCGACGAGTTCCTGCCGAAGCTGGTCGACACGGTCTCCTCCCTCGTCACCGGCGACCCGTGGGACGACAAGACCCAGGTCGGCCCGCTCGTCGACCAGGCGGCCGCCGAGCGCGTCGAGGCGTGGGTGGACGAGGCCGTCGCGGCGGGCGCGCGCGTGCTCACCGGCGGCACCCGCGAGGGCGCGGCGTACGCGCCGACCGTCCTCGCCGACGTCCCGCCCGACTCCAAGATCGCCCGCGAGGAGGTCTTCGGCCCGGTCATGTTCGTCCAGCCGGTGGACGGCGCCGACGAGGCGTTCGCCCTCGTCAACGACTCCACGTTCGGCCTCCAGGCGGGCGTGTTCACCCGGAGCCTGGACGTGGCGTTCCGCGCCCACCGCGAGCTGGACGTGGGCGGCGTCGTGATCGGCGACGTCCCGTCCTACCGCGCCGACCAGATGCCCTACGGCGGCGTGAAGGACTCGGGCGTCGGCCGCGAGGGGTTGCGGTCGGCGATCGCCGACTACACCGAGGAGAAGGTCATGATCCTCACAGGCCTGCCCCTCTAGCCGCGGCCGCGGGGCCCCGCGCGGAGCCGGGCGCGCGGGGCCCCGCGTACAGCCCGGTGCGCAGGGCCCCGGCCGCCTCGGACGCCGCCTCCCGGAACCGCCCGCCGAGCGACCACATGTTCGCGAACCCGTGGATGAGGTCCTCCTGCCGCCGCAGGGCGACGGGCACGCCCGCCTCGCGCAGCCGCTCGGCGAACTCCTCCCCCTCGTCCCGCAGCGGGTCGAACCCGGCGGTGACGAGGTAGGTCGGCGGGAAGCCGGAGAGGTCCTCGGCGACCAGCGGCGAGGCGGCCGGCTCGGCGCGCCGCGCCTCCGGGCAGTAGTGGTCGCTGAACCACGTCATGTCCGCGTCGGTCAGGTAGAACCCCTCGGCGAACAGGTCCCGGGACCGCCGCAGGACGGTCATGTCCACCGCCGGGTAGTACAGCAGCGCGAAGTCCGGCGTCCGCCGCGCCGTCAGCCCCACCACCGCCGCGAGGTTGCCGCCCGCGCTGTCGCCCCCGACCGCGACGGCTCCCGGGTCGGCGCCGAGGTCGCCGGCGTGGGACGCCGCGTACTCGTAGGCGGCCAGGGCGTCGTCGGCCGCCGCCGGGTACGGGTGCTCGGGCGCGAGACGGTAGTCCACCGACAGCACCCGCACCTCCGCGTGCACGGCGAGATACCGGCACACCGTGTCGTGGGTGTCGAGGCTCCCGATGACCCAGCCGCCGCCGTGGTAGAAGACGAGCAGCGGCGACCCCTCCGCGAGACCCTTCGGCGTGTAGAGCCGCGCCGGCACGCCGCCCGCGTCCACGTCCCGCGTCCGGACGGGGCGCGCCGGCACCTTAGGCAGGTACGCCTGCCCTCGGGCGATCCCGCGCCGCGCGTCCTCGACCGTGCCCCCGGCAAGCCTCCGCTCGCCCTCCAGCCGCATCATCGCGAGCAGCAGCTGCGCGTCCAGCGCCAGCTCCTGCCCGTCCCGCCGGACCGGCGCCCCGGCGACGAGCCGCTTCACCGGCCCCGGCAGCGCGAACACGGCGCGGAGCACGGCCCCGGTCACCCCCGGCGGCACCTTCTCGGTCAACGACGCCACACCAGCCTCCAGCCCTCGGGTCCCGGACACCGTACTCTCCAGTAGCCGGGCGGCACAGCCCCGGGCGCGAGCGCGTGTGACCACCTGGTCGTACCGGCCCGGTCAGAGGTGGTAGGCGTACTCGCGGAACTCCCAGTCGGTGACGTGCCGCCGGAATCGCGCGACCTCGTCCCGCTTGTAGGTCAGGAACGCGGTCGCGAACTCCCGGCCGAGCACCTCGGTGAGCGCCTCGTCGGCGGCGAGCGCGTCGAGCGCCGCGGGCAGGTCGGCGGGCAGGACGGGCGCCTTCGCGGCGTCGTAGCCGTAGCCCTCCAGCGGCGGCGGCGCGGACGCCTTGTCGCGGATCCCCAGGTAGACGGCCGCGATCAGGCCGGCGACGCCCAGGTAGGGATTGGCGGAGGCGTCCCCGAGGCGCACCTCCAGCCGGGCCGCGGCGCCGCGCTCGGGCGGGATCCGGAGCATGGCGCTGCGGTTGTCCAGGCCCCAGTCGATCAGCCAGGGGGCGAGGCTGTCCGGGCCGAACCGCTTGTAGGAGTTGATCGTGGGGTTCAGCAGCGCGGCCAGGGCCGGGGCGTGCTCCAGCACCCCGGCGATCGCGTGGTGGGCGGTCTCGGACAGCCCGTCCGGCCCCCCGCCCTCGAAGACGTTGCGCCCGTCCGCCTCCAGGCAGGAGAGGTGGACGTGGAAGCCCGAGCCGCCGTCGTCGTTGAACGGCTTGGCCATGAAGGTGGCGAGCCGGCCGTCCAGCCGGGCGATCTCCTGGACGGCCGCCTTGAACCGGAACGCGCGGTCGGCGGCGTCGAGCGCGCCGGAGTGCGCGAGGTTGATCTCGAACTGACCGCCGCCGAACTCGTGGTTGCCCATCGTGACGCCGAGGCCGAGGTCGCGCAGGTGCCGGAGCGTGCGCAGCAGGTGCCCGTCCGGGTCGCCCTTACGGCCGGCGGTGTAGACGTTGCCGGGCGCGTCCCCGTACCGGCGCCAGCCGGTGGGCGAGGACGGGTCGGGCTCGCAGAGGTAGTACTCCAGCTCGGGTCCGGCGACGGCCTCCAGCCCGAGTTCCCGCAGCTTCCCGATCGCCCGCCGCAGCACCTCCCGGGGCCCCTCGGGGCACGGCTCGCGGCTTCCGGGCTCGCACGCGTCGCCGATGCAGGACGCGACGCCGTCTTCCCAGGGGACGGGGGCGAGCGTCGACAGGTCGGGCCGCACGCAGATGTCGGGGAGCCCGGCGTCCAGCCCGCCCGGCACCTCGACGGTGTCGCCGCCCGGGGTCGTGTGGAAGACCGCCCGGCAGAACGACAGGCCGTGCTCGACCGCCTGGGGCAGCCGCTCGACGAGCACGTCCCGGGCGCGCTCGACGCCGATCAGGTCGGTGTAGGACACCCGGACCACGTCGATCCCGTCGGCGGCCAGCCGCTTCACCACGTCCTCGACCGGTCGGCTCACGGGCACTCCCCTCAGATCATTTGGGACCAAACCATATGGCGGGCGGCGGTCCCTGGCAAGGGTCGCGGCGAGAGGACCCAGACCACGGGGCAGGGTGGCGGAACCGGACGCCGCCGGCATATCGTATGGACCCAAACGAATGGAGGTACGTGGTGGCGACCGTGCGAGGCTTCCTGCACCCCAAGACCGCGACGGGGCGCTCGTCGCTCGTCCCGAGCCCGCCGTGGCACTACTCGGGCGACCTGCTCACGGTCGAGTACCGCACCGACCCGGCCCGCGTGGCCGAGCTGCTGCCCGCGCCGCTGTCCCCCGCCCCGGACGACCCGGGCGCCGTCGCGCTCATCTGGGCCGACTGGCAGTCCTGCGCGGAGTCCGGCGAGGAGCTGCTGGACCCCGTCCGGGCGCAGTACAAGGAGTGCTTCGCCGTCGTCCGCTGCTCGTTCGAGGGACGCACCTACTCGCGCTGCGTCCACATCTGGGTCGACAAGGACTTCGCCATCGCGCGGGGCCTGCACCAGGGCTACCCGAAGAAGCTCGGCTCGATCCACCAGACCCGCCCGCACCCCTACGGCCGGGCCGCGCCCCGCATCGCCGCGGGCGAGCGGTTCGGCGCCACCCTCGCCGCCGCCGACCGCCGCCTGGCCGAAGCGGTGGTCACGCTGCACGGACCGTCCGAGACGAACGGCTTCGTCAACGGGCACCCGATGGCCCACCACCGCTTCCTGCCGTCCATCGAGCCGGGCGGCGCCCCGTCCCTGGACGAGCTGATCGAGTCGGGCGCCTCCTCCTTCGAGGCGGGCCAGGCGTGGAAGGGCGAGGCCGACCTGCGCCTGTTCGACTCCCCCACCGAGGAGCTGTCACGCCTGACGGTCGAGGAGCCCATCGCCGCCTACTACCGCCAGGTGGGCGTGGTGTGGGACGGCGGCCGCCGCCTGGCCTGACCGTCAGGACGCGCGTGTCCGGCGCCGCCAGTAGGCGAGCGTGACGGCGGCGAGCAGCGGCCCCCACGCCACCAGCGGCGCGTAGGCGACGACGCCGAGCACGCCCTGCCAGTCGTGGAAGTGGATGGGGAAGCCCTCGGGCAACGGGCGCCCCTGGATGGTCTCCTGGAACACCAGGCAGTTCACGACGGAGGCCGTCCACATCGGGGTCAGGATCGCGGCGCCCACGAGACCCGGGACCACGGCGGCCGTGACCGGCACGCGCCGTCCCCGGAGGCCCGGCACCCACCGCGGGAACACCTCTCCCCAGCCGGCGACCATCCCGACGGCGGTGAACGCCACCGCCTCCGACAGGATCGACAGCAGCACCACGTACGCCTCCAGCGGCACCCAGCCGGGAAGGTCGCCTTTCGCGGTCCCCGAGTCCAGGCTGTCGCCGCTGAGGATCGGCAGGTGGAGGGCGAAGGCGGCGATCCGCCACAGTCCCGACGGCAGGACGGTGAACGGCACGGCCAGGGCCGCGATCCGCGCCCAGCGCGGGACGCCCGCGACCGGCGCGTGCGCGGCTTCCCAGCCCGCGCGCAGCCGCGCGAACGGAACCGATGGCGTGCTCGCAAGGGTCATGGCCCCACCCTCGCGCCCGCCCCGGCCGCGTTGATCACCCGCGGGCGCCACGCCCCTCCCCCGCACGGGGGAATCCCGGAACGGGGTCACGGGGATCGTACGGAGTCGAACGACCGCCGACGGGAGTAGATTCGCCTTCGGTCCGCCGGAGGCGCGCGAGCGGGCCGGCGCCGGACCCTACGGGAGGACGCACGTGACCGGGCACCACACCCTGCAAGAGACCGAGCAGGCCATCCAGCGGCGGCTCGGGGACGTCCCGCTGCGGCACGACGCGATGATGGCGGTGTCCAACATCTACCGCGCCGCCGCCGCGATCCGGCAGCACTTCGAGAGCTCGGTCCTGCGCGGCGCCGACCTGACGTGGACGTCGTTCGTCGTCCTGTGGGTGGTGTGGATCTGGGACGAGATGGAGACGCGGCACGTCGCCGAGGAGGCCGGGATCTCCAAGGGCACGCTCACCGGGGTTGTTAAGACGCTGGAGGGGCGCGGCCTGATCGAGCGCGGCTCGCACGCGACGGACGGGCGGCTGGTCCTGCTGCGGCTGACCGGCAAGGGGCAGGAGCTGATGCGGGAGATGTTCCCCGCGTTCAACGCCGAGGAGGCGTTCGTGGTGGAGGGGCTGAGCGGCGAGGAGAACCGCGCCCTCGCCGGGACGCTCCGGTCGGTGGTCGAGCACCTGGAAGAGGAGGGCGAGGAGCGGCGGGCCGCGCTGCGCGAGCAGTCGCCGCCGCCGCCCCGGCGCTCGGGCCGCCGCTCGCGCGCCTGACGCCCTCCCGCTCACCCGCGCGGCGGTCGGACGCCCCGGAACTCCCAGTCTCCGCCGAACGCGGTGGAGACGACCTCCTCGGACTCGGTGGGCTGCGCGCCGCAGTCGTCCCGCACGGGGACGGGCCCGCCGACGACGTGGTTGCGGAGCCGTCCGAGCCCCTCGGCCTCGACCTCGACGACGTCGCCGGGCCGGACGGGACGCGAGTTCGCCGGCGTGCCGGACAGCAGCACGTCCCCCGGATACAGCGTGATGGTGCGGGCGATGTCGGCGACGAGGTAGTGCATGTCCCACTCCATCTCGTCGGTGCTGCCGTCCTGCACGAGCTCGCCGTTCACGTACGTGCGCAGGTACTTGCCGCGGAAGTCCCAGTCGGTGACCAGGCCCGGTCCCAGGGGGCACAGAGTGTCGGAGCCCTTCACGCGCAGCATCGAGCCCGCGTCGGTGTCGCGGAAGTCGTGCAGGCCGTAGTCGTTCGCGACCGTGTAGCCGGCGATGTGGGCGCCGGCCTCCTGGGGGGAGACGTTGCGGGCCGTCCGGCCGATGACGATCGCGATCTCGCCCTCGTAGTTCAGGTACCGGCACCGCTCCGGGCGGACGACGGCGCCGCCGTGCGCGTTCAGCGCCGAGACCGGCTTGTGGAAGTAGGTCGGCGCGGGCGGCAGTTCCGTCCGGAACTCCTCCACCCGGCTGCGGTGGTTGAGGTGCACCGCGACCACCTTGGACGGCTCGCACGGCGGCAGGTGGACGGCGTCGGCCGCGCGCACCCGGCGGCCGTCCGCGGCGAGGAGGTCGTCACCGTCCCGGACGACCTGGGTCGCGGCGCCCTCCAGCAGGATTCTCCGATACTCGGTCATCAGGCCGTCCATCCGTTCGCGGGGCGGTCGAACCAGATGTGCACCTGGCCCGTTCCGACGGAGTTCTCGTAGTCGCTGTAGAGGCGCCCGGGGGCGGTGCAGGCGTGCTCGCCGAGGGCGCCGATCATCATGAGGTAGTGGCCGAAGCGGGCCTCGGGCCTGAAGGCCAGGAACTCCGGCATGGTGTCGAGGACGCGGGCGTGGTCGCCGTTCCCGAGCCAGGCGATGCGCTGCTCGTCGGCGGCCCGCGCCTGCGGCGTGAAGATGTGCTCGGGGCCGGACGCCTCGTGGTCGCGGATCACGCGCAGCGGCCAGAAGGTGTGCGACAGCGCGCCGGAGGCGATCAGCAGGACGCGCCGGCCGGTCGCGGCGACGGCGTCGCCGAGGGCGCGGCCGAGGCGCAGGAAGTCCTCGGTGTCGGCGGTCTGGCACACGCCGATCGAGATCCACCGCTTCCCCGGCACGCCCAGGTAGGGGTCGTCGCGGACGCCGAGGTGCGTCCACAGGTTGACGGTCGCGTAGTAGATCGGCAGGTGGGGGTCGTCGATCGGGGTGATGTACGTCCCGTGCCTGCCGGCGTAGCGCGCCACCGCGCGGGCCAGCTCGGGGTCGCCGGGGATGTCGTAGGGCATGCGGCACATGCCGCGCGGCAGTTCCTCGGACGTGTAGAGCCCGGCGCGGCGGTCCTGCGCCGTGGTGACGAACTCGACGGTGGTGGCCCAGTGCGAGTCGAGGACGACGACCGTGTCGTAGTCGTCCCGCTCGAAGACGTCCGCGCGGAGCCTGCGCAGGCCGGAGACGAGCGTGGTGTCCTCGCCGCCGTTCAGCTCGCGGCGCGTGGCCTCGGGCAGCACGATCGTGGGGACGTGCGCGAGGAGCCCCGCGCCGACTACCTCGCCCATGGCGCCGTCACCGTGTTCTTCAGGTCGCAGTAGAAGTCGAAGCTCCAGTCGCCGCCCTCGCGCCCGACCCCCGACTGCCGGGACCCGCCGAACGGGGCCCGCAGGTCGCGGACGAAGAAGCAGTTGACCCACACCGTCCCGGCCACGAGCCGCCCGGTGACGCGCCGCGCGCGCTCCGGGTCACCCGTGGCGAGGGTGGCGGCGAGGCCGAACCGGGTGCCGTTCGCCATGGCGACGGCCTGGTCCTCGGAGTCGAAGGTCTGGAGGGTGAGGACGGGCCCGAAGACCTCCTCGGTGAGGATCTCCGCTCCCTCGGGGGCGCCGGTGAACAGCGTGGGCCGGTAGTAGAGGCCGCCCAGGTCGTCGTTCGGGCCCCCGCCGAGGAGGGCGCGGGCCCCGGCGTCCTTGGCGCGCCGGACGAATCCGTCCACCCGTTCGAGGTGGCGGCGGTGGATCTGCGGGCCGACGTCGGTGGACTCGTCGCGGGGGTCGCCCTGCCGGAGCCTGGACGCCTTCTCGACGAACCGCGCGGTGAACTCGTCCGCGACGGACGACTCGACGAGCAGCCGGGTGCCCGCGAGGCACACCTGGCCCGCGTTGTCGTACTGCTCGACGGCGAGGTCGGCGGCCAGGTCGAGGTCGGCGTCGGCGAAGACGAGCAGCGGCGACTTGCCGCCCAGCTCCAGCGACAGCGGCGTCAGGTTCGCCGCGGCCGCGGCCGCGATCGTGCGGGCCGTGGGCACCGAGCCGGTGAAGCTGATCCGCCGCACGTCGGGGTGCGCGGTGAGCGGCCCGCCGACCTCCGCGCCGTAGCCCTGGACGACGTTGAGCACCCCGTCCGGCAGCCCCGCCTCGGCGGCGACGTCGGCCAGCAGGGACGCGGTGAGCGGCGTCCACTCGGCGGGCTTCAGCACGACGGTGTTCCCGGCGGCCAGGGCGGGCGCGATCTTCCAGGTGGCGAGCATCAGCGGCGCGTTCCACGGGGTGATGAGCGCGCAGACGCCCGCCGGGTTCCAGCTGACGTGGTTGGTGTGCCCGCGGGTGTCGAAGTCGTCGTGGCCGAGGCCGAGCAGCCGGTCGGCGAAGAACCGGAAGTTGTGCGCGACGCGGGGCATGACGCCGCGCCGGTGGGAGCGGACGAGCGCCCCGTTGTCGGCCGTCTCGACCCGGGCGAGCTCCTCGGCGCGCTTCTCCACGCCGTCGGCGACGGCGTGCAGCAGCCGCGCCCGCTCGTCCCTGCCCGTCCGGGCCCAGGCGGGGAACGCCCGGCGCGCGGCGGCGACCGCCGCGTCCACCTCCGCCGGACCGCCCCGCGCGATCTCGGCGATCGGCCGCTCGTCGATCGGGGAGACGTCGGTGAACACCGCGGCGGAGGCGGCGCGCTCACCGCCGATCCAGTGCCCGGTCTCGACGGCGACGCCCGCGACTGTTGCCATCGCTGCGCACCTCCAGTTTGTTTGGCCCCAAATAATCTAGGAAGCGGGGATGGCGGCGGTCAAGCCGTCCCGGCTATTGTTCGGGACCAAACGAATTGAGGGAGGGTCCGTGCCCGACGTCCCCTACGAGGAATGGCGCGCCCGCGCCGCCGGGCTCGCCCCGCACACCGGCCACCACATCGACGGGAAGTCCACCGGCTCCGGCTCGGTCCCCGTCGTGGCGCCCCGCGACGGCGCGACGATCGCGCACGTCGCGTCGGGCGGTTCGGCGGAGGTGGACGCGGCCGTCGCCGCCGCGCGCCGCGCCTTCGACACCGGCCCCTGGCCCCGCCTCGCGCCCGCCGAGCGCAAGGCCGCCCTCCTGCGCTGGGCCGGCCTCGTCGAACGCGACCGCGCGACGCTCGCCCTGCTGGTCAGCCTGGAGATGGGCAAGCCGATCTCCGAGGCGTACGGGATCGAGCTGCGCGCCGTCGCCGGCTGCCTGCGCTGGTACGCCGAGATCGCCGACAAGCGGCTGGACGAGGCCCCCCGCACCCCCTCCTCGTCCCTGGCCCTGGTGAGCCGCGAACCCGCCGGCGTCGTCGCGGCCGTCGTCCCGTGGAACTTCCCGCTAACGATGGCCGCCTGGAAGATCGCCCCGGCGCTGGCCGCGGGCTGCACGGTCGTGCTGAAGCCCGCCGAGGAGTCGCCGCTGTCGGCGCTGCACCTGGCCGCGCTCGCCGCCGAGGCGGGCCTGCCGCCCGGGGCGTTCAACGTCGTCAACGGCCCCGGCGAGACCGCGGGCCGCGCCCTCGGCGAGCACCCGTCCGTCGACGTCCTGGCGTTCACCGGCTCCACCGAGGTGGGGCGGCACTTCCTGCGCTACGCCGCCGCCTCCAACCTCAAGCGCGTCTGGCTCGAACTCGGCGGCAAGTCGCCCAACATCATCCTTCCGGACGCCCCGGACCTGGACGCCGCCGCCGACACGGCCGCCTGGGGGATCTTCTTCAACGCCGGCGAGATGTGCACGGCCCCGTCCCGGCTGCTCGTCCACCGCTCGGTCGCCTCCCGCGTCCTGGACCGGGTCGTCGCCCGCGCCGAATCGCTCCGGATGGGCGACCCGCTCGACCCCGCCACCGAGATGGGCCCGCTGGTCTCGCCCGCCCACCACGCCCGCGTCGTGTCGCACGTGGAAGCGGCCCGCGCGGACGGCGCCCGCGTGCGCGCCGGCGGGCGCGCCGACGGCCGGTTCATGGCCCCCACCGTGTTCGACCGGGTCGACCCGGGGATGCGGATCGCGCGCGAGGAGGTCTTCGGGCCCGTCCTGGCCGTCCTGGAGTTCGACGACGTCGACGAGGCGGTCGGCCTGGCCAACGACACCGACTACGGCCTCGCCGCCGCCGTCTGGACCTCCGACCTCTCGACGGCGCACCGCGTCTCCCGCGCCCTGCGCGCCGGGACGGTCTGGGTGAACTGCTACGAGGAGGGCGACATGAGCGTCCCGTTCGGCGGCGTCAAGCTCTCGGGCCACGGCCGCGACAAGTCCCTGCACGCCATGGACAAGTACACCGACCTCAAGACGACGTGGATCGAGCTGTGAGGCCCCTCATCGCGCTTCCCGCCCGGTTCTCCGCGAGCGCCTCGGCCCTGCGGCACCGGGCCGAGGTCGCGTCCCGGGCCCTGGTCGAGGCGGTGCACCGGGCGGGCGGCGAACCGTTCCTCATGCACCCGGCCTCGCCGTTCGACCCGTCCCGGCTGGAGCGCTGCGACGGCGTGCTGCTGCCCGGCGGCGGCGACCTGCACCCCCGCCGCTACGGGGCCGCGCCCGCGCACGAGGCCCTCTACGACGTGGACGACGAGCAGGACGCCTTCGACCTCGCCCTGGCCGCCCACGCCCTGGACGCGGGCCTGCCGACCCTCGCCGTCTGCCGCGGCCTCCAGGTGGTGAACGCGGTGCTCGGCGGCACCCTCCACCAGCACATGGAGCCCGACCACCGGCACCGGGTCCACCCCGTGTCGGTCAGGCCCGGCACCCTGCTCGCCAAGACCCTCGACGCCGAGGAGACCGTCGTGTCCTGCTACCACCACCAGTCGGTCGCGGCCCTCGCCCCGGCCCTGGCCCCCACCGCCCGCGCCGCCGACGGCACCGTCGAGGCCGCCGAGCTCGCGGAAGCGCGGGCGTGGTTCCTGGGCGTCCAGTGGCATCCCGAGGACACCGCCGCCACCGACCGCGCCCAGCAGGCGCTCTTCACGGCCCTGGTCCAGGCGTCCGCCCGGCGGTGACCGCCGCGCGTCAGGGCTTGCGGACCAGGAGGCTGCCGGCGGGGACCGGGCGCTCGTTCTCCGCCGGACGGCGCAGGAGCCGCGCCACCTCCACCAGCCCCGCCTGGGCGGCCAGTTCGGCCATGACGTCGACGGGCCGGCGGTAGGCGAGGGCGACCTTGTGGTCGAACGCCTCCGCCTCGTCCTCGTCGGTCGACTGGAACCCGACCAGGAGCAGGCCGCCGGGGGCCAG
This sequence comes from Actinomadura sp. NPDC048021, assembly GCF_040653135.1. Lineage (NCBI taxonomy): Bacteria > Bacillati > Actinomycetota > Actinomycetes > Streptosporangiales > Thermomonosporaceae > Actinomadura > Actinomadura sp. NPDC048021. Next base: position 190,178 of record NZ_JBEZJQ010000006.1, read on the forward strand.
CACCCGGTGGAACTCCGCGAAGGCGCGCGGGATCTCCTCCGGCCCCAGGTGGATGGTCGAGTACCACGACAGGACGCCCGCCAGGCCGCCGTCCGGGAGGTCGAGCGCCGTGATGTCGCCCTCGTCGAAACGCAGGTGCGGGTGGTCGGCGCGGGCGCGGGCGATCATGGCGGGCGACAGGTCGAGCCCGAACGCGTCCAGGCCGAGGCCGTGCAGCAGCGCCGTCCCGCGGCCGGGGCCGCAGCCGAGGTCGGCGACCGGCCCGGCCGGGACCATCGCCGCGAACGCGGTGATCATCGCCCGGTCCAGATGGAGCTCGTCGAGCGCGTCGCGGAAGAGGTCGGCGTACAGGTCGGCGATGGCGTCGTAGGCGCTGGAGACGGTCTCGGTCATGATCCAGGACGGTAGCGCGCCTGGCGGGCGGCCGGGCCGGTGGGCGCGAGACCCGACAGCCCCCGCTCCACCGCCGCGGCGGCCCGGCGGCAGAACGCCTCCGGCTCGTCGGCGGCGTCCGGGCGCTCGTCGACGAGCACGTCCGCCAGCCCGCCGCGCAGCAGGTCCGCCGACCGGACGCCCTGCGCCTCGGCCATCTCGCCGGCCCGCGCCGGGGTCCGGTGGACGATCAGCGAGGCGCCCTCGGGCGGCAGCGGCGACAGCCAGGCGTGCCGGGCCACCAGCACGCGGTCGGCGGGCAGCAGCGCCAGCGCGGCGCCGCCCGTGCCTTCGCCCAGCAGCAGGCAGAGCGTCGGCGCCGGCAGGGTGATCAGGTCGGCCAGGCAGCGGGCGATCTCACCCGCGAGCCCGCCCTCCTCCGCCTCGGCCGACAGGACGGCGCCGGGCGTGTCGACCACCGTGACCAGCGGAAGGCCCAGCTCCGCGGCCAGCCGCATCCCGCGCCGCGCGACCCGCAGCCCGGCCGGGCCGAGCGGGTGGCCGCCGCGCTGGCCGCGCCGGTCCTGCCCCACCAGGACGCACGGCGCCGCCCCGAAACGGGCCAGGGCGAGCAGCAGGCCGGGCTCCGCCTCCCCCTGGCCGGTGCCCGACAGGGGCGTCACGTCCGCGGCCCCGAAGCGCAGCAGCTCGCGGACGCCCGGACGGTCCGGGCGGCGCGACCGCTCGATCGAGTCCCACGCCGTCCCCTCCGGCGGAACGCCCGCGGGCGGAGGCGAGGGCGCGGGTGCCGCGGGCGGCCGCCCGCACAGGACGTCCAGCGCGGCGGACGCCACCCCCGCGAGGTCGTCGATGGCCACCACGGCGTCCAGCAGGCCCTTGGCCGCCAGGTTCTCGGCGACCTGCACCCCCGGCGGGAACGGCTCCCCGTGCAGGCCCTCGTAGACGCGGGGGCCGAGGAACCCGATCAGCGCGCCGGGCTCGGCAGCCGTCACGTGCCCGAGCGACCCCCACGACGCGAACACCCCGCCGGTCGTCGGATGCCTCAGGTAGACCAGGTAGGGCAGGCCGGCGGCCCGGTGGGCCATGACGGCGGCGGTGATGCGGGCCATCTGCACGAACGCGGCCGTCCCCTCCTGCATGCGGGTGCCGCCGGAGCACGGCGCGGCCAGCAGCGGCAGTCCCTCGGCGGTGGCGCGCCCGACGGCCGCGACGATCCGGTCCGCGGTGGCGAGTCCGATCGAGCCCGCGAGGAACCGGAACTCCGACACGACGAACGCGACGCGGCGCCCGCGCAGCAGGCCCTCCCCCGTCAGGACGGCCTCGTCGCAGCCGCTGCGCTCGCGGGCGGCCGCGAGATCCTCGGCGTACGCGGAGGCGGGGGGCGGCTCCCCGGCGGGCGGAACGTCCCAGGACGTCCAGGCTCCCTCGTCCAGCACGCGGCGCAGCAGGTCGCGCGCCCCGACACGATCCGTCACGAAGCCCCTTCCGCCGGTCCCTCCTGCATGATGTCCTCACCCGGGGACCACCGGGCGCCCGGGGTGGACACTGGTGGGGACCCCGCGCACGAGGAGGGCATGTGTCCGAGGAGATCTGCTTCGCGTCCGCCCGCGAACTGGCGCGCCGGATCCGCGCCCGCGAACTGTCGGCGCGCGAGGTCCTGCAGGCGCATCTCGACCAGATCGAACGGACGAACCCGCAGGTCAACGCCATCGTCACGCTGGTCGCCGAACGGGCGGAACGGCAGGCGCGCGAGGCCGACGAGCGGCTGGCGGCCGGAGAGCGGCCGGGCCCGCTGCACGGCCTGCCCGTGGCGCACAAGGACACCCACGCCACCGCCGGAATCCGCACCACCTCCGGTTCGCCGATCTTCGCCGACCACGTCCCGGACCGCGACGAACTCGTCGTCGAGCGGATCCGCGCCGCGGGCGCCGTCACGCTCGGCAAGACGAACACGCCGGAGTTCGCCGCCGGGTCCCACACCTTCAACCCGGTGTTCGGCCTGACCCGCAACCCCTACGACCCGTCCCGGTCGGCGGGCGGCAGCAGCGGCGGCGCCGCCGCCGCACTGGCGTGCGGCATGCAGCCGCTCGCCGACGGCGGCGACATGGGCGGCTCGCTGCGCAACCCCGCCTCGTTCTGCAACGTCGTCGGGCTGCGCCCGTCGCCGGGCCGGGTGCCGTCCTGGCCGGTCCTCGCGGGCTGGTCGACGCTGGGCGTGCAGGGGCCGATGGCCCGGAACGTCGCGGACGCCGCGCTGCTGCTGTCGGTGCTCGCCGGCCCCGACCCGCGCAGCCCGATCGCACTGGAGACGCCCGGGGCGGCGTTCGCCGCGCCGCTGGACCGCGACATCGCCGGGCTGCGCCTCGCCTGGTCCCCCGACCTCGGCGGGACGATCCCCGTCGACCCGGCCGTCACCGGCGTCCTCGCGCCCGCCGCCAAGGTGTTCGAGGAGCTCGGCTGCGCCGTCGAGGAGGCCTCCCCCGACCTGACCGGCGCCGACGAGGTCTTCCGCACCCTGCGCGCCTGGCACTGGGACATCACCCTGCGCCCCCTGCTGGACGAGCGCCGCGCCGACTTCAAGCCCTCCCTGGCCGAGAACATCGACGCCGGGCGCTCCCTCACCGGCGCCGACCTCGGCCGCGCCGAGACGCTCCACACGGCGCTGTTCCACCGCGTCCGGGAGTTCTTCGAGCGCTACGACGCGCTGCTGCTGCCGGTCAGCCAGGTCCCGCCCTTCGACGCCGGCGCCGAGTACCCGGGCGAGGTCGCCGGGCGGCCGATGCGCGACTACCTGGAGTGGATGCGGTCGTGCTTCCTCATCTCGGCGACCGGGTGCCCCGCCCTGTCAGTGCCCGCCGGGTTCACCTCCGACGGGCTGCCGGTGGGCCTGCAGATCGTCGGCCCCCACCACGCGGACCTGGCCGTCCTGCGGATCGGCCACGCGTTCGAGCGGGCGACCCGGCACGGCGACCGGCGACCGCCCCTCGCCCAGCCCTAGCCCTCCTCGCGGGGGATGCGCAGGACGAACCGGGCGCCCTGGTCGCTGTCGGCGGCCACGAGCGTGCCGCCGTGCGCGCGGGCGATGTCGCGGGAGATCGTCAGCCCGAGGCCGGTGCCGCCGCGGTCCAGCTCGCGGCCCTCGGAGAGCCGGTGGAACCGCCAGAAGATGCGCTCGCGGTCCTCCGGCGCGACCCCTGAGCCATCGTCGCGGACCTCCAGCACCGCCTCCGGTCCGTCCGCGGTCACCCGCACCCAGATCCGCGACTCCGCGTGCCGCTCCGCGTTGTCCAGCAGGTTCGTCAGCAGGCGGACGAGCTGGGCCTCGGTGACCCGGGCCACGACGCCCTCGTCCGCCGCGACCTCGACCGGGATCCGCCGGGGCCGCCGGCTCACCTCCGCCCGGACCAGCTCGCCGAGGTCGACCCGCTCCCGCGGGACGTGCACGCCCGCGCCCAGCCTCGCCAGGATGAGCAGGTCGCCGACGATGCCCTGCAGCCGGTCGGCGTCGGCGAGGGCCGCCCGGGCGACCGCCGGCCAGTCCTCGTCCTCCGGCTGCTCCAGCGCCGCCTCCAGCTGGGTGCGCAGGCCCGTCAGCGGGCTGCGCAGCTCGTGCGAGACGTCCGCGACGAACGCGCGCTGCCGCGTGAGGACGTCCTCCAGCCGGTCCAGCATCACGTTCACCGACTCGGCCAGCTCGGACACCTCGTCGTTGGGCGCCGGAACGGTCACCCGGCGGTCGGCGCCGCCGGTGATCTCCGTCATCTCGGCGCTCATCACCCGGACCGGCCGCAGCGCCCGCCGCACCGACAGCGACACGATCCAGCCCACCACGGTCGTCGCGACCAGCACCGTCACGACGAGCAGGGCGAGGAAGACCGACCTGGAGCGGGTGACCGTCGTGATGGGGGCGCCGACGTAGACCGTGCGGGTGCCGAAGCGGGTGTCGACCCGCTCGGTGACGAAGTAGAAGTCCGCGAGCCCCTGGGACCGCACGGTGTGGTACTCGGGGCGGCCCGCCACCGGTGAGACCGGGACCTTCACGGGGCCGTGGCCGCGCAGCGTGTCGCTGGCCGCGAGCACGCCGCCCTCGCCGTCCTGGACCTGGAGCAGCGGGAAACCGGGGTCCTCGACGCGGATCGTCCCCCGCAGGTCGGTCTCGCGCACGAGCGTGGAGAGGTCGGTCACGACCAGGGTGCCGCGGTCGTGCAGCCCGCGGTAGACGGTGCCGCGGAGGACCTGGTAGAAGAGCGTGACGCCGCCGACGAGCAGCAGCGCGACGATGAGGGTGGCGGCCGCGGTCACGCGGGTCCGCACCGACCAGGACACCGGCGACAGCCGGTCCCCGAGTATCCGCACCCGGCGCCCCTCCCCCTCCGGCTCGCGAGCGGCGGCCGGTGCCGCGCCGCGTCGACGCGCCGGGGGGAGGGCGCAGGACGGTTCTTACCGGGCCGTTGCCCTGCAAAACATCGCCACATATCGGACCGGCGCCCGTGCGGGCGGCGCCTCCCACCCCTGGGGAGCCGCCCACACGGGCACCGCTTCCCTCACTGTGCACGCCTCCGATGCACGGGGTGCTACATCGACGTGACGATCACGTTTCCGCCCTTCTTCGGAAAAACCCGCCATAATTCGCCGCCGATAGGGGATGGGTGGGCGGGAGAGACGGAAGGGGGGTGCTGGAGCACCGCATGGACACTGACTTCAGGCCACTCGAACCCGCCGACCCCCGAGAGGTCGGCGGCCACCGACTGCTGGGCAGGCTCGGATCCGGCGGCATGGGGACGGTCTTCCTCGGAGCCGACCCGGTGTCGGGCGGGCGCGTCGCGGTCAAGACGATCCATCCGCACCTCGCCGAGGACCCGTCCTACCGGCGGCGCTTCCGCGACGAGGCGCACCTCGCGAGCCGGGTCGCCTCGTTCTGCACCGCGCGCGTCCTCGCGCAGGGCGAGCAGGACGGTCTGCCCTACCTCGTCACCGACTACGTCGGAGGCGTGTCCCTGCACGACAGGCTCACCTCCGGCGGCCCGCTGCCGCCCGCCGACCTGCACGGCGTCGCCGTGGGCGTCGCCTCGGCGCTCGCCGCGATCCACGCGGCGGGGCTCGTGCACCGCGACATCAAGCCCGCCAACGTGATGCTCACCCTGTCCGGCTGCCGCGTCATCGACTTCGGCATCGCGGGCAGCCAGGACGCGCCGGACGATGCCGCCACGACCGGCCAGGTGTTCGGCACCCCCGGGTGGATCGCCCCGGAGGTGCTCGTCGGGGGCGCCTCGTCCCAGGCGGCCGACATCTTCGCCTGGGGCTGCCTCATCGCCCACGCCGGGACGGGGCAGATGCCGATCGGCGGCGACCCCGCGACGCTGCGCACCGCCGCCGGGGACGCCGACCTGTCCGGTCTCCCGGACGCGCTGGTCCCGCTCGTCCGGTGGGCGCTGGCGGAGGACCCGGCGGACCGCCCCACCGCGACCGACCTGCTCCTCGCCCTCGTCGAGCAGCCGCAGCCGCACGCCGCGGCCCGTCCCGCGGCGCGCCCCGCGCCTCCGGCCGGCCCGCCGCGCACCGCTCCCCGGCGCTCCCTCGCCCCGCACTCACGGCGGCGGCGCCCCACGCCCGTGCCCGCGACGCCGTCGCGGAGGTCCGGCGCCGAGGACACCGACACCAGGGCGTTCACGCCGCTCGGCGTGGCGGACGCCACGACGTCCACCCGCGCGCGTCTGCTGGCGGGCGCCGGGGCCGCGGCGGGCACCCTCCTGCTCGGAGCGGTCGTCCTCGGGATCACCGGCGCCAAGGCCCCTCCGCCGTCCTCGCCGGGGACGCCGGCCCCGTCCGCGCCGGCGGTCTCCGCCGCGCCGTCGAAGAAGGCGAGCGCCGTCAGGGCCGGAACGTCCAAGCGGCCCCTGGCGAAGACCGCCAAGCAGAAGCCGGTCCAGAAGCCGAAGCAGAAGCAGAAGGCGCAGGAGAAGAAGCCGAAGACGAAGCCGAAGCACGCGGCGAAGCACGGCAAGGCCAAGGGAAAGTACAAGCGCTGAGCCCGGCCCTCAGGGCCGCGCTCGTCAGGTGCGCCAGATCAGGACGAGGGCGCAGTCGTCGTCGCGCGCCGCGGCCATGGTCTCCACCAGCTCCCGCGCGCCGCGGCCGAACCCCTGCGGGACGAGCCGCTCCGCCTCGCCGAGCAGCCGGTCGATCCCGGCGTCGAGGTCGCTGCCGGGCGACTCCACCAGGCCGTCGGTGTACAGGAGCAGCGCGTCGCCCGGACGCAGCTGCCCCCGCTCGGGCACGCAGTTCAGGTCGGGCACCACGCCCAGCACCACGCCCTTGGCCGAGCTGACCCGCCAGGCGCCGCTGCCCGCGTCGAACTGGACGGCGGGCGGGTGCCCCGCCGACTCGACCGTGTACTCCCCCGTGCGCAGGTCGACCACGACGTGGACGGCCGTCACGAAGCCCTCGTCCCACTGCTGGCGGTGCAGGTACACGTTGCACGCGGGGAGGAAGTTCTCGGGCTGGACCGATCCAAGCAGGCCACCGAAGGCCCCCGAGAGCATCAGCGCCCTGGTTCCGGCGTCGGTGCCCTTGCCCGACACGTCGACCAGCGCGACCTCCAGCGTGTCACCGTCGGAGGCCGACACCACGAAGTCGCCGCCGAACGAGGAGCCTCCCGCCTGGAGCATCACGACCTGCGAGTTCCAGCCGTCGGGCAGCCGCGGCATCTCGCCGTGCCGCCGGAGCCGGTCGCGCAGCTCCAGCAGCATCGAGTCGCCGCGCAGGCCCTGCACGCCGAGCTGCTGGCGGGTCCGGGCGAGGGTGACGGCGAGCACCGCGGTGATGCTCAGCGTGGCGATCATGCCGAGCCCGAAGGCGGCGACGTCCTTCCAGACGTTGTAGGCGGCCATCGCCGCCACCACGGCCAGCAGGGCGGCCAGGCTCCGCACCTTCAGCAGCAGCCCGCCGACCACCACGATCAGCACCAGCGCGCCGGACGGCGCCAGCCCGCGCGAGTCGCCGGACGTGGCGATGCCGATCGCGAGCGCGAGGAGCGCCAGCGGCACGAAGACGTACCGGTCCCGGGTGAGGGTGCCCCGCCTGAGCCAGCGGTAGAGCACGACCAGGAACGGAACTCTGCGCAGCACGGCACGCACACGCGGCGGGAGCAGCTGCACCAGACGTTGAAGCATGACTCCGGCACTGTATCGAGCAATGCGCCCGGTCGGTCAGTATCCGAGGGCACCGGTGACGCACTGTCACGATCGTGCTACGCGAAATCGGGGTAGATGTCGCTTTGCGACTATCTCGGAGGGAGCGGCCCATGGTCCAGCCGGGCATGCGGATCACGGTGGACGCGGCGATGCGGGCCCGCGACGTCTCGCGCCCGCGCGCCGGGAGCGGGAGCCCGCCCGCGGCGGGCCCCGGACCCGGCGCCGCCTCCGGATCGAACCCGAGCAAGCCCGGCGACACCGGCAGGCGGACCAAGGCCGAGAAGAACGAGCGGCGCCGCCTCGACAAGCGCGGCGCCCGCAGGCCCTCCGAGAACGGCTCCTAGCCGGGGCGGCCGATCAGCCCTCGCGCGGCAGCGGGGGCAGCTCGCCGGAGTGCTCGTAGGCGCTGAGCATCCTGATCCGCCGGGTGTGGCGCGGCTCCTTGGAGTAGGACGTCGCGAGGAACAGCTCCACGAAGCGGGTCGCGGTGTCGAGGTCGTGCTGCCGCGCCCCGAGCGCGATGATGTTCGCGTCGTTGTGCTCGCGGGCGAGCGTTGCGGTGTCCTCGTTCCAGACCAGGGCCGCACGCGCGCCCTTGACCTTGTTCGCCGCGATCGCCTCGCCGTTGCCGGAGCCGCCGATCACGATGCCGAGCGCTCCCGGCTCCGCCACCGTCCGCTCGGCCGCCCGCAGGACGAACGGCGGGTAGTCGTCCACGGCGTCGTACACGAACGCGCCGCAGTCGACGGCCTCATGCCCGTTCGCCTTCAGCCAGGAGACCAGGTGCTCCTTCAGTTCGAAGCCGGCATGGTCGGATCCAAGAAACACGCGCATGCGCCCGATTGTCGCAGGCCCCCGCCGGGCCCGCGCGCGCGGGTCAGGCGTCGTCGTCCCGCCTGCGGTCGATCATGGTCCGGTCAGCCAGCCGAAGGCGAAGCCGAAGGAGGCGCCCTGGCCGACCGTGGAGCTGAAGGTCCGGCCGAACGACCCGTCGTGGAACTCGAACGCCCAGCGGGTCAGCGGGGCGGCCACGATTCCGGAGACGCCGCCCGCGACGACCGCCGCCCACCAGCCGATGATCAGGGCGCCGAACGGGCCGCGCTCCGGATCGGCCAGCCGGGCGCCCGCCAGGACCAGCCCGACCAGCACGGCGAAGAAGACGAGCAGGCTGAAGTCCTCCGCGAACGCCCCCTTCACGCCGGGCCCTTCCATCGGCGTGAGCCGCCAGGCGAGCGTGAGCAGCCACGATACGACCGGTCCGATGCCCTCGTCGTACCTGATGTCGCTCCTGTTGATCTGCTCGACGACCCACTGGTTTCCGAAGAGGAGGGCGAGGAGGGCCATGGGAACCACCGCGCCGCCCGTCATCGCGAGCATCCGCCGCATCGTCATGGCGGGCAGAGTAGTGCGGTTCGGTCTCCGCCGGTAGGGCCCGCGCTACCCGCTGTAGGCGCTCAGGAGGCGGGGACGGGGAAGCGGAACCCGGGGTCGACCTGCGCCTCCAGGTCCTCTCCGACGGCCCGGCTGGCCCAGCTCCGCGCGTTCTTGACGTGGAACTCCACGGCCTGCCGCTGGAACTCGTCCCAGTCCTTGACGCGGCCGTCCACCTCGGCGCGCATGCGGTCGAGGGCGGCGGTGTTGCCGTCCTCCAGCGCGACGCCCTCACGGCCCTGCTCCAGCGCCCGGACGGCGGCGGACTGGCCGACCCAGGTGAGCAGGTCGTCGCCGACGTGCTCGCGCAGGTAGGCGACGTCCTCCTCCGACTGCACCTTGTTGCCGACGACGCGGATGGCGACGTCGTAGTCGCGGGCGTACTCGGTGTACTGCCGGTAGACGCCGACGCCCTTGCGGGTGGGCTCGGCGACCAGGAACATCAGGTCGAACCGCGTGAACAGCCCGGAGGCGAACGTGTCGGCGCCGGCGGTCATGTCGACGACGACGTACTCGCCCGCCCCGTCCACCAGGTGGTTGAGGTAGAGCTCCACCGCGCCGGTCTTGGAGTGGTAGCACGCCACGCCGAGGTCGTCGTCGTTGAACGGGCCGGTGGCGAGCAGCGTGACGCCGTCGACCTCCTGGCCCGCCTCGTGGAAGGGGTCGTCGCCGCGGAACCGCAGCAGCCGCGACCCGGAGCCGGGCGGGGTGGTCTTGACCATCGCTTCCGCGGAGGAGATGCGCGGGTTGGCGCCGCGCAGGTGCTCCTTGAGCTCGGGGAGCCGGTCGCCCAGCGCGGGGATCTTGGCGGCGCGACCCTCGTCGAGCCCGAGCGCCACGCCGAGGTGCTGGTTGATGTCGGCGTCGATGGCGACCACGGGCAGCCCCCGTCCGGCCAGATGGCGGACGAACAGCGCCGACAGGGTGGTCTTGCCGCTGCCGCCCTTGCCGACGAACGCAACCTTCACGAATGCCCCCATTCTGGATATGAAAACCGTTACCACTGTCAGGACACGAGTCTCCCGGAGCGGGGCCGGGCAGGCAAGCGGAACGGCCGAAGTGCCGGCGATCGGCGCGGGGGCAGGGCAAGGCAAGGGGGCGCTGCGGGGATGCTGCGGAGGGTGCTGCGGGGGGCGCGGCGGTCAGCGCGGCGCCGCGGCCGGGTCGAACCCGAAGGGCAGCTCCAGGCGGTGCGCCGCCAGCAGCCCGGCGTCGCCGAGCAGTTCGCGGGTGGGCCGGTCGGCCGCGATGACCCCGCCGGAGAGGATCACCGACCGCGGGCACAGTTCGGCCGCGTACGGCAGGTCGTGCGTGACCATCAGGACCGTCACGTCCAGGCTCAGCAGGATCTCGGCGAGCTCGCGGCGGCTGGCCGGGTCGAGGTTGGACGACGGCTCGTCCAGCACGAGGATCTCCGGCTCCATCGCCAGGACGGTGGCGACGGCGACGCGGCGGCGCTGGCCGAAGCTGAGGTGCTGCGGCGGGCGGTCGGCGGCGTCCAGCATGCCGACGCGGGCGAGCGCGTCCCGCACCCGGCGGTCCAGGTCCTCGCCGCGCAGGCCGAGGTTGGCGGGGCCGAACGCGACGTCCTCCCGGACGGTCGGCATGAACAGCTGGTCGTCGGGATCCTGGAAGACGATCCCGACGCGGCGGCGGATCTCCCGCAGCGCCTTCCTGTCCTTCGGGTCGACGGCGAGGCCGCCCACCCGGACCTCGCCCAGGCCGCCGTGCAGGATGCCGTTCAGGTGCAGGACGAGCGTGGTCTTCCCGGCGCCGTTCGGCCCGAGCAGCGCGACGCGCTCCCCGCGCCCGACCGCCAGGTCGACGCCGAACAGCGCCTGCGTTCCGTCGGGATACGCGTAGGCGAGGCCCTTCACCTCGAGCGACAGGGTCATGGGGCCATCCAAGCAGCCAGCGCGACGAGCGCGGCGGCCGAGGGCAGCGCTGCGGCGGCCGTCCACTGCGCGGCGGTCGCGCCCGCGCCGTCGACGGCGGGCATCCGGCCGTCGTACCCGCGGCTGATCATGGCCAGGTGGACGCGCTCGCCGCGCTCGTAGGAGCGCAGGAACAGGGCGCCCACGGATCGGGCGAGCACCCCCGTCGCGCGGATGTCGCGGGCCTCGAAGCCGCGGGCCGCCCGCGCGACCCTCATCCGGCCGAGCTCCGCGGCGACGACGTCGCCGTAGCGCAGCATGAACCCGGCGATCTGCGTGATGAGCTGCGGCATCCGCAGCCGTTCGATGCCGAGCAGCAGCAGCCGCGGCTCGGTCGTCGCGGCCAGCAGGATCGACGCGACGACACCGAGGGTGCCCTTGGCGAGGATGTTCCAGGCGCCCCACAGCCCGCTCTCGCTGAGCCGCAGCCCCAGGACGGTGACCTTCTCGCCGTTCGCGACGAACGGCATGAGGAAGGCGAACGCGACGAACGGCACCTCGATGACGATCCGCCGCGCGACCGTCCCGAACGGGATCCGGGCCGCCGCGGTGACCGCCGCGAGCAGCAGCGCGTACACGCCGAAGGCCCAGATCCGCTCGCGCGGCGTGGCGACGACCAGCAGCACGAACGCCAGGACGGCGACGAGCTTGCACTGCGGCGGCAGCCGGTGCACCGGCGAGGCGCCCGGCACGTAGAGCCGGTGCGCGTGGCCCGCGCCCATCAGCCCTTCCGGGACGGCTCGGACGGCGCCTCGGTCTCCCGCTCCGGAGCCGTCCGGTCGGCGGCCGTGCCGCGCCCCCGGACCGTCCAGAACAGCCCGCCGCCCACGAGGAGGACCAGGCCCACGCCGATCACGCCGGACAGCCCGCCGGACAGCCGCGCGTCGTCGACGCCCTTGACGCCGTAGTCGCCGAGCGGCGAGTCCTTGAGCGAGTGGTCCTTCTCCTTGGCGCTGATGCCCTTGTCCTCGGCGACCTTCTCCAGGCCGTCGGGGTTCGCGCTGGCGTAGTAGCTGACGATCCCGGCCAGGACGAGGGAGACGAGCAGGAACCCGGCGAAGAAGCGCTTGGTGGTCATCGTGGTCCTCCTCAGGCCCGGGACGGCTTCGGTTCGGCGGCGTTCCGCCCGCCCGTGCGCAGCTCCAGCGGCTTCATCAGCCCGCGCGCCCCGTGCACCAGGTCGGGCCGGACGGCGAGCACGCTCGACACGGTCACCGCGGTGATCAGCGCCTCGCCGATGCCGATCAGCACGTGCACGCCGATCATCGCGGCGGCGACCTTCCCGATCGAGACGTCGGCCGTCCCCCCGGCCGCGTAGATCAGCGTGAAGGCGACGGCCGCGGCGGGCACCGAGACGACGGCCGCGGCGAACGACGCCCCGGACACCGACGCGCGCGTCTTGGGCAGCACCCGCAGCAGCAGCCGGAACAGGCCGTAGCCGACGGCCACCGTGACCAGCGCCATCGTGGTGACGTTGACGCCCAGCGCGGTCAGGCCCCCGTCCGCGAACAGCAGCGCCTGCATGAGCAGGACCACCGACACGCACAGGACGCCGGTATAGGGCCCGACGAGGATCGCGGCGAGCGTGCCGCCGAGCAGATGCCCGCTCGTCCCGGACGCGACCGGGAAGTTGAGCATCTGCGCGGCGAACACGAACGCGGCCGTCAGCCCGGCGAGCGGCGCGGTGCGGTCGTCCAGTTCCCGCCGGGCGCCGCGCAGCGCGACCCCGACCCCGGCCACCGCGACGGCGCCCGCCGCGAGCGAGACCGGCGCGTCGATGAATCCGTCCGGTACATGCACGACTCAACCACCCCTACCTCTTTGCAGCCAGCAGGACCAGTTTGTCGGCATAGACCTCGTAGTTGCAACATTCTCGCAATAGCAACCGATGTGTGGCCCGCCGGCGAGACCGCCCGGGGACGTCCCCGGGCGGGGCTCAGTCGAAGCTCGGGTCTTCCGTCCTCGTGCGCTTCAGCTCGAAGAAACCGGGCGTGCTCGCGACCGCCAGGACGCCGTCGAAGAGCTTGACGGCGGCCTCGCCGCGCGGGATCGGGGTGACGACGGGGCCGAAGAAGGCGTGGCCCTCGACCTCGATCACCGGGGTGCCGACCTCCTGGCCGACGCGGTCGATCCCGTCCTTGTGGGAGGCGCGCACGGCGTCGTCGTAGTCGGTGGACTCGGCGGCGTCCGCGAGGGCCGGGTCGAGGCCCGCCGCGGTCAGCGACGCCTCGAAGAACGCGCGGTCGAACTTCTGCCGCTCGTGGTGCCTGCGGGTGCCCAGCTCGGTGTAGAGCCGCCCGAGCACCTCGGGGCCGTTCTTCTGCTCGGCGGCGACGCACACGCGGACGGGGCCCCAGGCGTCGGCGAGCATCCGCCGGTAGTTCTCGGGGATGTCCTTGTCCTCGTTGAGGACGGCCAGGCTCATCACATGCCAGCGCACGTCGATCGGCCGCTGCTCCTGCACTTCCAGGATCCATCGGGAGGTGATCCACGCCCAGGGGCAGAGGGGGTCGAACCAGAAGTCAACGGGTGTGGGAGCGTCCTCGGGCAACGTGGCCTCCTAGAGAGTGTGCATGTCCTCAAGCGACAACCCGGGGGCGCTCGTCCCGATTCCCGTCGGCGAGAGGTCGCCGAAGTCCGTGGCGGACGGGCCGTAGGGTCGTCCGGTTGGTAGACATGGGGACACCAAGCCTTTAAGCCGACCAAGGAGTTCATGTGGCAGGCAACCTCACGCGCGACGAGGCGCGGGAACGGGCCAGGCTGCTCAGCGTCGCGTCGTACGCGGTCGACCTGGACCTCACGACGGGCGAGGAGCGGTTCGGCTCCACCACCGTGGTCAGGTTCGGGAGCGCCGAGACCGGCGCGTCGACCTTCATCGACCTGCACGGCGCCGTCGTGCGGGAGGTGACCCTGAACGGCGAGTCCCTGGACCCCGCGTCCTACGACGCAGAGAAGGGCCGGATCCCGCTGCCGGGCCTGGCGGCCGACAACGAGCTGCGGGTCGTGGCCGACTGCGCGTACTCCCGGTCGGGTGAGGGCCTGCACCGGTTCGTCGACCCGGTCGACGACAGCGTCTACCTGTACTCGCAGTTCGAGACGGCCGACGCGCACCGCATGTTCACCTGCTTCGACCAGCCCGACCTCAAGGCCACCTTCGAGCTGACCGTGAAGGCGCCGGAGAACTGGGAGGTCGTCACCAACGAGGCCGCCGAGACGGCCGGAGGCGGGACGTGGCACTTCCTGTCCACGCCGCAGATCTCCACCTACATCACCGCGCTCGTGGCCGGGCCGTACCACGTCGTCCGCGACGAGTACCGCCGTGAGGACGGCACCGTCATCCCCCTCGGCGTGTACTGCCGCGCCTCGCTGGCGGAGCACCTCGACGCCGACGCGATCGTCGACGTGACCCGCCAGGGCTTCGGCTACTTCGAGAAGGTGTTCGGCCGCCCGTACCCGTTCTCGAAGTACGACCAGCTCTTCGTGCCCGAGTTCAACGCGGGCGCCATGGAGAACGCGGGCTGCGTGACGTTCCTGGAGGACTACGTCTTCCGGTCCCGGGTGACCGACGCGGCCTACGAGCGGCGCGCCGAGACGATCCTGCACGAGATGGCGCACATGTGGTTCGGCGACCTCGTCACCATGCGCTGGTGGGACGACCTCTGGCTGAACGAGTCGTTCGCCACGTACATGAGCGTCCTGTGCCAGGCGGAGGCCACCAAGTGGAAGGGCTCGTGGACGACGTTCGCGAACCTGGAGAAGGCGTGGGCCTACCGGCAGGACCAGCTGCCGTCCACCCACCCGATCTCCGCCGACATCCCCGACATCCGCGCGGTCGAGGTGAACTTCGACGGGATCACCTACGCCAAGGGCGCGTCCGTCCTGAAGCAGCTCGTGGCCTATGTCGGCCTCGACAACTTCCTGGAGGGCGTGCGGCGCTACTTCGACCGGCACGCGTGGGGCAACACCGTCCTCACCGACCTGCTGGGGGCGCTGGAGGAGACGTCCGGCCGCGACCTGGCGTCCTGGTCGAAGGAGTGGCTGGAGACCGCCGGGGTCAACACCATGCGGCCCGAGTACGAGGTCGACGGCGTGGGGAACTTCTCCTCGTTCACCGTCCTCCAGGAGGCCAAGGCCGACTACCCGACGCTGCGCGCGCACCGCCTGGCCATCGGCCTGTACGACAAGACCGCCGACGGACTCGTGCGGCGCGACCGGGTCGAACTGGACGTGGTCGGGGCCCGTACCGAGGTCCCGCAGCTCGTCGGCAAGAAGCAGCCCGACCTGGTCCTGGTCAACGACGACGACCTCACCTACGCCAAGGTCCGCCTGGACGAGCACTCCCTGAAGACGCTGATCGAGGACATCGGCGAGGTCAGGGACAGCCTGCCGCGCGCCCTGTGCTGGTCGGCGGCGTGGGACATGACCCGCGACGCCGAGATGGCGACGCGCGACTACGTCCGGCTCGTCGTCAAGGGGATCCGCGGCGTCACCGACATCTCGGTCACCCAGACGCTGCTGCGGCAGGCGCGCACCGCCGTCCAGCAGTACGCCGACCCGGGGTGGCGCGAGGAGGGCCTCGCCCTGATGGCCGACACCCTGGCGGACCTGGCGCGCGAGGCCGAGCCCGGCTCGGACCTCCAGCTGGCCTACACCCTGGCGTTCACCGGGTCGGCGGTCACCGGCGAGCACCTGGCGTTCGTCCAGGGCCTGCTGGACGGCTCGCAGGTCCTCGACGGCCTCACCGTCGACACCGACCTGCGCTGGGCGCTGCTGCGCCGCCTCGTCACCACCGGCAAGGCGGGCGAGGCCGAGATCGACGCCGAGCACGAGCGGGACCGCACCGCCGCCGGGGAGCGGCACGCCGCCGCCTGCAAGGCCGCGATCCCCACCCCCGAGGCCAAGGCGGCCGCCTGGGAGCGGATCATCGCGGGCGACCTGCCGAACGCCGTCTTCCGGGCGACGCTCGGCGGCTTCGTCGAGCCTGACCAGGCCGCGCTGCTCGTCCCCTATGTCGACCGGTACTTCGCCGAGGTCGGGCGCGTGTGGAAGGAGTGGACCAGCGACATGTCCCAGACGTTCGCCGAGGTCGCCTACCCGTTCCTGGTGATCGAGCAGTCCACGGTCGACCGCACCGACGCCTACATCGCGGAGAACGACCCGCCGGCGGCGCTGCGGCGGCTGCTGTCGGAGGGGCGCGACGGCGTCGCGCGCGCCCTGCGCGCCCGCGCGAAGGACGCCGCCTCGGCCTGACCCGGCCGCGCCTGTCCCAGCGAACCGGCCCAAAGGCCCCGTGACCATGCGATCGTTGCATGGTCACGGGGAGGGGACGAAGTGGAGACGGCTCGCGACGTTCTGACGGCGCTGGCGCGGCGCTACGCCTTCGGCGATCTGGAGGCGCTGCTGAGCCAGGGCACCCTGGCCGCGGACGGCCGCTCCGCGCCGGTCGCGGCGCTGTGCGCGTTCGGGCAGCGCGTCCTGGACCTGGACGCCGAGGACTTCGGCATGCCCGAGGAGGCCGGCGAGGTCCCGCGGGACCTCCTCGACCGGGCCCGCGCCAGCCGCATGCCGCAGGCCCCGCGGGAACACCCCCGCGGGGCGCTCGCCAGCCTCCGGCCCGCGTACTCGCTGCTGCTGGAGGTCATCGCGATCCGCTGGCACCGCCGCGACATGGCCGCGCTCGTCGCCGCCGTCCACATCGCCGGCGAGTACCTGCCGATGCTGGCCTGGGAGCCCGTCCTCGGCCACGCGGGCGACCCGGCGCTGATCGGTTCCGCCGTGCGCGGCGAGGGCAGCCGGTTCGGCGTCCCCGTCGAGCCGGGGGCGGTCCGCATGTGCGACCACACCCGGCCGGAGCGCTCCGCCTGCGAGCGCACCCTGCGGGTCGCCAAGGAGCCGCCGTCCGGCTGGCGCGCCTACCTCGACCGCCAGCACAGCCAGGTCTCGGCCGCGCTCGGCGACTGCGCCGCCCGCTGCCGCACCCCCTGCACGGTCATGACCCGCCTGGACGGCCTCGTCCGCGCCGACCTCAGCGACCGCTGCCGGCTCGCCGCCGACTTCGCCGACGGCGCCCTGGTGAAGCTGCGGCACGCCGCGCCGGTCGGCCACGGGTTCGGCGTCCCCTCGCCCGAGGAGGTCCAGGCCGCCTGGACCCGCGCCCGCAGGTCCCTGGCCCGGCATCCGCTGGGCAAGTCCGCATTGGCGGACGACGACTCCTACCCCCTGCCGGGCCTGCCGGCCGTCCTCTCGGCGATCGCCGCCGCCGACCTGCGCCCCGACACGCTCCTGCGCGACGTCACCGAGCGCATCACGTCGACGCTCGCCTGAAGAGCCTGAGCGTCCCGCGGTTCCTGAGGTCGTCCAGGAGGACGGGGCGGCCCTCCACGTCCCCCAGCGGGACCCGCCAGTTCGGGTACTCGTCGACGGTGCCCGGCTGGTTCTGGGTGCGGCGCTCGCCCACGGCGTCGGCCAGGGAGACGCCGATGAGACGGGCGGGCGTCCGGGTGAGGAACTCCTGCAGCCCGGTGACGATCTCCTCGTCGTAGGCGCCGGAGCCGTCCGCCAGCGCCCGCACGACCACGGCCGGCTCGGCGGCCAGCAGGCCCTCGGCGTGCAGCACGGCGAGCCAGTCGGCCAGCTGGCGGCGGTGGTCGTCCTCCTCCTCGGCGCGGGGACGGGTGAGCAGCCCGAGGCGGTCGCGCAGGTCGATGTGGTCGCCGTGCACGAACCCGGTGATCGGCGGCATGTCGTGGGTGCCGACGGTCGCCAGGGACAGCTCCCGCCACCGGCCCGGCGGCTTGGGCCGGCCCCGCTCGTCCCGTTCGAACCACAGCAGGGACGTGCCGAGGACGCCGCTGTCGGCCAGCGCCTCCCGGACCTCCGGCTCGACGGTGCCGAGGTCCTCCCCGACGACGACGGCGCCGAAGCGCTCGGCCTCCCAGGCCAGCGATCCGAGCAGCGCGTCGCGGTCGTAGCGGACGTAGGTGCCGTCGGCGGGGGACGCCCCCTCGGGCACCCACCACAGGCGCGACACCTGCATCGCGTGGTCCAGGCGGATCCCGCCGGCGTGCCGCAGCGCGGCGGCGGCCATCTCGCGGAAGGGCCGGTAGGCGTCGAGGGCGAGCGCGCCCGGCCGCCACGGCTGCTGCCCCCAGTCCTGCCCGCGCTGGTTGAACTCGTCGGGAGGCGCGCCGACGCTCATCCCGGCCGCGCAGGAGTCGCGGTACATCCAGGCGTCGGCGCTGCCGTGCGGCACCCCGACCGCCAGGTCGTGGACGATCCCGAGGGGCATCCCGGCGTCCCGGGCCGTGCGCTGCGCCTCCGCGAGCTGCCCGTCCAGCCTCCACTGGAGCCACTCGTGGAAGCCGGCGCGGGCGTGGTACCGGGGGGCGTCCACCACTCCGTGGTCGTGGGCGCTCCGCAGCCCGGACGGCCAGCGCCGCCAGTCCGTGGACCCCTGCTCCTCGCTGATGGCGCACCACGTCGAGAAGCTCGCGAGGGCGGCGCCCTCCCTCCGCCGGAACTCCTCGAAATCCGGGTCGCGGTCCCGGCGGCGGCGGTGCATCGCCTCCAGAGCCTCCAGCTTCGCGGCCCACACGGTGTCCCGGTCCAGCAGGCCCGCCTGGGCGCGCAGCTTGGCGGCGACGGCCTCGAACCGCTCCCGGTCCGCGGCGGGCAGCTCGGCGTACTCGGGCATGTCCTCGATCCGCAGATAGAGCGGCGAGGGGAAGCGGCGGCTCATCGGCGAGTACGGGGACGCCCCGATCGGCGGGACGGGCTCGGTCGCGTGCAGCGGATTGACCAGCACGAAGCCCGCGCCGAGCTCCCGGCCGCTCCAGTCCGCGAGGTCCGCCAGGTCGCGCAGGTCGCCGAGCCCCCACGACGCGGCGGAGCGCACCGAGTACAGCTGCGCCGTGAACCCCCACATCCTCGGCGGCGGGCGCAGCGCGCCGGGCGCCACCAGCAGTTGCGTGTACCGCGTCCGCTCCCCGTTCCGGACGCGCAGGCCGCGCCAGCCGGGAGGGACGTCCGCGAGCCCGTACAGGGGCTCGAAGGAGCGCTCGGCGGGCGGCACGTGGGCGCGCTGCGGCGCCAGGACCTCGTCCGTGCCGGTCTCGATCTCCACCTCGGCGGCGCCGTCCAGGTGGCCGCCGAGCGCGGCGCGGATCCGCCCGGCGGTGCCGGCGCCGGCCCGGCGGACGACGACGGCCGGCGGGAGCTCCCGCGCCCGCTCCCGGTGGCGGTCGAGCTCCGCCCGGACGGCGGAGGGGGTGGAGGCGTCCACCCCGAGGGCCGCGAGGACGGCGGCGAGCGTGTCGCGCGTGACCTCCGTCTCCCGTCCCCGCCAGTCCTCGTAGCGCGTCGCGACGCCGTGCAGCCCGGCCAGTCTGATCAGTTCGTCGTCAGCCACGCCTGCACCATGCCCGGTGCGGGGCGCGTCACGCCGTCCAGACCGGGGGCTTGCGGCCGATCCAGGGGCGGGCCTCCTCCAGCTGCGCGGACAGCGAGATCAGCGTGCCCTCCCCGCCGAGCCGCCCGGCGAGCATGACCCCGATGGGCAGTCCCTCGGCGTTCCAGTGCAGCGGGACGTTCACCGCGGGCTGCCCCGAGATGTTGTACATGGCGCAGAACGGGGTGAAGTGCGTCTGCCGCCGGAAGTTCTCCTCCGGGTCCTGGTCGTGGAAGTAGCCGACCGGCACCGGCGGCATGGCGAGCGTGGGGTGCAGGATCGCGTCGAACTCGTCCATCACCGGGAACGCCGCGCGCAGCGCCCCCTGGAGCGCGGCGTGGGCCTGGAACAGCTGCGGCGCCGTCGTCTTCTCGCCGTAGCCGCGCAGCCAGCGGGTCAGCGGCTGGAGCAGCTCCTCGCTCCCCTCGGGGACGGGCGTCATCGTCGCCATCACGCCCCACAGCGTCGCGAAGTGCGGGACGAGATCGGAGCCGAGCACCTCCGGCAGCTCCACGACCTCGTGGCCGAGCTCCTCGAGGAGGGCGGACGCGTCCTCGTACGCGGCGACGCAGTCGGGGTGGACCTCGACGTCCGGCACCGGCGGCCGGAGGCTCCGCGCGATCCGCAGCCGGCCCGGCGCGCGGTCGGCGCGGGCGAGGAACGGCCCGTCCGCCTCCGGCGCCCGGTACAGGTCGCCGGGCATGGGGCCCGCCATGACGTCCAGCATGAGGGCGGCGTCGCGGACGGTCCGCGCGATCGGCCCGTTGGTGGAGAGGCCGAACAGGTCGGGGATGACCGGTCCCTGGGAGATCCGGCCGCGGGTCGGCTTGATCCCGAACAGCCCGCACACGCTGCTCGGGATCCGGATCGAGCCGCCGCCGTCGCTGCCCTGCGCGATCGGCGCCAGCCCGGACGCGACCGCCGCCGCGGCCCCGCCGCTCGAACCGCCGGCCGACCGGGACGGGTCCCACGGCGTGCGGGCCGGGGGCGACACGGCGCCCTCGGTGTAGCAGGGCAGCCCGAACTCGGGGGACGCGGTCTTGCCGAGCAGCACCGTCCCGGCCGCCGCGAGCTTGGCCACCACGTGGTCGTCGGCGAACCCGGTCAGGTCGGCGTAGACCGCCGAGCCGAACGTCATCCGGACGCCGTCCACCATGTTCAGGTCCTTGATCGGCACCGGGACGCCGTGCAGCGGCGGCAGCTCCGCCGCGTCCGCCGTCTCCAGCACCGCCTTCTCGGCGCGGCGCGCCTCCTCGCGGGCGCGGTCGGCGGTGACCGTCACGTAGGCGCCCACCTGCTCGTCCAGCCGTTCGATGCGGGCCAGGTAGTGGTCGGCGATCTCGACCGGGGAGACGTCCCGGGCGCGGACGGCGGCGGCCATGCGTGTGGCGCTGAGGTCATGAATCTGTGTCACGATCCGGAACGCTAGACGCCGTGTGCGCGGGCATCAAAGAGGGCACACACGACACCAGCGGCGGAAGGAGATTAATACTGGCCTACCCGACCGTGCCGTAAGAGAATCACTGACGTGGGGCGACAAAACATTAACCCGGCATGACTGGTCGCCCACCCTCCCGATGATTACTCTGCGCACGGAGGATCATGCCCCCGAAGGGAAAGGAACACGGAGCGTCACCATGGCGACCATGGAGCGGGGCAACACGCAGAATGCCAGGGCGCGACCCGAGTCCGAGGAGGCGCGTGAGCACGATGACACTCATGAACACGATGACATTCGTGAACTCGATGAGACGCGTGAGCACGATGACCAGCCCCCGGTGAAGGAGCGGCTGGAGGCGAGCGCCGCCGCGGCGATGCTCGACGATCCGAAGATCCGGCGCTGGGCGTACCGGATCGGCGCGGCGGTCGTCGCCGGCGCCGCCGCCCTCGCCCTGACCAGCTGGCGGCTCGGGCTGACGGTCGCGGTGCTCGTCGTCATCGGCGACTACGTGCGGCAGTCCCGCAAGAGCTCCACCGTGACCGCCTGGCAGAAGTCCTCGGCGGCGGAACGGCGCACCGAGCGGCAACTGAAGTCCCTGCGGCGCAACGGATACCTCGTGCTGCACGCGCGGGCGGTCCCCCGCGACGACGAGGGCGTCAGCGACGGGCGGATCGACCACCTGGTCATCGGGCCGAGCGGCGTCTACGCCATCGACTCGGAGAAGTGGGACAAGCGCCTCCCCGTGCGCACCATGTCCCACCTCAAGCTCTTCCACGGCCCCTTCAACAAGAAGGACCGGCTGGACGAGGCGCGCTGGGAGGCCCAGATGGCGAGCATCATCCTCGCCGAGCGGGTCGGCTTCGACGTGCCGGTGCAGCCCTCCGTGGCGATCTACGGCCCGTCCATCCCGTGGAAGGTCATGCGGGTGCGCGACGTCGACGTCTACGCGGGCAACCGGGCGCGCTCGTACCTGCGCCGCCGTCCGAAGATCCTCACCGAGAGCGACGTGCAGCGCATCTTCCAGGCGGCCGAGGACGCCCTGCCGCCGAAGTACCCCGACTGAGGCCTAGGGCGGCCCCGATCCGGGCCGCCCGCCGCAAAGCCGGGACACCGTCGTCCCGGCTTTTTTCCTGCCCTCCTGCGGTTGGTAGCATCGAAGGCCACGGGCCGGCCCGGGCGCGACCTCCGCTGAGCCGGCGGCAGCGCCGCGACCCGCCGCTGCGCGTATCCCTTCCAGGCGACCCGCCCGCCCACGCCGAACCATGCGCGGCCCGTCGTCCCCGCACGTCCCAGGTTTGGAGAGGTCGAAATGCCACCGCTCAGGTCACGCACGGTCACCCATGGCAGGAACATGGCGGGCGCCCGCGCGCTCATGCGGGCCAGCGGCGTGGAACGCGAGGACTTCGGCAAGCCGATCGTCGCGGTGGCCAACAGCTTCACCCAGTTCGTGCCCGGCCACGTCCACCTCGACGAGGTCGGCAAGGTCGTCGCCGGCGCCGTCCGGGAGGCCGGCGGCGTGCCCCGCGAGTTCAACACGATCGCGGTCGACGACGGCATCGCGATGGGCCACGACGGCATGCTGTACTCGCTGCCCTCCCGCGAGGTGATCGCCGACGCGATCGAGTACATGGTCAACGCGCACTGCGCCGACGCCCTGGTCTGCGTCTCCAACTGCGACAAGATCACCCCGGGGATGCTGCTGGCCGCGCTGCGCCTGAACATCCCGACCGTGTTCGTCTCCGGCGGCCCGATGGAGGCCGGCAAGCCCGTCGAGGGCGTCATGGGCGGCAACAAGCTCGACCTGATCGACCCGATCATCGCCTCGGCCGACGCCTCCATGCCGGAGGACAAGCTGCTGGAGATGGAGGAGAGCGCCTGCCCGACCTGCGGTTCCTGCTCGGGCATGTTCACCGCCAACTCGATGAACTGCCTCACCGAGGCGATCGGGCTGGCGCTGCCCGGCAACGGGACCGTCCTCGCCACCCACACCGCCCGCCGCCGCCTCTACGAGGACGCCGGCCGCACCGTGGTCGAGATCGCCAAGCGCTACTACGACGGCGACGACGAGTCCGTCCTGCCGCTGAACATCGCCACCCGCGAGGCGTTCGAGAACGCCATGGTCCTCGACGTCGCGATGGGCGGGTCCACCAACACGATCCTGCACCTGCTCGCCGCCGCCACCGAGGGCGGCGTCGACTTCGGGCTCGCCGACATCGACGCGATCTCCCGCCGCGTCCCGTGCGTCTGCAAGCTGGCCCCCGCCACCGCCAAGTACCACGTCGAGGACTGCCACCGTGCCGGCGGCATCCCGGCCCTGCTGGGCGAGCTGAACCGCGCCGGCCTGCTGAACGCGTCGGCCCACTCGGTCCACTCCGCGTCCCTCGACGAGTTCCTCGCCAAGTGGGACGTCCGCTCCCCCGACGTCCTGCCGGAGGCCGTCGAGCTGTTCCACGCCGCGCCCGGCGGCGTCCGCAGCACCTCGGCGTTCTCGCAGAGCGCCCGCTGGGAGTCGCTCGACCTCGACCGCGAGAACGGCTGCATCCGCTCCGCCGAGCACGCCTACACCGCCGACGGCGGCCTGGCCGTCCTGCGCGGCAACATCGCCCCCGACGGCGCGATCGTCAAGACCGCCGGGGTGGACGAGGAGCTGTGGACCTTCACCGGCCCCGCCGTCGTCTTCGAGTCGCAGGACGACGCCGTCGAGGGCATCCTCGGCGGCAAGATCAAGGCCGGCGACGTCATCGTGATCCGCTACGAGGGCCCGAAGGGCGGGCCCGGCATGCAGGAGATGCTGTACCCGACGAGCTTCCTCAAGGGCCGCGGGCTCGGCAAGGCGTGCGCGCTGATCACCGACGGCCGGTTCTCCGGCGGCACGTCCGGGCTCTCCATCGGGCACGCCTCCCCCGAGGCCGCGGGCGGCGGGATCATCGCCCTCGTCGAGGACGGCGACCGCGTCGTGATCGACATCCCGAACCGCGTGCTGGAGCTGGACGTCCCGGCCGACGAGCTGGAGATCCGCCGCGAGAAGCTGCTCGCCGACCTCGGCGGCTACCGGCCCCGCGACCGCCACCGCCCGGTGAGCGCCGCCCTGCGCGCCTACGCCGCGATGGCCACGTCCGCCTCGACCGGCGCCGCGCGCGACGTCTCCCAGCTCGACCGCCTCAACGGCTGAGCGGTTACCAGGCGGGTAATCGCGGTCATTCCCCGCCTAGGGCAAAGTGGTGGGTGTCGGGCGAACCAGGCCCGGCCCCACCACTGAAGGAGACCGCGATGACCGCCTACGCCCTCGCCCACATGACCCCCCAGCCGCCGCTGCCCGAGGACGTCTTCGTCTACATGGAGAGCATCCAGGAGACCATGGACCCGTTCGGCGGCCGGTTCATCGTGCATGCCAGCGAGACCGAGGTGGTCGAGGGCCCGTTCGACGGCGCCTACGTCATCATCGAGTTCCCCGACATGGACAAGGCCCGCGACTGGTACAACTCGGACGCCTACCAGGCGATCGCGGCGAAGCGCAGCGACCACATTCCCGGACACCTCGTGCTGCTCCAGGGCGTCCCGCGGGACTACGACGTCGCCGCGACCGGCAAGGCGCTGCGCGCGGCCCAGGCCGGTTGACCGGTCAGGCACTGACCGGTCGGCAACAGAGCGGGTCGGCGGTCAGGAGCAGCAGCCCCCGCCACAGCAGCCCCCGCCCCCGCTCGGCGGCGGCTGGGGAGCCCCACCGCGGGAGGAGCCGGTGACGGCGACCGTGGACAGGAGCTTGACGGTGTCGTCGTGGCCGTCCGGGCACGGGGCCGGGTCGGACGCGTTGATCATCGGGCGGGAGACCTCGAAGGTCGACCCGCACGCGCGGCAGCGGTAGTCATAGCGAGGCACGCCCCCAGGATACGTCCCCCCGGTGTGCGCGTCAGGCCGCGGGCTCGGTGACATAGGCGGCCCACTGCGGGTCGCCGTCGTTGACGAGGCCGATGAGCCGCCAGTGCGCGCCCCTCGGAACGGCCGGGGTGACGCTGAGCGTCCAGCCCAGCTCCGACAGCAGGCGGTCGGCCTTGCTGTGGTTGCACGTCATGCAGGAGGCCACGCAGTTCTCCCACACGTGCTGGCCGCCTCGGCTGCGCGGATGGACGTGGTCGATCGTCTCGGCGCGGCGCCCGCAGTAGACGCAGCGGAAGTTGTCGCGGCGCATCAGCGCCGCGCGGGTCAGGGGCACGCGGGTGCGAAAGGGGATGCGGACGTAGCGGCGGAGCCGGATGACGGACGGGATCTCGACCGTCATCGTGGCCGAGTGGAGCACGGCACCGGAGGTGTCGTGATGGACGATCTCCGCCTTCTCGCGAAGCACGAGGCAGACCGCCCTCCGCAGAGGAAGCGTGGTGAGGGGTTCGTACGTCGCGTTGAGGAGGAGGACCTGTCGCATCAGACGCCCTCCGCCGGGCCGCGTTCTGCGTTCGCCTCGGTGGTCGCGGCGCAGCGCGCCTCCCACCGAGGCCCGATTATCGTCTCCGGCACCTGCGCACTCGCCATGAGGACCTCCCCAGGGGCGAACCGACCAGAATCAGTGTGGCGTCTGAGGGAGGTCGTCCGCTACCCCAATAATCCCCATCCGCACACCGCTCGAACACGGAACCCGCGGGGAGTACCGGGGCGGGCAGCGCTAAACGCCCAATAAAGTGCATCCATGACGCCGTATCCGTCCGCGCAGCGCCAGGACATCGTCGAGGACATCCACGGCCACCGGGTCGCCGACCCCTACCGCTGGCTGGAGGACCCGGACAGCGCCGAGACCGCCGAGTGGCGCGCCGCGCAGGACCGGCTCTTCCACGAGACCATCGACACGCTGCCCGGCCGGGACGCCCTGCGGGCCCGCCTGCTCGAACTGCTCGGCGCGGGAAGCGTCGGAGCCCCCGTGTGGCGGGGCCAGCGGCGCTTCTTCACCCGCCGCTCCGCCGACCAGGAGCACCCGGTGCTCTACACCGTCGACCCCGACGGCTCCGAACGCGCCCTGGTCGACCCCATGGCCCTCGACCCCGCCGGGACGACGACGCTGGACGGCTGGCAGCCCGACAAGGAGGGCCGCCTCCTCGCGTACAAGGTGTCGACCGGCGGCGACGAGGAGTCGCTGCTGTACGTCATCGACGTCGCCACGGGAGACCGGGTGGAGGGGCCCATCGACCGGGCCCGGTACTCCTCGGTGGCCTGGCTGCCGGGCGGCGAGGCGTACTACTACACGCGCCGCCTGCCCGCGGAGGACGTCCCGGCGGGCGAGGAGCAGTACCACCGCCGCGTCTACCTGCACCGCGTCGGCACCGAACCCGACGCCCACGACGTGCTGGTCTTCGGCGACGGCCTGGACAAGACCAACTACTACGGGGTCGGCGTCAGCCGCGACGGCCGCTGGCTCACGATCTCCGCGTCGCAGGGCACCGCGCCCCGCAACGACCTGTGGATCGCCGACCTGACCGCGTCCGCCCCCGAGGCGCCCGCGCTGCGGGCCGTGCAGGAGGGCGTCGACGCCTCCACCGGCGTCCACGTGGGCCGCGACGGCCGCGCCTACGTCTTCACCGACCGCGACGCGCCCCGGTCCCGCCTGTGCGTCGCCGACCCGTCCGACCTCTCCTACGAGACGTGGCGGGACCTGCTCCCCCAGGACGCCGAGGCCGTCCTGACCGACTTCGCGATCCTGGACGGCCTGGAGCGCCCCGTCCTGCTCGCCGGGTGGACCCGCCACGCGATCAGTGAGATCACCGTCCACGACCTGGCGTCCGGGGAGCGGCTCGGCGCCGTCCCGACCCCCGGCCTCGGTTCCATCGGCGGCATCGTCGAGCGGCCCGAGGGCGGGCACGAGGCCTGGTTCGGCTACACCGACGGCGTGACCCCCTCCTCCGTCCTGCGCTACGACGCGCGCACCGGCGAGACGACGCCGTGGGCGTCCGCGCCGGGCACGGTCGACGTCCCCGAGATCGAGACGCGCCAGGTCGTCTACACCTCCCGGGACGGGACGCAGGTGCGCATGCTCGTCTCGTCCCGTCCGGGCCTGACCGGGCCGCGCCCCGCGATCCTCTACGGCTACGGCGGGTTCAACATCTCGCTCACGCCGTCCTACTCGGCGAGCATCCTCGCGTGGGTCGAGGCCGGCGGCGTCTACGCGGTCGCCAACCTGCGCGGCGGCTCCGAGGAAGGCGAGCAGTGGCACCGCGCCGGCATGCGGGACCGCAAGCAGAACGTCTTCGACGACTTCCACGCCGCCGCCGAGAAGCTGATCGCGGACGGCCTCACCACGCCGTCCCAGCTCGCGATCTCCGGCGGCTCCAACGGCGGCCTCCTCGTCGGCGCCGCCCTCACCCAGCGCCCCGACCTCTACCGGGCGGTGGTGTGCTCCGCGCCGCTCCTGGACATGGTCCGCTACGAGCGCTTCGGCCTCGGCCAGACCTGGAACGACGAGTACGGGACGGCCGACGACCCCGAGGAGTTCGGCTGGCTCATCGGCTACTCGCCCTACCACCGCGTCAGCCCCGGCACCGCCTACCCGGCCGTCCTGTTCACCACGTTCGGCAGCGACACCCGCGTGGACCCCCTCCACGCCCGCAAGATGTGCGCCGCCCTCCAGCACGCGACCACGTCCGAAGCCCCGATCCTCCTGCGCGACGAAGCCGAGGTGGGCCACGCCGCCCGCTCGGTGACCCGCTCGGCCGACCTCACCGCCGACACCCTCACCTTCCTGGCCGCCCAGACCGGTCTCGTGCCTATGGCAGTGCTCTCCTCCTTCGGGCCCTGAGGGCCCTCCATCGTCGATCACTGCGGGCGATCGCTGTGCCTATGGCAGTGCCCTCCTCCTTCGGGCCTGAGGGCCCTCCATCGTCGGGCACTGCGGCGATCGCTGGCATCGCTCCGACTCGCCTTGGCGGCTCGCTGCGCGATCAGGTTCTTGCTTCGCTTGAACCTGCCTTCGGACGCGATCGCGACTTCTCAGGTTGTTGGGTGGTTGCTCTTAAGGCCGGGGTTGGCGCCGTGACGGCATTTGTCGCTGTCAGCTCTCCGCCGTTGGGGGTGGCGGGCTTCCAACGCCTGGTGCTGGGGGCGCCTGCTGGCATTGCTTGGGCTCGCTGCGCGAGCAGGTTGCGGTCCGCTTGAGCCTGTCTTCGGAGGCGGGCGCGGTTGTCAGGTGGGGGTTGTGGCAGTGCTCTTCTCTGGTGGAGAAGAGCACTGCTACACGTGTCAGCGCAGTGGCTTTTGGATGTAGATGTTGACTATTCCGCCTATGGTTTCGCGGCGGGTCTCCGTCCAGCCGAACTTGCGGTAGAGGGCCAGGGCGGGGGACTGGAACTCGGTGGTGTCGGCGCGCAGGATGCGGTAGCCGTACTCCACCGCGCGTTCCTCCAGTGCCTGGACCAGTGCGGTGCCGTAGCCCCGGCGCTGGACCGCCGGCAGGACGCGCAGGCGCACCATCTCGGCGACGTCGAGGGTCGGGTTGCCGGGGGCGTAGCCGCCGTAGGCGCGGGCGTGGCCGCCCGGGATCAGGTCGGCGCGGCGCAGGCCGCCCATCGCGACCACCCTGCCGTCGAGCTCGCCGACGAGGAACTCGCCGTTGTTGCGGAGATAGATGTCCTCCATGCGGAAGAAGTCGTGGTCGTAGTAGACGCCGTCGCCGGGGCGCAGGCCGACCTGGGCCAGGCCCTCCTGGTGCAGGGCCAGGACGACGCCGTGGTCGGTCGCGTGGTACCGGCGGATCCGCAGGTCGCCGTAGCGCCATTCGGGGGGATCGTCCTCGAGCCGGACGAGCGTGGGGTGGCCCTGCCAGGAGGCGTTGTCGGCGCTCATCCCGGTCAGACCTGTTCCCCCGGGCGGACGGCGGCGGGCGGATCCTGGGTGGGGCTCTTCACGGACGGGCCGGAGAGGGCCTCGTAGAAGTCCTGCAGCTCCGGGATCTGGCCGTGCTTGGTCGCGACCGCCGCGCCGATCTGCCGGGCGCGGTGCACGAGGATGTCGGACCGGTGGTCGGCGGGCAGGTCGAAGATGGCCTCCCGGCCGGCCGTCAGCGCGGCCTCGGGGTGGCCGGCGTGCAGCTTGCACATCGCCCGGTCGAGCCGCACCAGGGTGAGGTCGACGCGGTCGGTGGGCGAGTACAGGGTGAGGGCGTGGCTGAGCACCTCGTCGCCCTGCCTGTGGTCGCCGAGGTTGGTGAACGTGTCGCCCTCGTAGAAGGCCATCTGGCGGTCGGTGAACCCGAACACCAGGTCGGAGGTGTCGGTCTTGGAGAGCTGGTCGAACACCGAGCGGCCGCGCACGAGCGCGCGGCGGGCGCTGGGGGCGGCGTCCCCGCGGCCGCGCATCGCCAGCATGCCGAGCGCGCGCGCCTCCACGGCGGGGGCCATGGCGGCGGCGACGCCGGGGGTGCGGCCGGCGAGGTCCTGCGCCTTGCGGGCCAGGTGCAGCGCCTCGCGCGGGTCGCCGTAGTACATCGGCACGAGCGACTCGCGGACGGTCACCCAGGCGCGCAGCTGGCGGTCGCCGGTCTCGTCGGCGGCGGTCCGCGCGGTCCGGAAGAACGAGCGGGCGAGCCGGTGGTCGCCCAGGTTGATCATGATGAGCCCGGACAGCCCGGACAGCTGCGCGGCGATCCGGCACAGGCGTTCCTGCAGCTCGACCGGCTGGCGCTTGTCGCACATGCGCCGCACCTCGCTGAAGTCGAGCAGCACGTCGCAGAGCATCCGGAGGGACGGGGTCGCCTGGTACTGCCGGCCGTAGCCGTAGGTGGTCTCCTCCCACTGGTCGAGCATGGTCGGCGAGACGGTCGCGCCGACGAGCGTGTCGTCCATCTTGCGGCGCAGGTTGTCGACGGCCCCAAGGAACTGACCGTCGAGCGCCACGCCCGCTCCGGCCAGCAGCTGCAGAAGGGTCCTACGAAGCACGATGTCCTCCTCTCCCACATCAATGGTCAGGGGGCCGTCGGCGCGGTCATGGCCCCGCAGGTCGTTGACGGTCGCCCAGGGGCGCTCCTCGCTCCTGGGCACGATCGCCCCGACGATGGCGTCGGGGTCGGGTACCGGACGCTGGTCCGGCGCGCGCGGCTGCGGGACGCTCGCGGCGCCCGCCCGGGTCGCGTGCCCGCGGCCGCAGATGCAGGGACTCTGGTAGTCGAGGGCGTCGGGCTCCACCCTGTAGACGGCGCACAGGTAGTGCAGGTACTCCGGGCCGGGTCGCTTGTAGCCGCTCTCGTACGCGGACAGCAGCGTCTCCCCGAGTCGCGGCGGCGGCTTGCCGTCGACCTCGTAGAGCGCCTTGACCTGCGCCACGATGTCGGAGAGCGCGACGCCGTGGGCCAGCCGGTGCGCCTTGATCCGGCTGGTCCCGAACAGCGGCCCGCACTGCTCGTGGATCTCCTGCGCGATCGCCACCGGGCCCCGTCCTCGCGCCAGGGCGTGCGCGCGGATCCGGCGAGCGACGTCCGTTTCTCTCCGCGGGGGGTCCGACATCCGGCGCCTCCTCCGGTCGTGCCGGAACGCCGTCCCCTCGGGGGGTGGACGACCGTTCCGACCGCGGCGACCGGTCGATTTGGCCACAACAGATAATCTCTTGCGCACGCAGCGTAATCCTCGTCACAGTCCCCGCCAAGCGATTCCGGAGAAGTGATGAGGGCCGGGACGCGCTCCGCACCCCGTGGGTAGAGAATTTTCCTCCGCAGGGAGGAGGACTTCTCCTGAGGTGGGGAAATCCGGTTCTTCGGCCCCCGGCCGCCCCCTTGACCGGTCAGTGTGAGTGTTGGAAATCTCTCGTGTTGTGATCGAGCGAATCCGGAGAGTCGATCATCTGGATCGACCGGCACTGTGCTCGCGGGCGCTCCGCCCGCCGATGGAGGGGGTGCGAAGGTGGTCAGCGACAGACGCGTCGGCTACCTCGAAGAGCTGGAACACGAACTCGACACGCGGGGCCTCGTCGCGCGCGTCGTCAGGACCCGCTCGGGGCCGGCCTTCCTGAGGGTCGTGAACCCCGAGGCCGCGAGCCTCGCGGAGGACGTCACCTGCGCGCCGGCCCCCGAGACCAAGGACCACTACTTCTGGTGGTCCTGGGGCGAGCGCATGCACCGCGTCGACGACGTCGGCGGAGCGGCCCTCAAGCTGGCGCACGTCCTCCAGCCGCTCGCCGCGAGGTGAGCTGACTCACTCCGGGCCCGAGCCCGAGCACCGTCACCGACCCGGGCGCCCGCCGGCAGGGCGCCCACCAGGCCGGGCGTGTCCCGCGAGGCCGCGGCGAAGGGCGCGGCAGCCGCGGACCCCGCGGGACACGTTCGCCCGGCAGGCCCCCTCCCCGGCCGGTCCCCGCCGCCGGCCCCGGCGTTCGTATG
This sequence comes from Actinomadura sp. NPDC048021, assembly GCF_040653135.1. Classification (NCBI taxonomy): domain Bacteria; kingdom Bacillati; phylum Actinomycetota; class Actinomycetes; order Streptosporangiales; family Thermomonosporaceae; genus Actinomadura; species Actinomadura sp. NPDC048021. The sequence continues at coordinate 221,361 of NZ_JBEZJQ010000006.1, forward strand.
AACCGGTCGGAACCGTCCCCTACGATCGGGCTCGTACCCGCCGCAGGTCCACGGCGAGTTGGCGGGGAACCGCAATGGCCGGGGAGGGTCTGCCACACCATGTCTCTGTTCGCGTCGATCAGCGTGCCGCTCGCCGTGTCGCCGGTCGCCAAGCCGTTCCTGCCCTGGGCCGAGAAGGGCACCCCCGAGGCCGCCTGCAAGAACACGGACCCCAGCGTCTCGTGCCGGCTGGTCTGGAACATCTCGAAGAACACCGACTTCACCCAGTTCTGGGCGACCTGGCTGGACAAGCCGCTCACCACGCTGCTGTGGATCATCGTGACCTTCGTGGTCGCGCTGATCGTGAAGAACATCGCGCACCGGATGATCACCAAGGTCACGCTGCGGATGGCCGAGGGCACGATGTCGGAGAAGGTCCGGGAGCGGTCCCGGACGGTCTTCGAGGGCAGTCCCGCGCTGCTCAACAGGCGGCGCGCCCAGCGGGCCCAGACGCTCGGCTCGGTGCTGCGCTCCATCGCGTCCATCATCATCATGGGCACGGCCGCGTTCAGCATCCTCGGCTCGCTCGGCCTCAACCTCGCCCCCATCCTCGCCAGCGCCAGCGTGATCGGCGTCGCGGTCGGCTTCGGCGCGCAGAACATCGTCAAGGACTTCCTCGCCGGGCTGTTCATGCTGCTGGAGGACCAGTACGGCGTCGGCGACGTCATCGACGTGGGCAGCGCCAAGGGGACGGTCGAGGCCGTCACGCTGCGGGTCACCCGCATGCGGGACGTCAACGGCGTCGTCTGGTACGTCCCGAACGGCGAGATCAAGAAGGTCGGGAACGAGTCGCAGAACTGGGGACGCGCCGTCCTGGACATCCCGGTCGACATCAACGAGGACACCGAGAAGGTCAAGGAGATCCTGCAGGCCACCGCCGACGAGCTGGCCGCGGACGGGGCGTGGCACGACCTCGTCCTGGAGCAGCCGTCGGTGTGGGGCGTGCAGGCCCTCGCCGGCGACGCCGTCGTGATCCGCGTCGTGCTCAAGACGGCGCCGGGCAAGCAGGGCGACATCGCCCGCGAGCTGCGCGAACGCGTCAAGCGGGCGTTCGACGAGGCGGGCGTCACGGTCGCCACCCCCGCGCCCTAGCCGCCTTCCCAGTGGATCAAGGTGAGGAAGAGGGCGCGTCTCACATAGGGTGGGAGCGCTATGGCTGAACAGGTGACCTTCTACGAAGCGGTCGGCGGCGAGGAGACCTTCCACCGGCTGGTGCACCGCTTCTACCAGGGGGTCGCGGACGACCCCGACCTCCGCGCCCTCTATCCCGAGGAGGACCTCGGTCCCGCCGAGGAGAGGCTGCGGCTCTTCCTGATCCAGTACTGGGGCGGTCCCAACACCTACAGCACTCAGCGCGGGCACCCGAGGCTGAGGATGCGTCACGTGCCCTTCGTCATCGGCGCGGCCGAGCGGGACGCGTGGCTGCGGCACATGCGGGTCGCGGTGGACGAGCTCGGGCTTCCGGAAGACCTGGAGAAGCAGCTCTGGGCCTACTTCACCATGGCGGCGCAGAGCATGGTGAACGCCCCGACGTGAGCGGGTAGAGCGCCCCGTATGACGCGAATCCCGTGGTGGCGCAACGCCGTCGTGTACGAAATCTACGTCCGCAGTTTCGCCGACGCCGGCGGGAACGGCGAAGGCGATCTCCAAGGGGTCCGGTCCCGGCTCGGCCACCTGCGGGATCTCGGTGTAGACGCGCTGTGGCTCACCCCCTTCTACACCTCCCCTCTGGCGGACGGCGGTTACGACGTGGCCGACTACCGCGACGTCGATCCCCGGTTCGGCACGCTGGACGATTTCGACGCCCTCGTGGCGGACGTGCACGCCCACGGGATGCGGCTGATCGTCGACATCGTCCCGAACCACTCCTCCGACCGGCATCGCTGGTTCCGGGAGGCGCTCGCGGCTCCGCCCGGGTCGCCCGCACGCTCCCGCTACATCTTCCGCGCCGGCAGGCCAGGGGAACGTCCCGGCGAGGCCGCCCCACCGAACGACTGGCCGTCGGCGTTCGGCGGCCCCGCCTGGACGCGGCTGGACGACGGCGAGTGGTACCTGCACCTGTACGCGCCCGAGCAGCCCGACCTCAACTGGCGCAACCCCGAGGTGCGGCACGAGTTCGAGGACATCCTGCGGTTCTGGCTCGACCGCGGCGTGGACGGCTTCCGCATCGACGTCGCCGCCGGACTGTTCAAGGACGAGTCGTTCCGCGACCTCCGCGGCCAGGACCGGGACATGGTGAACGGGCCCATGTACAGCCGCCCGGAAGTCCACGACGTGTACCGGAGATGGCGCCAGATCCTCGACGAGTACGACGGCGACCGCATGGCCATAGGCGAGGTGTGGACGGACGGTCCGGAAGACCTCGCCCTCTACCTGCGTCCAGACGAACTGCACCAGGTGTTCCAGTTCGACCTGCAGCTTGCCCCGTGGTCGGCCATGGCGTTCCGCGAAGTGATCGACGCAGCGTTGAAGGCCGTCGCCCCCATGGGCGCCGCCCCCACATGGGTGCTGTCGAGCCACGACTCCGTCCGCCACGTCACCCGCTACGAGCAGCGGGACGGCTTCCAGGGCATCGGGCACGCCAGAGCCAAGGCCGCGCTACTGCTGCTCTTGGCGCTCCCCGGGTCGGCCTACCTGTACCAGGGCGAGGAACTGGGACTGCCCGAGGTGACGGATCTGCCTGACGACGCCAGGCAGGACCCCATCTTCAAGCGCACGAACGGGCAGACCGCAGGACGCGACGGCTGCCGGGTACCGCTGCCGTGGTCGGGCCGCGCCGAGCCTTATGGCTTCTCCCCTGACGGCGTCCGGCCGTGGCTGCCGATGCCGGAGCGGTGGGCGTCGATGACCGCCGAGGCGCAGGCGTCCGACCCGTCCTCCATGCTGAGCTGGTACCGCGAGGCCCTCGCGCTGCGGCGCCGCCTGCACGGCGGCCTCCCCGATGACCTGGAGTGGCTCGACTCCCCCGAGACCGCCCTCTTCTTCCGGCGCGGTTCTCTGATCCTGGCCCTCAACTGCGGCGAGAACCCTGTGCGCCTCCCCGAGGGCACGCCGCTCCTGACCAGCACGCCCCTCTACGGCGACCTGCTTCCCGGCAACACCGCCGCGTGGCTGAGCGTCCCCTGAACGCAGGACGCGGTGCGCCGGTCCGTGCGAGGGGTCAACGCACGGACCGGCACACCGCGGTCCTTCGCCGAAAGGCGCTTCCGGCTACAGCGGCGGGCGCTGGAGCTGGAGCGGGTCGTCGGCCATCGGGGCCGACTTGAGGGTCTGCATGCCGGTTCCGACGCCCGCCCAGCGCTTGACGTCGGACATCGCCTTGGTCTGCTGGTCACCGGGCAGCTTGGCGATGAGGCGGCCGCTGTGGTTCATGCCCGGAGCGACGTAGACCGCCGAGTCGCGGCTGCCGCGCCCGAGGCGGAACGGCTCGGAACCCCACGGGTCGTTGGCGCCGTACAGGAACAGCATGTGGTTGGCGTTCCCGCGCACCCAGCGGTCGATGTCGCGCATGGCACGGCCGTTGTCGAACCGCATGGCGATGTCACGCGGGACGTAGGTGCGCGGCTGGTAGCTGTCCTCGTACCGCAGCAGCGGCCGCAGGTGCTTGAACTTCGGCGTCGGCCAGCCCAGCTGCGTCCCCGCCTGGTAGTAGTACGGGATGTACGGGGCGAGGCCCTGGTCGCTGTAGAACGAGAGCCCGGAGATGTTGTCGAGCGTCTCGTAGAGCTGGTCGTCCGTGGCGTCCTTCGCGTTCGGCAGCGCCGCGCAGGCGGACTGCAGGCTGTACTGCCAGAAGCCCCACTCGTAGTCCATCACCGAGTTCTCGAACGCGCGGTCCTGGGTGCGCAGGATGTCGAACGTCCAGCCGTTCTCGTCCGCGGCGGCCTTGAAGCGCTTGAGCATCTCGGTGCGGCGTTCGAGGAACTTGCGCGCGAGCGCCTTGACGTTCGCGCGGCACGCGGGGTCGGAGCCGACCGTCTGGAAGAACTTGTCGTAGGCGCGGTCGTCGTTGTTGTTGACGTCGTTCGGCGCCACGTACACGACGCTGCCGTCGACGTCCCGCGGGTAGAACCGCTTGTGGTAGACGGCCGTCATGCCGCCCTTGCTGGCCCCCGTCGAGATCCACTTGCCCTGGTAGATGGTCTTCAGGGCGCCGATCAGCCGGTGCTCGTCGGTGGCCGCCTGCCAGATCGTGTCCTTCTTCCAGTCCGTCGGCTCGGGACGGGACGGGGTGAAGTACCGGTACTCGACCGAGATCTGGTTGCCGTCGACCAGCGCCGTCGGCTCGGAGGTGAACATCGTCTCCGGCGTGTTGTACCCGCTGGTGTAGAGCACCATGGGACGGTCCGCCGACTTGTGCTGCAACATGATGCGCTGCTCGAACCACTGCCCCCGCGGGTTGCGGTGGTCGACAGGCTGCCGGTACTCCAGCCAGAACCAGCGCTGGCCGGGCAGGGTGGACGGCTTCTCCGTCACCCGCATGCCGGGGATCGCCTTCAGCTGGGCGAGGATGTCGCCCGCCTGGGCGGCGCCGGCCTTCGCCGTGCCCGCCTGAGCCGTGGCCGCGGCCTGCGCCGCGGTGGCGCCCGCCCCGGTCATGCCCGCGGCGAGCAGCAGTGCCATGGCTCCTCGTGAGACGCGCCGCATTGTGCCCCTTTCACGTGGGTTCTCCACATTCGCGTCGCGACCCTAGAGGGAGAAGCCCGGCTAAAACGGATTGCTGTTGGGCTTGTTACCTATCCGTGACAGGTCGGTTGTCACCCGATCAGACCGGAAAACAACCCCCAAGAGGGGCGGAAGCGTGATCAGGTACGCATTGGCGTTCACGCTGGGAGAACGCGGGGCGGCACGGTGGGCCTCGATCACGTCCGGAACGGCGACCAACGGGGAGCGGAGATCAGCTCGCCCCGGGCAGACGACCTGCGGAGGGCCGACCCTTCGACCGAGCGCGAGGCATCGGCAAGCCTGACGGGCACGCGGGTGCCGACGAAACGTCCGCCGGGGCGTGCAGGGATGGGGCCGGGCGGAGGATCAGGTGGGAGGGGCGAGGGCGAAGCCGTCGTCCCACGGGGCCAGGCGTTCGAAGAGCCGCTCGTCGTGCCAGCGCCCGTCCAGGTGGATGTGGCGGCGGGCCGTCCCCACGGGCGTGAACCCGTTGCGTTCGAGCACCCGCTGAGAAGCGACGTTGTCGACTCTCGTGAACGCCTCGACGCGGTGCAGGCGGAGCGCGCCGAACGCGACGTCCAGTGCCTGCCTGACGGCCTCGGTGGCGACGCCCCTGCCGGCGTGCGCGCGCGCCACCCAGTAGCCGACGAAGCAGCTCTGGAGAGGGCCGCGCAGAATGTTGTTGAGCGTGATGCGCCCGGCGACCTCGCCGTCGACGAGGATGACGCCCGGCCACATCTCCCCCGCCGCATACGCCTCGACCAGGTCGCGCAGGTTGTCGCGCTGGCCGTCGACGGTGAAGTACGCCTCCCCCCGCTCCGGTTCCCAGGGACGCAGGTAGGCGCGGTTCTCCCGGTACAGCGCCGCGAGCGCCTCCGCGTCCGCGATCTGGACGGCGCGCAGGCGCACCCCCACCCGACGTCCGTCGAGCGCGGGCGGGGGGCCGGCGAGCGCCGTCATGCGCGGGGCACCACGTACCGCCCGATGAACTCGCGTTCCTCCGGGGTGAAGCGGCGCAGGCGGTTCGCCTCCACGTCGAACGCGACGAGCGTCGAGGTCGCCTCCGCGTACACGTGGTCGTCGTCCCGCACCTCGTAGGCCAGCTTGAACGACGCGGCGCGGGCCTCGGTCACCCACGTCTCCACCCGGATCGGGTAGACGGTCGGGAGCAGCGGATACCGGTAGTCGATCTCGTGCCGGGAGATCACCATGCCGCGCACGGGCGGCTCCCCCTTGCGCACCGGGTCGCCGTGGAACATCTCCAGCCGCGCGTCCTCCAGGTAGCCGAGGAACTTGACGTTGTTCACGTGTCCCTGGGAGTCGATGTCACCGAACCGGATCTTGAACTCGTAGACGTGGCGGTACTCGGCCGCGGGCAACTGCTGCATGTCCTCGCCTGGGTACGGGAAACCGGGGGTCGGCCCGATGCTACCGGGCGCGGCCGAGGTCCCTGACAAGGCAGGGTCGCTCCAGGTCGAACCACCAGTCCGAACCCACGCGCCTCATCGCCGCGGGGGGATCCTCCAACCTCCACCCGCCGCCCTCACCACCCGCCACCTCACCGCAGCCCATGCCGCCCGACGAGTCGCAGAAAAAACCCAGATCCCACATGAAGCGGCCGCGGGCACACCTAAATCAACCAGCCACCTGTCACAACCAGCACAACCACATCCCGGCAACGCCCAGCACCTGGCACTCGGCGACCAAAGACCGGCGTCCAGCACGACCAAACCCCGGTGACGACCAGCAACCGGCATTCTGCACCCGGCACGGAATCGCATCCCGGTGACGACCGGCAACCGGCACGCAGTGACCGGAGACGGCGCGACGCCCCCGGAAACGACCGGCGACCGGGGCCTAGGCCGTGTTTCGAAGTCCCGTCTCACTTCGCTCGCCTGGCGGCTCGCTCCGTGACCGGGCCTGGGCGAACGCGGGCATCGCTTCGCGATCTGCCCGGCTCCGCTCGCCTCCGGCTTTACCGCCTTGGCAGGCGAACGCCAGGGAACAGGGGCGGCCGGGAACACGTACTGCTGAGGACGCGGACGGCCGCGCGATCGGTGATCGCGCGGCCGTTCGGGGAGGCGTGGGTCAGTCGCGCTTCAGCTTGCGGTGGGTGACCCGGTGCGGGCGGGCGGCGTCGGCGCCCAGCCGCTCGATCTTGTTCTTCTCGTAGTCGGCGAAGTTGCCCTCGAACCAGAACCAGTTCGAGCCCTCCTCCCACGCGAGGATGTGCGTGGCGATGCGGTCGAGGAACCACCGGTCGTGCGAGGTGATCACAGCGCACCCGGGGAACTCCAGGAGGGCGTTCTCCAGGCTGGACAGGGTCTCGGTGTCGAGGTCGTTGGTCGGCTCGTCCAGCAGCAGGACGTTGCCGCCCTGCTTGAGCGTCAGCGCCAGGTTGAGGCGGTTGCGCTCGCCGCCGGACAGGACGCCGGAGGGCTTCTGCTGGTCGGGGCCCTTGAACCCGAACGCCGCGACGTACGCGCGGGACGGCATCTCGACCTGGCCGACGTTGATGTGGTCCAGGCCGTCCGAGACGACCTCCCACACCGTCTTCTTCGGGTCGATGCCGCCGCGGCCCTGGTCGACGTAGGAGATCTTGACGGTCTCGCCGACCCGCAGGTCGCCGGCGTCCGGGTGCTCCTCCCCGACGATCATGCGGAAGAGCGTGGTCTTGCCGACGCCGTTCGGGCCGATGACGCCGACGATGCCGTTCGGGGGCAGGTTGAACGTCAGGCCGTCCATCAGGAGCCGGTCGTCGAAGCCCTTGTTCAGCTTGTCGGCGACGATCACCGTGTTGCCCAGGCGCGGGCCCGGCGGGATCTGGATCTCCTCGAAGTCGAGCTTGCGGTACTTGTCGGCCTCGGCGGCCATCTCCTCGTACCGCTCAAGGCGGGCCTTGCTCTTGGTCTGGCGGGCCTTGGGGTTCGAGCGCACCCACTCCAGCTCGTCCTGGAGGCGCTTCTTGCGCTTGGCGTCCTTGTTGCCCTCGACCTTGAGCCGCTCGGCCTTCTTCTCCAGGTAGACGGAGTAGTTGCCCTCGTAGGGGTAGCAGCGGCCGCGGTCGAGCTCCAGGATCCAGGTCGCCACGTTGTCGAGGAAGTACCGGTCGTGCGTGACGGCCAGGACGGTGCCCTCGTACTTGGCGAGGAACTGCTCCAGCCACTGGACGCTCTCGGCGTCCAGATGGTTGGTGGGCTCGTCCAGCAGCAGCAGGTCGGGCGCCTCCAGCAGCAGCTTGCACAGCGCGACGCGCCGGCGCTCGCCACCCGACAGCTTCGACACCTCGGCGTCGCCGGGCGGGCAGCGCAGCGCGTCCATCGCCTGGTCGAGCTGGCTGTCGAGGTCCCAGGCGTTGCGATGGTCGAGCTGCTCCTGCAGCTTGCCCATCTCCTCCATCAGCGCGTCGGAGTAGTCCGTCGCCATCAGCTCGGCGATCTCGTTGAACCGGTCGAGCATCGCCTTGGTCTCGGCGACGCCCTCCTGGACGTTCCCGAGGACGTCCTTCTCCTCGTTCAGGGGCGGCTCCTGCTGCAGCATTCCCACGCTGAAACCGGGCATGAGGCGCGCGTCGCCGTTCGAGGGCTGTTCCAGACCGGCCATCATGCGCAGCAGCGTCGACTTGCCGGTGCCGTTGGGCCCCAGGACCCCGATCTTCGCACCCGGAAGGAAATGCAGGGTGACGTCGTCAAGGACGACCTTGTCGCCATGTGCCTTGCGCACACGCTGCATCGTGTAGATGTACTCGGCCATATCGTCAAGACTAGGGGGTCCTGGAACCTGTTTTTCGCGTTGCCGCCTCAGTTGCCGGACGGCCTGGGGCCTTCCAGCGCGGGAAGGCACACCCGGTCGCGCCCCGAGGACTTCGCCCGGTAGAGCGCCAGGTCGGCCGCCGTCATGAGTTCCAGGAGGTCCTGGCCGTGGGTGCGGAACAGCGACACCCCCACGGAGACGGTGACGGTGACGGTGCCCTCCTCGGCCGGGACGGCGAGGCGGCGCACCCGGCCGCGGAGGCGTTCGGCGACGCGGCAGGCCTCCACGGTGTCGGCGCCCGGCAGCAGGACGACGAACTCCTCGCCCCCGAAGCGGCCCACCACGTCGTAGTCGCGCAGCTGGTGGCACAGGGTGCTCGCCACCCCCACCAGCACCTGGTCGCCGACCAGGTGGCCGTGGGTGTCGTTAACGCGCTTGAAATGGTCGATGTCGATCAGGAGGAGCGCGACGGCGTCGTGGGTGCGCTGGGCCCGGGAGAGCTCGGTGTCGGCCTCGCGCTGCCACGCGGCGGCGTTGAGCAGGCCCGTCTTGGCGTCGGTGCGCGCGGCCGCCTGGAGCTGCTGGTGCATCAGGCTGCGCTGCAGGAGCATCACCGGCGGAAGGGCGAGCAGGAGCAGGCCCAGTGACAGGGCGCTCGTGATCGCCACCAGGATGCCGACGCAGAGCTCCACCGTGTCGAGCAGGAGGCTCTCGCGCGTCCACAGGACGTCCCGCCACCGGCTCTCGGGATCGGCGGCGTGCGCGGCGACCGCGACGATCGCCGCGTTCACCACCGTGAACAGCGCCGCGCAGCCGACGGCCGCCGGGATGCCCGGGTAGCTCTCGACGACCCACTGCGGCGCCCCCTGCAGCGGGTCGGCCACCACCCGGTGGAACACCACCGACGCGCAAGCCCCGGCGATCCCGAGCGCGGCGGCGACGACCGCCCGCCGGTAGATCAGCGTCCGCCGGACGCGGAACTGCAGCAACGCCTGCATCGGCACCGGGACCAGCAGCGCGTACACCGGCGGCAGCAGCAGCGCGACCGGCAGCCACCAGGCCGACAGCAGGTCGCGCGCGACCCCCGCCGGCATCCCCAGCCTCCGCGTCGCCTCGATGCACACGGCGCCGCACGCCAGCAGCGCCCCGAAGGTCATCAGATCGTCGCCCCGGAACGGGGTCTCGACCAGCCCCGCGACGATCAGCCCCAGGTGGACGGCGACGACCACCGGCACGTAGACCGCGAGCAGGGACCGACGCCCAAGTCGCGCCCTGCGCCTCGGCCTGCGGACCAGCTCCCCACCACGGTCCTCGGCGGACGACTGCACTGCCGTCATCCTTCCCCCTTACGCGCATCACGTTGTGTAACACGATAGTTGCAACGTGTGCGGAACGGGCGTGAAACAGGTACGTTCGGGAACGCACATGCGGGTGACCGTTCTGATCACCGGTATCCGGGCCCGCTGATCCGCGGAGCCCGACCATCCTGAGGGGGACCACCATGCGCGGCGTTTCCTGGATCTGACCAGCAAGCAGCCACCCAAAACGCCGGGGGCGCGCGCTCACCGCTCCCACGGCCCACATCCCCCCACCGAACACTTTCGCCTCACCTCCAACTCCCACACCCGGCTCACGCCCGGCCCCAGCCGGGCCGCCCCGAGCACTGGCCGCACCTGGCCGCCACCCAGCCACCCCAAAACAGCGGGAGCAAGGAGCCAAAAACCCACCACCCCACACCAAAGCCACCCCACCAGCGGCGCCCACTCGCCCCGAGCACCCCCGGCCAAGCCGCTCCACCACGCACGCATCCCCTGCTCACGCCTTACGACAGGTGGCGCCCGCGGCGAGACCAGCCCGACCACGCACGCCGCCCCACCAACGGCGCCTACTCGTCCCGAGCACCCCCGGCGGAGCTTGCTCCGCCGCCGCGTGCATCCCTGGGTCACGCCGTGGGACAGGTCGCGCAGAGGAGCGTGGGTCGCTCGTCATTGCGCTAGGGCGCCCTGGAGAGAGCCGGTCGAGGGTCCCGCTGGCGCGTGCCCTTCTTTGGCTGCGTCGTGCGACGGGTGGGAGCGCGTATGGACCGAGCCAGGCCGAACCGCGCGTCGCCGCTTCTGTGGCAGCCGGGCGGCGTTCGGGGGTGCCGAGTGGGGCGGGTGGGTTCTCTCGGTGGGTGGGGTTAGGCGGCTTTGGGTTCGTCTTCTTCTGTGGGGGTGGTCAGGGCCCATTGGTCGGCGGTGTCGCGGGCCAGTTGGCGGTCTTCGTCGGTCAGGGGGCCGGTGCGTTGGGCGGGGCGGTAGTCGACGGTGCCGCGGGTCAGGTCGGGGCCCAGGGTGGTGGCCTCGACCTCGGCGGAGAAGCGCCACTGGTCGTCGCGTTCGTACTGGCGGATGCGCAGGCGGCCGGTGACCAGGACCGGCGTGCCGCGCTGGAGGTCGGACGCGTTGACGTTGTCGGCCAGGCCGCGCCAGCAGTTCACCGTGACGTACAGGGAATCGTCGTCCTGCCATTGGCCGGTCTGCCGGTCGAAGCGGCGGGGCGTGCAGCCCACCCGCAGCGACAGGAAGGGGTGGCCGTTGGCCGTCACGGCGTAGCGGGGCTCGGCCGCTACCCAGCCGGTGATGGTGACGTGCGCCTCGTTCATCGCGTCCTCCGTTGTCTCGCGTACGAGGACAACGGTGGCTCAGACGCGCAGGGCGGCGCCCGCGGTCGCGGAACTGTGGATAACTCAGCCGCGGCCGAGGGCGACGTCGACGTCCCGGCGGAAGCGGGCGTAGACCTCCAGGTCCTCCTCGATGGGGACGATCACCTTCTCGCGGGCGACGCGCTCGATGCCCTGGCGCATGTGCTGCTCCATCTTCTCGCCGTGCCTGGCGGACGACAGCGCGACCATGTTGCGGCACGCGGACGCGGTGAGCCAGCCCATGCCGAGCGTGCAGACGACCAGGATGGCGACGTAGGGGATCAGGCCCGCCTGGCCGATGAGGCCGTCCGGGTCGTCGCCGCCGAGGTCGAGCAGGCCGTAGGCGACGAGGAAGCCGATCCACACGACGCTGAGGGCGGCGACCAGGACGAGGAAGTACTGCCAGGTCTTGACCAGCCACCACCAGCGCGGCACCACGTTGAACGTGGGCAGGGCCTCCTTGAGGGACTCGCCGAGCGCCTCGGGGATCTCGGCGGCGTGGGAGCGGGCCGCGGCGCGGACGGAGCGGCCCCAGTGCGGCGGAAGCTCGGCGGTGACGCCCTCGGCGACGTTCTGGAGGGCGTTGTCCACGTCGCCCTGCTGGGCGCCGATCGGCCCGGTGAAGGCGTTGCGCAGTTCCTCGCGGAGCTCGGTGAGGCGCATCCGGCGCAGCGGGTCCGAGCGCAGCCGGGTGACCATGGCGGTGACGGGCCAGCCGATGAAGTCGGCGGCGCGCAGCTCGTAGGCGCTCTCCATGGCCTCGGCGACGGCGGGCGCGCCCGCGGCGTCGGTGAGGGACTGCAGGAGCTCGGCCTTGCGGCCGTCGTCGACCGTGACGGGCGGTTCGGCGTCGAAGCGGTAGGCGGTGAACCGCTCGGCGGCGCGGTCGACGTCGGCCGTCAGCCGCTCGGTGCGGGCCCGGCGGGCGGCGACGGTCTCGACGAGGGTGTCGCGGAAGCCGTGCACGCCGTCCTCGGCGACCGCGGAGGTGGTGACGATCCGCGGGTCGGCGAGCCCCTCGGCCTCCAGCAGGCGGCGCAGGTCGGCGACGCAGTCGTCGATCTCGTGGGGGGCGAGCCGGTCGACCTGGTTGAGGACGATCAGGGTGACGCCGGCGTGCCGGGCGAACGGGACGATGTAGTTGCGGTGCAGGGCGGCGTCGGCGTACTTCTGCGGGTCGACGACCCAGACCAGCAGGTCGGCGATGGTGACGAACCGGTCGACCTCGGCGCGGTGCATCGCCTGGATCGAGTCGTGGTCGGGCAGGTCGATCAGGACGAGGCCCTGCAGGGTGGCTTCGGCGCGCTCCAGGTCGAGGGCGCTGGCGCGGGCGTAGCGGTGGCGCTTGTCGACGTCGAGCCAGTCGAGGAGGGGGCCCGCGCCGTCCAGCCCCCAGACGCACGCGTGGGCCTTCGACGTCATCGGGCGGCGCATCCCGGTGGGCGACAGTTCGAGCCCGCAGATGGCGTTGAACAGGGAGGACTTGCCGCTGCCCGTGCCGCCCGCGAGGGTGACGACGGTGTGGTCGCCCGACAGCCGCAGCCGCTGGCCGGCGCGCCGCAGCAGCGCTCCGGCGTCGTCCAGGACGGGCTGGTCGAGCCGTCCGAGGCCGGCCTGGACGAGCCGGTCGAGCCCGTCGAGGCGCTCGACGAGTCCGGGCGGGCCGGCGGGCTCGGCGGGGGGAGCGGCTTCGGGCATGCCGGGGAGCGGGGTCTCGCCGGTTCCCGCCGTGGAGTTCGCGGGGATGGCCGAGGTGGTCATCGGGCAACCTCGAGGTTGTAGGTGGCCTGGTACAGCTGGACGGGGACGGTCTCGTCGGGGATGCCGGCGGAGTCGAGCACCTGCCCGAAGCGGATGGCCTCCTCGTCGAACAGCATCCCGATGCGGCTGCGCAGGTCGGCGCGGGCCTTGGCGCCCATGCCGCGCAGGGACTCGGCGCCGAACAGGGCCTTCAGCAGCCGCTGCGGGACGGCGCTGTTGCCGCCCTCCACGGCCACGTCGGACGTCCCGTACCCGAGCAGGCCGATCGTCAGGACGAGCGAGACCGCCTCGGTGTCGAACGAGACCAGCTTCGCGACGGAGCGCTTGGTGACGCCCTGGGTGCGGATCAGCTCCTGGACGTGGTCCTGCCAGGCGCTGACGGCCCGGGTGACGCGCCGCGACAGCTCCGGGGAGACGTGCCCGAGGCCGGCGTCGGCGCCGGCGAGCACCTGGGCGCCCGCCGGGTGCTCGCGCCAGCGGGCCATGACCTGCTCCGCGCCGTGCTCGGCGGACGCCATGATGAGCGATTCGAGGCCGCTGCGCAGCGCCGCCTTGAGGGCGCGGACGCGGGCCGGGCTGCGGTGGCGGCGGCTGGCGGCGCGGCCGCGCCGGGACCGCTGGACGTGCAGGGCGCGCAGCAGGTCGCCGGTGCCGGCGAAGTCCTGCCAGCGGGCCAGCACCTCGCCGCGCAGCAGCGAGCCGTTGCGGGTGGCCTCGTCCAGTTCGGCGAGGGCGGTGCCGTACCCGGCCTCGACCTCCCTGGCCAGCTCGGTGCGCCGCTCGACCTGCGCCTCGACCTGCCGGGCGAGCTCGGGGACGCGGGTGCGGAAGCTGTCCAGGACGGCGGCGAGGGTGTCGCTGACGACGATCTCGCGGTCCTCGGCGTCCTCGGCGACGCCGGTCAGCCAGTCGCGGATGTCCTCGACGGTCTCCTCGGGGAGGCGGCTCTCCTCGATCCGGGTCTCGGGGATGGTGAAGCGGCGCGCGTCGCCGACCTCGTGCTCGTCCAGCATCTCGGCGAAGTGCTCGACGATCTCGCCGCCGCCGGCGCCCGCGCCCTGCGGGACGCGCGACAGCACGACGCCGATCGTGGCGCCGTTCTCCTTGGCGCGCTGGAGCATCTGCCAGACCTGGGCGTCGGCGTAGCGGGCGGCGGTGGTGACGCACAGCCACAGGTCGGCGGCGGCCATCAGCTTGGTCGCGAACTCGTAGTGGTCTTCGAAGACGGAGTCGAAGTCGGGGCTGTCGAGGAGGGCGAGGCCGGGCGGCAGGACGTCGCTGGCGATGATGACCAGCTGGTCGCCCGCGATGGCGTCGGGCGCGGGGCCGCGGACCCGTCCCATGCCGGGCAGCATCGGCCCCTCCATGAACCACCGGACGTGGTCGGGGTGGCAGACGAGGATCGGGCTGCTGGTGGTGGGGCGCAGCACGCCGGTCGCGCTGACGCGGGCGCCGACGAGCGTGTTGACCAGGGTGGACTTGCCCGCGCCGGTGGAGCCGCCGAGCACCACGAGCATGGGGGCGCCGGACGCCTGGACGCGCGGCAGGACGTAGTCGACGAGCTGGGCGCGCAGTTCGTCGCGGGCCTCGCGGGCCTGTTCGACGCCGGGGACGTCCAGCAGGAGGTCGAACGCGCCGAGCTGTTCGCGCAGCGCGGTCAGGGCGCGGACCAGCTCGGCGCGGTTGACGGTCGCCCCGGCCTTGGGGGCGCGGCGCCGTCCGCGCCTGGGCCTGGCCTCGGCCTTCTCGCCGCTACCGGCCTCGTCGTCGGCCGCCTCGCCTTCGGGCGCCGCGTCGTCGTCGGCAGCGCCCTTCTCGGAGGTCTGCTTCCCGGCCGCCGCGCCGGGGCCTTCCGGGTCCTTCCCGGACGCGTCCTCGCCGCCCGTGGTCTCGCCGGACGCCGCGGCCTCGTCGGGGGCGGGCTCGCCGGCCCGGCCCGAGCCGGCGCCGGCCTCCTCGTCGTGGACCGTGCTCTGCTCTGCGGGGGGTGTCACGGATCCCGTCCCAAGTCCGCTCGAATCATGTCGATCTCTCGTGCCACGTTGACCACGTCGCCCACGACCACGATCGCCGGGGGCCGGACATCTCCGGCGGCCATCTCGTCGGCCACCGTGCCCAGCGTCGCCGTCAGCGCCCGCTGGCCGGGAAGGGTGCCGTCCTGCACCACGGCCACCGGCGTTCCGGACGACCGACCATAGCGCATGAGGGCCGCCGCGATGAGCGCCATCCGCTCCACCGCCATGAGCAGGACGATCGTGCCGTTCGCGCGGGCCAGCGCCTCCCAGTCGACGGTCGAGTCGGGGTGCCCGGGAGGGACGTGGGCGGAGACGACGTGGAACTCCTGCGCGACGCCCCGGTGGGTGACCGGGATGCCCGCGGCCGACGGAACGGCGACCGCGCTGGTGATGCCGGGGACGACCGTGACGGGGACGCCGTGGCGGGCGCAGTACAGGGCCTCCTCGCCGCCGCGCCCGAACACGAACGGGTCGCCGCCCTTGAGCCGGACGACGAAGCGGCCCCGCCGCGCGTGCTCGACCAGGGACTCGTTGATGCGGTCCTGGGTGACCGTCCGGCCGTAGGGGATCTTGGCGGCGTCGATGACCTCGACGTCGGCGGCGAGCTCGTCCAGCAGCCCGCCGGGGGCGAGGCGGTCGGCGACGACGACGTCGGCCATGGCGAGCAGCTGCCGCCCGCGCACGGTGATCAGGCCCGGGTCGCCCGGGCCGCCGCCGACGAGCGCGACGCCCGCGGGCTTGCTCCGGGAGTGCCGGGACTCCAGGGCGCCGTCGCGCAGGCCCTCCACCACCGCGTCGCGGATGCCGGCGGCGCGGCGCGGGTCGCCGCCGAGCAGCACCCCGACGGTGGCGTCGCCCGCGTGCCCGCTGGCGGGCGTCCAGGCCGGGGAGGACTCGGCGTCGTCGGCCCGGACGGACCAGATGCGCGCGGCGTCGGCCTCCGCCACCACGTCGCCGTTGACCTTGGCGTCGTCGGTGACGGCCTGCACCAGCCAGGCGCCCGCGCAGTCGCCGCGCCGGTAGCCCCGCCGGTGCCAGGTGATCCGGCCGCGCTCGGCGAGGCCCTCCAGGGTGGCGGTGACCGAGGGGGACACGAGGACCACCTCGGCGCCCGCGTCCAGCAGGGCGGGCACGCGGCGCTGGGCGACCCGCCCTCCGCCGACGACGAGGACGCGTCGCCCGCCGAGTCGCAGGCCTAGCAGGTACGGGGGCACGGTGGATCTCT
This sequence comes from Actinomadura sp. NPDC048021, assembly GCF_040653135.1. Taxonomy (NCBI): domain Bacteria; kingdom Bacillati; phylum Actinomycetota; class Actinomycetes; order Streptosporangiales; family Thermomonosporaceae; genus Actinomadura; species Actinomadura sp. NPDC048021. The sequence continues at coordinate 237,502 of NZ_JBEZJQ010000006.1, forward strand.
CGGACGCGGGTGGCGGACGCTCTCTTTGTGGAACAAAGGTACTCGGCTCGGGGAGTCCGTGGAGAGGGGCCTCGCCCGTTCGATAGCCGAGCGTGACTTCTTCCGTGATCGCGCCGTTACGGCCGCCCGGCGCCCTTCTCGCTCACCCCGGCGGAGTCGAACGTGGCGACCTCGCGCAGGACCCGCGCCGCGCCCTGGACCAGTGGCAGCGCCAGGAGGGCGCCGGTCCCCTCGCCGAGCCGCAACTCCAGGTCGACCAGTGGCCGCAGGCCGAGGAACTCCACGGCGGCACCGTGGCCGGGCTCGGCGGAGCGGTGCCCGGCGACGCACGCGCCGAGGGCGTCCGGGCACAGCGCGGCGGCGGCCAGGGCGGCCGCTCCGGCGATCACGCCGTCGAGGACGACGGGGACGCGCAGGGCCGCCGCGCCGAGGACGAACCCGGCGATCGCCGCGTGCTCCAGCCCGCCGACCGCCGCGAGGACCTCCATCGGCGGCCGGCCGTGCCCTTCCCGCAGGCCGTGCCGGTCGAGGGCGGCGCGCACCACCTCGACCTTGTGGGCGTGGGTGGCGTCGTCGATGCCGGTCCCCCGGCCGGTGACCCGCTCGGGCGGCAGGCCGGTGAACGCGGCGATCAGCGCGGCGGACGCGGTGGTGTTGGCGATCCCCATGTCGCCGGTGAGCAGGCACCGGGCGCCCTGCCCGTGGAGGTCACGGGCGATCTCGATCCCCGTCTCGACGGCGCGCCGGGCCTGCCCGGCGGTCATCGCGGGCCCGGCCGTCATGTCGGCGGTGCCCGGCGCGATCTTGCGCTGGAGCAGGCCTGGGGCCTCCTCCAGCTCGGCGGCGACGCCGATGTCGACGACCGTGACGGCTGCGCCGACCTGGGCGGCGAACGCGTTGACGACGGCGCCGCCCACCAGGAAGTTGGCCACCATCTGCGCCGTGACCTCCTGCGGCCACGGGGTGACGCCCTGGGCGTGGACGCCGTGGTCGGCGGCGAACACGGCGACGGCGGCGGGCTCGGGCAGGGGCGGCGGGCACTGCCCGGCGAGCCCGGCGAGGCGGACCGACACCTCCTCCAGGACGCCGAGGGACCCGGGCGGCTTGGTGAGCCGGGCCTGCAGGTCGCGGGCGTCCCGTACGGCCGTCTCGTCCAGGGGGGCGATGGAGGCGACGGTCTCCTCGATCAGGTTCATGGTGTCCTTTCGGGGGGTCAGATGCCCAGCTCGCCGAGCACGTCCAGGAGCCGGTCGTCGGACGGACGGTCGCGCACGGCGATCCGCAGCCAGTCTGGGCCGAGCCCTGGGAAGGTGTCTCCGCGCCTGACGGCGTAGCCGCGCTGCCTGAGCAGGGCCCTGATGCCAAGGGCATCCGGCAGGCGGACGCACACGAACGACGCGCGCGCTTCCGGCACGACGTACAGGCCCCGTGCCGACAGCTCCGCGGCCAGCCGGTCGCGTTCGGCGGCGAGCTCGACGGCCCACGCCTCGCCCTCGGCGACGGCCTCGGGGGTGGAGCACGCCTCGACGGCGGCGAGCGCGGGCGTGGACACCGCCCACAGCGGCTGCGCCTCCGCCAGCCGTCCGATCAGGTGGGGGTCGGCCAGGACGTACCCGGCGCGGAGCCCCGCGAGCCCCCACGTCTTGGTCAGGGAGCGGATCACCACCACTCCGGGGGGCAGCCGGGCGGCGAGGCTCTCCGGTTCTCCCGGGACGCAGTCCATGAACGCCTCGTCGACCACGACCGTCCGTCCGGGGGCGGCCAGGGCGGCGAGCGCGGCGGCCGGGTGCAGGACCGAGGTCGGGTTGGTCGGATTGCCGATCACGACGAGGTCGGCGCCGTCCGGGACCGCCCGCGGGCCGAGGGTGAAGTCGCCCTCCAGGATCACCCGCTCCACCTCGTGCCCGGCGGCCCGCAGCGCCGCCTCCGGCTCGGTGAACTGGGGGTGCACCACCACGGCGCGGCGCGGGGTGAGCACCCGCGCGAGCAGCACGAACGCCTCCGCGGCCCCGGCGGTGAGCAGCACCTCCTCGACGGACCTGCCGTGCCGTGCGGCGACCGCCTTGCGGGCCGGGCGGGGGTCGGGGTAGGCGGCGAGGTCGTCGACGGACGCGCGGATCCGCTCGGCCAGCCACGCGGGGGGCGTGCCGGTGCGGACGTTCACGGCGAAGTCGGCGAGGCCGTCGCCGACCTCGGTGTCGCCGTGGTGGCGCAGGTCGATCTCGGCGGGCCCGGTCACGGCCGCTCCGCCTCGTGGTAGAGCAGCGCGTTGACGGCGGCGGCCGCGACCGCCGACCCGCCCTTCTCCGAGACGTTGCTGAGCTGCGGCAGCCCGCTCGCGCGCAGGGCCTCCTTGGCCTCGCAGGCGCCGACGAATCCGACCGGCATCCCGATCACCAGGGCGGGGCTCACCCGGCGGGCGATGATCTCGAAGACGGCCTCGGGCGCGGAGCCGACCACCCAGACCGCCCCCGGCCCCACCTCCGAGTACGACAGCCGGACGGCCGCGGCCGACCGGGTGATGCCGGCGGCGCGCGCCATCCGGGCGGCGGCCGGGTCGGCGGCGTGGCAGACCGCCTCGCGGGCGCTGATCCCGGCGGCGGCCATGCCCTCGTCGGTGACGATCGGCGCCCCGGCGCGCAGCGCGGCCCAGCCCTGGGCGAGGGACTCCTCGGTGGTCACCAGGTCCACCGCGTACTCCAGGTCGGCGGTGGCGTGGATGACCCGCTCGGCCACCGCCCGCCACAGCGGCGGCATCGGGGACAGGTCGACGCGGGACCGGAGGACCTCATACGAGCGCACCTCGATCGGGTGGGGCCGGCGGACGGTCAACTGCGCTCCTCCACAACTCCGGGCAACGCGGGGATGGTCTCGACGGGGCGGCCCGTCCGGGACGGCCGCTCCGCGGGGGTGCGGGCGTCGCGCTCGCCCCAGACGACGATCACTGGCTCCGGGGCCTCGCCCCGCGGGGTCAGCGGGGCGGCCTGGAGCCGGACGGCGTCGGCGGCGAAGCCCTGCCCGCCCAGTTCGTCCAGTATGGCCTGAGCCTCGCCGGCCGTGGCGAGCACGACGATCCGGGACGGCCGGAGCCCCGCGCAGACCCGCACGGCCTCCGGCCCGCCGCGGCCGAGGAAGACGGCGTCGGGCCGCGGAAGGTGCTCGGCGCTGGACCGGACGTCGCCCGACGCCATCGCGACCTTGACCCCGTGCAGGCGGACGTTCTCCCGCACCCGGGCGCACGCGGAGTGGTCGCGGTCGACGGCGACGACGGCGGCGCCGAAGCGGGCGCACTCGATGCCGACCGAGCCGTCGCCGGACTCCACGTCCCACACCATGTCGCCCACCCTCGGGCCGAGCTTGGCCAGGACGAAGGCGCGCACCTCGGGGCGCGGGCCGGGTCCGTCGCCGAAGGCCTCCGCCGGGAGCGCCCATCCGGCGGGGGCGGGCACGGGCCCGGACACCCAGCTCGCTTCTCCCAGCGCGTGGCGGTTGTCCAGGACGAGCACGACCTCGGGGTCGTTCCATGGGCGGGTGGTCGCCTCCGCTGGGCGGACGTAGACGATCCGCTCCTTGGGCCCGCCCAGGTCTTCGCAGACCACGAACGAGCGCGGCGTGACGGGGAACAGCGCCCGCGCCAGTTCGGACGGTCCTGCCCCCGGCTCCGTCAGGACGGCCACTTTCGGGTGGGCGCGGCATGCGTTGACGGCCTGTCTCAGGTGCCCGTCCTTGGCGGAGACGACCAGAGCGTCGTCCCAGGGCAGTCCTGCTTGGGCGAAAGCACGCGCCACCAGGGTCGTCGCGGGGAACGTCTCTGGCGCGTGGCCCTGTTCGAGCAGTTCGCGGACGACTCCGAAGTAGCCGGGGTCGCCGTTCACGACGAGGACGACGTCCTCCTTGGAGACATCGACGCCTTCCAGTGCCTCGGCGAACTCCGTGGTGGCGACCGTGCGCGCGTCCGTCGCCATGGGCAGCCCGTCCAGGTGAGCTGGGGCTCCTATGACCAGCGTGGCACTTTCCAGGGCCGCCTTGGCTTCTTCCGAGAGGGGCGTTCCGTCGCGGCCGACGACCGTCAGCATCGCTATCGGGCCATCCGCCCGTACATGCCGACCATGCGCTCCCCCGCCGCGTCCAGGAGCACCACCTGGGCCGCGACCGGGCTGGCCGCGGCCCCCGACGCCTCGGCGGCGAGGCGTTCGAGGCCCCCGGCCGTCCTGCGGCACAGCTCGCGGCCGCAGGGGCCGAGCTTGCCCGCGGCGTCCCACAGCCCGTAGACGTCCCGGACGGCCGGGGCCTGCGCCACCCGGCCGGCCAGGGCGGGACCGCAGTCCATGTCCAGCGTGATCGATTCCAGCAGGCCCGCGGCGCCGCCGAGGAAGGCGGCCTGGTCCTCCATGCGGGCGACCAGGACGACCTGTGCGAGCCCGTCCTCGACCGCCTCCCGCAGCCGGTCGGCGGCGATCGGGCCGAAGCACCGGTCCGGCAGGTTCGGCAGCATCCGGCGCGCGGCCTCCCGCGCGCCGTCCCCGTACATCACGAGCGTCTTCTCCGCAGCGGTCACCTGTGCCGTCCCTCCTGGTCGTCGGCGACGAGCCTCCCGGAGGCGCCGCCGGCGCGGCGCCACGGCACGCCGACGAGCGGCGGATCGGTCGCGGCCGCACGGCGCCGGCCGCCCACAGAATAGGCTGTCGCGGTGAGCTACCAGCGCCTGTCCCCGGACGAGCGGCGCGCCCAGATCCTGGACGTCGCGCGGCGGATGTTCACCGAGCTGCCGTACGCCGAGGTGTCCACGGCCGCGATCGCGCGGGAGACCGGCGTGCAGCGCGGCCTGATCCACTACTACTTCGGGACGAAGCGGGAGCTGTTCCTCAAGGTCGTCCAGGGGCTGACGGCCTCGGCCGCGATGCAGGCCCCGCCGCCGGACGAGCGGCTGGCGCTGCCCGAGGCGGTCGACCTGCTCGTCAACCTGTTCCTCGACACCGCCGAGCGCAACGCGACCACGTGGTTCGCCGCGCTCGACGCCGAGGGGTTCGGGCAGGACCCCGAACTCCTGCGCATCGTCAACCGGTTCCGGGACGAGACGGTCGAGCACATGCTGGCCGTGCTGCGCGTGGCCGAGCCGACCGAGACGCTGCGGGCCGTGCTGCGCGCCTACTCCGGGCTCGCGGACGCGGCGACGCGCCAGTGGCTCCAGGAGAAGACCCTCGACCGCGACCAGGTGCGCACGCTGCTCACCCGGTCGCTGCTCGCGCTGGTCAGCGACATCGGCCCCGCCCTGGAGAAGCCCCGGGAGGACCGGCCGCGGGCCGGCGCGGGCTAGCCGCGAGGCGTCTCGACGGTCCCCGGGACGGCGAACCAGACGGCCTTGCCGCGGACGGGCGGCCCGAGGCGGGAGAGGGTCCGCCGCAGGCCCCAGCGTCCGAGGGACAGCTCGTGGACGATGCTGAGCCCGCGCCCGCAGTCGCCGGACGTCCAGGAGTACCCGGGCAGGCCGACGTCGCCGTAGGTGTCGAAGACGGCGCACCGCAGTTCGCCCGCCGTCCCGTCGCCCATGTAGAGCCACAGCTCGTGCGGGCCGTGCTCGCCGGCGTGCTGGTGGGCGTTGGTGGCCAGCTCGCTCACCATGAGCCGGGCGTCGTCCGCCCCGGCGGGCGGGACGCCGAGGGAGGCGAGGGCGTCGCGCAGGACGCGGCGGGCGTACCCGGCGCCTCCGGGGCCGCCCGGCAGGGCCCACACCCAGCCGGGCACGCCGTCGCGCCGGGCCGGGTCGCGGCCCGCCATGGCGTGGGCCATGGTCTCCGCCGTCAGATCGGCTGGCGTGGTCTTCACGGTTCCTCCCGCGGTACTGGTGCGAATGCGAAGGGCGGGCGGGGCGACCGGTCGTCACTCTCGGTTGACGACCGATCACGGATCCAAGAGTCTCCTGAGATTCTCACAAACGCAACACCCTTCCCGGAATTGCTCTGACCTTCCTGCCGGGTTCGTCAATCGCGTTGTGACGGGCGCCGGGAGTGATAAAGACTCCACTCCCATGACCTACCGCCCCACCGTCCGTGGCCGACGACTCGCCAGGGAGCTCCGCAAGCTGCGCGAGGAGCAGGGCCTGACACTGCAGGAAGTGGCGGACCGGCTCGACTGGTCGAGAGCCACCGTCTCCCGCCTGGAAACCAGCCAGACCCGCCCCAAACCCGGCGACATCGCCGACATCCTCGACCTCTACGGCGTGCCGAGCCCGGACCGCGACGCGCTCATCACCCTGGCCCGGCAGGCCGGGCAGCGCGGCTGGTGGACCGCCTACCAGGACGTCTTCGCCGGCAGCTATGTCGCGCTGGAGGACGAGGCCTCCCACATCCGCACCTGGGACCCGCAGCTCGTGCACGGCCTGCTGCAGACCGAGGACTACTCCCGCGCGGTGATCACCGCGGGCCGGCTGCTGCCCTCGGACGAGGAGATCGAGCGCCGCATCGCCGCCCGCAAGATCCGCCAGGCGCTGCTGGACCGCGCCGACGCGCCGCGCCTGGAGGTGATCTTCGATGAGGCGGTGCTGCACCGCCCGATCGGCGGCGAGGAGGTGATGCGGGCCCAGCTGAACGTCCTCGCCACCGCCGCGGAGATCCGCCCATCCGTGACCATCCAGGTACTCCCCTACACAGCAGCGGCGCATGCGGGCTTGGACGGACGTTTCACCATATTGTCGTATCCGGACCCGGCAGACCCCGATATCGCCTACGTCGAGGGCACTATGGGCGACGTTTACCTCGAGAGCGCCGAGGAAATAGCAAAACATAGGGATCGCTTCGAACGCATCGCGAAGCGAGCCCTGTCCCCCGAGGAGTCCGCGCACCTCATAGCCAAGGCAGCAAGGAGCAGCCTGTGACCCACCTCCAGCGCGAACTCACCCTGGCCGTCTGGCGCAAGTCGTCCCGCAGCGGAAGCGGAGACCAGTGCGTCGAGATGGCGGCCCTGTCCAGCGACCTGCGCGCGGTGCGCGACTCGAAAGACCCCTCCGGGCCGGCCCTCGTGCTGACGCCGGCCGCCTGGCGGGGCCTGCTGGACGGGATCAAGGAGAGCTAGCGACCGGTCGACGGGGCCGCGGCGAGGTTCGCCGCGGCCCCGTCGCCGTACCTCCCCCGGTCCCACACCCTCCCCGGCACCCCTTCCGAGAAAATAGAACGTGTTCTAGTATCGCCGGTGCGTCGACTACCGGAGGGTGCAACGTGACCGCGGAACTCAAGCTCGGCATCAACGTCGGCTACTGGCAGCGCGACCCCGACGACCAGACCGAGACGGTCCTGGCCGCCGAGCGCTGCGGCTACGACTCGGTGTTCACCGCCGAGGCGTACGGCTCGGACGCGTTCACCACGCTGGCCTGGTACGGCGCCCGCACGTCCCGGATCAAGCTGGGCACGGCCGTCGTCCAGATGTCGGCGCGGACCCCCGCGGCCACCGCGATGCACGCGCTCACCCTGGACGCACTGTCGGGCGGGCGCGTGATCCTCGGCCTCGGCGCGTCCGGCCCCCAGGTCGTGGAGGGCTGGTACGGGCAGCCGTTCCCGAAGCCGCTCGCCCGCACCCGCGAGTACCTCGACATCGTCCGGCAGGTGTGGCGCCGCGAGGAGCCGGTGACCAGCGAGGGCCCGCACTACCCGCTGCCGTACCCCGGCGGGTCGGGCCTCGGCAAGCCGCTGAAGTCGATCGCCCACCCCGTGCGCCCGGAGATCCCCGTCTACCTGGGCGCGGAGGGCCCGAAGAACGTCGCGCTGTCGGCCGAGGTCGCGCAGGGCTGGCTGCCGCTGTTCGTCGACCCCGAGCAGATCGAGCCCGTCTTCGGCGGGTCGCTGGCCGGGCGCCCGGAGGGCTTCGAGATCGCCGCGACCGTCACCACGATCGTCACCGACGACCTGGCGTCCGCGCTGGAGTTCGCCAAGATCCCGCTCGCCTTCTACATCGGCGGGATGGGCGCCAAGGACCGCAACTTCCACCTCGACCTGATCGGCCGGCTCGGCTACGCGGAGGAGGCGGCACGCGTCCAGGAGCTGTTCCTGAGCGGCCGCCGGGACGAGGCGATCAAGGCCGTCCCGGACGCGCTGGCCGACGCGATCTCGCTCCTCGGCCCGCTCGGGCGGATCAAGGAGAGGCTGCGGCTGTGGCGCGACAGCCCGGTCACCACCCTGCTGATCGCCGGGGTGAGGGACGAGCCGACGCTGCGCGCCGTCAAGGAGATGGCCGACTCCTGAGAGACCGACGACACATCATCGCGCGGAATGGAGGTAGGGACCCGGGTGCTGCACGGTAGGCACCCAGGAAAGACGCAGACTGGAGATGGGACGCACGATGTCCACGCAGGACGCCGCCCGGCTTCTCGTCAGGACCCTGGAGGCGGAGGGCGTCGAGTACGTCTTCGGCATCCCGGGTGAGGAGAACATCCATTTCGTCGACGCGCTGAACGACTCGCCGATCCGCTACGTCCTCGTCCGGCACGAGCAGGGCGCCGCGTTCATGGCGGAGATCTACGGCCGCCTCACCGGGAAGGCGGGCGTGGCCTCCGCCACGCTCGGCCCGGGAGCGATCAACCTCCAGCTCGGCGTCGCGGACGCCACCACCAACAGCACGCCCGTCGTCGCGATCTCCGCCCAGGTCGGCCTGGACCGGATCTACAAGGAGTCGCACCAGATCGTCGACCTGGTGTCCCTGTTCCGCCCGATCACCAAGTGGTCGGAGCTGGCCCCGCGGGCGGAGGCGCTGCCCGAGATGGTGCGCAAGGCGTTCAAGACGGCGCAGACCGAGCGCCCCGGCGCCGTCTACCTGGCGATCCCGGAGGACGTCGAGTCGGCCGAGGTCTCCGCCGACCTCGGGCCGCTGCCGGTGAACGTCGTGCGCCCGCAGGAGCCGTCCGCGGCCCAGATCGCCCGCGCCGCCGACGTGATCGCGCTCGCGCGGCAGCCGATCGTGCTGGCGGGCCACGGCGCCACCCGGGCCCGCGCGAGCGACGCCCTCGTGTACTTCTCCGAGCGCCTCGGCCTGCCGGTCGCCACCACCTTCAACGGCAAGGGCGTCTTCCCCGACGACCACCGCAACGCCCTCGGCGCGGTCGGCTTCATGCGCCACGACCACGTCAACTTCGGCTTCGACGAGGCGGACGTGCTGATCGCCGTCGGCTACGAGCTGCAGGAGTTCGACCCCGTCAAGGTCAACCCGAACGCGGACAAGAAGATCATCCACATCCACCAGTCGCCCGCCGAGGTGGACGACCACTACCCGGTCGAGGTCGGCATCCAGGGGGACGTGTCCCGGTCGCTGCGCGCCCTCGCCGACTCGGTCCACCGCCGCTTCGACGTGAACGCGACGGGCCAGAAGATCCGTCGGATGCTCCAGGAGGAGCTGGCCGAGGGCGCGACCGAGGACGGCTACCCGCTCTCCCCCCGCCGCATCGTCGCCGACGTCCGCGCCGCGATGCGCCGCGGCGACATCGTCCTGGCCGACACCGGCGCGGTGAAGATGTGGATGGCCCGCATGTATCCGACCTACGAGCCGAACACGCTGCTGGTCTCCAACGGCCTGTCCTCGATGGGCTTCTCCGTCCCCGGCGCGATCGCCGCCAAGCTCGCGCACCCGGACCGCAGGGTCCTGGCGGCGACGGGGGACGGCGCGTTCCTGATGAACTCCCAGGAGCTGGAGACGGCCGTCCGCGAGAACATCCCCATCACCGTCCTGATCTGGGACGACTCCGCCTACGGGCTGATCGAGTGGAAGATGGACCTCGACCTCGGGCGCAGCTCCAACATCAGGTTCGGCAACCCCGACTTCGTCCGGTACGCCGAGAGCTTCGGCGCCCGCGGCTACCGCGTCGAGTCGGCCGCCGAGCTGCTGCCCACGCTGCGCAAGGCCCTCGCCGAGGACGCGGTCTCCGTCATCGCCGTCCCGGTCGACTACTCCCACAACCTGGCGCTGACCGACAAGCTCGGCGACCTCACCGGCCCGTTCTGACGCCGCGCGGCGCGGCCGCTCAGGCGCGGCAGACGATCTCGCCGTGGGTGACGGAGTACCAGCCGTCCTCGGCCGCCGCCCACGCCTTCCAGCCCTCGTAGACGCGCTGGAGCTCGGCGCGGGTGGCGTGGCCTCCGGCGACGGCGTGCTCGGCGACGGACGACCTGACCAGGCGGCCGCCCCAGGACTCGCTCCACCATTCGCGCTCCTGCGGGGTGGCGTAGCACCAGGCCGACGCGGACGCGGTGACGTCGGTGAATCCGGCGGCGCGCGCCCAGGAGACGAGGCGGCGGCCGGCGTCGGGCTCGCCGCCGTTGCCGCGCGCGACCTTGTAGTAGATCGGCAGCCAGGCGTCCATGCCCGGCGGGTCCGGGTACCAGGCCATGGTGCCGAAGTCGGCCTCGCGCACGGCGACGATCCCCCCGGGCTTCGCCACGCGGCGCATCTCCCGCAGCGCCTGGACGGGATCGCCGACGTGCTGCAGGACCTGGTGCGCGTGGACGACGTCGAACGTGCCGTCGGGATGCTCCAGGGCGTGGACGTCGGCCACCGCGAACTCGACGTTGTCCAGCGAGGCGGTGTTCCTGCGGGCCTCGTCCAGCACGGTCTCGGCCGAGTCGGCGGCGACCACGCGGCCCGGCGCGACGCGTTCGGCGATCCCCGCGGTGATGGTGCCCGGCCCGCAGCCGACGTCCAGGACCGACAGCCCGGGGCTCAGGTGCTCGATCAGGTAGGCGGCGGAGTTCTCGACCGTGCGCCACTGGTGCGCGCTCAGGACGCTCTCGTGGTGGCCATGGGTGTAGGTCGCCTTCGCGGTCATAGGGGATCACCTCTCTGTGTCCGGCGTCCCTCCACCGTACGACCGCTTCTCAGAATTTGAGAAATATGTATCAACATGCGAGACGCGGAGGCATGAGAAAAGGGATCGGGGCATCGGCCCCGATCCCTTTCCGGGTGGGTGTGCGTCAGGCTGCCACGGCGACGCGGCGGACGGGCAGGGGCTGCGGACGCATCGGCAGGGCCTCGACCGCCGCGAGCGGGGGCGCGGTCTCGGCGTAGCCGTTCAGCGTCGCATGGGAGAGCTCGGTGAGCCACGGCTCCACGACGGTCCGCTCGGCGGGCCCGTCAAGCCGCGGCTGGGTGAGATGGAACGTGCCGGTCGCTGCGCTCACTGCCAACGCCCCTTCCTTCGCCCGGTGGGGCCGCGCCTGTGCGAGCGCCACCGTCTGTCACATACCCCTAGGTACGTCGTTGAAAGCGATCTGGTTCGACATCTGTTCCCGATGTCTTCCGAATCACAAGGTCAACGCTACGCGGAGGGTCTGACATTCTCGAACCCTTATTCGATCTAGTCGGGGCGCGGGGAAGGGACGGCGGTCACGGAGCGCAACAGCGGACGGCTCAGCACGCTCGCGCCGAGGACGCCGCCGAAGCCGAGGACGACGAACCCCGCGAGCCCGGCCAGGCCGGAGAGCCCGACCCCCTGGGCGAACGGCAGCCCGAAGAGGATGCCGGTCAGCAGCGAGCCGCCGCCCATCACGGCGAGCGGGATCAGCGTCTCCTGGCGGCGCGCCCGGTCCAGGACGGACAGGGGCGTGCCCGCCAGGCGCAGCATCGCGTACGTCCGCCTGCGGTCCAGGACGGCGGACGCCCCGGTGATCCCCGCGCTGGTGATCCCCACCAGGAACGAGACGGCGAGGACGACCAGCGCGCCGGTGCGCAGGTCGGCCACCAGGAAGTCGCCGGTCACCTCGTCGTCGGCCGGCGTCGTGGCGACCCTGCCCGGGACGAGCCCGGTCAGCGCCGTGCGGGCCCGGTCGACCGCGGCGGGCCCGCCGCGGACGGTGACCGTCACGACGCCGGTCGCGGCGGCGCGGGCGCCGGGGGCGGGCGGGACGTTCCCGGTCTCGATCCGGCGCACCGACACTCCCGCGTCGAGACCGGCGAGCCTGCCCTCCGCCCGTTCGGCGACGGCGGCGGACCGCTCGTACGGGACGGCCAGTCTCAGCTCGTCCCGCGGCTCACCGGCGGACGGGTGCGCGTTCAGCAGGGCGAGGAACCCGGCGACGAAGCCGGTCAGCGCGACGCCGGCGACCGTCCGCCAGGCCGAGCGCGGGTCGTCCACGAGGCGGCGCCCGGCCAGCAGCCGGGCCGGGCCGCGCGCCGTCCCTACCGCCACGCGGCCGATGATCGCCACCACCCACGGGCCCGCGAAGTTGATCGCGAGGAAGGCCAGGACGAGGAAGACCATCAGGACGATCACGCCCGCCCGGCCCATGTCGACCAGGCCGCCGCCCACCGCCCCGAACGCGGTCACGACGGCGAGCAGCGCGACGATCCGGACGGCCCGCATGCCGGGCGGGGTCTCGCGGCGCGCGACGCCGAGTGGGCTGACGACCACGCGGCGCAGGCCGGCGACGGCGCTGGCGCCGACGAGCACGGGCACCGCCAGGAGCAGGCCCACGAGGACGGGCGGGCTCGGCCACAGCTCACCGGCGAACCAGCCGCCGCCCGCGATCGTGACCCGGGTGAGCGGCGGGACCGCCGCCGCGTAGAGCACGAGCCCGGCCGCCGCGCCCGCGGCGGCCGTCAGCACGGCCTCGGTCGCGGTGATCGCGACGACCTGGCCGGGAGTGGCGCCGACCAGCCGCAGCGCCGCGAGCCTGCCGTCGCGGCGGGCCACGGTGAGCCGGGCCGCGGCGCCGCCGAACACCAGCAGCGGAACGACCATCAGCACCGACGCCAGGCCCGCCAGCAGCAGGTAGACGCCCGCCGACCAGGACGCGCCGGTCGCGAACCGGTCGACGCGCGACGGGCCGCCGGTCGTCCCGAGGTGGTCGGCGGCGCCCCGGCGGGCGGTCATGGCGGGATCGGCCGGGGCGCGCCCGACCACCGCGACGAGCTCTCCGGGATGGACGAGCGCGTCGCGTCCGAGGGTCCCCGCCCGGGACGGGAACCGCTGGGCGAGCCGGTCGGTGGGCAGGTCCCGCATCAGGCGGCCCAGGGCGGGCGACGTCCACACCTCGCCCGGCTCCGGGAAGCGGGGCATGCCGGGCGGGACGGGGGCGTCGCCCTCCAGCGCGGCCAGGTCGACGACCGTGATCGGCCGGCCCCGGACGTAGTCGGTCGACAGCGCCTCGATCATGGAGGGGTTCGCGGCCGGCCTCCCCGGATGCCGCCAGGCGTCGGCGTGCGCGCGCTGGAGGAACGCGTGGTCGGCGCCCACCGCGAACAGCAGGAGCCCCGTCGAGACGGCCACGGCGGCGAGGGTCAGGAGCGATCCCAGCATGTCGTTCCGGCCGCCGCCCCGCAGCAGGCGCCAGGAGAGTTCCACCGCCGTGCGCATCAGGCCGTCCTCTCCAGGGGCGGCCGGACGCGGCCGTCGCGGACCTCCACGACGCGGTCGCACCAGGCCGCCACCGAAGGGTCGTGGGTGACGACGACCAGGGACGCGCCGTTGTGCTTGGTGGCGTCCACGAGCAGCCGCATGGTCTCGTGGCCGGTCGCCTGGTCGAGCGCGCCGGTCGGCTCGTCGGCGAACACGACGGCCGGGAGGGGCACGAGCGCGCGGGCGATCGCGACGCGCTGCGCCTGGCCGCCCGACAGCTCGCCCGGGCGCCGGTGCTCCAGCCCGTCCAGCCCGAGCGGCCCGAACCAGTCCCGCGCCGCCCGCACCGCCTCCCGCCTCGGCGTCCCGTTCAGCATCAGCGGCAGCGCGACGTTCTCCACCGCGGGCAGCTCGGGGAGCAGCTGCCCGAACTGGAACACGAAGCCGAACCGGCTCCGGCGCAGCGCGCTGCGGGGGCGCTCGCCGAGCGTGTCGATCCGCCGGCCGAGCAGGTGCACCTCCCCCGCGTCCGGCTTCAGGATCCCGGCGAGGCAGTGCAGCAGCGTCGACTTGCCCGACCCGGACGGGCCCATGATCGCGACGGCCTCGGCGCGGCCCGCGGCCAGGTCGACGCCGTCCAGCGCGACGGCCGTCCCGAACCGCTTCACCAGCCCGCGGCCGGACAGGACGGGCTCGCTCACGCCGCCTCCTCCCGCTCTCCCGCCGCGGACGGCCCGCCGGCCGGGCGCAGATCCAGGACGTTGTCGGGCGGGCGGGTGCGGCGGCGGTCGCGGACGGACTCGGCGATCTCCATGGCGGGCATCACGACGCCGCCGTAGACCACGAACGCGGCGAACACGGCGGCGAGGGGAACGTAGATCAGGTACATGCCCCCAGCCTGCGCCGCGCCGCCGCCCCGCCGCATCGGACGCGAAGCCGGTACCGGGGGCGCCGGATCGGCCGAATGGCCGATCCGGGGATCCGCATCGGGTCGTACGCTGCTTGAACGTGAGCGACGTTGGGGCACGTCTGGACCGCATCCATTCGGTGGGCGGCTGCCTGGTGCGCGCGGCGTACGCCGGGTTCGCGTCCCTGTACCTGCTGGGGTGCACGGCCGCCGCGTTCCGGGACCCCTCCGCCCTGTGGATGGTGTTCGTCGCGCTGGTGGCCAACGTCGCGGCGGTCTCCGGTCGCGGCCTCCTGGTGTGGGCGGCCGGGGCGGGGGCGCTGTCGGTGCTCAGCACCCTCTGCCTCGGCGCGGTGGTGCGGCCCGCGGCCGGCGCCCCGAGCCTGTTCGCGGAGATCGGCGGCCTGCTGATCATCCTCGCGCGGGTGGTGTGGAAGGCCCGCCGCGACCGGCTCGTCCCGGTCGCGGTGCTGCTCGCCGCGGCGGTCCTGGCGACCCCGCTGCGCTGGTCGCTGATCGCGGCGGCCCTGTTCACCGCGCCGCTCGGCATCACCGTGGCGGTCGCGCTCGGCGTCGGCCTCTACCTGCGGGCGCTGGACGCGCGGCGGGCCAGGTCGCTGGCCTCGGCGCGCCGGGACGAGCGGCTGGAGCTGGCCCGCGACCTGCACGACTTCGTCGCCCACCACGTGACCGGCATCGTCGTCCAGGCGCAGGCGGCGCGGTTCACGGCCCGGTCGGGCGCCGCGCAGACGCAGGAGCAGCTCGACCGGATGCTCGGCGAGATCGAGAAGGCCGGCACCGAGGCGCTCACGTCGATGCGGCGCATGGTCGGGCTGCTGCGCGACGCCCAGAACGTCAACGCCCCGGACGGGGACGCCCTCCCGGACGGCGGCTCCAGCACCCGTCCCGTCGGCGACCTCGAACGGCTCAGGGATCTCGTCGAGGGGTTCGCCCACCCGCCCGCCGCGCTCACGCTGGAGCCCGGCCTCGGCACGCTGCCGCCGGAGGTCGCGGCGTCGGCGCACCGCGTCGTCCAGGAGGCGCTGACCAACGTCCGCAAGCACGCCGCCGACGCCGCGTCCGTGCGGGTCACGCTGGCGCGGGTCGGAGCCGACGTCGAGATCGCCGTGCGGGACGACGGGCGGGGGCGCGGCGGCCGGCGGCTGCCGTCCGGCGGGTTCGGGCTCACCGGGCTGGGCGAGCGGGTCGGCGCGCTCGGCGGGCGGCTGCACGCGGGCCCGCGCCCCGAGGGCGGGTGGGAGGTCGTCGCACGCCTCCCCGTATCGGACGGATGACCGGGGATGCTGACACAATCGGCAAGGTGACCATCCGCGTACTGATCGCCGACGACCAGGAGATGGTCCGGACCGGGTTCCGGATGATCGTCGACTCGCAGCCCGACATGCAGGTCGTCGGGGAGGCCGCCGACGGCGCCGAGGCCGTCGCGCTGGCCCGCCGCCTGCGCCCGCAGGTGTGCCTGTTCGACATCCGGATGCCGCGGATGGACGGGCTGGAGGCGACCCGCGCCCTCGCCGGCCCGGGCGTCCCCGACCCGCCCCGCATCGTGATCGTCACGACGTTCGACATGGACGAGTACGTCTACGGGGCGCTGCGCGGCGGCGCGGTCGGGTTCCTGCTGAAGGACAGCGGGCCCGCGCTGCTGGTGGAGGCCGTCCGCGCGGCGGCGAACGGCGGGTCGCTGGTGTCGCCGTCCATCACCGTCCGGCTGCTGGAGCACCTGGCCAGGCGGCCCGCGCGCCCCGTCCAGCCGCGCGAGCCGCTCACCGAGCGGGAGCTGGACGTGGTCCGGCTCGTGGCGCGCGGCCGGACGAACGAGGAGATCGCCGCGGAGCTGTACGTGTCGCTCTCCACGGTCAAGACGCACCTCGGCAGCGTCAACCGCAAGCTGGAGACGCGGAACCGGGTCGCGACGGCGGCGTGGGCCTGGGAGTCGGGCCTGATGACCTGACGGGCCCGGCAGGGGAACGCAGACGGGGAAAGCGCGGAAGACGGGGGAGGCTCGGCACTGGCACCGGAGTCAATGAACGGACTGCCCGTGACGGTCCTGGTCGTGTGGGTGCTGTGCGCCGCGGGCTGGGGCGCCGTCCTGCTGGCCCTGCGGCGCGGCATGCGCGGACCGTCGAGGGGGCCCGCCCTGTTCGCGCACACCGTGACCCCGGCGGGGACCGTCCTGCTCTTCTCGCTGATCGGTCTCGGGTCGCTGTACGCGAGCATCGCGCTGGCCGCCGAGTGGTGGGCGCTGCTGGCGGTGACCCGGTTCCGTCCCGAGCGGCTGCTGTCCACAGGTGGCCTCGGGCGCCTCGCCGCCTGGGCGGCCGTCACCGCGGCCGCGACGTGCGCGGTCACCCGGCTCGTGCTCCCCATGTGACGATCTTGTAAGGGCCCGAACTCCCGTTGGGCCGCGCCGGTCAAACGTACGTAGTATCCAAAACAGCCAACAGCAAAGGCCCTGGGGAGGTGGATCATGCCGTGTGCGCTGTGCGGCGACATCATCCCGACCGAGGTCGACCGGTGCCCGGCCTGCGGCGCGTGGGCGCGGCGCCGCGACTTCCGGGCCGTCGGCGTGGCGGTGTTCATGCTGCTCGGCTTCAACGCGTTCGTGGCCCTCGGCTCGGGGATCAGCCTGCTCAGGCTGGCGCAGCCGCTGCACGGCGCGACCCACGACAGCTATGACGCCGCCGCCACCGGCAAGGCCCTCGCCCCCTACGGGGACGTGTTCACGATCGGCGCGATCATGGCCGGGGTCACCGGCCTGCTGTACCTGACCTGGCTGTGGCGGGCGTTCCACCAGTCCCCCGGGCCGCACCGCCACCACCGCGCCTGGGTGCTGCTCGGCTGGTTCCTCCCGGTCGTCAACCTGTGGCTGCCGCCCCGGATGGTCTACGAGGTGTGGGTGAACAGCGGCCGGTACCGGACGGCCGAGCGCCAGGCCGCCGGGCTCGTCGTCGGGGGCTGGTGGGGCTGCGCCCTGCTCGGCCTGGTCCTCGGGCGCGTGTTCACGCACGGCAGCGTCGAGACGCTCGCCGACGCCCGCCTCGACGTGCACGTCGGCGTCGCGGCGGCCGCCTTCCAGGCCCTCGCCGCCGCCCTGTGCATGGCGACCGTCTTCCAGATCACCCGGATCCAGATCACCCGGTGACCCGCCCGGACCGGGCCGCGCGGGTCAGGCGGGCGGGGGGCCGGAACTTCCCTGGCTGGTGTGCCAGAGCGGAGTTCTCGGAGGGCGCTTGATGGCCGGCCCCGCGTGCCCGATGTCGGAGTACGGCGACATCGCGAACCCCGTGGGCTGGACGACGCGGCGGCCCACCGGGCGGCTCCGGCCGGACGGGCCCGCCATGGCCGCGCGGACGGCGTCGGGGCCGCCGCGGCGCCACTCCTCGTGCAGGGCGTTCAGGTCCCAGCAGGCGTTCGCGGTGATCGAGACGGCGCGCTCTCCGGCGCGGCGGAGCCGCCCCCGGGCGACGAGCAGCCAGGAGCCGAACACGGTGGCGGCGCACCTGTCCTGCACCGACTCGAAGAACGTGAGGTCGACCGGGCCGGTCGCGTCGTCCAGCGTGGCGAAGATGACGCGCTGCCCCGACCTGACCGCCGGGGTCTGCGTCGCCACCTTGACCCCGGCGACCAGGACCTCGCTCTTGTCCGGACGCCCCGGCAGGTCGGCGGCGCTGACGACGCCGAGCCCGGCGAGCAGCCCGGCGTAGAAGGTCATGACGTGCCGGCTCACGTCCATGCCGAGGATGTCGAGCTCCGCCTCGACCACCTCGGCGGGCGTCATCGGCGGCAGCCCGCCCGCCGGGATCTCCTCCTCCGGCCCCGTCTCCGCACCCGCCGGAATCTCGTCGCCGTCCTCGCGGCCGAGGGGGAGCTGGCCCTCCGGGACGGGCGCGGGACGGGCGGTGACCCGGTCGAGGGCGCCGACGCGGCACAGCAGGTCGCGGCGCGGGACGCCCTCGTGGAGGGCGTCGAACGCGCCCGCCAGGACCAGCCGCTCGGCGATCGGGCGCGACACCCGGGCGCGGCGCCAGAAGTCGGTCAGCGACCGGTACGGCCGGGCCTCGGCGATCCTGCCGATCTCGGCGTCGGAGATGCCCCTGACCTCGCTCAGCGCCACCCGGATCCCGGCCCGGCCGCCCGCCGGGACGGGTTCGGCGCGCCAGTCGGCCTCCGAGCGGTTGACGTCCAGCGGAAGGATCGGGACGCCGAAGTGCCGGGCGTCGTCGAGGATGACCCGCTTGGGGTACATGCCGGGGTCGTGGGTGAGGACGCCGGCGTAGAAGGCGGCCGTGTGGTGCCGCTTCAGCCAGGCCGACTGGTAGGTGGGCAGCGCGAACGACGCGGCGTGGGCCTTGCAGAAGCCGAACGCGCCGAACGCGGTCAGCATCCGCCACACGCGCTCGACCGTCGCCCCGTCGTACCCGCGCGCCAGCGCCCGCTCGCGGAACCAGGCGCCGACCACGGCCTGGCCCCGCTCGTGGTTCAGGCTCCGCCGCGCCGCCTCCGCCCTGGACAGGCCGCAGCCGGTCATCACGTCGATGACGCGCAGCACCTGCTCGTGGAAGACGACCACGCCGAGGCTCTCCCGCAGCGCGGGTTCGAGGTCGGGATGCGGGTAGCCGGGCTCCCGCTTCCCGGCGCGGGCCTCCAGGAACGGCGTCACCATGTCGGAGTTGACCGGGCCGGGGCGGAACAGCGAGATGTCGATGACCAGGTCGTCCAGGTCGCGGGGCTGGAGCCGTCCGATCAGCTCCCGCTGGCCGGGCGACTCGATCTGGAAGCAGCCGAGCGTCCGGGACGTGCGCACCAGCGCGTACGTCTCGGGGTCGTCGCGCGGGACGTCCTCCAGCGCGATCTCCTCCCCCGTCACCCGGGCGACCTCCGCCACCGCGTGCGCCATCGCCGACTGCATCCGGACGCCGATCACGTCGAGCTTGAGCAGCCCCATCGCCTCGACGTCGTCCTTGTCGAACTGGCTCATCGGGAACCCCACGGCGGCGCGCTCGACCGGAACCCGGTCCCGCAGGCCCGGGTTCGACAGCAGGACGCCGCACGGGTGCATGGCGATGTGGCGGGGCAGCCCGTCCAGGCGCTCGGCGATCCGGAACAGCACCTCCAGGCGGCCCGCCGCCAGGTTGCTCTGCCGGAGCTCGGGCAGGTCGTCCAGGGCCGCGCGGATCTGGTTCGCCCGGATCCGCGGGAACGCCTTGGCGATCGCGTCGATCTCGTGCGGCGGGAGCCCGACGGCGTTGCCGACGTCGCGCAGCGCGCTGCGCGCACGGTAGGTCTCCATCATCGACACGCACGCCGTGGCGTCGGCGCCGAACCGGTCGAACAGCGCCTGGTAGGCCTCCAGCCGGCGGGCCGACTCCACGTCCAGGTCGATGTCGGGCAGGCCCTCGCGGCTGTCGGCGAGGAACCGCTCCATCACCAGGTCGTGCCGCAGCGGGTCCAGGTCGCCGATGCCGACCAGGTAGTTGACCAGGCTGCCCGCGCCCGAGCCGCGGATCGCGCAGCGGATGCCGCGCGCCCTGATCAGCGCGGCGGCGTCGGCGACGGTGAGGAAGTACGGCGCCAGGCCCTTGCGCCCGATCACGCCGAGCTCCTGGTCGAGCCGGGCCGCCGCCTCGCGCGACCCGGCGAGCCCGCGCCGCGCCATCCCCTCCGCGCACCGGGCGGCGAGCCGGGCGTGCGGGTCGCCCTCGACGGCCGGCAGGTGGACCTCGTCCGTGCCGAGGTCGCGGCCGGGATCGAGGACGCAGCGCTCCGACAGCCGCCGGGTGGCCGCGAGCAGCGCGTCGGCCTCGTCCGGGCCGCAGCTCCGCTCCGCGACCCGGCGCATCTCGGGGATCGACTTCAGGTACGCCTGGCCGGTGCGGTCGTCCAGGTGCCGCCGGTCGAGCGGGACCAGGCGGCGCGTCACGTCCAGGACCTGCGCGACCGGGTGGTCGGACGGGTCCAGGTAGCGGACGGCGTTGCCCAGGACGGCGGGCGCCCCGGCCTCGCGGGCGAGCGCGAGCATCCGCGCCGCCCGGGGCCCGTCGCCCCTGTCGCGGTGGTCGACGATCTCGATCATGGTCTCGGCCGCGGCGCGCCACGCCGCGAGCCGGGCCGCCGCCACGTCCGGGCGGCGCCCGGTGAGGGCCCGGCCGACGTCCGAGGCCGGGCCGAGCAGGACGATGAGGCCCTCGGCGTGCGCGGCGACCATCTCCCTGGTCACCAGCGGGCGGCCGCGGTCGCCCGCCGCGTGCGCCGCCGTCACCAGCCGGCACAGCGACCGCCACCCGGCGCGGCCCTCGGCGAGGACGACCACGCGCTCCTCCCCGGTGGAGGCGACCCTGAGATCGGCGCCGACGACGGCGCCGATCCCCGCGTCGGCGCACGCCCGGACGTGCCGGACGGCGCCGTACAGGCCGTCGCGGTCGGTCAGCGCCAGCGTCTCCATGCCGAGGACCGCCGCGCGCTCCGCCAGCGCCGCGGGCGGCGCGACGCCGAACCGGAGCGAATAGGACGAAGCGACATGAATATGCACGTCAGTCCCATACCCGGGATAGCAACCAACTGTCGGCGGCGACGTCATAACGCAGCTCGTAGACGCCGATCTCCCGGTCCGGGGTCGCCTCGATCCGCCAGAACTCCCGCTCGCCGGCGGCCTCACCGTCCGGATGCCGCTCCCGCCACCAGTCGCGGGTCGTGACCCAGTGCTCCAGCACCCGCCGGACGGTGTAGAGCCGGCCACGCCAGACGAACCGGACCGGACGGCCGTCGCTCACCCAGACGTCCACCGGATCGCCGAACACGCGCGTCATCTGCCTCCCCCTCGCGCTCGCCGCACGGGGGAAGGAGCATGCGGACCTCGTTCTCGAACAGACGTTCGGTATGGAGTCTAGGGAACCCCGGGCCCGGGGAGCAAGGCGGGGTCAGCCGAGAAGGGCGCGGACATGGTCGGCGACCTCGCCGGGCCGGGCCGCGTCGGCCATGCCGCCGGAGGGCCACAGGTAGTACCAGCCGTCGCCGCACGGCGTGGCGAGGACGATCACGTGGCGCCCCGTGCCCGGCGCGTAGACGGCCAGCAGGGACTCCCCGGGCCCGGCGAACCGCCAGGACAGGCCCCGGGCCTCGACCTCGCGCGCGAGCGCCGCGAGGTGACGCCGGCGCATCTCGGCGATCTCCCGCCCACCGACTACAGACACATCAGCCGCCTCAGCTGGTCCGAGCCGCCGGCATGACCTTGAGCTACCATCCGGCGACGGTTGGTGACCGCTCCTCAGCATGACTCCGATCCGGCCGCCGTGCGGGGAGAATCCCAAGAGTGGGGACGGGTGTACCCCGGCCGCTAGGGGATGGTCCGCAGAAGCGGTGTAACGCGCCGTCCGGATACGGGCCAATCACCGCGCAGGTGGTTTCCGGTCCCCGGAACCTGGCCCGCATACGGAGGCTCCGTCCGTGATAGAAGCCTCTGTGAGGCGGGCGCCGCCCGCGTCAGCCAAAGAAGAAGGAGCGAGCCGATGAGCGCCGTCCCCGCCGGCGACCCGTCAGGCCACACACACCCCCGCGCCCAGGGGCACGGTCCGGAGCAGGGCCGCGCTCTGGCCGGGCTGCGCGAGCGCAAGAAGCAGCGGACCCGCCTCGCGCTCATCGACGCGGCCCTGGACCTGTTCCTCGCCCAGGGCTACGAGGCGACCACCATCGACGAGATCGTGGCGGCGGTGGAGGTGTCGCAGCGCACCTTCTTCCGCTACTTCGGCACCAAGGAGGACGTGGTCACGAGCTTCCTCACCGAGCACGACCAGGTGCTGGAGGAGGCCCTCGCGGCCCGCCCGCCCGAGGAGCGGCCGTTCACCGCGCTGTTCGAGTCGCTGCGCGTCGTCCTGCGGACGATCGCCGAGAGCGACCCGGCCGACGGCGCCCGGTTCCGCCGCGTCCGGCAGGTGATCGAGGCGACGCCGTCGCTGATGGCGGCGCAGATGGCGCGCTACTCCGCGTCGGCGGAGGCGCTCGCCACCGAGATCGCGCGCCGCGAGGGCGTCGACATGGAGCGGGACCTGCGGCCGCGGATCGTCGTGTCGTTCTACCTGGCCGCGACCAAGGTCGCCTTCGAGGACTGCGCCCGCCAGGACATCTGGGACGCCGGGACGGTCGCGGCGCGCGTGGAGGAGGCCGTGACGCTCGTCAGCCGGACCATGCGCGACTGGGTGTGACCGTCCCGCCGGCGGAATAGCCCGCGGGGGCGCCGGGGTTCTCCGGGAGCGTCCACGCGAACCGACCCGTCAGGAGAACGACATGCGCGCGATCGTCATCACCCGCACCGGCGGCCCCGAGGTCCTGGAGGCGTCCGAGCGCCCCGACCCGGTGCCCGGGCCGGGCGAGGTGCTGATCGACGTCGCGGCGGCCGGGGTCAACTTCATCGACGTGTACTACCGGACGGGCGCCTACCCGCAGGAGACCCCCTACACGCCCGGCGTCGAGGCGGCCGGGACGGTCGCGGCGGTCGGCGAGGGCGTCCGTGAGTTCTCGGCGGGCGACCGCGTCGCGTGGGCGAACGTGCAGGGCGGCTACGCGGAGAAGGCCGTGGTCCCCGCGGACAAGGTCGTCCCCGTCCCCGGCGGGGTGGGCCTGGAGGACGCGGCGGCGTCGCTGCTGCAGGGCATGACCGCGCACTACCTGACGAGGTCGACGTATCCGGTCCGGGAGGGCGACACCGTCCTCGTGCACGCGGGGGCGGGCGGGATGGGGCTGCTGCTCACGCAGGCGGCCGTCTCCCTCGGCGCCCGGGTGATCGCGACGGCGTCCACCCCGGAGAAGGAGAGCCTGGCGAAGGACGCGGGCGCGGACGCCACGATGGGCTACGACGGGTTCCCCGAGCGGGTGCGGGAGCTCACCGGAGGCGAGGGCGTCGCCGTCGTGTACGACGGCGTCGGGGCGCCCACCTTCGACGGGAGCCTGGAGAGCCTCCGGCGGCGCGGCACCCTGGCCCTGTACGGCGCGGCGGGCGGCCCGGTCCCGCCGTTCGACCCCCAGCGCCTCAACCGGGCCGGATCGGTGTTCCTGACCCGGCCGTCCCTCGCCCACTACGTCGAGGAGCGCGCGGAGCTGCTGGAGCGCGCCGCCGACGTCTACGCGTGGGTGGAGTCCGGTGCCGTGAAGGTCCACGTCGGCCGCCGCTACGACCTCGCCGAGGCCGCCGCGGCGCACGCCGACCTCGAGGCGAGGCGCAGCACCGGCAAGCTCCTGCTGATCCCCTGAGGTCCCGCCCGGCGCCGCGGCCTCCCCTAGGCTGGCCCCCGGACGAACGATCTCTCAAGGAGCGCCGCCCCCCATGACGACGTACGCCGCCGGACCGCTGGAGCACGACGAACCCCGCGTCCTCGGCCCGTACCGCCTGCTCGGGCGGCTCGGCCGCGGCGGCATGGGGACGGTCTACCTGGCCGCCGAGCCCGACGGCCGGCGGGTCGCGGTGAAGGTCGTCAACCGGGAGCTGGCCGGGGAGCCGGCGTTCCTCGCCCGGTTCCGCCGCGAGGTGACCGCGGCGCGGCGCGTCCACCGGTTCTGCACCGCGCCCGTGATCGACGCCGAGCTCGACCAGGACCCGCCGTACATCGTCACCGAGTACATCGACGGGCCGAGCCTGGAGAAGGCCGTCGGGGACAGGGGCCCCCTGCCCGGCTCCGACCTGGAGGGCCTCGCGGTCGGCGTCGCCACCGCGCTCGCCGCCATCCACGGCGCCGGGATCGTGCACCGCGACCTCAAGCCCGCCAACGTCCTGCTGTCCTCCACCGGCCCCCGCGTCATCGACTTCGGCATCGCCCGCGCCCTCGACGCCCCCGACGGCCCCACCCGCACCGGCCAGTTCGTCGGGACGCCGTCCTACATCGCGCCCGAGGTGCTGCGGGGAGAACCGGTCGAGCAGGCGTCGGACGTGTTCGCGTGGGGCTGCGTCGTCGCCTACGCCGGGACCGGGCGCCCCCCGTTCCAGAGCGGGACCGTCGCCGAGACGTTCCGCCGCATCGAGCACGAGGAGCCCGACCTCGCCGGCCTCGACCCGCGGCTGCGCGAGGTCGTCGCCGCCGCGCTCGGCAAGGACCCGCGCGACCGCCCGACGGCGCGGCGGCTGCTGACCCTGCTCGTCGGGCAGGAGAAGGCCGACCTCACCCAGGCCGTGGAGACGATCTCGGCGTCGTGGCGGGGGCCGGATCCGGCCGCGGAGCCCGCCTCCGAGCCGGACGGCGCGCGCCCCGCGGCCGTCGAGGTCCCGGCTCCGAGGCCCGCGCCGGAGGCCGCCGCCCCCGCGGTCGCGGCGGCGCGCGAGCCCGGCCCGGACGCGGAGACGGTCCTCGTCGACCTGCCGTTCCCGGCCGCCTGGCGCGGCCCGCGGCGCTGGCTCACCCTGCTCAGGGGCCTGCTGGTGGTCCCGCACCTGGTTGTGATGCTGATCATGTACGCGGCCCTCGTGGTCGTCATGCCGCTCAGCTGGCTGGTCATCCCGTTCACCGGCCGGTACCCCCGCGCCCTGTACGCGCTGGCCGTCGGCTGCCAGCGCTGGTCCAGCCGGGTCGTGGCGTACGCGCTCGGGCTCACCGGCGAGAAGCTCCCGCCGTTCCGCACGCTTCCCCGCGCCCGCCGCACGAACTGAACGTGCCGACGACTCCGCGCGTCCGAATAACCGTGGACCGCTAGGGTTCTACGACAAAGACTCCCGAATCCCCCTCAGGATCACGATGACCACGCACGCAGGAGAGAACGGGGAGACCCTGCGCCCCGGCGACCCCGCCGAGCTCGGCCCCTACACGCTGGTGGGGCGGCTCGGCCGGGGCGGCATGGGGACGGTCTACCTCGGCGAGGACCGCGCCGGCCGCCGCGTCGCCGTAAAAATGATCAACCGGGAGCTCGCCGGTGAGGGCACGTTCCGGGAGCGGTTCCGCCGCGAGGTGACCGCCGCGCGGCAGGTCCGCCGGTTCTGCACCGCGCCCGTGATGGACGCCGAGCTCGACACCGACCCCCTGTACGTCGTCACCGAGTACATCGAGGGCCCGAGCCTGGAGAGCGCCGTCGCCGAGCGCGGGCCACTGCCCGGCTCCGACCTGGAGGGCCTCGCGGTCGGCGTCGCCACCGCGCTCGCCGCCATCCACGGCGCCGGGATCGTGCACCGCGACCTCAAGCCCGCCAACGTCCTGCTGTCCTCCACCGGCCCCCGCGTCATCGACTTCGGCATCGCCCGCGCCCTCGACGCCCCCGACGGCCCCACCCGCACCGGCCAGTTCGTCGGGACCCCGAACTACCTGCCGCCCGAGCTGCTGCGCGGCGAGCAGGTCTCGCCCGCCTCCGACGTGTTCTCGTGGGGCTGCGTGGTCGCCTACGCCGGGACGGGGCGCCCCCCGTTCGCGGGCACCACCGTTCCGGAGATCTTCTACCGCGTCGTCCACGAGGAGCCGAGGCTCGACGGGCTCGACCCCGGCCTGCGCGACGTCGTCGCCGCCGCGCTCGACAAGGACCCGCGGCGGCGGCCGACCGTCCAGGACCTGCTCGGACGGCTCGTCGGCAACGGCCAGGCCGACCCGGCGAGGCTCGCCGAGACCGTCCAGGCGAGCTGGCACGGACCGGCGAGCGACCCGACCGCCCAGGCCCGCACGGCGCCGGCCGCCTTCCAGCAGCCGACCCCGCCGCCCGCGGCCCCCGGCGCCACCCGCCAGGACGCGCGGCCCGCCGTCCCCCGGTCGGGCGGCGCGTCCCGGCGTCCGCTGGTCATCGGCGGCGCCGTCGCTGCCGCCCTCGTCCTGCTCGCCGTCGTCGGGTTCCTCGTGCTGCGCCCGGACGGCCCGCCCGGCAACGTCGCCACGACGTTCAGCGACGACTTCTCCGACGACGGCTCCGGCTGGGGCACCTTCAGCGGCCAGTACGGCTACGTGAACGGCGGCTACCGGCTGGAGTCCCAGGGCTCGACCGGCGGGGTGAGGCGCGACGTGCCCAAGGACGACTTCGCCCCCGACCCGATGCTGGCCACCGTCACCACCAGGGTCGCCCAGGGTTCCCCCGACGGCATGTACGGCCTCACCTGCCGCATGACCGAGGACGGTGCGAGCGAGTACATGTTCCTCGTCCGCAACGACGGCAAGGGCGCGGTGCTCCGCAAGCTCACCAAGGACCGCGGCACCAAGGAGCTCGACAGCCCCGACTCGGTCGCCGGCCTCTCCGAGGGCGAGTCGAACAAGCTCCAGATCGCCTGCGAGAGCGGCGACGACGGCAAGCAGGTGCGGCTGCGGCTCTGGGTGAACGGCCACCGGGTCATCGACGCGACCGACACCGACCAGCCGCTCGGCAACGGCAAGGCCGGCCTGCAGGTCGAGCGGGGCGGAAACGCCGCGCAGCAGATCATCGTCGACTTCGACGACTTCGACCTGTCGGAGATCCTCGGCTAGGCCGGGGCCGGCCGGCCCGGCAGGTAGCCGTTCGTCCACCGGGTCAGCTCCGCGAAGACCTGCGAGCGGGCCGGTTCGGCGGACAGCACCAGGTCGTGCAGGCCGCCCTCGATCCGCACGAGCGTGACGTGCCGCCCGATCCGCGGCGCCCACTTCGCCATGTGCTCGACGTCCAGGACGGCGTCGGCGCCCGTCACGTCCAGCACCCCGCGGGTCGGGCGGACGCTGCGCGTCGACGCCATCACCAGGACCGGGACGTCGACGTCCAGGCCGCGGTGCAGGCGCAGCTGCCCCCGCCGCACGGCCGCCAGCCACGCCGCCCGCACCGGGAACCCGGCGAGCGGCTTCCAGGCCAGGTCGAACTCCCACTCGCCCTCGTGGTCGCGGTGGATGCTGCGCGGGTACCGGTCGGACACCCCCGCGGGCAGCTTCGCCTTCGGGAACCGGGGACGCAGCGCACGCGCCAGGCCCGCGCCGGCCTTGCGCATCACCAGCGGCTCGGCGAGGTCCAGGAACGGGCTGTTGAGGAACACGCCGTCGATCAGGCCCTTGCCCCTGGCCCTGTCGGCCCACAGGGCCGCGACCAGGCCGCCGGTCGAGTGGCCGTTCAGCAGGAGCGTGTCGTGCCCGTCCACGTCCCGGATGATCCGCACCGCCTCGTCGATCTCCGGGAAGTAGTCCGACAGGCTCTCGACGTAGTTCGGGGTCTGGTGCGGCCGCAGCGAGCGCCCGTACTTGCGCAGGTCGAGCGCGTAGAAGTCGAAGCCGAGCTCGACGTAGAAGTCGGCGAGGTGCCGCTGGAAGAAGTAGTCGACGAACCCGTGCAGGTAGAGCACCGCCCGCCGGGACGGGTCGCCGCCGCCCCGGCGCCGCACGAGCGTCGCCACGACCTCGCCCTCGGCGTCGCGGCCCATCGGCAGCTCGATCGCCTCGTACCCGGGGCCGAGCACGTCCGCCGTCACGTCCACATTTCCTCCCGCTGTCCGGTGAACTGATGCCCCATGATCGGGCGTCAAAGAGACCGACCGTACGACAGACTGAATCACAGCCCCTCTCCACCCCGGGAGTCGAGTCATGCAGGCGCCCCTCCGTGACCGAGACCCGCGGCTGCTCGGCCCGTACGTGCTCACCGCCCGCCTCGGCCGGGGCGGCATGGGCACCGTCTACCTCGGCGAGGACGCGTCGGGACGGCGGGTCGCGGTCAAGGTCATCAACACGGAACTGGCCGACGACGAGGCGTTCCACGAGCGGTTCCGCAGCGAGGTGACGGCCGCGCGGCAGGTCAGCCGGTTCTGCACGGCCGCCGTCCTGGACGCCCGGCTCGACGGCGACCCGCTGTACGTGGTGACCGAGTACGTCAACGGGCCGTCCGTCGAGGAGGCCGTCAAGGCGGACGGCCCCCTGCGCGGCGGCGACCTGGAGGCCCTCGCGGTCAACGTCGCGACGGCGCTCGGCGCCATCCACGGCGCCGGGATCGTGCACCGCGACCTCAAGCCGTCCAACGTGCTGCTGTCCCCGACCGGGCCGCGCGTGATCGACTTCGGCATCGCCCGCGCGCTGGACGCCACCGAGGGCCCGACCCGGACCGGTCAGTTCGTCGGCACGCCCGCCTACATCGCGCCCGAGCTGATGCACGGGCGGGAGGTCACGCCCGCCGCCGACGTGTTCTCCTGGGGCTGCGTCGTCGCCTACGCGGGCACGGGCCGCGCCCCGTTCGGCGGCGGGACGCTCCCGGAGGTCATCAGCCGGGTGACGGCCGCCGACCCCGACCTGGAGGGCCTCGATCCGGCCGTCCGCGATCTGGTGGCCCGGGCGCTGGCCAAGGAGCCCGCCGACCGCCCGACGGTGAAGCAGCTGATCCAGGCGCTGACCGGCGAGGACGCGCCGCCCGCGGCTCCGCCAGCCGCCGCGCCGCCCGAACCGGAACCGGTGCCGGAGCCGGAGCCGGAGCCGGAGCCGGAGCCGACGCCTGCGCCTCTGACGAGCGTCGACTCCGTGCCGCCGACGCGCCCGGTCGGCATGCGGGCGCCCGCCGCCCCGGCGAGGAAGCGGTCCCGGCACCGCGACCGGGGCCTGCTCATCGCCGCGACCGGCGCGGTCCTCGCCGTCTCCGCCGTGATCGTGGCCCTCAACATCCCGGGCGGCGACGACTCCCCGGACGCCTCGGGGCCCACCGGGGCCGCCGTCCTCGGCGACGAACCGCCGGACGTCAAGGAGAAGATCTTCGACGACGGCTTCAACGACGCCGGCTCCGGCTGGAAGACGGCCGCCACCCCGGTCTTCGACGCGTCCTACCGCGACCGGAAGTACGAGATCCACGTCCTGCCGAAGGCCGGGCGCACGACCGTCGACGCACCGGTGAGCAGGATCCCCGACTCCCAGCTCGTCGAGGTCGAGGTCACGCCGAAGGACGCCTACGGCGAGGCGGGGGTGTACTGCCTGGGAAGCTCGGGCTACGCGTTCCTCCTCGGCTCGGACGGGCGCGCGCGCATCGCCAGGCTGGCCACCCGGCAGGCGCAGACCGTGACGACGGGCATCGCACCCAGGCTGCGCGAGAGGAACCGCCTCCAGGCCGCCTGCGTCAAGCGCGAGGACGGCAACGTCGACCTGGCGATGTGGGTCAACGGCAAGCCGGTCGCCTCGTCCGCCGCCACGCCGCCGAGCAGCGCCCCCGGCAACAGCGGCCTGCTCGTGGTCCGCGACGAGGGTGCGAGCGGATGGCCCCAGGCGGTCTTCGACGACTTCGCGCTCTGCGAGGTCTGACCCTCGTCAGACACATCCGCGCAGGTCACCTACTGTTGTCGTGATGTCTGAGAGCAGTGGCGGCGCCGGACTGCGCGCCGGGCTGCGCCGCCGCCACATGACGATGCTGGCGATCGGCGGCGCGATCGGCGCCGGGCTGTTCGTCGGCAGCGGCGCCGTGATCAGCACCGCAGGGCCCGCCGCCGTCCTGTCGTACGCGGCGGCCGGCCTGCTGGTGCTGTGCGTGCTGCGGGCGCTCGGCGAGATGGTCGTCGCGCGCCCGGTCGCCGGGTCCCTCGCCGAGTACGCGCGGATGGCGCTCGGCCCCTTCGCGGGTTTCACCATCGGCTGGCTGTACTGGTACCTCTACGTGATCCTCGTCGGCGCCGAGGCGACCGCGGGCGCCGGCATCCTCGCCGGCTGGACCGGCCTGCCGCAGTGGGCGCTGGCCGCCGGGCTGCTGGTCGCGATGACGGCGGTGAACCTCGTCTCCGTCCGGTCCTTCGGCGAGTTCGAGTTCTGGTTCGCCTCGATCAAGGTCGCGGCGATCCTGGTGTTCGTCGTCCTCGGCGTCCTGTACGTCACCGGCCTCTGGCCGGACTCGCCCGGCGGCCTCGCCGTGCTCACCGGGCACGGCGGGTTCGTCCCGAACGGCGCCGGGTCGGTCTTCACCGCCATCGTCGCGGTGATGTTCGCGTTCGGCGGGACGGAGATCGTCACGATCGCCGCCGCGGAGAGCGAGGAGCCGGGCCGGGCGGTCGCCCGGGCCACGAGCAACGTGCTGTGGCGCGTCGCGCTGTTCTACGTGCTGTCGATCCTGCTCGTCGTGTCGATCCTGCCGTGGAACGACGCGAAGATCCTCACCAGCCCGTTCGTCAGCGCCCTGGACCGGCTGGACGTGCCCGCCGCCGGCACCCTCATGCAGGCGGTCATCCTCACCGCCGTCCTGTCGGTGCTGAACTCGGCGATCTACGTCTCGTCCCGGATGCTGTACGTGCTGACCCGCGACGGCGACGCCCCCGCCGGGCTGGTGCGGCTGAACCGGCGCGGCGTCCCCGTCCGGGCGATCCTGCTCGGGACGGTCGCGGCGTGGGCGGCGGTCGTCGCGTCCTACGTCTCCCCCGACCAGGTCTTCAAATTCCTGATGAACTCGATCGGGGTCGTGCTGGCCTTCGTCTACCTGGCGATCCTGTTCTCGCAGCTGCGGCTGCGGTCCCGGCTGCGGCGCGAGGACCCGGCGAGCCTCACCTACCGGATGTGGCTGTTCCCGTACCTGACCTGGCTGGTCATCGCCGCCCTGCTCGCCGTGCTGGTCTCGATGGCGTTCATGGCCGGGCAGCGCTCCCAGCTGGCCGCCTCCCTGGTCAGCCTCGCCGCCGTCGCGCTCGCCTACCCGCTGCGGCGCCGCTTCGGCAGGCGGCCGCCGGTCGCCGCTCCCGTCGCCGCGGCGCGCGGACCCGGGGGCTAGCTCAGTCCTTGCGGCCCGTCGCCGCGACCGTGACGCCGAGACCGATCATCATCAGGCCGCCGGTGCCGCCGATCGCCGCGAGGCGGCGCGGCGAGCGGGCGAACCAGTCGCGGGCCGTCCCCGCCGCGATCCCCCACACGCTGTCGCAGCACAGCGCGATCACCGCGAAGATCGCGCCGAACAGCATCATCTGGAGCTCGACGTGGCCGTTCTCGCGCACCACGAACTGCGGCAGGACGGCCGCGAAGAACACGGTCGTCTTCGGGTTGGTGATGCCGACGAAGAAGCCCTGCAGCAGCGCCCGGCCCCCGCCGCGCTCCGCCTCGCTCCCGGCGATCGCCTCCTGGAGCGAGCGCCGGTGCCGGATGGCCTGCACCCCGAGGTAGACGATGTAGACCGCGCCCACGATCTTCAGGGCGGTGAACACGACGACGGAACGCTCCACGACCGATCCGATCCCCACCGCGACCGCCGCGGTCAGCACCAGGGCGGCGAGCACCCCGCCGACCACGCCCGCGAGCGCGGTGCGCCGGCCGTGCGCCAGCGCGCGGCCGACGACGAACAGGACGGACGGCCCCGGGATCAGGATGATCGCCAGTGCCATCGCGGAGAACGCCAGAAGCTGATGAGTCGACACCATGCCCCGGAGAGTACGCATTCCGGGCATGGCGGCCCACCCGTTTTCCCGGGGGTCAGCCGGTGAGGACTTCCCAGGCGGCGCCGCGGCGGACCAGGAGGTTGTGCGTGAGGAGGCTCCCCGCGGGCACGTCCCACACCGGGTCGTCGCCGTCGTCGCCACGGTCCTCGGCCCACACCTGCGAGACCGCCCAGCGGAGCTTGTCGATGCCGTCCGGGTGCCCGGTGCCGGACGCGACGAACACGTCCCGCGCGGGCGCCGCGACGACGAGGTCGCCCTCCACGTCCTGCGCCAGCTTCTCCAGGAACCCCTCGTCCAAGAGCAGGCCCGACTCCAGGCCCCCGCCTCGCGGGGACGCGCCCAGCGACACCGTCACGGCGCGCGCGTCGGGATACCAGCTGAGGCTCAGCTCGGGACGAAGGTCGCGCAGGTTGATCACCGCGTGGCGGCGCAGCTCGCCCTGCGCCACCCCGAGGTCGGCGCAGTGCCGGCGCGCCACGTGCTCGTAGCGGCGGCCGGACGGGGCCCCCTCGTCGGCGATCTCCAGCGCGTAGGTGACGTACAGGTCGGCGGCGAACGGGTCGCGGATCGGCTCCTCGTCCGCCGGGAGCGGGAACTCCAGCTGGACCTCGGCCGGCACCCGCGCCTTCATCAGCGGGACGATCAGCTTGGACCGCGGGTCGGTCACGGGGTGCTCCTCCTGGTGCTCTGCCTGCGTGCGCCTGTGTTCACGAGTGGATCACCCTACCCCCGCCGAGGGCGGCGCCGGGGCTCCGCCGGGCGGGACGACGGGCAGGCCCCCCGGCGCGCCGCCCTCGATGATCCGCCACAGGGCCCCGGTGTCCATGTGCTCCTCGACGAGGTCGCCGAGCGCGTCCAGGGTCGCCTCCCTCAGCGCCCCGAAGGACACGTCCGGGGCCGGGACGAACCGCCTCTCCGCCGTCCGGGCGACGTCCGCGAGGAACGCCCTGCGGAAGCCGTCGTTCTCCATCGCGCCATGCCAGGTCGTCCCCCACACGGCGCCTTTCCGGCACCCGTCGAGGAACGGCTCCCCCTCCGCGCTCACGATGCCGTGATGGATCTCGTAGGCGTTCACGGTCTCCCCGTAGGCGCTTCCGGTGGGCCGCCCGAGGGTCTTCTCCTTCTTGAACTCGACCTTCGCAGGAAGGAGACCGAGCCCTCTCGCTCTCCCCTCCTTTGACTCGACACCGTCCACGATCTCTTCGGCCAGCATCTGGTAGCCGCCGCAGATCCCGAGGACCGGCCGCCCCTCCTCGGCCCTCCTGCGGATCTCGTCGGCCATTCCCCGGTCGCGGAGCCACGCCAGATCGGCGACCGTGGCCCGGGTCCCCGGAAGCACCACCAGGTCGGCCTCGGCCAGGTCGCCGGCACTCGCCGCGTACCGGACGAC
Source organism: Actinomadura sp. NPDC048021 (assembly GCF_040653135.1). Lineage (NCBI taxonomy): Bacteria > Bacillati > Actinomycetota > Actinomycetes > Streptosporangiales > Thermomonosporaceae > Actinomadura > Actinomadura sp. NPDC048021. Next base: position 270,410 of record NZ_JBEZJQ010000006.1, read on the forward strand.
GACGCCGGGCTCGCAGGCCAGGGCGTCCATGTCCGTGAAGTTGGAGATGCGCGGGAACCGGACGACGGCGATGCGCAGCGTCTCCTTCCCGTAAGGCCCTTTCGCGTCGGGCCTCGGCGCGTCCAAGGCCAGGGTGTCCTCAGAATCGAGATACAGGCCCAGTCTCCAGGGCAGCACCCCCAGCGTCGGGCGCCCGGTGAGCATCGCGAGCTGCTCCAGCCCCGGCGCGAGAAGCTCCCGCGCCCCCCGGAACTTGTTGATGACGAATCCGGAGATCAGCGCCTGGTCGGCGGGCTCCAGCAAGGCGACCGTGCCGTAGAGCGACGCGAAGACACCGCCCCGGTCGATGTCGCCGACCACCACCACCGGCAGGTTCGCGGCCCGGGCCAGCCCCATGTTGACGATGTCGCCGCCCCGCAGATTGATCTCGGCGGGACTCCCGGCCCCCTCGCACACCACCACGTCGTACCTGGCCCGCAACTCCTCAAGGCACTCCAGCACGACGCCCTTGAGCCGCTCCTTGTGCGCCCCGTACTGAAGCGCGTCGACCTCCGCCACGGGCTTCCCCAGCACCACGACCTGGCTTCTGCGGTCGCTTCCCGGCTTGAGCAGCACCGGATTCATCAGCGCCGCGGGCTCCACCCCCGCGGCCTGCGCCTGCATGTACTGCGCCCGCCCGATCTCCGCCCCGTCGCTCGTCACCATCGAGTTCAGCGACATGTTCTGGGCCTTGAACGGCGCGACCTTCACCCCCTGCCGCGCCAGCCACCGGCACAGCCCCGCGGTGACGACGCTCTTCCCCGCGTCCGAGGTGGTCCCCGCCACCAGAAGCCCGCTCACCGCACACTCCAGACCACGGCCGCCGCCGCGAACGTCACCGCCGCCGAAAGCCGGACGGCCCTCCGGATGTCCCTGACCTCGGGCGCCCGCCCGTCCCCCATCTCGGGCCGCCGCTCGACCCGTCCGCCATAGGCGTTGGCGCCGCCCAGCCTCACCCCGAGCGCCCCGGCGAAAGCGGCCTCGCACCGTCCCGCGTTGGGACTCGGATGCTTCGCCCCGTCCCGGCGCAGAACCCGCCAGGCCTCCCGCCCCGAGCACAGGGCGACCAGTCCCCCGGTGATCCTCGCCGGAACCCAGTTCGCTACATCGTCCAACCGCGCCGCCGCCCACCCGAACCGCTCGTACTTCGGACTCCGATACCCGACCATGGCGTCGAGCGTGTTCACGGCCCGGTACATGAGCAGCCCCGGAATGCCCGCCACCGCTCCCCACACCAGAGGCGCGATGGACGCGTCCGACGTGTTCTCGGCCACCGACTCCACCACCGCACGGCTCAGATCGCGAGCATCCAACCCCCGCGGATCCCGGGCGCACAGATGGGAAAGCCGCTCCCTGGCCGCCTCCACGTCGCCCCGCTCCAGCACCCGCGCCATGTAGAGCCCTTCACGCCCCAGCGACGTCCCGCCGAGCACGGCCCAGGTGACCCCGGCGGTAACAAGACAGTGCACTACGGGCCGCCGGCTCGCCCGCTCAAGCGCAACCCCCAAGACCCCGGCGCCCCCCACCAGGGCCCCGACATAGACCGCACCCCGCCAGCGCAAGTCCCCATAGACCCAGCGCTCGACCCCGGACGCCACCCGACCGAAACCTGCCACGGGATGCCACCGCTTCGGGTCCCCGAAGAGAGCGTCCAGCGCGACCCCGAGAACCAGCCCCTCACCAGAGACGCGCATCGAGCTCATCCCAGTGCCGCTCCAGCCAGTCCTGCGCCCGCCGTATCCGGGGCCCGGCGCCTCCCTGCCAGATCCGCGCCCATCCCCCACCGCGTTCCGCCCTCCCCCGCATCGCCCGATAGGACCGCTCGAACCGCACCCGCGCCGCCGGCAGCACCTCCCGCCGCCGCTCCCGGTCCAACCCGTAGGCATCGCAGAAGATCCGCAGCCTGCGCCCCACGTCCACCCCGTAGAGCACGGCGTCCCGATCGGCCGGATCCTCGATCGGCCCCCAGTGCCGCAACGCCGTGACCACGTCGAACACCCGCGTGGTGGGCCGCGCCAGATCGAAGTCGATCAGAGCGACCGGCCGCCCGCCCCGGAAGACCACGTTCTCCGGCGTCACATCGCAGTGCCCGATGACCTCGGGCTCCCCGTCCACGTTGGACGTCTCCGCGTCCCACGGCGCCCCCACCGGCGCCTCGTACGACGCGACCGCGTCGTGGTACCGCCTCAGCAGCCGCCCCACGTCCCGCAGCACGTCCTCCGAGACGACGGACGCCGCCAACGGCCGCTGCGGCACCTCCCCGGGCACCCAGCTGAGCACCTCCCGCCCCAGCTCATCGACCCCCAGCACCCGCGGCGCCTCGAACCCCACGTCCTCCAGGTGCCGCAGCAGCCCGTGTACCGCCGGACTGTGCGCCCTCAGCGGCCGCCGCACCGTCTCCCCGACCCGCACCACACCCTCCGACACGGCCCCACCGGAGAGCGGCATCTCAATGTTCACCGCCACAGCACCCCAAGATAGGACCCCCGCCCCAGCGGTAAGGCCGTTATAGATGTGGAGCCGGACGACGTGCACCCTTACACTGTGTCCCGGCGTCCCGCCGGGCGCCGAGCGCCCGTAGCTCAGCTGGACAGAGCATCGGACTTCTAATCCGACGGTCGCGGGTTCGAATCCTGCCGGGCGCGCCACACCCTCACCCGCGCGAACGCCATCTCCGGGCGACGCGGGCGACAGGGCAGATGACCGCGGTGCCGCGCTACTTAGTGCCCGGCGAGGGAACCGAGGGGTCGGGTTGCGGGGGTGCCGGGTCGGGGTCTTCGTGGGGAGGGGGCTGCGGCTTGGGGTCGGCCGGGACGCGGACCAGCCAGGCGGCGCACACGGCGGTGACCGCGGCCATCAGGACCAGCAGGACCCGGTAGTCGACGACGAGCGACAGTGCTGCGCCGAGGGCGATGGAGACGGTCTGCGGGGTGCTGATGACGCCCATCGCCGCGGTCAGCGCCCGGCCGCGCAGGGCGTCGGGCGTTCGCCGCTGCACCGCCATGACCAGGCCGACGGTCGTCCAGCACATGCCGAAGCCGAAAAGGAACGCGCCCACCGCCACCGGGGGGATTGCGGGCGCCAGGTAGACCAAGGACGCGATAGTCACCAGGGCGATGCCCAGCATCACCGTGCGCAGGTCGCCGACGCGGCGGATGGCGGCGCCCGCCGCCAGGCCGGCGCAGACCGCGCCCGCGCCCTGCACACTGCTCAGCACGCCGACGAACGCGGGAGCGCGGTGAAGCCCGTCGTCGACGATGGAGAAGATGAGAGTCTGGGAGAAGCCCGTCACCAGCATGGCCAGGCCCAGTGCGCCCACCAGCGTGCGCAGAGGCGTGGACCGGTAGATGTGGTGCAGGCCCGAGAGCACCTCTTCGCGCAGTTCCAGTGCGCCGGTGACGTGACGCTGGTCGCCAGGCGCCCGGATGAGCCACACGCATACCGCGGCCGCCAGGAACGTGGCCGCGTCCAGTAGAGCCACTACGTGGCCGCCCGCCACCGTGAACAACGCCGCGCCAAAGAGGGGGGCCAGCAGCTTCACGCCGTCGGCGGAGGTCTGCAGGAGGCCATTGGCGTCGGGGAGCGCGTCCTCGTCCACGATCGCAGTGACGAGGGCGGCCTGGGTGGCGGTGATGACCACGCCGGCGATGCCGTAGCAGAGGATGATCGCGTACAGCATCCAGACCTGGCCCTCGCCGCGCACCAGCAGGCTGAGCAGCATGACGCCCGCCATCACCAGGTTGGTCACGATGAAGATCTGGCGCCGCGGGAACCTGTCGATGAGCACCCCGGCGAACGGGGCGAACAGGAACGGCAGGGCGACGAAGAAGAACGCGCCGCCCGCCGCGGCATTGCTGCCGGTCAGCTCCTTCACCCAGATACCGAAGGCAATGATGAGCGCCCGGTCGCCCAGGGTCGACAAGGTCTGACCGATGATCAGGAGCCGGAACCCACGATTGGTCAGCAGAACCCTCACGGGCGACCTCCTCGGCGGCGAGGCAGAACTACAAGACCATGCCATATCGGCGCGTTCGGGGATATGGACGTGCGGTGGCCGGATCCGGCGCTCGGCAATTCGGCCGCGCCCATTTACGATCAGTAAAGATCATGTGTCGGACGATCAATCGGACACCTGAGCGACAGCGCCGTCGTCCTCCCGGCCACCCCTACGGGATGCGGCGAACGGGGCATGAGGCCGCTCGCCGGTAGCCGTCCGTGCGAGGAGGTCGATATGTCGGAGGCGCCGGTCGCGGACCCCGCCGCGGGACTCGCAGAGCCCGCGGCGCTCCTGGATCCCTACTCCCTCTTCGGCCGCCTGCGCGAGAGCGCGCCCGTCTACCGCAGCACCTTCCTCGACTCGTGGGTGATGACCAGGTACGACGACTGCGCCGCGGTGCTGCGCGACACGGAGTCGTTCGCCTCGGACTGGCGCCGGATCGGCGAGGCCGTACCGGAGCCGTTGCTGAGCATCCAGTCACTCGACCCGCCCGAGCACACGGCCATCCGGCACTTCATGGTGGACGCGGTCCGCGGTCTCGACCCGGGCATGCTGCGCGAGCGCATCGCCGCGCAGGTCCGCGCCCGAGCCGAGCGGCTGCGCGCGGCCGGGGAGTTCGACTGCGTGTCCGACCTCACCGCGCCACTCGCGCTGGACACCATCACCGCGGTGCTCGGGGTGCCGCCCATCGACGCCGCGTGGTTCCTGCCCGTGTCGCAGACGGTCGTGGACGGCATGGACGCCGGGATCTGGCCCGAGACCGCCGAACCCGCCGTGCGAGCCCGCGCCGAGCTGGCCGAATACACCGGCCGGTGGCTGGACGATCCACCGGCGGACGGGCTGGTGGCGCATGTGGCGGCCAAGGCGCCCGGCTCCGGGATCGCGCGCCCGGTGCTGCTGAACACGCTGCGCGCCGTCCTGCACGCCGGGTTCGAATCGGCGGGGCGGCTGCTCAGCAACGCTCTGGTCGTCCTGCTGAGCGGGCCGGACACTTTGGCACGTTTCACCCAAGCTGACCCGGCACTCGCGGTGGAGGAACTGGTCCGGTACGTGACGCCGGTGCAGGCCGACGGGCGGGCGTGCGTACGGGAGACGCGCGTCGGCGGCCATGTCGTCGCGCCCGGCGAAGCGGTGACGCTGCTCCTGGCCGCCGCGAACCGGGATCCGGCCAAGTTCGCCGAGCCCGACGAGCTGGACTTCGCCCGCCATCCCAACCCGCATCTGGGGTTCGGCCGGGGCGCCCACTCGTGCCTCGGGCAGTCGCTGGCGGTCCTCCAGGCACAGGTCGTCCTCGGCCTGCTCGCGACCGAGTTCCCGGGAATCCGCCTTGCCGGCGAGCCCGTCTACCACCGGAACCTCACGCTGCGAGGCGTGGCTCGACTCAGAGTCCGCCTCGGCTGACCGACCTCAGATCCCTCGTGACAGAAAGGAGGTGGCACTATGCGTTACCTCCACTGAGTGACATAGGCGGGTGCCCGGCATAGCGGGGCGCGCTTCCAACCTGCCACGTTATGCCGGGCATTCATAATTCACTGCGCGGCCGGTCTCAGAGGCTCTGCACATATCAACCTGGGTTTCTGTCTCTCGCCATCACACGATTTCCTCTGGAGCGCTGATGAGGGTGTTTGTGCGCACGAAAACCGCCTTGGTGACCGGCCTCGTCACCATGACGGCCACCATCCTTTCGACCGCTCCACCGTCCGCCGTTTCCCACGCCGCCGCGGCCTCGGCGTCCGCCCACGTGGCGGCAGGTCGTCCGGACGGTGAGTCCGGGGAGCCGTGGCTGGCGCGGCTGCTGGCGGGGTCCACCCGCGGCAGCGACGCGTGGCGGCACCTGCGTGTCCTCGACCGGATCGCCGCACGGAACGGCGGAGTGCGCGCCACCGGCACGCCGGGGTTCGAGGACTCCGCGCGCTACGCCGCCAAGGTGCTCACCGCCGCCGGCTACCGCGTCCACCAGCAGCAGGTGCCGTACACCGACTATCAGGTCGACGCGGAGAGCGCGGCGGTGACCGCTCCCGCCGCCCGGCAGGTGCGCGCGCTGGTCATGCGCTGGTCGCCCGTCACCCCGCCCGGCGGTCTCGACGCCCACCTCGTCGTGCCCCGGGCCACGGCGGGCGACGCCGCCGGATGCTCCGCCGCCGACTACGACGGGCTGCCCGTGGCCGGGTCCATCGTGCTCGTACGGCGCGGATCCTGCGGCTACACGGCACAGCAACGCGTCGCCGCCGGGCTCGGCGCGCGGGCGATGCTGATCTACCTGGCCACGCCGAGTCCGAACAACATCTACCGGCTGCACGCGTTCGACCCGAAGGCGTTCACCATCCCGGTGGCCAGCGTCACGCAGGCGCAGGCCGAACAGCTCGCCCAGGAAACCGCGCAGCACCAGGTGCGGCTGCGGCTCGACCTGCGCGGGCACGCGGTCGCGGGAGTCACCACCAACCTGTTCGCCGAGACGCGCGGCGGCGACGACCGCACCGTCATGGCCGGCGCCCATCTGGACAGCGTGACCGAGGCGCCCGGCATCAACGACAACGCCGCCGCGGCCGCCGCGCTGATGGCGACCGCGCTGCGGCTGGCTCCCCACCAGGACAAGGTGCGCCACAAGGTCCGGTTCGCGCTGTGGGGGGCCGAGGAGCTCATCGACATCGGCTCCAACTACTACGTGCGCACCCTGCCACCGGCCGAACGCGCCAAGATCGCGCTCTACCTCAACTTCGAGCTGATCGCCGCTCCGAACGGGGTGCGGTTCGTCCTCGACGGGGACGCGAGCGAGCAGCCGCCGGGCACCCCGCCGGGCCCGGCGGGCTCGCAGGTCGTGGAGAAGGTCTTCAAGGACTACTTCGACCACGCCGGGCTCCCCTACGAGAGCCACGACCTGCGGGCCGTCGGCTCCGACCACGAGCCGTTCGTGGCCGCGGGCATCCCGGTCGGCGGCCTGAACGGCGGCGTCCTCGGGGTCAAGACCCCCGCGCAGGCGGCGCGGTTCGGCGGGGAGGCCGGGCAGCTGTACGACCCCTGCTACCACCAGCCGTGCGACACGATCGGCAACCTCGACCGCCGGGCTCTCGGCGAGAACGTGCCCGCCATCGCGTGGGCCGTGGGCCGCTTCGCCCTCGACGTCTCCGACCTGCCCGCCCCCCAGGAGCAGCGACCATGACGACGCACCACCAGGCCATCGAATCGCCGACGGACCCGCCCGCCGCCTACCCGCCGTCCTCGCCGATGGGGCTCAGCTTCGACGCCGACGCGCTGCGCGCCGACCTCGACCGGCTGCGGCACCGGCAGTGGCGCGCCCAGCGCGCCTACAGCCAGGACGGCGCCGCCACGGAGTCCGGCGTGGACTGGCGCATCCTGCCGCTGCGCAGCGTCGGCGGCGATCCGGTGCGGACCGACCCGGGCGGCGCGGGCCTGACCGACTTCGCCGACACCCCGTGGCTGGCCGAAGCCCCGGCCCTCGCCCAGGTCATCGACGCCCTGCCGGCGCCGGTCCGGGGCGTACGGCTGATCGCCCTGGGCGCGGGCGCGACCGTGCACGAGCACCGCGACTACAAGTACGGGTTCGAACGCGGGCTCCTGCGGCTGCATGTGCCGATCGACACCAACCCGGACGCCGTCGTGGTCATCGACGGCGTGTCCGAGCACTGGACGGCGGGACGGTTGTGGTTCGGCGACTTCGGCCGAAGGCACTACGTGGCGAACGGCGGGGACCGCGCTCGGGTGCACATGGTGCTCGATTGCCTGGTCAGCCGCGAGGTCGTCGGGTTGCTGCCGGACGAGTTCCTGGAGCTGCTGCCGCTGAGCGAGGTGATGTTCGCCCGCGAACCGGTGCCGCTGACCGCGTCCGACCGCGACCGGCTGTGCTGCCGGTTCCGGCTGCCGGGCGACTTCGCGCAGTGGTCGGAGGAGGAGGTCGAGGCCAGGCCCGACAGCGACGCCGCGGTCCTCGTGCACGAGGACCGGCTCGTCCTCGCCGTCGACGGCGAGCCCGCCTTCGGCCTGGTGCATCTCGGGCTGGGCGAGTTCCGCCTCAGCGGCTGGAGCGAGGAACGCACCATCGCCATCGAGTCCACCGGCCAGGTGCGGATCAGGGAACGCGCCGGCCGCGCCCTCCGCGAGTGGACACGCCCCGCGCAGTTCGTCCAGGACGGTCGGACGACGTCGGCCGCGCGCGACCGTCTGACGATGCTCCCCCCTTCCGAGCTTCCCCCTTCCGACCAGACAGGCAGGTGACTCGCATGTCCTCCCCCGCCCGGGTCGCTCCGCTCGGCACCGACCCGTACGCCTTCCAGCCCGGTTACTACGACCTCTTCCGCGCCTCCCGCGGAGAGGGCGCCCTCCCCGACCCCCGGTTCTTCGCCGACCGCGCACCCCGGGGCGGCCACGCGCTGGAGATCGGCGCGGGCACCGGCCGGATCACGCTGGCCGTGGCCGAGCGGGCCGCCACCGTCCTGTGCCTGGAGCGGTCCGCCACCATGCGCGCGGTGCTGCTGGCCAAGCTCGCCGAACGCCCGCACCTGCGCCCCCGCGTCACCGTGCTCGACCGCGCGGCGCCCCACTTCGACCTGGCCCGCCGCTTCGACTTCGTGTACCTGGCTGGCGTGCTGGAGCACGTGCCGCACCCCGAACGGCCCGCGCTCTTCGATGCGATCGCCGAACATCTGGCCGAGGACGGCGAGGTGGCGATGGACATGGTGCTGTCAGAACCCGTACCGGACTGGCCCGAGCACGTCGCCGACGAGGCCGTCCTCGGCGACTGCCGGTACGAGATGTCCTGCGAGGCGCGGCCCGACGGCGACGACCAGGCGCACCTGCGGTTCGTCTACCGCACGTACTACCAGGGCGATGTGGTGGCGACCGAAGTGGTGGAACGCGCCCACTACCTGCATCGGCCGGACGCCGTCATCGCCGACCTGGCGGCGGTCGGGCTCACCCCGACGGCCGGAACCGCCCTCCACCCCGTCGCCAACGGCGAAGACCCCGGGACTCTGGTCGCCCGCCGTACGACCTGACCGGCCTGAGACGTCATCCACTTCATCCTGAGGAGAGTTCGCGTGCAGGTCATCGGCGTCGGTTTGCTCCGAACTGGTACGACTTCACTCGCTTTGGCACTCGACCGGCTCGGGTACGGCCCGTGCTACAACATGCGGGTCCTGAACGCCGAGCCTGAGCGGGCCGCCGACTGGGCCGCCGCGATGGACGGTGGGACGGTGGACTGGGGGAAGGTGTTCGCGGGCTACGGCTGCGCCGTCGGCTCGCCGACCACCGCGTTCTGGCGCGACATCGTCGACGCGTTCCCGGACGCCAAGGTGGTGCTCAACGTCCGCGATCCGCAACGCTGGTACGACAGCGCCGCGCAGACCATGGCCGCCGTGCTCGCCAAGCCGCCGCTCCTGGTGCGGGTGCTGAGCTGGCGAGGCCCGCGCCGGCCCGACCCCGAAGCGGAGGTCCTCGACCGCGTCCAGCGGACGACGTGGCATCGCGAGATCGGCGGGCCGTTCGGCGACCGTGCGGAGATGGCCGAGAGATTCGAGCGGCACGTCGCCGAGGTGAAGGCGCACGTGCCCGAAGACCGGCTGCTGGTGTTCGAGGTCAAGGACGGATGGGCGCCGCTGTGCGCCTTCCTCGGCGTACCTGTCCCCGACGAGCCGTTCCCCCGGGAGAACGACGCGGCCACGTTCAAACGCCGCCAGCGGCAGGCCCTGAAGAGAACCCTGGCCCCCCGGATCCTCGCCACCACCGCGATCGCGACCGGCGCCGCGATCACCTGGGCAGTACACCGCAAGCTTCACAGGTAACCCGAAGGGCCCCGTCCCCAAGCGCCGGGGACGCCGGGTCCGCACTGATCAGCTTCTTCACGAAGCCCTGGTCCCCCCGCGTGTGGGGGTGATCCGCTGGACCTTCGATCCGACGTGTGATCTTCCGGCTGGATCGGATACCAGACGGCCGCTCCCATCGCGCTCGCCGTACTGCTGTAGCCACCTCAGTGCGGACGACGTCGGCCCCTGAGCCGCGAGACCTCGCGTGGAGAGATGACGCGGGGGTACTCGCGTTCGCGCTGACCTGCGCCAAGGCCGGCGAGCACCATTCTGCTGGAGATTCCGCGGGCCGATCCCCCCCGACCCGGCGGCGCGCCGCCCGGGCCAGTCCATTCGCGGTGACCACCCGCCCGTGCGCCGGAGTTCCGAACCGGACATCTCCCCTTCCCTCGTCTGGCGAACAGTTATGTCCGGTTTGAACAGGAAGCAGAGATCGCCCGGCTCTGCACCCTCGGACCATCCCGGACCGAGGGGCTAATCGAGGCAAAGAGGCCTCACCTCTCTTTGCTCTCATTTCTGTGCAGCAGTGCCTTTTCGCAAAAGATCTTGTGCGGCACGCCGTCCGTCCGGCCGTCCTCGACACTCTTTACGAGTGGTTGCCATCCACTTAGGAGAAACGAGATCCAGCGATGCTGCGCAGAAACTGGCGTGGACAGGAGGTAGTCGACGAAAATGCCGTCTTCCGACATGTCCTGGACGTCGCCGACAAGGCGGCCAGAGGACTCGGCCTGACCGCGCATCAGGCCGAGGACATCGCGTCCACCGTTGCGGAGTCGTTGTGCAAACGAAGCGGCACCCTCATGCAGATCGTCAAGGAGGGCCGCGACCCGAAAGCCTACGTCCGGCGGACGGCCCGCAACGAGTGCGTCAACTACTTCCAGCGCAAGGAGCACGACCGGAGGGTCCACGACTCCCTCGTGCACAGCTTGAACGCGCTGAAAGACGCCGCCGGCAAAGTTCCGGACACCTCGACGCGCGTCGCCGACAAGGTGACGCTCCAGCAGGCGATGGGAGGACTGCCCCGCGAACTGCTCGTGATCGTAATAATGAAATTCTACGAGGACATGCCCCTGTCGGGCATATCCGCGGAGCTCGGTGTTCCCCATGGAACCGTGAAGAGCCGTTATCTGAGGGCGCTCAGGCAATTGAGAGAAGCGATCCAGGGCGACGGGCCTCACGCGGAGGTGGAATGAGATGGGATATCCAGAACCGGATCAAGACTTCGAACGACTGCTCAAGGCCATGGCCGCGAAGGAGATGCGGGCCTGCCCGCCCGACCCCGGCAGAGAGCGCGCGGCTCTGAAGCGCTTCCGGCGCCGGATGCGCGCCCACCGCGCAGCCGAACGCCGCACGCGGCTCGCCGCCGCGCTGCGCGGCCTTCCGCCGCACCTCCTTCCCTCGGGAGTGGGTCCGCGGGTCGCGCTCGTCATCGTCGTGGTCGTGCTCCTGATCGGCACGGTCGCCGTCCTGGGCCTGGCCTCACCGGCGGACGGGCCCGCCGGGAAGCCCGGCATGGCGGCCCGGGAACCCGTGCCGGGGCGACAGGGACCGTCCAGACCCTCGATGCGGCCCACCGGAGCGCGGAAAGGGACCGTCGAGACGTCGCTGTCGGGCCGGACGATCGTCGACGGCACGAGGCGCCCCGCGAGCCCTTCCCCGCAGACGGCGGCGGACCCTGCGGCCGGGACATGGATCGTCATGGGAAAGACCATTCTCCACACCCGCGAAATCCTCCTGATGACGAAACCCGGACCGGTGGAGGTCACCGCCACGGTGAGCGCCCTGAACACCGGGAAGCCCTGTGAATGGACGGTCTCCGCCGGCCCGTCGCGCAGCACGCGGAAACCGGCGACGACCGGACCCACCCTCGTCACCTTCGCCGTGCCGACGCCGGCAAACAAGATCACATTGGGCGTCAGGCACGACTCGTCCGGCCCGGGCACCGGGGCGGAGGTCTGCACGATGGCGAACATCCTCGTCAAGGAGCGGCCGTCGCCGTCCCCGCCATCGCGCCCGGTCGGCAGATCAGGCACACGCGGCAAGCCGGATCACCCCCGGCGCCGCACCAAGGGGTCGGCGGTCACCGCGACGCGGACCCCGGCCCCCGCACCATCGCCCACGCGATCCGTGGTTCCGCCGTCCGCGCCGCCCACCACCGAAACGCCGAGCCCGGCACCGGTGTCGCCCAGCGCATCACCCTGACAGAGCCCCCACTGACAGAGAGGACGTCCCCCCACGTGGAGAAGGCAGCAGAGTGCCCGCCACCGGACACCGCCTTTCGCAAGAGCAGCCGTTCCGGCGGCGAGAGCAACTGTGTCGAACTGGCTCCGATCCCCGGTGGCGCCATCGCCATCCGCGACAGCAAGGCCCCGGACCACGGCCTGCTGGCCGTCACCGCCGGACAGTTCACTGAACTTCGCGACCGCATCAGGAAGGGAGCCCTGGATCTTCGTCCCTGACCCGAACCCCTGAGGGCCTCGCCTCCCCGCGAGGCCCTCAGGTCCCCCACCGGCCACGACGCGGCGATGCCCTGCTGCTCCTGCGACGGCCGGAGGGCGCCGGGGACCCCGGCGGGGGTCGTGGGGTGGGGCTTTAGGGTGGCGCGGTGTGGGGTTGTTTCCGGTTGCGGACGGCGGAGTGGACGAGCCGCTCTATCGGCGGGTGCGGCGGGGGCTTGAGGAGGCCATCGTCGCCGGGCGGTTCGAGGACGGGCGGCTGCCGTCCTCCCGCGAACTGGCCGTCGAGCTGGGCGTGTCGCGCAATACCGTCAACCAGGCGTACCAGGAGCTGGTCACCGACGGCTTCGTGATCGCGCGGTCGCGGTCGGGCCACGTCGTCAACGACGAGATGGCCGTGCGCCCGGCGGCGCGTCCGGCGGTGCCGGCGGCGCCTCGCTGGCTGGACCGGCTGGCTCCGCCGCCGGGTTGCGCCGAACTGCCGCACATCCGCAAGCCGGCGGATTGGGACGCTTACCGGTATCCGTTCGTCACCGGGCACCTGCCGCCCGAGACGTTCCCCGAGCGCGCGTGGCTGCGCTGCCTCAAGGAGGCGCTGCGGCCCGAGCACCGGCGCCACAGCCTTCAGGACGGCATCGACGCCGACGATCCGCTGCTGGTCGAGATGATCTGCAAGCAGATCCTCGCGGGCCGGGGCGTCGCCGCGACCCCCGACCGGGTCCTGGTCACCATCGGTTCCCAGCAGGCGCTGCACCTGGTCGCCACCGCCCTGGTGCAGACGGGGACACGGGTCCTGGTCGAGAACCCGGGCTATCCGGACGCCCGGCACATCCTCGCCCGCGCCGGGGCGCGGCTGGTCGCCGGGGACGTGGACGACAGCGGCCTCATCGTCGACGAGCAGCTCCTGGACGTCGGGATGGTCGTCACCACGCCGACCCATCACTACCCCTCGAACGTCACGATGAGCGGCCGGCGCAGGCAGCGGCTCGTCGCGCTCGCCCGCGAGCGGAACATCGTGGTGGTCGAGGACGACTACGACAGCGAGCTGCGCTTCGTCGGCAGGGCGTCCCCGGCGCTCGCCTCGCTCGACCCCGACGCGGTCGTCTACCTCGGCAGCTTCTCGAAGTTCCTGGCTCCGGGCCTGAGGCTGGGGTTCGTGCACGGCCCGCCCGCTCTGATCGAGCACCTGCGGGACCTGCGCCGTTACACCGTCCGGCACCCGTCCGGGCACCAGCAGCGCGCCCTGGGCCTGCTGATCGCCTCCGGCGAGTACCGGCGCGGTGTGCGGCATCTGCGCGACGCGCTGCGGCTGCGCTGGGAGGAGGCGGTCGGCGCCGTGCGGCGGCACCTGCCCGACTGGGCGATGCGTCCGCGTGCGGGCGGGGTCAGCGTCTGGATCGGCGGGCCGTACGGGCTGGACACGCGCGAGCTCGCCGCCCGCGTCGCGGCGCGCGGCGTGCTCATCGAGCCCGGCGACACGTTCTTCTACGCCCCGCCGGTGCCCAGGCACTGGATCAAGCTGGGGTTCGGCGCGATCGACCCCGCGCGGATCGACTCCGGGATCGCGCTGCTCGCCGAGGAGGCGGACCGCATGGCATCTGGTACCTGAGGATCACTCGGAACTGGCTCTTTGCAGGGCACCACGCGACCAATACCATCCTTTTCCGACTGATTTGATCTGGAAAGTGGGGTGCAGGGAAGGTGGCGCGAGCCCTGGTGCTGAGGGCCGGCGGGGTGCTGGCCCTCCTGGCCGTCTGGTGGGCCGTCGCGGCCGCGCACCTCTGGTCGGAGGTGTTCGTCCCGCCGCCCGGCGCGGTCTGGCACCAGCTGGTCCAGACGTCCACCACGCACGACGGGGTGCGCGGTTACAGCGGCCACATGCTGTACGAGCACCTGGGGGTAAGCCTGCGCCGCATCCTGCTGGGAAGCCTGTACGGCGTGGCGGGCGGGATCGTGCTCGGCCTGGTCATCGGCCTGGTGCCGACCGTGCGGGCGCTGCTCGGGCCGCTCGTGACGTTCGTGCGCACGCTGCCTCCGCTGGCCTACTTCAGCCTGCTGATCATCTGGTTCGGGATCGACGAGGCGCCCAAGGTGACGCTGCTGTTCGTCGCCGCCCTGCCACCGGTCGCCGTGGCGACCGCCGAGGCCGTGCGGGGGGTGCACGAGGACTATGTCTTCGCCGCCCGGTCCCTCGGGGCGCGCCGGTGGCAGATCCCGCTGAACATCGTGCTGCCCTCCGCCCTGCCCGAGATCATCACCGGCGTCCGGGTCGCCGTCGGCGTCGCCTACACCACCGTCGTCGCCGCCGAGACGGTCAACGGGGTGCCCGGCATCGGCGGCATGATCCGCGACGCCCAGCGCTACAACCAGACCGACGTCGTCGTGCTCGGGCTGCTGGCCATCGGCGCCTCCGGCCTGCTCATCGACGCCCTGCTGCAACTGGCCGAACGCCGCCTCGTCCCCTGGCGCGGCAAGTCCTGACCCCCTGCGAGACCTGAAGAAGCAAGAGGTACGACCTTGAAGAAGACCTACGGACTCGTCCTCGCCGCGCTCTGCCTCGGGCTTGCCGCCTGCTCCTCCGGCACCGGCGCGAGCAAGGCGGCCGCCGGCGGCGTCAACGGCGACGGCACCCCGAAGACGCTGCGGATCGGCTACCAGCTCATCCCGAACGGGGACCTGGTCGTCAAGGACCGGAGATGGCTGGAGGAGGCGCTGCCCGACACCAAGATCACCTGGTCCAGGTTCGACTCCGGCGGGGACGTGAACACCGCGATGATCGCCGGTTCGCTCGACATCGGGCTGGCCGGGTCCAGCCCGGTGACCAAGGGCCTGTCGGCCCCGCTGAACATCCGCTACAAGGTGCCGTGGATCTTCGACGTGATCGGCGAGAACGAGGCGCTGGTGGCGCGCGAGGCCGCGTCGGTCGCGGCGCTCCGGGGCAAGAAGATCGCCACGCCGTTCTCCTCGACCTCCCACTACAGCCTGCTGGCCGCGCTGCGCGACGCCGGGCTCGCCGAGTCCGACGTCAAGATCATTGACCTGGAGCCGCAGGACGTCCAGGCCGCCTGGCAGCGCGGCGACATCGACGCCGCGTACGTGTGGACGCCGGTGCTCGGCACGCTGGAGAAGACCGGCAAGGTCCTCGTCACCAGCAAGGAGCTGGCCGCCAAGGGCCAGGTGACCGCCGACCTCGCCGTGGTGCGCACCGAGTTCGCCGACAGGTACCCGAAGGCCCTGACCACCTGGCTGCGGCAGCAGGACCGGGCGGTCAAGCTGATCCGCGGCGACAAGGCAGGCGCGGCCGCCTCCGTCGGACGCCAGCTCAACCTGCCCCCCGCCGAGGCCGCGCGCCAGATCGACCAGCTCATCCTGCTGGACGGCGCGCAGCAGGCCGGGCCGGAGTACCTGGGCACGGCTGCCAAGCCCGGCGCGTTCGCGCAGAACCTCCACAGCGCCGCCCAGTTCCTCAAGGCGCAGAACCAGCTCCCCTCGATCCCGGCCTTGAGCGTCTTCCAGAAGGGCCTGGCCACCAAGGAACTCGGCGATGCCTTCCCCAGCTGATCCCGCGGTCTCCCTCCGGAACGTCTCGCTGGTGTTCGGCGGCGGGCGCGGGCTCCTGCGCGACCGCGCCACGGTGCAGGCGTTGCGGGACGTCGACGCCGACATCCCCGCCGGAGAGTTCGTGACCATCGTCGGCCCGTCCGGCTGCGGAAAGAGCACCCTCCTGCGGCTGGTCGCGGGGTTCGCCGAGCCCACCGCCGGAGAGGTCTCCGCGGCCGGCACGCCGGTCACCGGGCCCGGCCCGGATCGCGGCATCGTCTTCCAGCAGCCGCGCCTGTTCCCCTGGCTCAGCGTGCGCCGCAACGTCGAGTTCGGCCTGCGCACCACCCGCACGCCCCGAACGCGGCGCGACGAGCGGGCCGACGAACTCCTGCGGCTCGTCGGCCTCGCCGACGCGGCCTCGCGGCGGCCGTACGAGCTGTCCGGCGGGATGCAGCAACGCGCGGCCATCGCACGGGCGCTGGCGCCCGACCCCGACATCCTCCTGATGGACGAGCCCTTCGCCGCGCTGGACGCCCTCACCAGGGAACGGCTGCAGGAGGAACTGCGCCGCATCTGGCAGCAGACCGGCAAGACCGTCCTGTTCGTCACGCACAGCGTGGACGAGGCCGTTTTCCTCGGCACCCGCGTCATCGTCCTCAGCAAGCGCCCCGGACGGATCGTCCTCGACAAGGCCTCCACGCTGCCCGGCGAGGACGACCCGCACGCGCACCAGGACTTCCTCACGCTGCGCGAAGAGATCGCCGCCGCCGTCCGCGAGGCCGCGGCCTGAAACCCACCACCCTCTCCGCAGGAAGGATCGCCATGCGTCTGCACTGGTTCCTGCCCACGACCGGCGACGGCCACGAGGTCCGGACCGCCATCATGAGCACCGACGCGCACCGCCCGCCGGGGCGGCCGGGCAGCGTGCGCTACCTGACGCAGGTGGCGCGGGCGGCCGAGGACGCCGGGTTCGAGGCGGCCCTCACCCCGGTCGGCGCGGGCTGCCCGGACCCGTGGATCATCTGCGCGGCGGTCGCCCAGCACACCGAACGGCTGAAGATGCTCGTGGCGTTCCGCCCGGGCTTCACCCTGCCGACCCTCCTGGCCCAGCAGGCGCGGGCCTTCCAGGAGATCTCCGGCGGCCGCCTGCTGCTGAACGTCGTCACCGGCGGCGACCCGGTCGAGCAGCGGTCGTACGGGGACTTCCTCGACCACGACGCCCGCTACGCCCGTACCGCCGAGTTCCTCGACGTGCTCCGCCGCACCTGGGCGGGCCGCCGGTACGACTTCCACGGCGAGCACTACGAGATCGAGGACGGCCTGACCGCACCGCTCGACCCGGTCCCGGACGTCTACTTCGGCGGCGCGTCCCCGGCGGCCGAACAGGTCGCGGCCGGCCACGCGGACGTCGCCCTGATGTGGGGCGAACCGCCCGCGGCCGTCGCCGCCCGCGCCGCCCGCCTGCGAGCGCTCGCCGCCGCCGAGGGCCGGCGTCTGCGTCTCGGCATCCGCCTGCACGTCATCGCCCGCGACACCGCCTCGGAGGCATGGGCGGAGGCCGGACGCCTGCTCGCCGGCATGGATCCCGCCCGCATCGAGGCCGCGCAGCGGCGCTTCGCCCGTTTCGACTCGACGGGCCAGCAGCGCATGGCCGCACTGCACGGCGGTTCGGCGAAGGGAGCGGACGCGCGGAGCCTTGAGGTCGCGCCGGGCCTGTGGGCCGGCGTCGGACTGGTGCGCGAGGGCGCCGGGACGGCCCTCGTCGGATCGTACGACGAGGTGGCGGAGCGGATCCGGGAGTATGCCGACCTCGGGATCGAGGAGTTCATCCTCTCCGGCTGGCCCCACCTGGAGGAGGCGTACCGCGTCGGCGAGTACCTCATCCCCCGGCTGGCGCCCCGCCCGGCCGGGCTCGGAGCGGCCTGAGCGACGCGCGGCCCCGCTGACCCGCGGGCCGCCGCGGGTCAGCGGGGCTTGACCTCGCGCAGGCGGCCCGTCTCGACCTCGTACACGAATCCGCGCACCTCGCCGGTGCGCGGGATGAACGGGTCGGCCTTGATCCTGCCGATGGACTGCTGGACGTCCTGGTCCAGGTCAGTGAAAGCCTCGGCCGACCAGTCCGGCTTCAGGCCCACCTCGTCCTGGATGGTGGCCTTGAAGCCGTCGTCGGTGAAGGTGAGCATGCCGCAGTCGGTGTGATGGATCAGCACGATCTCCCGGGTGCCGAGCAGCCGCTGGCTGATGGCCAGGCTGCGGCGCACGTCCGCGGTGACCACTCCACCGGCGTTCCGGATGACGTGGACGTCCCCCTCCGACAGGCCGAGCAGCCCGTAGGGGTTAAGGCGAGCGTCCATGCACGCGACCACCGCCACCCCTTCATCTGCTACAGCGCACGGCCGTGGAAACCGTCGAAGCGGTACGTCACACCTGGCCTTCCCGCCCGGCGGGGTGTAGCGGACGAAAGTGTCTTCCCGTCCCTGCAGCGCGTCATACACGGCCCCTTTCGTAGCCGGGACGGGCGTAGACGATGGCTCGCAGGCGCCAGCGGAGTAGCAGCATCTGAACCTGCTTGAAGCGCGCAAGGTCGCGGGCGGCGTTCAAGGGTCTTGTCATACTCGGCCCGGAACTGGTCTCAATGCGACCGCGGGAGCGCATCGAAGATCGCAACCGGATCCTCTCCGAGCCCTGGCTGCTCCCCTGGGCTCGTCCTCGACAGCAGTGTCAGTCACCTGCCCTCTCCTTGATCACCGGATCCGCTGTTCAGTTAGGCACTCTCGGTGATTTCGCCGATGCTGGCGAGTTCGGGGCCATGCGACCCCGACGACCCCCCAGCCGCAGCCGTCGTCCGCTGACGTTGCCGTCACCGTTGCCGTCAACGGCTCAGAAGCCCCACCAGAACAAACTCTAGTGGAACTTCCGGCGATATAACTATTTTGCGGATTGACGCAACGCGGCACAATGCCACGCTGACATTGCGACATTATGCGCTTGCACCACGCCGGGGCCTGTGCACTGTCCGCTCGCTCCGCAACCTGGCGCCTGGTTCGCTATTCTACCGGATTCGGCACCAATTCCTGAAAATTTCCTCTCGCCAGGGCTTCGACGGTCTTGCGGATCTCGGCCTTTGTTACCGATCGGACGACCAGCAAGTTAGGAACGGCGAAATACGCGCGATCCGAATCCAGCTCATCATCGAGTTCTTGAACAAGGCGAGTCCGGTCGTAGACCGCAAGTTCGAAGGATCGATTCTCTGCACTCACGACCACTCCCACCAGATATCCTTTGGCCTCGGTCTCAGCCTCATAGCCATCGAGATAATCGGGAAATCTTACGTCGTACGCCACCAAGTTCATCCGCCTCCACCGCACATGCACCGAATTTTCGATAGCTCCTCAGCGTACCTCGCCGGGGTTAGATTTGCTCCTGGCGCAGGTACGATTTCATAATGCCTCAAATCCTTGCCTCGTTGAATGACTCGAAGCGTGTCAGACATGGATGCCGGATCAATTCCATGTGACTCGAAACCACGACTCGTGATACTTCCAGGATTATCGAACAAGGAAACGCCGTGCGTTTCCTTAACGAATCCTGTTGCGGGGTCCACCTTGTATTCGTTCGGTCTCGGCGCAAAGCTCGGCCCGCCGCCCTTGGCGCCGCGGTAATACTCCGCTGGCCCGCAGTTGGAATTGTGCACGAGGACGGGTGTCTTGCCCGCCAGCACATAGTACGTGTGGAAGTCGGCGACAGTGAGGTTGTGGACGCGCTGGCGCTGGGCGGTCCAGTGCTTGGTGGCGGTTACCTGGACGTAGGTGCCGGCGCTGATGCGGAGCCACATGCCCGGCTTGAGGTCAGTGGCGTCAACCCACTTGTTGAGGTTGCCGGCTACCCAGAAGGGGTGGGCGTCGGTGGCGATGACGACGCCGCTCTTGGGGCGCAGCGGGCTGGCGGGTTTCTTGAGGCCCTCGTCTGCCGGCCAGAAGGGACGGAGCCCAGTGGCATCGACGGTGATCTGTACGAGGTTCTTCTCACCCTTGCCGACGATCGTGTCCACGACGGGCTCGGCACGTGTCCTGCCGGTCTCTGGATCGGTGGCGACCACCTTTTCGCCGATCTTCACCTCTTCGATGGGTTTCCAGCTTCCATCTGCCATCAGCACTTTGGTGTCAGGAGTGAAGCTATTGCCTTGACAGGCGGCCTTGGCCAGATTTCGCCTGGTGATCAACTGCTGGGCTGAGGGCGCCAAACCCGCCAGTTCGCCTGCGGTCATCTCAATGCCGCCCATGGCAAGGAACGACTCCAGATTCAATTGCGCGAGATAATCACCCTGTTCCCGACATTCTTTCATCTCGGCGCAGGCATAGTGGGCGATCCACAGGTCATGCCCCGGCTGCATTTGGGGGGCGAAGAGCGCGTTGCCGTACTGTTTTTCGTACTGCCGCCGAAAGAGTTGTTCAAAGCGTTTGATGTTTATGCCGGGCGGAACGAATACGGTGTCCGACGGGCCGACTGTGCGGTCCGTCTTACCAGGGGTGCTGCCACCGCCATACCAGGGTCTATTGATGCCCTTGCCTGGAGCGGGGTGCTTATCAGAGCAGTCCAGGCCGCAGCCGCCTCCCTTGGCGGGAGTCTTGTGGCCGGGGTTCATGACCCCACTGCCGCAGCGGACGGGCGGGCAGAGACCGGAGGGGTCGGCGCTCGTGACGGGGTTGTTGTCGGCGTAGTTGTAGCCGTTCAACTGCTGGGGGTCGGCCGGGTCCAGGACCGGATCGACGGAGATGAACCGCCCGGTCGCGGCATCGTACTCGCGAGCCCCCAGATGGATGAGGCCGGTGTTGTCATTGGTACCGCCCACGAAGCCCTTGTCCATGGCGGCGGGCCAGATACCGACAGGGGCGCCACGGACTTCCCCGAAAGGCGTGGAACGGCGCTGGCTGAGCTTGGCCAGGTCACCGGCGGAAATGGCCAACTGGGCGGTGTTCTGGTGGTCGCCGGCCAGGAGAGTAACGCCGGTGCCGGTGCGCATGGCGACGGTTTGTCCACCGTATGTGTAATAGCGGGTGGCTGTGACGGCACCACTACTGAGCCGGAGTTCCATGCCTGGCAGGTACAGAACGGTGCCGGTCTTGTCGCGACGGACGAGACGATCGCCGTTGGCATCGTAGACGAAGGTCGTGTCGCCTTGACCGGTCTCGGTGATCTTGGAGATTTCGTTCTGCTGGTCCCAGGAGAACTGGAGAGTATTGCTGCCGTCCGTGCGCTGGGTGGTGTTGCCGCCGACATCATAGGCGTAGGTGAAGTTCTTCTGCTCCACGCCGCCGGTGCCGCCGGCTTCCTGGGAGTAGCCGGCGAGCTGGTGTCCCTTGTAGACGGGGTCGACGCCAGCGTCGCCGGCGTAGCGGTAGGTCCGGGTTGCGCGCGGGACGCCGCCGTCTGACCCGGCTCCCCAGCTTTGCTCTGTGGTGCGGTTGCCGTCCGGACTGTAGGTGTAGGCGTTCCTGTACGGAGCGGGCCCGCCGATCTCGGCCGTGGCGGCGGACGGCGCGCAGGTGGCGGTGCTCTGCGTCCACGCGTCGGTCAGGCGTCGCTGGAGGTCGTAGCGGAAGCACTGGGTATCGGTGGTGACGCCTCCGGTGGAGGCATGCCCGGTGATATCGGTGATCTGGCGGACGTTGCCGACGTCGTCGTAGGTGTAGCCGGCGTCGCGGGCGTACCCGTCGATGCCTTCACGGCTGACGGTGGCGTGGATCAGCCGACGGGTTGCGGGGTCGTAGTCGTATCCGACGTTTACTGCTTTGCCCCCGGCCGCCAGTACGTAGCCGCGGACCTGGTTGATGTTGCTATAGCTCGTGCCGGTTACATACTGCGAGTTCCCGGTCAGCGTTAGCGGCCGTTTGAGATTCTCGTTGTCATAGGTGTAGGTGAGGACTTCGGCCGGCAGGTCACCTGCCGCGGGCAGGCTCGTCGACTGGACGGTCCCGTCCGGGTTGTAGGTGGTGTTGAACTGGTAGCTGCCATCCAGGCCAGTGCCCTCGGCACCATCGGGGATGGTGAGGGTGGTGCGCTTGGGCCGGTTGAGGTTGTCGTAGTCATCCGTGCGGATCTTGTACTCGTAGGTGTTGCCGTCGGCCCCGGTCGCCTTGCGGGAGGCGAAGGTGAGCTGGCCAGGGCGTACGGTGTCGTATCCCCACAGGGCGATCAGATCGCCCTTGTCGCCGTCGCCGTTGGCGGCATAAGTACGCAGCTTGCGGCCGAGCGCGTCGTATTCGTGGAAGACCTTGCCCGCGTTACCACGCGAATCAGTGGTGGACACGACCTGGTCGAGGTCGTTGAAGGCCGTCGTGGTGGTGCCGCGGTCGGGGTCGATGGTGGTGGTCTGACGGCCGCGGACGTCGTAGCGGTACTCCCAGGTCTTGCCGCCCGGCCCGACCATTTTGGTCTTCCGGTCTGCCGGGTCGTATTCGTACTTGGTGTAGATGTAATCGGTGCCGTCCGGTGTGGCGCTGTTGTGCTGCCGTAGCTCGATGGTGCGGCCGCGAGAGTCGGCGTAGGTGGTGGTGGGTGTCCCTCCGCTGGGTGGGGTCGTCTTCACCCAGGTGCCGAACGTGTCGCTGCCGTACGCATAGGCAGTCGCGTACACCTCGGCACCGTCACCGGCGCCGCCCAGCAGCGCCTCGCGGGTCTTGCGGCCTGCACCGTCGTAGCTGTACCGGGTCTGGCTGTGGACCATGCCCTGCATCTCCGGGCCGAACAGGCTCGGGGTGGGACCAGCCTGATCGTTGTAGTAGCCGTTGTAGGTGAAGGCGACCAGGCCCCGACCGTCGTACAGGGTGTCGGTGATGAGCCGGCCGCCGTTCTGCCCCGGCTCCTGTGTCTGGCGGGCCCGGAGGAACCCGTCAAAGATCGCGTAGGACGGGCTGCTCAGGGCACCGGTGTTCGTGACGGTGCGGGTACCGACGACGGCGGGTGCATTCTCCGCGATCTGATAGGTGTACTCCGCGCTGGCGGTCTCTCCACCGGTACGGCTGCGATTCGGCAGCCATACCTTGATGGTGCGGCCGAGGGCGTCGTAGTAGACGTCGGTCTTGCCGCCGGCCTCGTCGAGCTTGACGATCGGCGAGCCCCAGGCAGGGTCCAACGTGGCACTGGTGGAGAGCTGCAGGCTGGTGCCGTCCTCCTTGGTCACGGCCGGCTTGGTGACCGTGATCTTGGTGGTCAGACCGGGCGCCGTTCCGCCGGGAGTCTGGGTGTAGGCGGTGGTGGTGACGTGGTCCTGGGCGTCCGACACCACGGTGGGGCGGCCGTACCCGTCGAAACCGGTGACGGCCGACACCTTCTGGTACGTCGGGTCGGAGCCGTCGGCGGCAGCGTGCGACACCAGCCGCTCGGTGTAGGTGACCCGGCCCTTGCTGATCGACTTGAAAGCGCTCTTGGGCGCCGACGTAGTGCCGTCGTAATAAGTGCGGGTACCCGCCAACACGTGGATGCGACGGTCGAGCCCGCTCCATAGGCAACTGCCGCGGGTGACCTCTTCTTGGGCGACCTGGTCGCGTACCCAGGCGGTGATGTTGTCCGCATAGGTGTAACGGGTGCAACGGTCATCGTCGCCGACCGCCAGATCTCCGTTGTCGGACACCCAGTTGACCCGTCCGGTGTCGGCGTCGTAACTGGTGCGCACCTCGGCCTTGCGCCAGGTTCCCGGCCCTGCCGGAGTGAACGTCCGGGCGTATTCGGTGGCCACGATGTTGGCGGTCACCGTGCCCCAGGGCCGCGTTTTGGACGCGGTCTGGAACCGCACGGGAAGATTCTGGTCCCACTGCAGGACCTGGCCGCCGGGCTTGTCCAACTGCACCGTGCGCAGTTCCTGGCCAGCGAAGGCGTCGTGGTCGGTGACAGTACCGCCGTCGCCGTTGTCGACGGTGACCGTGCGCTTCTGGTCAGGATCGGTCGGGGAGGTGCGGTCGCCGTGCATGCCGCGCAGGAAGTAATGGTCGGTCTGGGCGACCATGCCGTCGACAAGGTCGGAACCGGTCAGCACGCTGACCTTGTCGTAACCGCGCCATTGACTCCAGGTCTTGTACTTCTCCCGTGTCAGGCCGTCGTCATCGTCGTAATGCCAGGCGCCGCCCTTGGAGTCGTCGTAGACGTACTTGGTGACCATGTCGGCGCTGTGGCCGGTTCGGTCACGCGCGATCACATGGGTGGCGACGTACTTGTGGAACCAGTCCAGGCTGGGATTGAGGTCTCCGTCGTGGGCCCAGTAGACCGGGAAGCAGCGCTTGGTGTTGGTCTGCGGGGTCGGCAGGTCGTCGGACGCGCATTGGGCGGTGCTGTAGGCGACGGACAGCTCACCGCCGGATTCGTCGGCGACGTAGTCCAGGCGATAGCGCATGAGCCCGCCGGTATCACCGGCCCGGACGCGGTTGTAGCGCTCCTCGTAGTCGAGCGTCACCTTGGGCAACGTGATCGCGGTGGTGGCGGCGTGCCCGGTGTGCTGGATGGAGGTGGCCAGGAGTGCCCGCGCGTAGTCGGCGGTGCCCCACTTGTGGGACAGCGTCCAGGAGTCGACGTCCCGCCAGGTGCCGTCCGCCTTGATCACCTGGGTCTTGACCGACTCCAGCCGCTTGCGCGTCCAGAAGGTCGGCGAGACCGTGCCCCTGAAGTCCTTGCACTCGGTGCCGGACTTGCAGTTGAGGTCGTAGGGGACGTCCGGCCACAGGTTCGGATTGGTCTCGATCTTGGAGGGGTCGCAGTTGGTGTCGGTGTCCAGGCACCGTTCCTTGCTGTTGAACACCACACGGGCCGGCGCCTTGGCCCACAGGTTGTCCGACCGCAGCCCGTACTCGATCCGGTTCAGCACACCACCGCGGACATACGGCGTCTCGTCCTCGGGCTTGAGGTTGCGGCCGTAGTGATTGATCTCCTTGTCGTAGTAGTAGGTGACCGCGTTGCCGTCGGAATCGACCGCGTAGTCAAGGTTCCATCGCCACGCCTGCTGGCACCACGAATCTTTGAACGCGTCCTTGTGGCAGGGCTCGGTCGCATCGTCACCGAACACCGGGACGGTCCAGGTGGAATTGGTCTCTGGATTGCCGCTTGCCCAGTTGTCCAGCCGGTGCTTGCCGAAGTAGTAGGCGGTGCCGTCGGTGGCAGTGACCTTCCAGTACTCGTTGTCGTTGTCGCCGTTGCCGGTCGTGCTGTCGTTACCGTTCAGCTGCTCAACACGGGTACCGTCGTCGTTCTTCAGCCGCCATTTCCCTGCACCGTCGGGAACCAGCTCACCGCCGTGCCCGTTCAGTTGCATCGTGGCGTTGTCGTAACCCCAGCACTGGTCGCCCGGGGAGTTCCCCCACTCGTCCTTCGGCGCATCGTCGTCTTCGCAGGCTTTGTAGCGACGCTCGATGAACCCTGGCCACAGGTCGAATCCGTCCCCTACCCAGGAGGACTGGGCGTTAGTGTTCGACGTCAGGCCGTCGATGCTGCCCGAGGAATAGCTGATGCCCAACTCGGGGGTCACGGCGCCGGGCACAGGAGGCACCCGCATGGGATAGGACCAGGTGAACTCCCCGCTGTTCAGGTTCACGTTCCAGGTCGACGACGGCGACAGCTTGGTGGCCTTGAAGTCACCCTGTTCACCGGCGGTTCCCGCGGCGGTGGCCAGGACCGTCGGCCCCGCCGTGGCCGTCGGCTGCTGCGGTGGCGCCTGCCGGGCGGCCGGTTCCGACGCGGCCTGTACCTGCGCGATCAGCGTTTTGTTCTTGCTGTCGTGGGTCGTCGCCACCGGAGTAGGCCTCCGGCATTCGGCCCGCTCCGGCGCGGTCAGGACGCACGCCGGATACTGCACGAGACGAAGCCGGTCGGCGTAAGCACCACCGAACGCCGACGCGAACGACGCGTAGTTCAGCCCGACCCCGACCTGTCCCGGTGCCGTCGTGTCAGTGCGGGCAACCGAGATCATGACGCCTTGGACGCCGGCGCGTTGACTCACTTTGCGGTCGACGACCTGGACCCGGACCTGCTCGGCCGCCGGTAGACCTCGTGACCCCGGACGCGAACCGAGGTGCGTCGCATCGTTCGGAGCGGTTACCCAGACGGGGAGCTCACCGGCCCGGGCCCAGCGTCCCTTGCCGGGGACCTTGCTGGTCGCCGTGCCGGCCTTCGGCCAGCTCGGCGCCGGGGCCGCCTTGGTGGTCAGGTGCTTGTTCCCGGCCTTGCGCGGCCGCGCCTTCAGCGCCCGCCCCTTGACCGGCTTGGCGTCCTTGAACTGGCGACTCGGCACCGGCTCGGCCCGTGCGGGCAGCGGCGACGCCAGTCCGATCGCCAGCACGGCGGCCATGCCCAGCGCGATCTTCGACCGCGCCCGGCCGTGGCCTCCCAGCAGCATCCGGGTACCGCGCTTGCTCACAACGCCCTCCAGGCGACGCTGCCCTCATCCTTGAGGGCCGACGAAGTGGTCAGCAGGAAATGGATGTCGGCCATTCGACCGGGCAGGCCAAAGTGGGTGTTCCTCGCCCGACCACCGCCGTCAGTCGTAGGACTCGGGCAGAGGCGGGTTTCCGTAAGGAGTCTCGATCTGCTGAAGGTTGGCCAACGGCAACACCTCATTTGGGGTGAGGGCGCCCTTGACCAGCCATACATCGCGGATCAGCCCGGCGAAGTACTCGCGAGTGGGGTCGTTGTCGCCGGTCTTGCCATCGGCGAAGCGGCGGCCGATCTGCACGGGACCCGGTGCGTTGAACCCGATGACGCCGGTCCTCGCCGATTCGGCACTGGTGTTGCCGTTGACGTAGAGGGTCATCGTGTCGGTCTCCGCGTCGTAGACCAGCGCGAGATGGTCAGGGCCGGAGTCGGTGCAGATGTTGCAGGACTGCGACTGGTAGGCGGTGACCCGGGTGGTTCCGAGAGCGTCGGAGACGGAGGCCTCGATCTCCCAGCGGCCGACCCATTCGTCAGCGGGGTCGTCCCGGTCGGGGTCCCAGTTCGGATTCTTGGCCGCCTTCGGATTGAAGCGCACGGTGAAGGCGTTCTGGGTGATCCCAGCCAAGGAGAAGACCGTCATCGGAACGGTCGGTTTCACAGCGTCCACCCAGCCGGCGATCGAGAAGCTTCCGTCGGTGCGGACTACGGGCAGTGCCGTCCTGGCCCATTGGCCGCCGCCGGAGGTGTTGGCACCGTGGAGCACCAGACAGCCGCCGTCGAGTTGGTCGCAGGTCTCCCCGTCGGTCTTGATCTCCGCACCGCCGTACAGGGTGAGATCGTGGCCGGCGCCGGAGTCGTCCGGGACCACGCCGTTGGCCGGAGCGGTCGAGAGTCTCCAGCGGGCCTGGACAGTGGAGCGGTACCACCCGGCGACATCCTGGGCGGTGACGGCCCGGTCGAACACCCGAACGTCATCGATCTCGCCCCGGAAGAAGTCGGTTTTGATCCCGTTGTACTTGGCGCGACCGACCGCGAAGGCGCCGCGATTCACGCCGGCCCACTGGCCCCCGTCGTAGGACGTGGTCTGTTCGAGCCTGCCGTCCACGTACAGGCTGATCGTCTTGGCCGCCGCGTCGTAGACGCCGACCAGGTGGGTCCACTGCCCGACTACCGGGGCCTGCGCCGACAGGGCTCGGACGCCGGCCGCATCGGTCTTGTCTCCGAGCACCCCGGAGAATGCCCACCGATCGTCGACGGGCGAGTACTGAAGGTACATCGAGCTTGCGACGTCGGCGTCCTGGGAGGCGATGGTGGAGACACCGCCCTTGGCCGCCAGCTTCGCCCACGCCGAGATCGCATAGTTCTTCGTCGGGTCCAGCACGGGCAGCCTGGTCTCGGCGTAGCCCGTGGTCGCCGGGTCGGCGTCGGCGTTCAGCTTCAGCGACGACGACCCGACCCTCGCCGGAGTACCCAGCGCGTAGTCGGTTCCGACCATGCGGGCCTCGTTGACCGAGAGGAGGCGCCACTGCTCCCACTGCGAACCGGTGCAGGTCTGCTGAAGGACATGCGCGCGGTTGTCCATCGATTCGCCATCGATGGTCAGGCATTTATTGCTATGTGCGGGTTTCAGCTGGAAGACGCCGTCCGCCTGCTCGACGCGCTGGATCCGCTGGCTCGGCACCTCCGCGCAGTCGGACTGGATGCTGTGGGCGCCGTCGGCGGTGGACGCGGGTGTCCCATCGATGTCGAGGCATTTGTCGCTCTTCTTGCTGACAAAGGTGTAGGTGTTGGTGCCGACCTCGTTGAGCTTCCAGCGTTCCCAGTCGACGCCGTCGCAGTCCCACTGCATGATGTGCGCGCCGGGCGTCGTCTGGCCGCCTTCGACGTTCAGGCATTTGCCGGTCTTGACGTTGACGGCGGTGAAGGTGTTGTTCGCCGCGATCTCTTCTCGGAGCCTGACCGTCCCGGCGGGGTCGTCGAGTTTCCAGTGCGCCTCTTCGCTGGCGACGCGGCGGACACGGAAGCCGTAGTCGGGAGCGGTGCCGGAGCGGCCGGCCCGGTCGACGGCGTGCACGTTCAGCTTCCAGTCGCCGCGAACATCCGGTGTCCTGGTGAACGTGCAGGCCGTCGTGGTGCAGCCGGGCGTCTGCCCGAGCACGAGCCAGGTGATCGGTTCGGCCGGGCGGCCGGGAGGCGTGAACTGGTAGCCGAACTTGACGATCGGTTCACTGCCGGGCGCCGCGGTGACCGTGAAGTCGCCGGGCTGCCCCACCCCGTCATGCTCGATGGCGTTGGCGGGGTACTTGGCGGAGGTGACGGTCGGCGGCGGTGGAGCGGCGTCGTCGTAGACGAACCAGCACTTGTGCCCCAGGCCACCGGCACTGGTCGGGGCGTCGGCCCAAGGGCCCGCGCCGAGCCAGTTGTGCCAGTCGTCGTTCTCCAGCCCGTCCTTGAAATCGTGCCCGCGGACGGTCCAGGCGAGCGGGACGTTCCTGGGGATGCCGCGAGACGACGCCAGGGCGCTCATTGCCTTGGTGAACACCTGTCCGGAGTTGCCGCCCCCGGAGTAGACGGGCGTCGAGTCCGGGGCTGGTTCCGCCCCGATCCTCCAGGAGAAGCCGGCCCCGTTCGCGTCACCCCAGCCGATCATGAACTCGCCCTGAACGCGGTCACTGCCCTGCGGGTCGGTGATCTTGGCGGCCATGGTGGGCCAGACCCGCAGCCGGGGCATGGACGCGTCGTTCAGCCCGCACGGGTAAGTGCCGCCTTCTCCCTCCAGATGAACGCCGGACGGAGTCTTGGGCGGGAGGTTGTACAGGACGCGAAGGACGGCGTCGTTGTTGAATCGCTTCCAGCCAGTGGTGCTTCCCTCGTTGGTCGCCTTCAGGCCGAGCCAGAGAGTGCCGCTGCCTTTGGCCGTGTTGTCGACCTCGGTCTTGAGGGTCTCGCTGGACAGCACCACCGTGTTGTTCGCGCAGCCGACGCCCTCGTTGCCATAGTTGAAGCTTTTCTCCACCAGCTTGCGCTGCCAGAATCCGGAGGATGCCTGCGTCCCCCAACTCGTCGAGCCGCCGACCCCCTTGGTCTTCCAGACCTGTGCCGCGGCCGCAGTGCAGTTGTAGGCGCCGGTCTGGTACGGCTTGAACTCCGCCCACAGAACGTTGGTCCGCATCACGGCCGAGGGAAGGACGAACTTGTAGAACAGCCGCTTGGTGATGGTGCCGCCGCACTGTCCCCCCATGTAGGGGTCGGAGTCCGAGCAGTAACCCATCCCCTCGTCTTCCCAGGCGGAGTCGGTGTACTTGGTCGACACCATGACCGCGGCCGACTCCCCCGGTCCCTGCCAGTCCGGGTCGATGTACAGCGGAAACGTCGTACCCGCCCCGGTCAGCAGACCCGGATCGGGAACCAGGGTCAGGTTTCCCCCTCCCACTGACGACTTGATGCGGCCCCGCTTCACACCGTCAGCCGGGGTCTCGGCGGCCATGGCCCTCTCGGCGAGAGTCGTCTTCCGGACGCCGCCGGCGGCCTTCCCGGAGGAGTCCCACATGATCGGCTCGGCGGCTCTGAAGACCGTCCCCCCGGCGGCCTCGTCCACCACCCGCATACCACCGGCCTTGTCGGCCTCCACCTTCATCCGGTCGGATTTCAAGCCCATGCGGACCGTGGCCAGCCTCGGGTCCTGTGCAGCGGTCGGGGTCTTGACGACCAGAACGTGGCTGAATCCACTGGGCTTGGCCCGCACCACCAAATCCACGTCCGGGAGGACGTTCTGGTACGTCGCCGATTCGCCATCGACGACCGGCGCCGGCAGTCTGCCATGCGGCCAGGTCAGGGACATGGTGCGCCCGGCCCGGCTCATCGTCGCGAACGGCCCGTCGCCCCCGGCGGAGAACGCCAGACCGACGGTCGTCGCACCTGGTGCGAGCATGCCATCGGCGCGCAGCCGCAGCTTGGTGTCGATCCGCACCCACTTGCCATCACGCAAGGTGCGGACCGGCCGGGCGCTCACCGTGGCCTCCAGGCGGCCGTCCGGCAGCGCACGCACCTCGCGTTGCGGACCGGTCATCGAGGTGACGGTGACGGGCCGCTTCGACTTCAGCGCGGCCGCCACCGCTTCAGGCTGAGAGGGCGCCGCCTTGGGCGCCTCATCTGCATGGGCTGCGGTCATGGACGCGCCCCAGGGAATATTTACCAGCGACAACGGCACTACCAGGGCGAACGCCGTGGCCGCACTGGTCGCGGAGAACGGCCGACTCCTCACGCGATGCGAGCTGGACTTCTGTGGCAGAAAACGACCCCAAAAGCTCACGGAGACCTCCGCGCACATAAAGTCCCAATAAAGTCGCTTTAACGTAACGTGACCGATCACGCTTCGGAAGAAGCGGAACGATCAAGGTATTGCGATCTACGTCACGACTGATTCGGTAACCCGACCCCACCACCTGCGCGTCCCCGCCAAGGCGACTTATGCTGACGCTTGCGGGCCACTACCGAGAGTGATGGTTGGTTCTGTTTGAGAACGGTGGAGCACTACAGCCTTATGGGGCCGTTCCGGAACAAGGAGATCGGCACGACTTGGCGGTGAGAAAGGAATCTGATCGGGTTCGATATGGCATTCTCTGACGCCGGATTCGGGGGCCTGGCCTCAGTTTGAGCCTAGGGGGATGCCTTGGGTTTTTGCTGCGTTCAGCCAGGTGGGGAACTCGGAGAGGATGCGCTGGTAGAGCTCTGTGTCGGTGATGGTGGCTATGTCGTCCACCGCGAAGAAGCCGGCGTTGTCGACGAGGCGGCCGTCGAGGGTGTCCAGCTTTTCCAGAATTCCGTACCTGCCGTGGCCGAGGCCGATGAACTGCCAGAAGACCGCCCGGTCCGACGCCTCGCGCAGGAGGCGGGCGATCTGGGCGCTCTTGGCCACGCCGCCGTCGGAGAAGAACAGCACCAGGACCGGTTCGCCCGGACGGGTCTCGTAGTAGGCGAGGATGTCCTCGATCACCTGGGGCTCGTTGTTGCGGCCGCCGAGGCTGACCCGGCTCCCGTCGGCGGCGACGGCCTCGTGCAGGCGCACGTTGTCCCGCGTCCACGCGCCGATCTCGGCGACCCGCAGCGGGGGGAGCCGGGCGAACTCCGTCGCGAAGATCCACGCGTCCAGGGCGCCGTCGTCGTCCACCTGCAGGGCGATCGCCGCCATCCGCTCGACGATCTCGGCGACCACGCCCTCCTTGAAGAGCCTGCGCATGGAACCGGAGGCGTCCAGCGCGACGGCGACGCGGGCCCGCAGCCCGCCGATGCCCTTCTTCTCCAGCGAGACGCGGACGGTCTCCTTGCGCAGCGAGATCCGCTCCGGCAGGTCGGCCTCGACCGGCGGTTCGCCGGTCACGTCCACGCCGAGGTCGGTGGCGAGGCCGGCGAGGCCGCTCGCCCATCCCTGCCCGACCGCCCTGAGCTTCCACGCGCCCGCGCGCCGGTACACCTCGACGACGACCGCCACCGTCTCCCCCTCCGCCATCGCCGGGGCCTCGAACCGGGGGCCTCCGTGCACACCGGCGCGCAGGGTGACGCCGTCGAACGTCCCCGGGCCGTCCACGCTGGCGACGAGCGCGATGGTCGAGACGTCATCGGGGACCGCGTCCGGGTCGATGACGATCTCGGCGCCCTCCAACCGGACCCCGTCCTGAGCGGGATGGTTGAAGAAGACCAGGTCGTCGTCCGACCGGACCCGCCGGTCATCGCCCAGGAGGACCGCCGAAACGTCGATCGGCGTTCCGGCGGCGGACACGGCGACCCTGACACGGCCGCCGTCCAGCGCGGCGTTCTCCCCCTTGCGCAGCATCGCCCGCTCCCTCCCCCCGCCCTACGCCCGGAACCCTCATAACGTCCGACGCCGGCCGCTGATGCGGGGTTGGCAACCGGCTCCCGAGTCCCGGGGAAGCACCGGATATGCGCCCGGTCCGCCGGCTCAGGCGTGCAGGAGGTCGACGGCGGCCGTGTAGCCGTTCGGGTCGATCACGGTGCCCTGCTGCTCGGCCAGGGAGGCGACGGCGGGATCCCAGCGGAGGCGGGTGCGGCCCTCGCCGCCGGTGATGACGACCATCTCCCCCGTTTCGGGGGCGATGCTCTCGAAGCGCCGCCAGGCTCCGACCGGGATCGAGAGGGTGTCGTAGGGGCCGAGCTCCGTGGAGACCGGGTTCTCCCGGTTCAGGGTGATCCGCCAGCGGCCGCCGGTGACGATCAGCACCTGGGACTCGTCCACCGCGTGGGTCGACATGCCGCGTCCGGTGGCCGCGCGCAGGCGGGCGAGGCTGAAGCCGTGGGGGTCGGCGAGGCGCGGATGCTGGTCGCGGTCCTCGGTGATCCCGTAGCCGACGACGGCGGCCAGTTCGGCGCCGCCGGTCTCCAGGGCGGAGTCGAGGAACGGGGCCGTCGACCAGCGCAGGTCGGACGGGCGGGCCAGGCGCGTGCGCATCTCCTCGACGCCGATCCTGCGGAGCGTGGCGAGCTGGGCGTCGGTCAAGGGGCGCTTCAGCTCCACCCCTTGCGGGTACTCGCCCGGTTCGGTCTCGATGAGCCGGTTGTCCGAGGTGAGGTGCAGGCCGTACTCGGCGGCCTTCTCCAGGACGGACGGCGCCCAGATCAGGCCGCCGGAGCGGTCGCGGCCGAGGGCGGTGAACAGGAACGCGTCGTCGGTGCCGACGCTGGTGAAGCCTCGGAACACCCAGGTCGGGATCGAGATGACGTCGCCGGGACGGACGGTCACCTCGCCGTCGTCGCCGTGGACGCCCCAGCGGAACCGCCATTCGCCCGCCATGCAGACGAAGACCTCGGCGGTGAAGTGGAGGTGCAGGTTGTTGGTGACGCCGGCCGGCATCGCCGCCGCGCCCAGGTTGAAGCCGTGCGGCGCGGTGACCGGGACGGCCTGCTCGGCGTTCTCGGAGACGCCCGGCCCGATCATCGGATAGTTGATCTTGCCTTCGGAGCCGGGGATCTTCGTGTCGATGAAGGCGGCGGTGTCGGCGGTGAGGTCCTTGCGCAGGATCGTCCGGGAGGCGAGTTCGGCGGCGGACACCTCGGGGGGCATGGCCTTGATCCTTTCATGCAAACGTATGCGTAGAACTTTACGATTGCAGCGAGGAAGTACGTTGTCAACAGCGTGCTAACGTATGCACAGCTTTCACAGAGAGGCGGAGCACATGCGCGACAACCGGCTCAAGGAGCTCTTCGGCGCGGGCGAGACCGTGGTCAACGCGTGGGTGTCGGCCGGCAGCGCCTATCTTGCCGAGACCCTCTCGTACTCGGGGTTCGACTCGGTGACCGTGGACCTCCAGCACGGCATGTTCGGGCTGGACACCGCCGTCCACCTGATCCAGGCCGTCTCCGCGGGGCCCGCCGTCCCCCTGGCGCGCACCCCGGCGCTCGACGCCGCCGTGATCGGCAAGCTGCTGGACGCGGGCGCGTACGGGATCATCTGCCCGGCCGTGGACGATCCCGACCAGGCGGCGCGGTTCGTCGCGATGTGCCGGTACCCGCCGAGGGGCGTGCGCAGTTACGGGCCGGCCCGCGCGAACCTCGCCCAGGTCCCCGGATACGTCGAGCGGGCCGACGAGCGGATCCTGACCTGGGCGATGATCGAGTCGCGGGCCGCCCTCGACCAGGTGGAGGCGATCGCGGCCACGCCCGGCCTGGACGGGGTCTTCGTCGGTCCGAACGATCTCGCTCTCGCGCTGGGCGTCGAGCCCGGGCTGGCCGTTCCGCCGCCCGAGGTCGACGCGGCGCTGGGGCGGATCGCCGAGGCCGCGCACGCGGCCGGTGTGATCGCGGGCGCCTTCGCCGCCGGCACCGAGGCCGCGCTGCGGCTCACCGAGCGGGGCTACGCTTTCGTGACGCCGGGCGGCGACATGGCCCTCCTGCGGCGGGCTGCGTCGGAGGCCGTCGCGGCCGTGCGGGGGACGGCGGCGACCACGGCGCCGTCCGGCGGATACTGACCCGCAGGGCGGCGGAGGGAGGAACGGATGCGGGTGACGAGCCTGGACGTGGCGCGCGCCGCCGGGGTGTCGCAGTCCACGGTCTCGCGGGCGCTACGCGGCCATCCGGGCATTCCACCCGAGACCGCACGGCGCGTCCGGGAGGCGGCGGCACGGTTGCGCTACGTCCCGAGCGACCGGGCCCGCGACCTGGTCACGCGCAGCAGCCGCCGCATCGCCATGGTCGTCGATCTCGACAATCCGCTGTGGTCGCTGCTGGTGGGGCGGCTGTGCGACGAGCTGGACCGGCGCCACTACCGGCTCTCCCTGATCGCCGAGCACGGCGATCCGGACGACATCGAGTCGCAGCTGCTCGGCGGCACGGTGGACGGCGTGATCGTCTCCACCGCGTCGCGGGACTCGCGGCTCCCGGGCGTGCTGCGCGAGCGCGGGGTGCCGGCGGTGCTGCTGCACCGCTACGCCGAGGACGTTCCGCTCGACGCCTGCGTCGCCGACGACCGGCTCGGCGCGCGGCTCGGCACCCGGATCCTGCTGGAGGCGGGTCACCGCGAGGTCGGCGCGCTGCTCGGGCCGCGCACGGCGAGCACGGCGCGGGAGCGGGAGGACGGCTACCGGTCCGCGCTCGCGGACGCCGGGATCGCCCCCGACCCGGCGTGGGTCCGGCACGGCGGGTTCGACTTCGAGCACGGCCGTTCGGCGGTGGCGGCGATGGCCGCGGAGGGGCGGCTCCCGCAGGCGCTGTTCTGCGCCAACGACACGATCGCCCTGGGGGCGATGAACGGCGCGCACGAGCTCGGGCTGCGGGTGCCGGGCGATCTCGCCCTCGTGGGCTTCGACGATCTGGAGCAGGCGGCGTGGCCGCTGGTCGGGCTGACCACGCTGCGCGTGCCGTTCGACGACATGCTGCGCAGCGCCGTGGACCGGCTCCTGGAGAGGATCGCGGGGGACGACGGCGGGCCGCGGCGCGTCGTCCACCCCGTGGAGCCGGTCCTGCGCACCTCGCACACGCGCGGCTGACCGGGCGGGCCGCCGCGTCACCTCGCGAGCCAGCCGCGGAGGTGGGCGGCGACCTCGCCGGGGCACTCCAGAGGGGACATGTGCCCGCAGCCCGGGACGACCTCGTGCCGCGCCGTGCGGATCGGCTCGGCGAGGTCCCGCTGGAGGGCCGGCGGGCTCACCTCGTCCAGCTCACCGCTCAGCACCAGCACCGGGACGTCGATCGCGGCCAGCGAGGGGTGGAGGTCGATCCGCGACTCCTGGGCGCGGAGCTGCCGCAGCAGGCCGTCCGGCCCCACGGTCCCGGCCATGCTCTCGTTGCGGGAGACCAGGCGGGGGTCGGCGCGGCGGACGGCGGGCAGCGTGGCCCTCGCCAGCTCGGCGGCGACCGCCGCGAACTCGCCTCGCCCGACGCGCTCGGCGAGCCGCGCCCATCCGGCGCGCTGGGCGGGCGAGCCCGCGCCGGCGCTGGTGTTGAGCAGCGCCAGCCGGGTGACGCGGGCGGGGGCCCGCCGCACGACCTCCAGAGCGACGATGCCGCCGAGCGAATGGCCGGCCAGCGCGAACCGCGCGGGCGACCGGTCGAGCACCCGCGAGGCGAGCCCGGCGATCGAGTCGTCGAGGTCGACGCGCGTGCGCAGGACGTTCGTCTCCGGTCCGAGCGCCGCGACCACGCCGTCCCACACCGTGGCGTCGCCGAGCATGCCGGGAAGCAGCACCAGCGGGCCGGCGCCGCCGCTCACCGCGCGACCATCCCGGCGGACAGGTCGATGTCGGCGCAGTGCAGGCCCGACATCATCAGCATCGCCACCACGGCGCGCCCGACCTCCTCCTCTTCGAGGAGGCGGCCGAGCGCGGCGCGGGAGGCGAACGCCGTCTCGGCCTCCTGCTCGGTGATGCCGAGACGGGCGGCCTCCAGCCGGAAGTTGCGCTCCATGCGGGGGCCGCGGACGGGCCCCGGCGACAGCGAGTTGACCCGGATGCCGAGCGGGCCCACCTCCGCGCCGAGGGTGGTGGTGAGGCCGATCACGGCCATCTTCGAGGCGGTGTAGGGAGTGCGCATCGCCAGCGGGCGCTTGCCGCTGACCGACGCGATGTTGATGATGTCGCCGGAGCCGCGGGCGAGCAGGGCGGGGATCAGCGCGCGGCAGACGAGGTAGGTGCCGCGCACGTTGGCGGCGAACACCGCGTCCCACTCGTCCGGCTCGATCTCGGTGAGCGGCCTGACCGGTCCGGCGACGCCCGCGCAGTTCACCACGATGGACACGTCCTCGCCGGCGACCGCCGACGCCAGGTCCGCCACCGAGCCGGCGTCGGCGACGTCGGCCTCGACGACGCGGGCGCCGGCGCCGCGGGCGGTCAGCAGCCGGGCCGTCTCCTCCAGGTTCGCCCGCGTGCGCCCGGCGCCGACCACCCGGACCCCGGCGTCGCCGAGGGCGAGGGCGATGGCGCGGCCGAGGCCGTTGCCGGCGCCGGTGACCAGCGCCGTCCGGCCGCGCACGCCGTCGAGCACGTCGCCCGGGACGTCAGGCATCGGCGCGCACCCCGGTGAAGGCGTGGTCGCTCCACGGCAGCGTTCCGCCCCGGTACTTCGCCGTGCGGACGTCACCGGAGCGGGCGTGCCCCTCGAACAGCTCCACCCGGGCGGCGCGGCCGCACACCTCGCCGAGCGTCGCGCTGGACTCGGTGTCGGTCACCTCCTGGTAGGTGACGGTCTTGAGGTACTTGCCGACCCACAGGCCGCCGGTGAACCGGGCGCTGCCCCTGGTGGGCAGCACGTGGTTGGTGCCGATCACCTTGTCCCCGTACGACACGCAGGTGCCCTCGCCGAGGAAGAGCGCGCCGTAGTCGTGCATCTTCGCCAGGGCCTGGCGCGGTTCGCGGGTGAGGACCTGGACGTGCTCGGAGGCGAAGGTGTCGGCGACGGCGAAGGCCTCGTCCAGGTCGTCCACCACGAGGACCTGCCCGTGGTCGCGCCAGGCCGGGGCGGCGAAGTCGCGGGTGGGCATGTCGCCGAGGAGCCGCTCCACGTGCGCCATCGCCCTGCGCGCCACCTGCTCGCTGGTGGTGACGAGCACCGCCGGCGAGTCGGGTCCGTGCTCGGCCTGGCTCAGCAGGTCGACGGCCACGACGAACGGGTCGGCGGCGTCGTCGGCGATCACGAGGATCTCGGTGGGCCCGGCGAACAGGTCGATGCCGACCTCGCCGAACAGCTGCCGCTTGGCCTCGGCGACATAGGCGTTGCCCGGTCCGGCGATCATGTCGACCCGCTCCATGGACTCGGTGCCGATCGCCAGCGCCGCCATCGCCTGGACGCCGCCCAGCAGGTGGATCTCGTCCGCTCCGGCGAGGTGCATCGCGGCGACGGTGGCGGCGGGCACCTCGCCGCGGATCGGCGGTGTGCAGGCCGCCACCCGCGAGACCCCGGCGACCTTCGCGGTCACGATCGTCATGTGCGCGGACGCGGTGAGCGGGTACCGCCCGCCGGGCACGTAGGCGCCGACCGCGCGGACCGGCAGGTTGCGCTGGCCGAGGCGCACCCCGGGCAGCGTCTCCATCTCGAAGTCGGTGATGGAGGCGCGCTGCCGCTCGGCGAAGGCGCGGACCTGCCCCTGGACCCACTCGATGTCCTCGATGACCTGCTGGGGCACCCGCGCGACGATCTCGTCGATCTGGCCCGGGGTCAGCCGGAAGGCGGCGGGGGTCCAGTCGTCGAAGCGGGCGGAGTACTCGCGGACCGCCGCGTCCCCGCGGGCGCGGACGTCGTCGAGGATGCCGCGGACGGTCTGCGCGACGCGGCCGTTGTCGGCGGCGATCTGCTCGGAGGCGACGGCCTCCTTCAGAAAGGTGATCATTTCGTCCTTCGGGCGGAGGGGGGTGGAGACGGGAGGGACTCGTCCGCGGGCGCCCGGCGGGGAATGCGTCCCATGGACAGGCTAGGGAGCGCGACAGAACAGGACTAGACCGACTTATCCCACATTTGCCATAGGGTTCCCCTGTGACTCTGAACCAGCTGCGCGCGTTCCTGCTCACCGTCCGGACGGGATCCTTCACCGCCGCCGCGGCGGAGCTGAAGATGGCGCAGGCGTCGGTGTCGGAGCTCATCCGCCGGATGGAGGAGGAGGCCGGGCTGGCGCTGTTCATCCGGGGCGGCCGCCGCCTCGTGCTGACCTCGGCCGGCGCGGAGCTGCTGCCGTTCGCCGAGCAGGCCGTCTCCTCGGTGGACGAGGGGCGCGCGGCGCTGCGGTCCATCGGCTCCCTGGACGGCGGCGAGGTGACCTTCGGCCTGCTGCGCAACGCCTCCTTCTACCTGCTGCCCGACCTGGCCCAGCAGTTCCACGAGGCGTTCCCGAACGTCCGGCTCCGGCTCGTCGGGCAGAACTCCAGCGAGGTCGCCGCGGCCGTCTCCAAGGGAGAGCTGGAGGCCGGCCTGGTCGTGCTGCCGGTGGACGACGCGGGGCTGCGGGTGACGCCGCTCATCCGCGACGAGGTCTTCTACGCCAGCGCCGACCCCGAGCGGCTCGCGGCGCCCATGACGATCCGCCGCATGGCGGAGGCCGACCTGGTCATGTACGACGCCCGGTACGGCTGGTCCGACCCGACCCGCCGCCAGATCGCCGAACGGGCCCAGCTGGAGGGGCTGCGGATCGACCCGATCATCGAGGTGGAGCACGTGGAGGCGGCGCTGGCCCTGGTCGCCCGGGGCGTCGGGGACACGTTCATCTCCCGGGCCGTCGCCGACAGCCCGTTCTGCCCGCCCGAGGTCGGGACCGTCCCGTTCGCCGAACCGCTGTACGACACCATCGCCTTCATCCAGCGCACCTCGTCGGTGCTGTCGCCGGGGGCCCGGGAGCTGGCGCGGCGCGCGCGGAGCACCCTGCTGGCCGGGATCAACGACCCGGCCCAGCGCGTCTACCCGGCGACGGGAGGGACGGCCAGGCGCCGCCCCGGCGTCAGCTGACCTCGGCGCCGCCGGGCGACGCGTGACCTGGCCGCACGATCTCCCCGTACAGCTCGGGCCGCCGGTCGGCGATGACGTCGGCCAGGTCGGTGAGCCGCTTGGCTCGTGCCGCGGGGAGGTCGAGGTCGGCCGTCGCGTGGCCGTCCTGCGCGTCGGTGCTCGCCCGGACCCAGCCGTCCGGGTCGACGAGGGAGGTGCCCCGCGTCCACCGCTCCCCGCGCTCCAGCCCGGAGCGGTCGCAGCAGGCGACGAAGACGCGGCTGGCCCGGGCGGCGGCCATCGCGGCCACCACCTCCGGCGGGCGCTCGCCGTCCGGGCGCGGCACCACCGGCCAGTTCGTCGGCACCGCGACGAGGTCGGCGCCCCGCAGCGCCAGGGCGCGGGGCATCTCGGGGAACTCCAGGTCGTAGCAGATCAGCACGCCGATCCGGCCGTACGCGGTGTCGAGCACGGGCGGTTCCGCACGGCCGGGCGTGAACAGCGTCTTCTCGCGGTCCCACAGGTGGACCTTTCGGTAGACGGCGCGCACCCCCGTTCCGTCCAGCACCATGGCGCTGTTGTGGACGAGGCCGTCCGGGCCCCTCTCGCAGAATCCGGCGACGACCACGGCGTCACCCTGGGCCGCTTCGTCCGACCACGCCGCGAGCCGCGGATCGTCCGCACCGATGGACGCGGCCCGGGCCTCATCCGCGCTCGCGAACAGGTAGCCGGAGGTCGCCAGCTCGGGAAGCACGACGATCCGCGCGCCGTTCGCGACGGCGGCGCGGATCGCCGAACGGGCGCGCCGGATGTTGCCGGCCAGGTCGCCGAGGACGGGCGCGAGCTGCACGCACGTCACCCGGGTCACCGTCGATGCCATCTCCATGTCCCCCGATCGCCCTCCATGTCCCCCGATCGCCGGGTCAGAGCAGCGCGGCGGGCTCGTCCCGGAGGAGTTGCGCCATCACGTCGAACTCGTTGAACAGCGCCCACTCCTCAACGATCTCACCGTTCCGGACGTACAGCTGCGACATGCCCCAGATGTGCACCTGGCGGCCCGTCGGCGCGCCGTACAGCGAGTAGCCCTTGTGGGTGCCCGCGCCGCCCCAGCGCACACTGACCCTGTAGCCCTCGTCCGGATTGCCCATCCAGTAGACCTCGTCCACGTGGACGCCGAGGTCCGGGAACGTCGCCAGCAGCGCGCGGGCCATCGACCTCACCTGCGCCCTGCCGTACCCCTGCCGGTTGGTGGCGCCGTACCAGCGGACGTTCTGCGCGTAGAACCGGTCGACGGTGCTCAGGTCGCGGCGGTTGTAGGTGTTGTGGAAGAGGGCGCGGACCCACTCCTCCACGTCGAACGGGCCGGAGGTGTCGGGCTCGGCGACGGCGACGGGCTTGCGCCCGCCCCGCAGCCGTTCCACCTCGGTCTGCTCGCGTTCGGTGTACGGCCGCAGCGCGCCGGCGTTGCCGAACTCCCGCGCGCAGGCCGCCACGTCGAGGCCGAGCTGCTGCAGCTTGGCCGCGGTGTTGTAGAGGACCCACTCCTCGTAGATCTCGTTGTCCCTGATGACGCAGTTGGCGATGACCCAGGTGTTGAGGCGGCGGTGGGTCGGCGGGCCCCACCGCCAGTGGCCGGTGTGGTCGCCGATGTTCAGCGCGCGGTGGGACGTGACGAAGCCCTGCTCGTCGTCGCCCGCCCAGATCACCTCGTCGGCGTAGTGCCGCATGTTGGGGAAGGCGGCGATCGCCTGGATCGTTCCAGCGACCATCTCCTCGATGCCGTGCCGCGGGCCGCTGTCGTCGAACACGCGGCAGCCCGGCGCGTAGGTGTCGTAGATGTAGCCGATGTCCTGGTCTTCCCAGATGCGGTGCGTGATCCGGACGATGTAGTCGACGATGTCGGTGTAGTGGTCCTCGAACCCGCGCAGCGACTGCTTCCGCCGGCTGTAGTCGCCGTCGGGAAGGGTGGCGCCCCGGCCCTCCGACAGGGCGATCGAGAAGTCCGCGGGCATGACGCGTCCGGTGGAGGACACCTCCGGCGCGGGCCGCGGGGACTTCTCCCCACCGCGCGGCTCCCCGGACTCGATGGGCACGTCCCTGCCGGTCTCCGTCACTTGCCGCACTCTTTCTTGTACACGTACTTCTGCACTTCCGGCGTGGCCAGGTTCTCGGGGGTCGCGAAGACGAGGTCGGAGTTCTGGTCGCGCGGCACCGGCTTGCCCGCCACCGCGTCCAGAGCCGACTGCACGCCGATCTGGCCCTCCTGGTAGGGGTGCTGGACGATGGTCCCGGCCATCTGCTTGCCGTTGAGCGCCGTCTCGATGGGCCCGGAGATGTCGAAGCCGATGAGCTTGACCTTCCCCGTCCGTCCCGATTCACGCAGGCCGGTGACGGCGCCCTCCGAGTTGGTGGTCGACATGGCGTAGATGCCGGTGAGCCTCGGGTTGGACGAACTGGCGCTGGAGGCGATCGAGGACGCCTTGGCGGTCTCGTTCTTGCTGTACTGGGTGCCGAGGTACTTCATCCCCGGGTACTTCTTCAGCTGGTCGGTGAACCCCTTGGCGCGCGCCTCGCCGAGCGGGTTGCCCGGGTCGTTGTTCAGCCCCATGACCTCGCCCTTGCCGCCGGTGGCCTTCGCCATCTCGTCCGCGGCGAGCGCGCCGCCCTTGAGGTTGTTGGAGATGATGTTGGTCGTCATGATCGAACGGTCGTCCACGTCGCCGTCCACGCCGATGATCTTGATGCCGGCGGCCTTGGCGAGCTTCAGCGGCGGGATCAGCGCCTTGGAGTCGGCCACCGAGATCATGATCGCGTCCGGCTTGTCCGCCACCAGCGCGTTGACGATCGCCGACTGCTTCGCGGGGTCGAACTCGGGCGGGCCCTGCACGTCCAGCTTGGCGCCGAGTTCCTTCGCCTTCTCCTGCGCCCCGCACGCGACGGTGTTGTAGAAGGGGATGCCGGTCACGGCCGGGACGTAGACGATCCGCTTCTGGCCCGAGGCCGCGTCCGCCCCGGAGCCGCAGGCGGTGAGGGCCAGGGCGGCCACCCCGGCCGCCGCGGACAGCCGCAACGCGGTGCTGTTTCTCATGAGGTCTCCTAGCTGCGATCGCGACGGGCGCGCTTGAGGTGGTCGACGTAGACGGCCGCGATCAGCACGAAGCCGATGACGACCTGCTGCCAGTAGGGCTGGACGTGGGTGACGACGAAGCCGTTCTGGAGGACGGCGGGGATGAAGATGCCGACGACGGTGCCGAGGATGGTGCCGATGCCGCCGAACAGGCTCGTCCCGCCGAGCACGACCCCGGTGATGACCTGCAGCGCGTCGGTGGCGTGGCCGGAGATCGTGGTGGTGGCGAAGCGGGTGAGCGACATCGCGCCCGCCACCCCGGCGAGGCCGCCGCTGACGGCGTACAGCTTGATCAGGTGCCGGTTCACGTTGATGCCGGCGCGGCGGGCCGACTCCGCGTTGGAGCCGACGAGGTAGGTGTGGCGGCCGAACCGGGTGTAGGCGAGGATCAGGCCGCCGACCAGTGCGGTGATCGCGGCGACGTAGACCAGCCAGCTGAAGCCGAGCGGCCGGGACGTGGTGATCTTCAGCAGCGCGTCCGGCACGGTGGTGACGTCGTTGCCGCCCGTCATGATCTGGGACGCGCCGAGCGCGGCGCCCATCGTGCCGAGCGTGGTGATCAGGGCGGGGACCTTCAGCAGCGCGATGCACGCGCCGTTCAGCACGCCCCAGGCGATGCCGGCGAGCACCGCCGCCGCCATACCGGCGACCACGACGAGGGCGCCGTCGCCGCCGATCGCGGACATCGTCTTGGCCATCACCACGCCGGAGAACACCAGCACCGACCCGATCGACAGGTCGAAGCCGCCCGCCACCATCACGTACGTCATGCCGACGGCCATGACCAGCAGCACCGAGATGTCCAGCGAGACGTTGCGGCCCGTCGCGGCGGTGGGGAACGCCTCCGGTCGCAGCATGGAGAACAGCAGGACGAGCAGCGCCAGCACCAGGCCCATGTAGGCCGGCGAGGTGGACAGGAACCTGCGCAGCGGAGACCGGTGAGCGATCTTCAGAGCGCCGCTCGCGTCGTCCGCGCCGGTCGCGTCCGTGCCGTTCGAGGGGTCCAGGGCCGTCTCGTCGGCGGCTTCCGCCGGGGTGGCCGGCGCGGGGGTCTCGGTCATGCGGCCTTCCCTTCCAGAGCGCCGGTCATCGCGCCGACCAGCTGTTCCACGGTCGTCTCCGCCGCCCGGTACTCGGCGACGCGCCGGCCGAGCCGCAGCACCTGGACGCTGTCGGCGACCTGGAGCACCTCGGGCATGTTGTGGCTGATCAGCACGACCGCGATCCCCTTGTCCGCGACCCGCCGGATCAGCTCCAGGACCTTGCCGGTCTGCCGGACGCCGAGGGCCGCGGTCGGCTCGTCCATGAAGATCACCTTGTCGGCCCACATCACCGACCGGCAGATCGCGACGCTCTGCCGCTGGCCGCCCGACAGCGCGGCGACCGGCGCCTCGATGTCCTTGACGTCGGTGCCCATGTCGACGAACGCCTGGCGGGCCCGGTCCCGCATGGTCCTGCGGTCGAGAACGCCGAGCCGTCCGAGGAGGCCGGGTCTGAGCAGCTCCCGCCCGGCGAAGACGTTCTCGGCCGAGCCGAGTTCCGGAGCGAGGGCGAGGTCCTGGTAGACGGTCTCGATGCCCATGTCGTGGGCGCTCTCCGGCGAGCTGAAGGTCACCCGCTCACCGTCCAGCAGGATCTCCCCCGCGTCCGGGCCGAGCGCACCTGAGAGGATCTTGACCAGGGTGCTCTTGCCGGCTCCGTTGTCCCCGATCAGGGCCGTCACCTCACCGCGGGCGACGGCGAAGTCGACTCCCCGGAGCACCTCCACGTGCCCGTAGCTCTTGCCGATGCCGCGGGCCTGGAGTAGCGGGTCCGCCATCTGTGATCTCACCGACCTTTCCTTCGGTCCGGGGCCGCGGACCGACCTCCGCTCCCCTCGGCGGGGCGGCGGTCGCGCCGCGCCGACCCGGTCGCCGCCGGCGGGTCGCCGAGCCGGCGGGGAGGGCCGGCGTGTGCGCCGGCCCACATCGAGTGGCTTGGCGCGAAATCTACGAGCCGCCGGATCCGAAGGACAACGCCGAATGATCCTCTACCTTCCACAGGACTATCCTGTGCGTCCTCGAAAAGCCCTGTGGCGTAAGGGCTGCCGCGCCCCCGGTCAGTCCCGCGGGCCGAGGATCCGGGCGTGCGGGCCGTCCTGCGCGAGACGGTGCAGGTGGGCGCGCGCGAGCCGGATGAACTCGGCGGTCGCCG
Source organism: Actinomadura sp. NPDC048021 (assembly GCF_040653135.1). NCBI lineage: Bacteria > Bacillati > Actinomycetota > Actinomycetes > Streptosporangiales > Thermomonosporaceae > Actinomadura > Actinomadura sp. NPDC048021. The sequence goes on from NZ_JBEZJQ010000006.1 coordinate 314,918, forward strand.
CCGACAGGCGCGCGCCGCGCCGCTGGATCACCGCGATCTCGTCGTGCAGCGGCTCCTCCAGCGAAGCGCTGTGGAGGCCGGGATCGAGCGTGCGCAGGACGGTGCTCGCCGCGATGGTGTCGCCGAGCCCCCTCCGGACGAGCTCCAGCGCGCCCTCCACCCGCTCGACCTCGACGTACGGCGCCATGGTCAACCCGCGCGTCTGCATCCGCGTCGCGAGCTGGCGCCGGGTCGGGTCCACCGCGGCCCATGCGGCGTCGTAGAGGATCAACCGCTCCCGGGCCAGCCGTTCCAGCGGCACCGGACCGCCCGCCCGCCGCGGGTCGGCGCTGACGTAGCGCACCTCGTCCCGCAGGATCGAGTCGACGGTCAGGCTCTCGTCGTCGACCGGCAGGACGACCAGTCCCGCCTCCAGCCGTCCGGCCCGGACGGCGTCGGCGACCTCGGCGCTGTTCTGCCCCGGGAGACGGAGGCGCACCCGCGGATGCTCCCGCAGGAAGGTCTCGACCAGGGGGCCCACCAGGTAGTAGTCCGCGTTGCGGAACAGGCCGAAGCTCGCGAGCCCGCCCCTGAGGCCGCGGACGTCGGCCACCGCCCGCTCCGCCTCCTCGGCCGCCCGCAGGGTCGCGCGGGCCTGGGGCAGCAGCGCCCGGCCCGCGTCGGTGAGCTGCAGCACGCGCCCGCGCTCGAACAGGGCCGTGCCCACATGCCGCTCCAGGCGACGGATCTGCTCCGAGACCGACGGCGTCGCCAGGCGCAGCCGCTCGGCCGCGGCGGAGAACGAGCCCGCTTCCACCGCGGAGACGAAGTACAGCAACTGGATCAGCGTCATTAAGGAATTGCCTTCCGCTTCCTAAGGAAAGAGAGGCTACCCCTTCGCAAAGCAGGTCGGCTAACCTCGCGGCAACCGGGCAGTCGCGTGCGGCGGCCGTGCTCGGCTCGGCGTCCCCGCCCCCCGCTCCTCGCCTGGACCACCGGGGCCGACCACGCCCTTCGACCCGCCCCGGCTTCGCGCGAGGGCCGTCCGCCCCGCGTGAAAGTCCGGCCCATGACGGGCGGGCCGCCAGCCTTCCCCTCCGACCCTCTCGTTTAAGGAGTTCCACCGTGCGTGTTCCCGCCGGCGACGTGACCCTGATCAAGAAGCCGCTGAAGGTCGCCTCCAGCGCCGTCGACCCGCAGGTCCGCGACCGGGTGAGCGAGATGCTGTCGACGATCGAGAGGGACGGCATGGACGCCGTCCGCCGGTACTCCCGCGAACTGGACGACTGGGACCCCGAATCCTTCGAGGTCACCGCCGACGAGGCCCGGGCGAGGGCCGACCTCGACCCGAAGCTGCGGGAGAGCATCGACTTCGGCATCGAGCAGGTCGCCGGGTTCGCGGCCCGCCAGCTCGCCACCCTCACCGACTTCGAGGCCGAGACGCTGCCCGGGGTGGTTCTCGGGCAGCGGCAGATCCCGCTCGCCCACGTCGGCGCCTACGCGCCCGCCGGGCGGGTCCCGATGCTGGCCAGCCCGTTCATGACGGTGAAGGTTCCCAAGGTCGCCGGAGTGGACCGTGTCATCGCGTGCACCCCGCCGCGCGCCGGCCGCGGCGTGCACGCGCCGACGCTGTACAGCCTCACCGCGTCCGGCGCGGACGCCGTCTACTGCCTCGGCGGGGTCCAGGCCGTCGCGGCGATGGCGTTCGGCCTGCTGGACGGCGCCGGCCCGGTGGACAAGCTCGTCGGCCCCGGCAACGCCTTCGTCGCCGAGGCCAAGCGGCAGCTGTACGGCCAGGTCGGCATCGACATGATCGCCGGACCGTCCGAGGTCGCGGTGATCGCCGACGACTCGGCCGACCCCGAACTGGTCGCCGCGGACCTGCTCGGCCAGGCCGAGCACGGCCCGACCTCGCCCGCCGCCCTGATCACGACCAGCCTCGCCATGGCGGAGGCGGTCGTCGCCGAGATCGACCGCCAGCTCGTCGACCTGGAGAAGGCCGGAGGGGCGGAGGTTCCGGGCGCGGCCTGGCGCGACTACGGCTTCGTGCTGCTCGCCGCCGACCACGAGGACGCCGTCCGGCTGAGCGACCTCCTCGCGGCCGAGCATCTGGAGGTGCACACCGACCGCGACGACTGGTACCTGAAGAACCTGCGCAACTACGGTTCGCTGTTCGTCGGGCAGCGCGCGACCGTCGCCTTCAGCGACAAGGTGATCGGCACGAACCACGTGCTCCCCACCGCCGGCGCGGGCCGCTACACGGGCGGCCTGTCCGTCGCGTCCTTCCTGAAGACGGTGACCTGGCAGCGGATCGACACCGACGAGGGGATCCGCACGGTCGCGCCGCACGTCGTCACCATCTCGCAGGCCGACCTCATGCCCGCGCACGAGGCCACCGCCGCCAAGCGGCTGGAGCGCCTGCCCCGCGACTGAGGCCGCCGCAGGCCCCGACGAGGCCGGATCCACATGGAGGGGTGGTTCTGCACCGGGCAGAACCACCCCGCCTGGCCGGACGGGGAAGAGCTGCGGCGCCCGTTCGGGTTCCGTCCGGTCAGCGGACGGCCGCGGGGGCGAGGCCGAGAGCGGTGAGGGCGCGCGTTCCCTGGACGGCGTGGTCGCCGCCCGCGAGCAGCAGGGTGCGGGCCGACTGGTAGCGGCAGCCCGCGGCGTCGAAGGCGTCCACCGTGGCGAGCAACCGCTCCCGGGCGCCGTCGAGGAGCGCCCCGGCGCGTTCCACGATCGCCCCGGCGACCGGGTCACCGGCGGTGATCTCGCGGGCGTCGGCCAGGCGTTCGCGTGCGTCGGGTCCTCCCGCGAGGACCGTGGCCTCCGCGCGCAGGGCCACGTACCAGTGGAGCCAGATCCAGGTGACCCACCTCCACACCTCGCCGGGGCCGGGAGCCAGCCGCTCCATCGCCTCCGGCGCCTGCCCGTTGTGGAGCAGCAGCATCGCGTCGAACACCGCGCCGTGGCCATGGGTCCGGTTCGGTGACGTGCCGAACCGCCCCAGGATCGTGTTCCACTCGTTCCGGGCGTCCTGATCTCCGCGGAGGCCGTGGATCATCGCGACGGCGGTCACCGCCGGTTCGAGCTCCGGCCACACGGGGCTGCCGCTCCGCCGCCACCCGTCCAGGAACCGGACGGCGCCGGTGAGCACGCCCTCGGCGTCGCCCGCCAGCGCGTCGGCGACCAGCTGCCAGCTCGTCGCGCGGTGTCCCACCTCGGCGAGCGACGGGTGATCCGCGAGGAGTCTCGCCCAGTGCCGGGCGTCGGGCAGGTCCCCGACACCGATGCCGGTCTGGGCGGCCTCGCCGAGGGCCTGGACGAGCTCGTGGGCGACAGCGGGCGTGGTCGGCGCGGACGACAGGAGGGTGACGCGGCGGCGGGCCGTGGCCGCGGCGGCGAACGCGTCGCCGACCCAGCTCTGGACGGCGGAGAGCGCGTCGAGCGCGGCGGACTCGGCGGACGGGACGCGGGTGCGGTGGGCGAGCCCGACCGCGTCCTCGGCGCGCGCGAGCGTCCGCGCGACAGCCTCGTCGTGCGGGTCCTGGTCGGCGCCGAACGCGTCGGCGACCGACGCGGCCTCGGCCAGCGCGACGGCCGCCCGCGCGACGGGGTCGTCTCCGGCGTGCTCGCGCGCCTCGGCGATCAGCGCGAGCGTCTCCTCCGGGGGCGGCGTCCGGACGAACGTGCCCGAGAAGCGGAACACGGTGGTCGCGGCGGTCGCCAGGTCGGCGGCGGCGCGGGCGGTGTCGCCGGACCGGCGGGCGGCGTCCGCGGCGGCCCGGTGCAGCCGGTACATGTCGTCTCCGTGCATGCGGCACCCGGCGACGGCGGCGGCGTGCCGGAGCGCCGCCGCGGCCCCGGCCGGTTCCCCGGCCAGCGCGGCGGCCTGCTCGTACCGCTGCTGGGACTCCCCGACCAGGTTGCGGGTGAAGGCGAGTTCCGCCAGGCGGAGCGCGAGATCGTGCGCGTCCGCGCGGTGGTCCGGCTGTTCGGCCGCCCAGGCGAGGGCGGAGCGGAGGTCGTCGGCGGCGGCGTCGAAGCGGGGCCGCCAGTCCGTTCCGGCGGCGCCGGTGAGGCTCGCGGCCGTCGCCAGGCACCAGCGGAGGTGCCGGGCGCGGACGCCGTCCAGCTCACCGGCTTCGGTGAGCCGCTCGACCCCGTACTGGCGGATCGTCTCCAGCGCCCGGTACTCGGTCGCGCCCGCGGACGCCCGCACCAGCAGCAGGCTCTGTTCCGCCAGGCGGGCCAGCCCTTCGACCACCACCCCCTGCTCGGCCCCGGCCACTTCCGCCGCCGCCGCGGCGGTGAACGGCGCGACGAACACCGACACCCGGCGCAGGAGCTCCCGGTCGGCCGGTTCGAGCAGGGTGTGGCTCCAGTCCACCGCCGCCCGCACCGAGCGGTGCCGGTCGTCGGCGCGGGGGCCTCCGGCGAGCGTCCGCAGGGGGTGGGACAGGGCCGCGGTGAGACCGTCCAGCCCGAGCGTGGGGTACCGGGCGGCGGCCAGCTCGATCGACAGCGCCATGCCGTCGAGCCGCTCGCAGATCGAGCGGATGTGCTCGTGCAGCGGAGGATCCAGCGGCCAGCCGATCGCCGTCGCCCGCTCCTTGAACAGCGCGACCGCGTCCGACTCCCCGTCGGACAGCGACAGCGGCGGGACGGCGTACACCCGCTCGAACGGCACCATCAGCCGGGCCCGGCTCGTCGCCAGCACCGTCACCTGGGGGCACGCCGCGAGCAGCCGCTCCAGGAACAGCGCCACGCCGTCCCGCACCTGCTCGCAGTTGTCCAGGACGAGCAGGGCGCGCCGGTCGGCCAGCGCGGCGGCCACCGACTCGGTCATGCCGCGGCCGGGCTGCTCGCCGAGACCGAGGGCGCCGGCGACCGCGTCCGCGACCATGCCCGGGTCGGTGACGGGCACCAGATCGACGAACCAGACCCCGTCCGCGAACGCGCCCGCGGCGTCCGCCGCGACGGCCAGTGCGAGCCGGGTCTTGCCCACGCCTCCCGGTCCCACCGCGGTCACCTGCCGATGCTTCCCGATCACCTCGGCCAGCTCGGCGCGCTCGCTCGCCCGCCCGACGAACGAGGTGAGCGGGGCCGGCAGGACGGGCGCCGGCCGCGACGCGCCGGCGGCGCGGCCGCCCGCGGCGGCCCGCCCGGCGAGCGCCCGCCGGTCCGGGACGTCCAGCTTCCGCAGCAGGGCGGAGACGTGGCTCTCGGCGGTGCGGACGGAGATGAACAGCCGCGCCGCGATCTCGGCGTTGCTGAGATGCTCCCCGACCAGCTCCAGCACCTCGGCTTCCCGGGGCGAGATATCCACTGTCGCTACCACTGTCCCATTCTGTCGCAAGCGCCCCGCTCCCCGTTCCGTGCCCGCGTTGCGTGAGGGCGAGTGCGTAGGCGGGTGCGTAGGGGCGGGTGCGTAGGGGCGGGGTGCGTAGGGGCGGGTGCGTAGCCGGTTCCGTAGTCGCCACGGATGTGGCCGGGGCGGCCTCGGCGCGAGGCTGTGTGCAGTTGAACAGCGGGTCGACGCGGCCCCCGACTCCAGGAGTGACCATGAACGGCTCCCCCGTCCGCGGGATCAGGACCGTGCTGCATCCCGTGAGCGACCTGACCAAGGCCAAGGCGGTGTACACCGCCCTTCTCGGCCAGGCCCCGCAGACGGACTCGTCCTACTACGTCGGATTCGAGGTCGGGGGCCAGCACATCGGGCTGGTCCCGGACGGCGGCCCGCAGGGCATGACCTCGCCGGTGGCCTACTGGCACGTGCCGGACATCGAGGCGAAGCTCGCCGAGCTGACCGCCGCCGGCGCGGCCGTCAAGGAGGCCGCGCACGACGTCGGCGCCGGACGGCTGGTCGCCACCGTCACCGACCAGGACGGCAACGTCCTCGGGCTGATCCAGGACCGCTGAGCACGACCGTCGCCACCGGACGAAGACCACCTAACGAGAAAGAAGCATCATGATCTCCTTCGCATCCGTCACCCTGGAAGTCTCCGACCCCGCGGCCGCGGAGGCCTTCTACGAGGCCTTCGGCATCGCCGACCGCGTGAACGTCCGCGCCTCGGACGAGCCGGCCATGGGATTCCGCGGCTTCGCGCTGTCGCTCGTCGCGTCCCAGCCCGGCAACGTCGACGCCCTCATCGGCGCCGCCGTCGACGCCGGCGCCACGACGCTGAAGCCCGCCACGAAGTCCTTCTGGGGCTACGGCGGCGTCGTCCAGGCCCCGGACGGGACGATCTGCAAGGTCGCGTCCTCCAAGAAGAAGGACTCCGCGCCCCCCGCCCGGGAGTTCGACCAGATCGCGTTGCTGCTGGGGGTCGCGGACGTCAAGGCGAGCAAGCGGTTCTACGTCGACCGCGGTCTGGCCGTCGCCAAGAGCTTCGGGGGCAAGTACGCCGAGTTCGACACCCCGTCCTCGGCCGTCACGCTGGCGCTCTACCCGCTCCGCGCCCTGGCCAAGGACATCGGAGTCCCCCAGGACGGCACCGGCTCGCACCGGCTCGTGCTCGCCGGCGGCGACGAGGCCTTCACCGACCCGGACGGCTTCGCCTGGGAGGCCGCGCCCGCCCGGACCCTGGCCTGAAGCCGCGTGGACCTCGCCGCTCCGCCCAGGCTCGGGCGGAGCCGAGGCCGGCCAGGCCCGGCGCCTCGGTGGCGGTGCTGCCGGAGCACCGTACAGCGAGCCTAGAAGCCGTCGTGAGGCTCCTGGAGGGGCAGTCGCAGCGTGAAGCGAGTGCCGGGCGAGTGGTCGGCGATGTGCAGGCTGCCGTCGTGGGCCTGGGCGATCTGGCGGGCTATGGGCAGGCCCAGTCCGCTGCCCTCGGGATCGAACCGGCGGGCGTCGGCGCGCCGGAAGAATCGGCGGAAGACGCTCTCGCGCTCGTCGGCGGGGATGCCGGGCCCGTCGTCGGTGACGTTCAGGACCGCCTCCCCTCGCTCGCGGGCGACCGTCACCTCGATGCGGCTTCGGGCGTGGCGTTCGGCGTTGTCGAGCAGGTTGTTCAGCAGGCGTGTCAGCCGGACGGGCGAGACGTCCACGATGACGCCCGGCTCGGCGTCGACGGTGACCCGCACGCCCGGCGTCCGGTGTGCTTCGTCTCGGCGGTCCACTTCGGCCCGCACCAGGCGCGCAAGGTCGACCGACCTGGTGTCCAGCGGGGTGCGGGCCTCCAGCCGGGCCAGCTCCAGCAGGTCGGCGACGATGTCGCCGATGCGTTCGGCGTCGTGCAGCGCGGCGTCCAGGACCAGGCGGGAGTCGGCCTCGGGGTCGCTCAGCGCGACCTCCAGGCGGGTTCGCAGGCCGGAGACGGGGCCGCGCAGGTCATGCGAGGTGTCGGCGATGGCCTGCTGCTGGATCTCCAGGGCCCGGCGCGCCGCCTCCGCGGCGTGGCGCTCTCGCGCCTGGGCGCGCCGCAGCCGCTGGTTGACCTCCTGCAGCTCACGGGCCCGCGTGAACAGCTCGGCCTCCACCGCCTGCGTTCCCGCCGCCAGCGCCTGCCGTACCGGCTCGGCACCGGCGTCGGCCTCACGCAGTCGCTGGACGAACCCGGTGACGTCCTCCACCTGGTTGACCACCCACGCCACCCGCCCGTCCGGCCCCAGCAGCGGCGTGTTGACGATGGTCCAGTGACGCTCCTGGAACACCCCCGACCCCGCCGGTTCCTCGACGTCGTAGCGTTGCAGGCCCATCCGGTCGGCCTCGCCCTCGTTCACCACCCGTTCCAGCGAGTCCTTCAGCCGGCGGGCGCTGTCCCCCTCCGGCCCGCCGGGGAACACGTGGAACACGTACCGGCCGATCAACTGCTCGCGCGACCGCCCCGACGCCCGCTCGTACGCGCAGTTGACCGTCACGTACTCCCACTCCCGCGACAGGATCGAGCACGCTACGGGCAACGCCTGGAACAGCGCCGAGAAGTCCACATCGGCCATCTCCCACACATACGTCTCAAACCAGTATTTAGCACTCAATAGAGGGTCAATTTGCCTCTAACACCGGTTGGGGAGAATCCAGGTCGCCTCCCACACGCCTCAAAGCCGCGGCGCCGAGCGACTCGCCGTCTGAGCGCTTCAGGGCGGTGAACTGCGGGAATTCCTGGAGTCATAGGGAGGAAGCGATGGGCCGTGACCGAGTGAGGCCCTGACTCATGGCGATCGGGCGGAGCGACGGCCACGTCCCGCTGCGCGACTACGCGGTGATCGGGGACGGGCGCAGCGCCGCGCTGGTCGCCGTCGACGGGTCGGTGGACTGGCTGGGGCTGCCGTACCTGGACTCCCCCTCGGTGTTCGCCGCCGTCCTGGATCCCGTGCGAGGCGGCCGTTTCCTGCTGGAGCCGGAGGAACCGTTCACAGTCGTCCGGCGGTACCTTCCGGGCACCAACGTGCTGGAGACCACGTTCACCACCGGCCGCGGCAGTGTGCGGGTCACCGACTCCATGACGCTGGAAGGCGGCGAAACGCTGGGGCCGATGCGGGAGTTGCAACGGCGCCTCGACGGCGTGACCGGCGTCGTGCCGTTGCGGTGGAGCGTGCAGCCGCGGTTCGGTTACGGTGCCCGCCGTCCGCGGATCACACGGCGCGCCGGTGTTCCGGTGGTGGTGGCCGGCGGGGACGCGCTCGCGGTCTGCGCCTGGGACGCGGGCGAGCCGGTGTGCTCCGACCGGGCGATCAGTGGCCGCCTCGAACTGGCGGCGGGGCGGCAGGCCCTGGTGACGATGCCGTTCGCGCACCAGGAACCGCTCGTCCTGCCGACCCGGTCCGAATGCGACGCCCGTATGGAGCACACCATCGCGGCCTGGCGCGGCTGGACGCGGGAACGTTCGTACGAAGGCATGTGGCGGGACGCCGTGCTGCGCAGCGCGCTGGCGCTCAAGCTCCTGATCTTCGCTCCCTCGGGGGCGATCGCGGCCGCGGTCACCTCCTCGCTGCCGGAGCAGGTCGGAGGCGGACGCAACTGGGACTACCGCTTCTCCTGGGTCCGCGACTCGGTGTTCACCCTCGACGCGCTTCTCCGGCTGGGGTGCCCCGCCGAGGCGGACGCCTACTTCTGGTGGCTCATGCACGCCACCCAGCTCACACATCCGCGGCTGCGGGTGCTCTACCGCCTGGACGGGGGCGGCCACGCCCCGGAACGGACGCTCCCCCTGGCGGGCTACCGGGGCTCCAGGCCGGTTCGGATCGGCAACGCGGCGGGCGCCCAAGTCCAGCTGGACACCTACGGTGAGCTGCTGCAGACCGGCTGGCTGTACGCAGGCGCCGCCGGACGGCTGGACGCGGACCTCGCCCGGCGCCTGGCCGAGCTGGCCGACTTCGTCTGCGCCGCCTGGCGGCGTCCCGACTCGGGGATCTGGGAGGTCCGCAGCGAGCCCCTGCACTTCACGCACTCGAAGATGATGTGCTGGGTCGCGCTCGACCGGGCCGTCGACCTGAGCGAGCGCGGACTGATCCAGGACCGCGGTTCGGCCCGCTGGCGCCTCGCCCGCACCCAGGTGCGCGACTTCGTCGAGACGCGTTGCTTCTCGCCCCGCCGCCGCTGCTACACGCGCTCCGCCGATAGTTCGGAGCTGGACGCCGCCGTGCTGCTCGGTCTCCTCCACGGCTACGCACCGCCCGACGATCCGCGCATGCGCGCCACGGTCGACGCCGTGGGCCGCGAGCTGCGGCACGGACCGTTCGTCGACCGGTACTCCGGCGAGGACGGGTTGAGCGGTACCGAAGGCGCGTTCCTCGCGTGCTCGTTCTGGCTGGCCGAGTGCCTCGCCCGAACCGGGCGCCTCGACCAGGCCGTCGCCCTCATGGACGACCTGGTCGGCCTGGCCAACGATGTCGGCCTCTACGGCGAGGAGATCGATCCGGACACTGGCGCCTTCCTCGGGAACCTGCCCCAGGGCCTGAGCCACCTGGCGTTGATCAACGCCGCGTGCGCCATCGGCTCGGTCGCCGGGGAGGCGGTCGGGTGAGCGCCTGGGGAACCGCCGCGGGCGCCTTCGTCGCCACCCTGGTCCTGACCACCGTCCTGCGGGCCGCCAGCGAGTTCAAGCTCACCCGCGCGGACCTGCCGTTCCTGCTCGGCACCGCCCTGACCGCCAACCGGGCCCGCGCCAAGGCGATCGGCTACCTCCTGCACTTCGTCAGCGGCGAGGTGTTCGCGTTCGTCTACTACGCCGTCTTCCTCGCCATCGGCCACGCCGGCTGGGGGCTCGGGGCTCTCTTCGGTCTGGTGCACGGGATGTTCGCCGGCACCGCGCTGGTCAACATCCTGCTGCCGCTGGTCCACCCCCGAATGGGCAGCCCGTTGACCAGCGCCCCCAAGGTCGCCCTCCTGGAACCCCCCGGGTTCCTGATGCTCAACTACGGACCCAGCACACCACTGGTCACCGTCCTCGCCCACGTCGGCTACGGAGCCATAGTCGGAGGCTTCACCTCCCTCACCCCCCACGGATGACCCCGCCAACGTTCGGTGGGTTGTTCAGTGGTGCCAGGGGAGGCGGATCGGCTCGGTGGGGGTGCGGCCCGCCAGGAGGTCGGTGAGGAGTTCCGCGAGCATGAGGGGGTAGACCGGCTCTTCCACGCTCGCCAGCTCCTCGATCCGCCACCAGCGGTGGGCGCTGACGTGCTCGCGCTCGATCCGGGTGAAGCCCGTGGTGTCGATGTCGAGGGCCCGCGTGCGGAACAGGAAGAAGTCGTCCCGGAACACGCCTCGGGCCCAGCCGAGATCGGCGTAGCCGGAGGCCAGGGCGACCTGCGGGCCGAGCTCCTCCGGGGAGACGATCAGGCCGGTCTCCTCGCGCAGCTCGCGGGCGGCGGCCACGCGCAGGGTCTCGCCCTGCTCGACGCCTCCGCCCGGAGTGATCCAGCAGTGGCCCGCCTCGGGGTCGCCGGCGGCCTTCGGCCAGCGGAACAGCAGGACGCGGTCGGTGTCGTCCACCAGCAGCACACGGGCGGAGCGCCGCCGGTAGACCTCGTCGGGCGGGGCGGTCACGTGCCCAGCGCGGAGGCCAGCTTGGCCAGCTGGGCGTCGTAGATGCGCTGCAGGCCCTTGGGAGCGAACGTCCGCTCGAAGAAGCCTCCGATGCCGCCCGCTCCGTCCCAGGTGGTGGTGACGTGGACGCGCGCGCCTCCGTCGGCGGGGGTGACCGTCCACGTGGTGACCATCGAGGAGTTGGCGTCCCGCTCCACCAACCGGTCGCCCGCGGGGGCGCTCACGGTGAAGAGGCAGTCGCGCACCCGCTTGCTGGTGGCCGCCAGCTTCCAGTGCACCACCGTGCCCTCGCCCTGGCCGCCTTCCCGCACCTCGTACTCGCTGAAGTGCTCCGTCAGCATGCGGGAACGGACCCCCGTGTAGTCGCTGAGCGCTCCGAGGACCTGGTCCGGGCTCGCCTGCAACGTGCTCTCCGCGTCAACCACGACTTGTCCCATGCCGATCATCCTTTCACCGCACCGGACTGACGAGCGCATCGCCGGGCTTTCACGCCCCTTCCGAGACTACGACCCGGTACCGCCCGGTGCTCCGGATCCGGCCACCGGAGGGTGGGGACAAGGGCCGTTCGCCGTGGTTCCCTACGACTATCCCGGCAACCGGACGCGGACCGGCGCACGTCTTGGAGAGTCGCGTGGACACGAGCACATCTCGGACTCCGGAAACCTCGGTGGACGCCGTTCAGCGAAGAGCCAGAATCGCCGGTGTCTGGTTCATCCTCACCTTCGTCCTGTCGATCCCGGCGGTGCTGCTGTACGACCCGGTCCTCAACGACGCGGACTACATCGTGGGAGCGGGCGCGGACACGCAGGTGCGGGTCGGAGCACTCCTGGAGATCCTGACCGCCGTCGCGAACATCGCGACGGCGGTCGTGCTGTTCCCGATCCTGAAGCGGCAGAGCGAGAGCGTCTCCCTCGGCTACGTCGGCTCGCGGATCCTCGAATCGACCGTCATCGTGGTGGGGGTCGTCTGCGTGCTCGCCGTCGTGGCGTTGCGGCAGGACCTGTCGGGCGGAGGCGGCGCCGACGCCGCTCTGGTCGGCCGGTCACTGGTGACGTTGAAGGATCAGACGTTCCTGCTCGGCCCCGCCTTCTGCGCGGGCTTCGGCAACGGACTGCTGCTGGGCCACCTGATGTACCGGTCGGGCCTGGTGCCGCGCCCCATGGCGCTCATCGGGCTCATCGGGGGCCCCATCGCCTGCGCCACCGCGACCGCCGTCCTGTTCGGCGCCTACGAGCAGCAGTCCCCTGTGAACTTCCTGTTCACGGCGCCGGAGATCGTCTGGGAAGCGTCACTGGGGATCTGGCTCGTCACCAAGGGATTCCGCCCCTGCCCCCTCATCAATTGAGGTGGGACATCCTCGTATTCGCCATTAGTCAGAGCCTTCTCCCGCCATTGCGGGCGGCGTTCGCGCTCGCCGCTCGCAGAAGACGTCCCCGCGCCGCGAAGCACGTTCGGCGGTCAGTTCTGGGCGAGAATGGCGCCGAGGCGGTCGACGGTGGCCCGGGACTGCAGGTGCAGGTCGGCGACGTCCAGTCCCTCGTCGCCCAGCACGACGAGCAGTCCTGTGCGCTGGACGGCGTAGACCACGATGTGACCGCTCTGGCAGCGGGTCACCACCTCGCGCAGCTCGCCCATGCCGACCTCGTTCCCCGCGCTTCGGCCGAGGCCCAGCGAGGCGGCGGCGAGCGCCGCCAGGACGTCGGGCCGGACCTCGTCGGTGTCGGAGGCCACCAGCATCCCGTCGACCGACGCCACGGCGGCGTCCGTGACGCCCACGACCTGGCCACGGAGTGCCTGCAGTTCCGCCAGCACGGCTTCGCGCATACCCGTTCCCCCCAATTCGCCCCGAGACGGAGACGCGGTCAGACGCTGAGTTCGGCTTCGATGCGCCGCAGGTGGTGCCTGGCGAGCGCCAGGTTGGCGCGTTCCCGGTTGAGAGCGAGGTAGAGGAACAGGCGACCGTGGCCTCGCCCGAGGACGCGGATCAGATTGTACTGCCGGTTCAAGGTGATCAGGATGTCCTCGACGGAGTCGTCGATGGCCAGCGATTCCAGGGTCCGGACCTCGGCGCGCACGACCTCCGTGCTGCCGGCGGCCGCGATCTCCAGGTCGAGATCGGGGCCGCCTCCGAGCGACCCGAGGGACATGCCGCTGTCATAGTCGACCAGGGCCGCGCCCATAGCGCCCTCGATCGCCATGGCTTCCTTGAGCGCCGTTTCGATGTTCATACCACTCCCGACGAATTGCTTATTTCGGACGCTAATATATCCCGCGAACGGGCTTCCACAACCGGGAAGCCTCGGATTACGCCGAAGCGGCGCCGTGGCCACACTCAAAGGGGCATCAGAGAAGGCGAGAAGGGACAGATGGCATCAGAAGCGCAGCTTCCGGCAGAACGTGGGCGTGACCACGCGGGCGTGCTGATCTCGGCACTGACCCGGCGCGGCCGGCAGCGGTTCACCGGAACCCTGCGGATGGACGGGTCCCCGGGAGGCTCGGTGAGCATGCGCGACGGCCTGGTGGTGGCCGCCTCCACCCCTGCCGCGCCGGGACCCGAGCCGCTGCTGCTGCGGTCGGGGCGGATCAGCGAAGCCGACTGGACCGCCGCCTTCACCGCCGGCGCCCCCGAGGGCCGGCTGGAGCGCGAACTGGTGGTGCGCGGGCTCCTCGGCGACGCCGGCGTGCAGGTCATCACCCGCGCCGCGGTCGCCGACGCGCTGTTCGCCATGGCCCTGTGCGGGGTCCGCACCTGCACCGCCGACCCCGACGACGCCGTCCCGCTGCTCGCGTCCGATCCCGGCCTGGACGCCGAACGGGCCACCCGCGAGATCCGCCGCCGGCTCGACCTCGCCCAGTCCTGGGCCGTGCTCGGCCTGACCGTGCGGTCGAGGCCGCGGAGCGGCCGGCCCCCGGGGTCCGTGCCCGTCAACGCCCAGCGGCGGGAACTGCTCGCCAAGATCAACGGCCGCCGGACGCCCCGCGACATCGCCTTCGCCCTCGGACGCGGCCTGTTCCCGGTCATGAGCGACCTCGCCACCCTCATCGCCGACGGGCTGGCCACCTTCGAACCGCCCCTCATCGAACGGACCGAGGCCGCCCTTCCTCCGGCGCCGCGGAGCGAGCCCGTCGCCCGGACGCCGGAACCCCCGGGCGAAGGCATCCGATCGCGGACGGCCGCGCCTCCCCCGCCCCCGAACGCTCCCTCCGGGGAGCCGGCCGGGCTGCCTCGGCGCAGGCAGCGGAGCACCGGCCACGAACCGCGATTCCAGCGGAAGCCGCCCGCCTGACTCCGCGCCTTTTCCGGCGACGCCGCCTCGCGCAATGCCGGGAAAAAGAAGTCAACCCGATCATCCGGCCGAACTTGGCCACCGTGTCCCGGTCGGGCTAGTCTTGCTCCGGCAATAACTTGATCTTGGGTGGAGGTCGTACGTGGCCGAGGATGGCCTGTCCCCGGAAATCGATCTCACCCGACCGAGCGTCGCCCGCATGTACGACTACTACCTGCATGGAAAAGACAACTTCCAGGTGGACCGGGACGCGGCGGACCGGGTCGCGCAGGCCATGCCGGAGATCGGCGAGCTCGCCCTGGAGAACCGCTCGTTCCTGCGCCGCTCCGTGCGTTACATGGCGCGCCGGGGAATCCGGCAGTTCCTCGACATCGGCTCCGGGCTGCCGACCGTCGGCAACACGCACGAGATAGCCCATGAGATCGTCCCGGACGCCCGCGTCGTGTACGTCGACAGCGATCCTGTGGTCCTGGTGCACGGGCGCGCCCTGCTCGCCACCAACGAGTTCACCACCGTCGCGCAGGCCGACATGCGCCGGCCCGCCGAGGTCCTCGACCACGCCCGGAGCACCGGGCTGATCGACTTCTCCGCTCCGGTCGGCGTCCTGATGATCGCCATGACGCACTTCCTCACCCTGGAGGAGCGGGAGGACGTCATGGCGCCCCTGCGGGAGGCCCTCGCGCCGGGCAGCCACCTCGCCGCGACGCATGTGACGACGGAAGGGCACTCCGCGGAGGCCGTCGAGCAGATCGAGGGGGCCTACGCGGCCACTCCCACCCCCATCTATTTCCGCGACAAGTCGGACATCGAGCTCTTCTTCGACGGCTTCGAGTTCGTCGATCCCGGTCTGGTCACCATCGACGCGTGGAATCCAGAAAACGACAAGACGGATGAACCGGCCGCCGAAGTCGGCAAATGGCTTTACGGGGGCGTCGGCCGCATAGGCTGACGCCGGCCCTGACGGGGCAGGCGCGGGAGTCGAGGCGTGGGGGCCTGCGGTCGCGGCGCCGCCTCTTCCATGGACCAGGTCCCGGAGCCGCCGGTGACCTGGAGGAGCGTGTGCGCCCGGAGTTCCAGCGCTTGTTCGCCGGCCGGGACCCCGAGCGTCCGCAACGGGGCGAGGGTGTCACCGAGCTGCACGAGGCCGAAGTCGCCCTCGCCTCGGAACAGCACGCGCCCCGGCGGTCCCAGATACCGCACGACTGCGGCTCGATCGCCCGCGATGAGGTTTTCGAACGGCCTGACATGGCCGGTGGGCGGCACGGCACCGCTGTCTCCCGCCGCGGAATTCACATCTGCCTGCTCCAGCGGAGTCACGTCGATGCGCCATTCGGTGCTGTCGGTTCGCACTTGGAGTACGGCTCCAGTAGGAACGGCGAATGTGCTCCGGCTCGGTCCTGAGAACCCGTCCGCCGTCCCCGGCCCGGGCGCGCCCGCGGATGCCACGGCCCTGCGGCCGTAGAGCCCGGTCAGGTCGGGGCCGCGCAGATGCACCTCGTAGAACGCCCCGTCCGGGCACGACAGGACGGCGACTCCGGGCGGTCCTTCGTATGTGAGCACCTCAGCTCCGTGCCCCGTGGCCGAGCCGGCGAACGAGCGTGACCGCTCCGGTCCGCTGATGGTCACGGTCCAGACCCCTGCCGCCTCGATGTGCAGAAAGCGGCGGGTGAGCTCTTCCTGTGCCACCCAGAGGTCGTCCAGGACGGTGGTGGCGGGCGGAGCGCCGGGCCCGCACGACACCACCGGGATCCCCCGGCCGAACTCGGTGCGCCGCAGGGAGGCCTCCAGCGCCCCGGGCCCCTCGTTGACGAACTCGGCGAGCAGCGGCTGGGGAAGCCGTCCGTTGATCTTGAGGCGTGTGGCACCGGCTCCGCGATGCGTCCGATGCCTGCCCTGATAGGCGTGATCGGCCGATGGAGGTACCGGCCGGTCCGCCTCCTCTGTCGCCAGCCAGCGGTCGAGGTCGGTGGCGACCCTGCGGGGCTCCTCGACCCGCAGCCACAGGGAGCGGACCGGACGTCCTCGCTGAGGGATCGTCGGACGCGACGGGCCGTCGTCCGAGGTCAGCATGACCCACAACCAGTTTCCCCATCGCAGACGCCGGGCGGGGAGTCGGATGGCGTCCCGCGTCCGCAGGAGGAGATTCACCTCCTCCCTGAACGGCGTCATGAGAGCAGATTCCTTCTCACGGCGCCGATCCGGCTCGGTGCCCTGGCGGACCGCCACCATCGCGGAGCGCGGAATCCGCAGCGCCTTCCACAGCAGCGGCCCGTCCCAGATGACGATCTCTTCTTCGCTCACCCACATCCGGGGGCGCACCAGGACGAGCCTCAGCGCCTGGATCGCCACGGTCACCGTCACGGCCGTGAGGACCGGCCCCCACAGGCCGGCGATCGACTCGCTCAACGTGGCCCCCTCCTGGCGGGCGAACCACCCGGCGAGGAGAAGCGGCGCCGCCGCACCCGCCGGGACGAGGACGACCGCCGCCGCTACGGTCCTCCCCCATGATCTGGCCACCTTCACCCGGACCAGGGACCGTCCAGGCCGGGCCGTCCACCCCCAGCGGTCCCGGCCGGCGAGGTCGCGCAGCACGGAACGGCCGCGGCGTCGCGCCTCCGCTCTGCGCGACGCGCGCGGAGGCCGCGACCAGTACACGCCCCGCAGCGCCCAGGCGATCGAGCACGCGCCGAAGCCTGCGGCGATGACGGCGAGGACTCCCGCGCCGAACGCCTCGCCCCACTTCGGGGCTCCGCCGACCGCCTGGACGAAGTCCGGCGAACCGACGTCGAGGGCGGGGACGGCGTCGCCGGCGGAGACGGCACGGTCGTCATCGCCCCGCAGCTCGACCCGGTCGATGACCACGTGCCCGTCGCGACCGTCCCGGAAGGGGCCGTACCAGAGGCATCCGCCTCGCGGGCACACCTTCGTCTCCGCCGTGAAGACGCCCTGGACTCCGTCACCTCTGGCGGCACGCCGGGTGGCCCCGATCTCGTCCACCATGGCGTTGAAGGCGAAGGTCCCGGACACCAGCACGGCGATGCCCAGGAGCAGATGGAAGACGGAGAAGGGCCCGGAACCGCCGCGCACGTAGTCCGCTGCCGCCGAGTCGACCTCGCGTCTCCCGCTCATCCCGTCCCGAGTCCCGACCGCCGTCCGGCACGAGCCGCACGGCACGCTCCCACAGTGAACGATCACATTATGCGCGGCATCGGAGGCTTACCCGACGGGTGGAGAACTGTGCCGTGGGAGCGCGGGGCCAGAGACCGCCGCACCCCTTCCTCGCACCCGGGCGCGGCGCAGAGGGTGGTGCCCGTCCCCTGCCTGGAGGCCGGTTCCATGACCAGTGTCGCCCGCTCTGGTGATCGCGAGACGTCGCCGACCCCGGAGGTGGGCCGATGAGGCTGCGTCGTCGCCGCGCCGCCGCGCCGGTCGAGGCGCCCATGGGACCGGCTTTGAGCGAGCACAAGTGGTACCGCAAGGCCGCCGAGCTGTCGGGCACCGGGACCCTCACCATGGCTCGGCGGCTGCCGCCCCTGATCGGGCAGGTGATGCGGCTCGCGTGGCGGGCGAACCCGCGGGACCTGGCCGCGACCATCGCGTTCAACGTGGCCGCGGGCGTGTTCACCGCGTTCGGCCTGCTGGCCACCACCGGAGTGCTGACCGCGCTGTTCTCGGTGGGCCCGACCCCGGACCGGGTGCGGGCCGCCGCGCCGCAGCTGGCGCTGGTCGGGGCCGCGGTCACGGTCCGCGCGGCGTTCGCGGCGGCGGCGCAGTGGGCGCAGGCCCGGCTGCGCCCGCAGGTCGAGCAGATCGTCGAGCAGCGGTTGTACGAGCTGACGACCGCGATCGAGCTGGCGGCGTTCGACGACGCCGAGTTCCAGGACGACCTGCACCGGGCCCGGATGCGGGGCATGGACTCGGCCCCGTCCATGGTCGACAACGCGGTGGACCTGTTCACCGCCGCCGTCGGCGTCGCGGCGGCGGCCGGCGCGCTCGGCGTGCTGCACCCGGTGCTGCTGCCGCTGCTGCTGCTGACGGCCCTGCCCGAGGGGTGGGCGGCGGTCCGCGCGGCCCGGCTGGGATACCTGACCCAGCTGGACCTGGTGGAGGTGCGGCGGCGGAGCTGGATCATGTCGGACCTGATGACCGAGCGGCGCCACGCCGCCGAGGTCCGCTCCTTCACCGTCCGCGCCTTCCTGCTGCGCCAGTACTCCGCACTGGCCGCCCACGTCCGTCGCGTCCTGCTCGACCTGGCGCGCCGGCAGACGATGTCCCAGGTCTGGGGCGACGTCCTCAAGGGTGTCGCGACCGCGCTGATGTACACGGCGCTGGGGCTGCTCCTGTGGCGGGGCGTGATGCCGCTCGCGGTGGCGGGGACGGCCGTCCTGGCGATCCGCGCCGGGCAGACGTCCCTCGTCAACCTCGTCTACGCCCTGAACCGCTGCTACGAGGACGGCCTGTACTTCAGCGACTACATGGCCTACTGCCAGGACGCCGAGCAGCGTGTCCAGCGGGCTCGCACCGGCGAACCGGGCGACATCGAGAGGCAGCTCGCTGCGCTGCGCGGGTTCCAGGACATTCATGCCGAGAAGGTGACCTTCACCTATCCCGACAGCGACAAGCCCTCCCTGCGCGAGGTGTCGGTGCGGCTCGGCCGCGGGGAGATCGTCGCGCTGGTCGGGGAGAACGGATCGGGAAAGACGACCCTCGCCAAGATCCTCGCCGGCCTCTACGCCCCGCAGGGCGGCGTGGTCCGCTGGGACGACACCCGCGCGAGCGACCTGGACCCCGAGGCCCTGCGGCGGGCCATCGCGGTGGTCGCCCAGGACCACACCCACTGGCCGATGACCGCGGCCGACAACATCACCATGGGCGACGACCTGTCCGCCGCCGGCGTCCGGGCGAACGTCGACGAGGCCGCGGCCCACGCGGGCGCCGACCAGGTCATCGCCGCCCTCCCTCTCGGTCTCGACACCCTCCTGGACAAGCGCTTCGCCAACGGGTGCGAGCTGTCGGGCGGCCAGTGGCAGCGGCTGGCGGCCGCGCGCGGCTTCTACCGGGACGCGCCCCTGCTGATCTGCGACGAGCCCACCGCCGCGCTCGACGCCCGCGCCGAACACCACCTGTTCGACCAGATCCGCCGGCACGCCGCCCAGCACGGCCGCACCGTCCTGCTGATCACCCACCGCCTCGCGAGCGTCCGCCACGCCGACCGCATCTACGTCCTCGACGGCGGCCGCGTCACCGAGCACGGCACCCACCACGACCTCATGACCCTGAACGGCCTCTACGCCGAACTGTACGAACTACAGGCATCGGCCTACCGCCAAGGCGACGAGGAAGACGCTTTCGCCGCCAATCCGGCAGCCCCCTCCCCCCGCGGCCCGGCCTTCTGACGCCTTGAGTCCACCGATTGACTTAGAGCGGGCCATCGTCTCGACGCCATGGCCATATCCGGCCTTACCATGGTTGCCGGATTCGGTCAGGCGGTAAGTCGGCGGATATCGGGTCGGGCTTTCGGCGGCACCTGATCTTTTTTTATGATGTTCTTGGCTGAGGGGGTCCGTCGATCCGGACGCCGGTGCTCCGTCGAGAGGCGCGACCGGCCCGTGGAACGGAGAACGCCTTTTGGGTGCGCGCGTATCGCGGCTGTCGCGGATCGTTCCCCTCATCGTCGTGGGGGCACTGCTCGCCACGGCGGCGGGGCTCGGCGTGGGGGCCCTCGTCCATCCGGGTGATCTCGCGGGGTCGGCCTGGTACTCCTTCCTCGCCGGGTTCCTGCTGGCCATCGGCCTGTACGGGAGCACGCACGAGATCGATCTCAAGGCGCTCCGGCAGGACGCCCGGGGCGTGCTGGTCGCCGTCACGCTGGGCGTGGTCATCAAGGCGGTCCTGATCGCCGGCGTGATGCTGCTGGTGTTCCACGACGCCCGCTACCTGGTCCTCGGCATCGCCGTCGCGCAGATCGACCCCCTCTCGGTGGCCGCGATGCGGGCCAACAGCCGGATGTCGTCGCGGGCGAAGGCGCTCCTGTTCGCCTGGGCCTCGTTCGACGACCCCGTGACGGTGCTCCTCTCCCTCTACTTCTCGATCCTCGCGTTCCGGCTTTCGGGGCGGGACGGATCGCCGCAGGCCGGCCCCTCGGGGGACGGGCTCGGCGCCTATCTGGCCGACCTGGGGCTGAACCTCGCGCTGGCGGCCGCGGCCTATCTGGTCTTCGTCGCGCTGCGGGGCCTGCGGAAGCCCGAGGGCCCCGCCTCCGGGCGGCGGCGAGCGCAGACGGGCGGGCGGTTCGCCGACCTGCTCTCCATGGCGGTGCTCCTGGGCGTCTTCCTCGTCGCGGCCCACTGGATGCTGATGCTCGCCGTGGCGGTGATCGGTCTCTTCCTCAGACTCGGGACGTACGCGAAGGTGATCGACCGCGCCGTGGCGACCGCCTTCCTGATCGCCTCCTTCGCCATCGGCCTGCTGCTGGTGAACGGCGCCGACCTGCTTCCCGCGGTGGTGCTGGGCGTCGCGGCGTTCGGCGCCCAGGCGCTGATCTCGCTGCTCGTGGTGCCCGTGCTGGAGCGCGGGCTGAGCGGTCGCGACCGCGTCCACCTGGCCCTCGGCCAGCAGAACGGGATCACCGCGATCATTCTGGCGCTGGCGCTGGAACCCGACTTCCGCGGCACCGTCGGGATCGTCGCGCCGGCGATCCTGGTCGTGAACGTCCTGCACTACGCCTCCAACGGGGTGCTGAACAGGTTCGCCGGCGATCCGCCGCATCCCGACGAGCCGGGCCCGTCCGGGACGGTCCCGCTTCGGCCCGGTGCGCTGTCCGGCGCCGCGCCGTCCGGCCCGCCGGTTCCCGGGCCGTCCCCCGAGACCGACGCGTGCGCCGCCGACTCGGAAAAGTGACCCCCGCCGGGACGCCGCGCGCGGACGCCCCATGATTCGGTTCTGGCCGAACACGGAAAACGCGCCATGGGACATAGTCGTCATTGCGGGATGAGGCTAGCCTCGACCATGCCCATGCGGGATGACGGAAGTGGCCTTGCTCCGTGCGCCGAATTCGGTCAGCCCCAAAAACGGTCGGACCAGCCGAATAGAGTGATCGATGGAAGATGCGAGTGAGGAACTCCCCACCACCATCATCGACGTGACCGACTTCGATCTCGATCAAATGGACGCCCTGCCGAGCGAGGCCCTCCGCAGAGCCGTCAACCGCATCTATTACGAGAACCTCCGGGAATCGGCCTTGTATCTCACGTTCAATGCGCGAATATGAAAGGGTTGTGCGAACGGTCGCGAATGTTGCAGTTGTGAGCGGCGTCCGCGGCGCCGGCGACGGCCCGCCGCCGGACGCGAGGTCCCGAAGGAGCCGCGTTGGTCCCCCACGTTCCGCCGCGCAGCGGCCCGCCGAACGTCATCGCCCTCACTTCGCCCGAGCGCGGCGCGGGCTGCACCACCGCCCTCGCCGACCTCGCCTGGATGCTGGCCCTCGCGGGCCGCGCCGTGCTGCTGATCGACGGCGACCTCGCGTCGCCCGCCCTGGAGGACCACGCGAAGAGGTTCGCCGGCGACGGCTCCGATGAGGCCGGCCTCCTCGACCTCGTGCGCGGCTTCGGCTCCGGAGGCCGGAGCGCTCCCCACGGCTTCGACCTGCCGCCCCTCCTGCGGCACCGGGAGCCCCCCGGCCCGCCGATCTCCGGACGGGTGGACCTCCTCCCCGCGCAGGGCTCCGGCGGCGCCCGCGGCCACTGGACCGAGCTGGAGACCCCCGACCTCCACCGCTTCGCCGCCGCCCTCCGCGACGCGCTGCGCCGCACCTCCTACGACCATGTGCTCGTCGACGCCGCCGGCCTCCCGGCGGAGGCCCTGGCGAGGCTCGCCGACACCGTGGCCGTCGGGGTCCGGGCCGACGCCGGCGGCATCGCGGCCGCGGAGGCGCTCGCCCGGGAGCTGAAGGCGACGGCGCTCCCCCGGCTCCTGCCGGTGCTCATGCAGGTGGAGGACGCGTCGTCCCTCAGCGTGCGCGGCAGGGCGGGCGTGGCGTTCGCCTGGCTCTTCCCCGGCACGACGCCGCCCTCGGCGCGGGACGCGTACTGGCGGCGGATGGCGATTCCCAAGGTCGCCGACGCGGCCGTCGCCGAGAGGATCGCCGTGTTCGCCGGGGACCGGGCCGCCTCCGGGCTCCTCACGGCCTACCGGGACGTGCTCCGCACGATCCTCGACGACGAGGGGTTCGATCCGCCGCGGGCCACGGCCGAGGCGGTCGATGCGTACCGGATGCGCATCGGCGCGGACGACGTGCCGCGGACGCGCCACTACCGGGTGGTCTACGAGCCCGCCCAGCGCGCGTGGGCCGACTGGCTCGGCGTCCAGCTGCGCTCGACGCACCTGCGTCCCGCCGGGGAGGGCCCGGTCCGCGACGACGACGTCGTCATCGTCGTCGGCCCCGAGGCGGTGAGGTCCGCCCCGTCCGGGACGCCCGTGCCCGGCGCCCACTGGTACCTCCGGCTGTCCCCCGAGGACCCGGCCCCGGGCGTTCCGCCGTCCACCCGGATCGACCTGTTCGCCATGAACGAGCAGGCCGCCCGCGACGAGCTGTTCCAGCGGCTGATGCCCTCGCGCACGGCGCCCGCCCCCAGGAGCGCCCCGGGCGACCCGCGCTTCCCGGGCCGGACGCCCGAGTTCCGCCGGCTGCCCCCGTCCGCGGGCGCCTTCGTCGAGCGGGGCGCGGAGATCGAGCGGATGCGCGACGCGCTGCTCGGCTCGGACCGCGACGGCATCTACTCGATCAACGGCGCGGCGGGCACCGGGAAGAGCAGGCTCGCCCTGGAGTACGCCCTCCGGTTCTCGGGCGACTACGACGCGATCTGGTGGATCACCGCGGCGTCGGCCGGGAGCGTGCGGGCCGGCCTCACCGCCATGCACGAGGCGGTCGAGGCCCGCGGCGGCGGGCACCGGCCCGCGACCGCCGCGGGCGACCCCGTCGCGCAGTTCGTCCGGGAGGAGGTGAACCGCACCGGAACCTGGCTGCTGATCTACGACAACGTCGAGCGGGCCGAGGACCTGACCGACCTCGTGCCCGAGACCACCCGCGGGAACCACGTCGTCATCACGGGCGCGGACGTCGGGGCCCTCAGGAGCGGGACGCTGGTCCGACGGGTCGAGAAGTCCACCCGGGCGGGGCCGTTCACCAGGGACGAGAGCCGCGAGCTGTTCCGCAGGAGGGTCCCCGCGCTCTCCGACGAGCACGTCGACCGGCTCTCGCGCCACATGCGCGACCTCCCCCTGAACGTGGCGCTGGCCGCGGCGTGGGTGGAACGCCACGCCGACTGGAGGCAGCGCGGCGCCGCCGGTCCCGCGGCGCCCGGAGCCGGGGCGGCGGAGTCCGCGGGCGCCTTCCGCGAGATGGAGGCGGTCGAGGACGCGGTCGAGACGTTCACCGGCCTCTTCGCCGAGGGCGTCGCGGCCGCGCAGCGCGCTCCCGGGGCTCCGGAGGACGGGGCGGGCGCGCGCGACGACGCGGCCCGCCGGGAAGAGGCGGACCTGCTGACCGCCCGGATCGTCCTCGGGCTGACCCTCGACGCCCTGCGCCAGATCGACTCCGGCGAGGCCGCCGTGCACCTGATGCGGATGGCGGCCTTCCTGTCGCCCGACGGCGTGGGGCGCCGGCTGCTGTTCTCCCCCGCCATGCTCGCCGCGCTGGAGGCGCACTGGCCCGACCTCGCCGAAGACTCCGTGCGCCTGGAGGCGCTGCTCGTCCGGCTGACCCGGTACGGCCTGGCCGAGGTGGACTACGAGCTCGGCGGGGAACTGCGCGTCCACCGGATGGTCCAGAAGATCATCCGGGATTCGCTGCGGGACGGCGAGCGGGAGCGGGTGACCGCCGAGGTCCACCGCGTCCTCGCCGCGTTCGCGCCCGCCGACGCCGAGGTCGACAGGCCCTACCACGCCGCGACGTTCGCCGAGCTGCGGCGGCACCTGTTCGTCAGCGAGGCGCTCGCGAGCGGGGAGCGGCCCGTCCGCCGCTGGCTGGCCTGCCACGTGCGCCACCTGTACCTGGCCGGCGACAAGAGCGACCGCGCGATCGGCCTCGGCGTCGCCGAGCGGCTGTCGGCCGACTGGCGCGCGCGCCTGGGCGCCGACGACCCGCTGCTGCTGCGCGTCGAGGTGCAGCGCGCCAACCTCCTGAGAGCGCTCGGCCGTCTGGAGGAGGCGGCGCGCATCTCCGAGGACGCGCTGAACCGGCAGATGCGCCTCGGGTACGCCGACATCCGGACGCTGATGGCCGCGCGGGGATACGCCGCCGACCTGCGGCAGGCCGGCGACTTCGGCACCGCGCTGGTCCGCGACCGCGCGACGCTCATCGGGTTGCGCCGCGAGCTGGGCGGCGACCACGAGCTGACCCGGAGCGCCGCCATGAACCTCACGCTGTCGCTGAGCCTGGACGGGCAGGACGCCTCCGTCCGGGAGGCGCTGGCGATCGAACGGGACAACCGGGAGCGGCAGCGGCGGGTGGAGCCCGGCGACCGGCAGTCGCTCGCGATCTCCGCCTACAAGATCGGCGCGCTCCTGCGCCGGCTCGGCCGGTACGACGACTCGGCGCGGGAGCTGACCCACTCGGTCGTCATCCTCCGCGAGCTGCACCGGGACGACCCCGCCAACCTGCATCTGCTGTGCGCCCAGCGCCAGCAGCGCATCACCCGCCGGCACCGGCCCGGCGCCCCCGGGGCGCGCGCCGACGACCGGGACGAGCTGCGCCGGCTGCTGAAGATCCACCTGGACTTCCATCCGGGCGAGAACTACGAGACGCTCGCCTGCCGGCTGGCCGTCGCCGCGGCCGAGCACGCCTGCGGCGCGTACGAGGCCGCGCGCGACGAGGCGGGGCGGGCCGTCATGGGCTACCTCGCCCTGTACGACGACAGGCATCCGTTCGTCCAGCTCGCCCGCTGCAACCTGTCGGTCTACACCCTCGCCCTCGGCGACGCCGACCTCGCCGGGGAGCAGAGCGCCACCGCCCTGGACCTGCTGCGCGAGAGGCTGGACGACGACCACCCGTACGTGGTGGGGGCGCTGGTCGACCACGCCAACGCGCTGATGGCCCTCGGCCGCTACGACGAGGCCCTCGACCTCGACGAGCAGGCCGAGGAGCGTCTCCCGTCCGGCCATCCCGACGACGAGCATCCCTGGGCCGTCGCCGTGCGCGGCAACCTCGCCCACACCCGGGCGCGGCTGCGGAACGAGGCGCCGGGCACCGAGCGCCGAGCGTTCCAGTGGGACGCGCCGCAGATCTGAGACCGGCCCGACCCGGAGAGGAGACCGAGTGAGCCAGACCCCGATGACCATCACGCGGCGTGCGGGGCACATCGACGCGAACGCCGGAACGCTGCTGCTGGAGGACACGGTCAGGGAGGTCTTCGAGGGCGCCGACGGGCTGGCGCACACCGCGAACTTCATCGACGGCATGTTCCGGTTCGCGGTGGAGGACGCGGATCTGACGCCGGAGGACGCGAGGCTCCACGCCCAGGTCGGCGGCAGGCTCGGCCCCACCTTCGCCAAGATCGACTCGTGGACGTCGTCGCTGGACAGCGGGCGGCTCATCCGCCTGGTCCTGTCCTGCCCCACCGGCGGCGTCTACTACATCTCGCTCCGTCCCGGGGAGACCCAGTTCGGCATCGCGCGGGAGGGCGCGGCGGTCGAGAGCGGCGACCGGCAGATGGCGAAGATCTCCGACCGGGTGCGCGAGCTCTACTCGCTGGGCCCCGAGAACCTCGGCGGCTACAGCACGTCCGCCCCGGCGCTCCCGGACGTGCCCGAACCGGCGCCCGTCCAGTTCGAGGCCCCGGGCGCCGACCCCCGCCTGGTGGAACTCGGCCGGCGGCGCGTCTCCCCGCTCGACCTGCACTACCTCTCGGGCCATCGCGGCGGCGACCACCTCTTCAGCACCGACGTCCTCGCCGACGAGAGCCTCGGCACGTACTTCCGCAAGGTGTCGGTCGCCGAGCACAGGAAGCGCTACGAGGAGATCTACCTCGCCTCGCGGCAGCTCGTGCGGTCCCTGGCGTACCGGCTCGGACCCGCGCTGCGCGGGCGGCCGTCCCGGCTCGTCATGGACGTCGAGCAGGGGGCGCTGTACTACCGGTGCCTGCCCGACGACCTGGCGCTCTTCGGCGTCACCCTGCGGCAGAAGAACGTGTGGGACGCCGACCGGCGCCTGGAGTCGATCATCGACGACTACCTCGGCGGCGGTTCCGCTCCGTGAGGGGCGGCCGACGGCGGAGGTCTCAGACGGGCGCGGGTCCGAGCGGCGGGCCGGAACCGCCGTCCGCGTCCTCGGCGGCGCGCAGGACGGTGCTCTTGACGTGACCGCTCAGCCCGTCCAGGCTGTCGACGATCGCGACCTGGGCGACCGAGCCGCTCAGGCCGGGGACCGCGTCCTCGGACAGGCTGCCGAGCTGGCTCAGCGCCGACAGCGGGACGGCGTCGTAGCTGGCGTCGAACGCCTCGCAGAGCCGGTCCAGCCGGGCCCGGTCCTCGGCGGTGGGGCCCGGCCGGGACCGCACGCCGGCGAGCCAGCCCGCGACGGACTCCTCGAACGAGGTCACGAGCCGGCGCAGCACGATGCTCACCCCGATCGCCTCGAAGACCTCGTAGCGGCGCAGCCGGTAGCTCAGCATGGCGCCGGCGGTGGCCGCGTCGTCGCGGGACAGGTCGAAGGAGCGCCCGATGTAGGCGTCGACCTCGTCGATCGCGGCGAGGGATTCGAGCGCGAGGGTGAAGGGCCGGGCCACGGCGTCCGGCAGGTCGCGGCCGGGGCGCTCCGGCCCGGCGGCGGCTCCGGCGGGCCCCGGGGGCGGGCGCGTCAGGTCCCTCCTGATCGCCTGGAGCTGCCGGTCGGCCTGCTGGCGGATCTGCTCGACCTGGCTCTGCAGGTTGAGCAGGTGGTCGTGCGAGGCGGTCACCTGCCGCCTGATCCGCTCCATCGAGTCGTGCATCATCGCGATGTCGTTGTCGGAGGCCGCGGGGCCGGCGCGGTGGCCGATGACCTCCCGGTTCAGGTCGTCCAGGCGGGCGGTGAGGACGTCGTGGAACCGGTCGGCGAGGTACACGATCGGCGGCGCTCCGCACGCCTGGGTCAGGGAGGGGCGGATCTCCTCGCTCAGGAAGCCCGTCACCACGACGACGCGGCGCTTCGGGCTGTCGCGGCGGATGGCCTGGACGCGGCGGATCAGCGGCTCGGCCTCGTCGGCCTGGACCAGCGGCGAGCTCACCACGATCGCGCAGCCCGCGCGGTCCTGCCCGGGGGGCATCGGGATCCAGAAGTCGGGCCGCTCGCGTTCCGGCAGCAGGGGGTAGCTGGTCTCGGCCATCCAGCCCCGGGCGTTGAGGATCTCCGAGACGTTCGACAGGAGGTCGTCCAGCGGCACCACGTAGCCGAGGTTCTCCTGCCGCGCCGCCGTGTGGACGGCGGGCGCGTCCACCCGCGCGGGCGGCACGGTGAGCTGGAAGCTGCGGTAGCAGAGCCGGACGACCTGCCGGGGGCTGCCGCCGGTGAGCCGGTGGATCGCGTCGCAGGCCGACTGCTCGAACGGTTCGAGCACGCCGCCCTGGCGGAGCCGGACGTACTCGGCGATCTGCGCGCCGTCCAGGGGCGACGGCGAGATGCGGGTGCGTATGCGGGACTTGGCGTCCTCGGGGAGCTGGTCGAGGTACTCCGGCAGGCCGCCGAGGACGAGCAGGCCGCCGCTCTCCACGAACGTGCGCAGCAGCTTGTGAAACGACTTCAGGGTGTCGGCCGTGTTCGTCATGTCCGGCAGGAGCGGGTCGGGGCGGCCGAGCAGCTTCTCGATGTCGTCGATGACGAGCGCGAAGTGCAGCCCCTGCCGTCCGTAGAGGCTCGTGAGCGCTCCCATGCAGTCCAGCATCTGGGCGTTGGACGCCAGGGCTCCGGTGATCCCCTGCTCCTGGAGGCGGGCGTCGGGAGGCGCGCCGCTCGCCAGCCAGTCCATCACCGCGAGGGCGAGCTGCACGTCGGCCAGCAGGGCGAAGGCGGTGCCGAACTGCTTGTTCCCGGTGACCTGCCAGAGCCGCTCCTGGAGCTGCCTCGGCACCCTGGCCGCCAGCCCGGCCTGCCGCGCGAGGACGCGGGGGTCGAGCCCGGGGTCGCGCCGCTCCAGCGCCGCCGCCTGTTCGGCCAGGTGGGGGAAGTCGATCCGGAGCCGCTCGGCGACCACGTCGGCGTAGTAGCCGAGGGCGACGTCCTTGAGCTCGTCGGGGTGGAACCTGGTGATGAAGGAGGCCCGGTACAGCGTCCCGAAGTCGGACGCCTGCGCCGACAGGGAGATGATCTTGCGTGGGATCGCGGCGCCGGGCGGGGGATGGCGTAACCGGTGGATCAGGGTGTTGAGCAGGTGCGTCTTGCCGGTGCCCGCCTCCCCGGAGACGGCGATGACCTCGCCGTTCGCGCCGGTGGAGGAGGCCCGCACCGCCTCGTCGTCGGTCAGTTCCCGCGGGTCCGCCGCGCCGGCCTCGCCGCCGCGCGGGCCGGAGCCCTGCTGGGAGCGCACGTCGCGCCAGAGGATGAGGCTCCGCGCGAGGTAGTCGTCGACCACGCGCCGCACGGTGAGGATGGCGGGGGTGTCGAGGCTGACCACCTCGCCCGGCAGTTCGCCCAGCATGGCGGACGCCCCGGGAGGGAAGGGATTGCGCCGTGCCGCCGGTGACGGCTCATGATCAGCAGTCATGAGGAGCCCGTTTCTTCGCTCGGCGGAGCCAGGATGAACTGGGACGCCAGATCACTGTAACTCACATCCCGCGGACTGTCAGCCCTAATGATCTGTTCGAAGACCTCCGCCAAGCCGTCCACCAGAAGCCTTATCGTCATGCGCCCGTCATATGCGGCCATAATCGCCTTGATATGGCCTTCCTGAATATTCATTGATTCGCGGCGGTCCGTTTCCCGGTAGAGGCGCCGCTCGACGAATGCCCAGCCGTCCTCGGCGGCCAGCGGCCGGGGGCGCAGCGGGATGACGGAGATGGTGCCGCCGAACGGCGGGTGCTTCTGACCGGTGTCCTCGTCCTCGAGCTCCGCGAAGAACATCATGCAGGGCTGGGCGATCTCGGCGTAGAACCGCACGTCGAGCAGGTTCGCGGAGCGCGGGAGGATGACGACGACCAGCGGCCCGTCGTCGGCGGAGCCCAGCCCGATCTCCCAGAGCATGGTGGCGACCTCGCCCCGCACGCGGTCCGCGGCGAGGCCCTCCCGCGCCTTGAGCCGGTCGACGTCCCTGATCACGCTGCGCAGGCGCGCCAGGCGGGACGGCGAGCCCGAGAAATAGGCGCTCTCCATCAGCTGCGAGCAGATCTTGAAGACGAGTCCCAGCATCCGCCGTTCCGGCGTCCCGACCGGTCCGCTCAGCGTCCTGGCGTCGACGACCTGCAGGTCGGTCTTCCCGGCGATCTCCTTGAGGAAATGGACGCACCTGCAGATCAGGGACGTCTTTCCGGTGCCCTCCACCCCGTGCACGAAGACGAGATGGCCCCGGTCGCGAATCGCCTCGATATCGTCCATCTCGCTTTGGAAGGATTCGAAGCACGCGGTGAACGAACTGGTGTCCACGTAGTGGTCCGCGTGCTTGCCGACGCGGTGAGGTTCCAGGGCCAAGGGCGGCCTGTCGGCGTACCGGACCAGGCGGAGCGGGTTTCCCGGCGAGAGGCGCCCGTTCGCCGGCCGGGGGTCGCCCGTCACGAGGGCACCTTCTGCCAGAACACGAACCAGCGGAGGACCGGCGGACGCCACGGGTGCTCCAGGGCGCGCGCGGTGCTGCCGACCTGGGTGTCGACCCGGTGGACGACCTCCATGACCGCCGCGCGCCTGGTCTTTCTGCCCTGCTCGGTCAGCCCCTGCCACCCGTCGGTGACGGCGGCGCCCGGCCTTTCCGGGTCGAGTGCGGCGAGCACCGGGGAGAGCGTTCGCCACCAGGGGCGGCGGGCCTTGATCTCCTCCAGTCGGAGCGCCAGTTCCCGCGCGGCATCGTGCACCGGCTGGCCGGACGGCTGCTTGGCGTCCCCGCGCCCTTCGGCGTATTCGCTCGCCGCGGTGAGGAATGTCCTGCCCAGCCTCCGGAGTTCGAGGCCCTCTTTCCGGCCGCGGTCAACGGACGCTCTCCATTCGGTGGTGAAGAGGGTGAGCAGAGCGCCCAGCAGGAGCGGACCGAAAACCTTTGCGGCGGACACCCAGACCGACGGTTTCTTCTTCTCCCCCGAAACGGTCTGCGCCCCGATCAGGGCATCGCAGGCGCGGTCGAAGTCCTTTCTGTTGTGCACGGCCCAGGCCTGGAGTTCGGCGGGGCCCGGAGTGCGAGCGGCCGCAGCCGGCCGCGGGGACGCCCCGGACGGGGTCCGGGGGGCAGGTGACGCGGTGGGCGCCGGTGCGGGTGCGGCGCCGGGGACGGGGAGCCCGAGCGCCAGGAGGGCCGTGACCATCCGGCCGGGACGGGACAGGCAGTACACGGTGGCGGCCTCCCGCCGGTCGTCCGTGCCGGGAGACGCCGCGGACCGAAGAGGCGGAGCGTCCGATAACGAGGCCGTAATTTCGGCGGCCGCGCCGAAGGGGCGGCTCACGCATCCGATGATCAGCAGACCGACCATGCAGAAGAACAGCCTGCGAGCGCTCATGGATCGTCCTCCGCGGTCAGAATAGCGCGCGTCCGCCGCCCGCCGGGGGACGAGTCACGGACCGGCCACCGGACGGCGAGGGGCCCCGGCCCGCGACCGGCCGACGCGAGATCGGCGGCGACGTTTAACGATCACGGTATGCGGCCTAAAATGCTGGTGATTGGACGTTCGGCGGAAGGCCGGGCTTTATGACATTGATGAATCACTCCTTTTCCGGCGCCGATTTCGACTCGCTCGCCGCGGGAATGGCCACGTCCGGTGCGATCGAATCGCTGGGAGCGATCCAGCACAGCCGGAACCTGCTGCTGCTGCGCTCGGTGGTGGACGCCGCCCGGCGGACCGGCCACCCGGAGGCCGCGGCGGCCCGGCACGGCTTCGAGCAGCTGATGGAGCTGAAGCGGCGCGCCCCCGACGCCGCCGCGGCCGTCATCACGCACCCCTCGACCGGCGGCTGGGGCCTGCACGCGCTGCGCGTCCTGGGCGGCGCCCCGCCCGGCGACCCGCCCGGCGTGCGCCCCGGGCAGCTCGCGGGGCTGGCCGCGGCGGCGGCGGTGCGCGGACGCTGTGCGGGGACGTTCGCCGTTCCCGTCTCCCGCGGCGTGGTCACCCTGCCGTCGGTGGGCGTCCTCACCGCCCCGGAAGGCGCCGATACCGTGCGGATCGTCCACGACGGCCGGAAGGCGGTCGCCACCGCCGGGCGGACGAGCTCACCGATCCCCATCGACGGCGCCCCTGACGCGCCGGGCTGGCGGGGGCTGCGCACCCTCCGCGCCCGGTCCGGCGGGAGAACCGAGTTCGCGCTCCTCCTCGACGATGTGGACCCGTTCCGCTTCCCGCGCGCGTCGTCCGCCGCAGCCGAGCGCCTCTCCGAGGCGGCCGCGGCCGAGCTGGAGCGCACGCTCGGCGAGAGCTGGGACCTGCTGTCCCGCCACCACCGCTTCAGCGCGCGCGAGCTGTCCGGCACGGTGTCCACGCTCACGCCCCTGCGGACTTCCGGCGACGAGTTCCGCAGCGCCACCTCGCGGGAGCACTTCGGCTGCGTCGCGCTGTCCCTGCCGGTGGACCCGACCCAGCTCGCGGTCACGCTCGTCCACGAGGCCCAGCACGGCAAGCTGGCGGCGATCATGGACGCGGTGAGGCTGCTGCCCGGCGACGACGCCCGCCGCTACTACGCGCCATGGCGCCCCGACCCGAGGCCGTTCTCCGGCCTGCTGCACGGCACGTACGCCTTCCTCGGCGTCGCGCGGTTCTGGCGGCGGCAGCGCTGGCTGGAGCGGGGCGAACAGGCGCTGGCGGCGCATCTGGAGTACGCGCAATGGCGGGAGGCGGTGCGGCTCGGGCTCGTCCAGCTCTGCTCGCACGACCGCCTGCCCGCGCTCACCGTGCGGTTCGTGCGGGGGATGCGGCACGTGCTGGACCAGTGGAGCGCCGAGCCGGTCCCGGGGCCGGCCGCCGCGCTGGCGGCGGAGCGGTCCGCCGCGCACCGCGCGCGCTGGATCGCCGCCAACGGGCCGCTGCCCGGCTGCCTGCGGGCGGTCCGCGACCTGCCGGATCCGGTCGCGTGAGCCCGCCCGCGCCGCGGGAGGCGCTGCCCTTCCGGGAGTTCATCCTCAAGATCCACAGCCGCTGCAACCTGGCCTGCGACTACTGCTACGTCTACGAGATGGGCGACCAGAGCTGGCGCGACCGCCCGGTCGCGATGCCGGCCGAGGTGGTCGACGCGGCCGCCCGGCGCATCGGGGACCACGTCCGCCAGCACGCGCTCCCCTCGGTCGAGGTCGTGCTGCACGGGGGCGAGCCGCTGCTGGCGGCGCCGCCCCTCATCGAGCGGGTCGTCGGTTCCGTGCGCGCCGAGGGCGTGGCCGCGTCGTTCTTCGTGCAGACGAACGGCACCCGCCTGACCGGGGCCCGCCTCGCCCAGCTCGACCGGCTCGGCGTCCGGATCGGCGTGAGCATGGACGGCGACGCCTCCGCGCAGGACCGGCACCGCCGCCTGCCGGACGGCCGGGGAAGCCACGCCGCGGTGGCGGCCGCGCTCGACGCCCTGTCCACCGGCCCGTACCGGCACCTGTTCTCGGGCATCCTCTGCACGATCGATCTCCGCAACGACCCGGTCGCGACCTACGAGGCGCTGCTGCGCCACCGTCCGCCCCGCGTGGACTTCCTCCTCCCCCACGGGAACTGGTCGGCGCCTCCCCCGGGACGCGCCGAGGGGTCGCCCGCCACCCCGTACGCCGACTGGCTCATCGAGATCTTCGACCGCTGGTACGGCGCGGCGGAGCCGCCGGCGGACGTCCGGACGTTCAGCGACCTGCTCACGCTGCTGCTCGGCGGGAGCGTCGGCAACGAGGGGCTCGGGCTCGCGCCCGTGCGGTACGCCGTCATCGAGACCGACGGCGCGATCGAGCACTCCGACCTGCTCAAGCCCATGACCGCCGCCTCCGCCGGCACCGGCCTGAACGTCCTGCGCGACTCCCTGGACGCGGCGCGCGCCCTCCCGGCCGCGGTCGAGCGGCAGCTCGGCGCGGCGGGCCTGTGCGAGCGGTGCCGGGCGTGCCCGCTCGTCGCCGTGTGCGGAGCGGGTCTCCAGGCTCATCGCTACCGGCACGGGACGGGCTTCGACAACCCCACGGTCTACTGCCCGGACATGATCCGTCTCATCGAGCACGTGCGCGGCCGGGTCGCCGCGGACCTGGCGGCCGCGACCCGGCCCGCCGGGCGCGGTCCCGCGGCCTGAGGGAGCCTCCGCCGCCCGGCGGGCCCGGCCTCGCCCGTTCACCGAACTTAGTTCGGCATTGACCCACTCTTTGGCCCTATAGCCGTTTTGGGTAACGCTGCGTGAGCATCATCCGCAGGTCAGCCGACGCATGGCATGGGGGGCATCGTGAGTCAGGACGACAGGCGAGGAGCCGAGCAGGCCGCGGTCGGAGCGAGGCGCAAGCGGGGCGCCGACGGGGGGTCGAGCGAACTGATCACGTCCGGCGGCAGCACCCGGATCGCCGACGACGTCGTGGCGAAGATCGCCACGATGGCCGCCCGGCAGGTCGGCGGCGTGCACGAGATGGGCGCGGGCATGTCCCGGACGATCGGGTCGGTCCGGGAGCGCATCCCGGGCGTCACGTCCGACAGCACGCAGGGCGTGGCCGTCCAGGTCGGCGAGCGCCAGGCTGCCGTCGACATCGATCTCGTCGTGGAGTACGGCCTGTCCATCCCGGACCTGGCCGCCGCCGTGCGCACCAACGTCGCCAACGAGATCGAGCACATGTGCGGCCTGGAGGTCGTCGAGGTGAACATCACCGTGGACGACGTCCACGTGGCCGACGAGGAGCCTCCGGAGCCGCGGCGCGAGGAGTCCCGGGTCCGATGATCTCCTGGACGGACGTGGCGGGCGCGTCCCGCCGGCCCGGACCCGCCCCCGCCGGCCGGCCGGGTCCGGCGGGCGGCACGGGGCCGGGCGAGCCCGCGTTCGCCGCCGAGGCGTCGCGGCCGGACGCCCTGCCGGGCGGGGGGACGTCCGCCGGGACCGGCGCGGCGGGCGCGCCGGGCGCGGCGGCGCCCCGGGCGGCCCGTGTCCCGCGGGCGCAGCAACCCCCACCACCCACACACACGCGGCGTGACCCCCCCGCCGCCCCCGGGCCCCCCCCCCCGCCCCCGCCCCCCCGCCCCACACCGC
>NZ_JBEZJQ010000007.1:0-342848 GCF_040653135.1 Actinomadura sp. NPDC048021
TCGCCACCGGTATCGGCGAGTTCGGGGCACCACCCCCCGCCCCGCCCGCCGCCGCCGCCGCGGTGCGCCCCCGCCGGCCGGGCACGGCGGGCGGCGACGCCGGCGAGGCCGAGATCCCCGTCGTCTACGACGGCGCCGACCTCGCCGAGGTCGCCCGCCTCACCGGGCTCGCCCCGGACGAGGTCGTCGCCGCCCACACCGGGACCCCGTGGCGGGTCGCGTTCACCGGGTTCGCGCCCGGATTCGGCTACCTGGAGGGCGGCGACCCGCGGCTGGACGTCCCGCGCCGCGCCACGCCCCGCGTCCGCGTCCCGGCGGGCGCGGTCGGCCTGGCCGGGCGCTTCAGCGGCGTCTACCCGGTCGAGTCCCCGGGCGGCTGGCAGCTCATCGGACGCACGGAGGCCGTCCTGTGGGACCTCGAACGCGACCCGCCCGCCCTCCTGCGCCCGGGAACGCGGGTCCGCTTCGTCCGGAGGAAATCGTGAAGCCCCGGCGGGAACCATGAAGCGCGCTCTGGACGTTCTCCGCACAGGACCCCTGGCGACAGTCCAGGACCTGGGCCGCTCGGGTCACGCGGCGCTCGGCGTGGGGGTGTCGGGCGCCGCGGACCCGGGCTCGTTCCGCCTCGCCAACCGGCTGCTCGGCAACCCCGAGGAGGAGGCCGCGGTCGAGGTAACCTTCGGCGGCCTGCACGTGCGCTGCCGCGGCGGCGTGTTCGCCGCGGTGACCGGCGCGCCCGCCCCGCTGCTGGTGGACGGCCGCCCCGAGGCTCCCTACTCGGTCTTCCACGTCCCGGACGGCGCCGAACTGCGGATGGGCGTGCCCACCTCCGGGCTGCGCAGCTACCTGGCCGTGCGCGGCGGCGTCGCCGTCCCGCCCGTCCTCGGGTCCCGCTCCACCGACACGCTCTCCGGCCTCGGCCCCGCCCCGCTCAAGCCCGGCGACCTGCTGCCCGTCGGCCCGCCGCCCGCCGCGGCGCCGCTCCTGGACGCCGCGCCCGTCGCGCCCCCGCGCGGCGGCGACATCGTGCTGCGCGCGATGCCCGGCCCGCGCCACGACTGGTTCGCCCCCGGCGCGCTCGCGGCGCTCTTCTCCGCCGCCTACACGGTGACCAGCGAGATCGACCGCGTCGGCATGCGCCTGGACGGGCCGGAGCTGGAGCACGCCGGGCGCGGCGAGCTGCCCAGCGAGGGGACGGTCACCGGGGCGCTGCAGGTCCCGCCGTCCGGGCGGCCCGTGCTGTTCCTCGCCGACCACCCGCTCACCGGCGGCTACCCCGTGATCGCGGTGGTCGCCTCCGCCGACGTCGGCCGCGCCGCCCAGGCCCGCCCCGGCCAGCGGCTCCGGTTCCGGCCGCACCCCGCACCGAACCTCCGGGAGGAAACATGACCGCACCCCTCGACCCGGGCGCGCTCACGCCGGACCAGGCGAGGGCCCTGTTCCGCGCCGGCCTGCGCGTTCCCACGTCCGGCTGGTGCGCCGGCTGGACGCAGGCGAACCTCATCGCCGTGCCGCGCGAGTACGCCTTCGACCTGCTGCTGTTCGCGCAGCGCAACCCCAAGCCGTGCCCCGTCCTGGACGTGACCGAGCCCGGCGAGACCTCCTCCCCGCTGTTCGCCGGGGACCTGCGCACCGACCTGCCCGGCTACGTCGTCTACGAGCACGGAGTGCCGGTCGCCGAGACGAACGACGTGACCGCCCACTGGCGCGAGGACCTTGTCTCGTTCCTCATCGGGTGCAGCTTCACCTTCGAGGACGCGCTCCGCGAGGCCGGCGTGCCCGTCCGGCACATCGAGCAGAACAGCAACGTCCCGATGTACCGGACGAACCGGATGTGCCGCCGCGCCGGCGAGTTCGGCGGCCCGCTCGTCGTCTCCATGCGCCCCGTCCCCGCCGCGCAGGTGGCCGACGCCGTGCGCGTGACGTCCCGGTACCCCTCCGTCCACGGCGCGCCCGTGCACGTCGGCGACCCCGTCGAGCTCGGCATCGACGACCTGTCCGCGCCGGACTTCGGCGACCCGGTCGAGATCCGCGTGGACGAGATCCCGGTGTTCTGGGCCTGCGGTGTGACCCCGCAGGCGGCGGTGATGGCCTCCCGCCCCAAGCTCGCCATCGGGCACGCCCCCGGCCACATGGCGATCACCGACGCGCGCGACAGCCGGTACCTCGTTCCCTGAGTCCGGCATAGGCTTCGTCCATGCCCGAGATCATCGCCCCGGGCGAACGCCTCGGGGGGCGCTACCGCATCGAGCGGCCTCTCGGCTCCGGCGGCATGGCGACCGTCTGGCGCGCGGTCGACACCGTCCTCGACCGCGCCGTCGCGGTCAAGGTCCCCAAGGACGGCGGGCCCGAGGAGTTCTCGCGGCGCCTGCGCCAGGAGGCGCAGGCCGCCGCGGCCCTGACCCACCCGGGCGTCACCGGCGTGTACGACTACGGCGAGCACCGCGTCGGCTCGGAGGGGGCCCCGTGGCGCGAGCCGCGCCGGATCCCGTACGTGGTCATGGAGCTGCTGGACGGGGAGAGCCTGGCCGTGCGCCTGGCGCGCGGCCCGCTGCCCTGGCGCGAGGCGGCCGGGATCTGCGCCCGGGTCGCCGACGCCCTGGCCGCCGCCCATGACGCCGGCATCGTGCACCGCCACATCAAGCCCGGCAACGTCTACCTCACCCCGGTCGAGGTGAAGGTCCTCGACTTCGGCATCGCGTTCACCGGCACGGCGGGCGGACCGGTGATGGGCACGCCCGCCTACATGGCGCCCGAACTGGTGAGCGGGACGCCGCCGACCCCGGCGGCCGACGTCTACTCCCTGGGCGTCGTCCTGCACGAGTGCCTGACCGGAGCGCCGCCCACGCCCTCGTCCGCCTTCCGGAAGGGCACACCGGACGAGGTCGCCGCCCTCTGCCGCGGCTGCCTGTCCCCGGACCCCGGTGCGCGCCCCACCGCCGCCGAAGCGGCCCGTGTCCTGTCCGGCGCCTCGGGCGTCCGGCTCCAGGTGCCCGGCGCCGCCGCCCCCGCGGACCCTCCGCCGCCGGACCGGCCGCGGAACCCGACCCGCGTCCTGGACGACCCCGGACCGTCCCGGCGAGGGCCCGCGCGGCGGCCGCTGCTGGTCGCCGGGGTCGCGGCCGGGGCGCTGACCGCGCTGGCCGCGCTGCTGGCCGCCCTGGCGCCCGGCTCCTCTGACCGGGCCGGTGCGAGACCGCCGTCGACGCCTCCGGCGGGCCGGACGACGGCCGCGGCGACCGCGTGCTCGGTGTCCTACCGCGTCGACGGGACGTGGCCGCGGGGCTTCCAGGCCACCGTCCGCATCACCAACCTCGGAGACGGCGCGATCGACGGCTGGACCCTGGGCTTCGCCTTCCCGGACGGCCAGTCGATCACCCAGCTGTGGAACGGCAGCAGGTCGCAGGACGGTACGTCCGTCACGGTGACGGCGGCGGAGTGGAACCGGTCGATCCCGCCGCACGGGGCGGCCGAGTTCGGCTTCCTCGGGAGCCAGGACGGCGCCAACGGAACCCCCTCGCGATTCACCCTGAACGGCGCCGAGTGCCGTAACTGAGCAGTGTTCATTGCATTTATCTCCTCCTTCGGGCCTGGCGGCCCTCCATCGTCGACAAACGCGGCGATCGCTGGCATCGCTCCGTCTCGCCTGGCGGCTCGCTGCGCGATCAGGTTCTCGCTCCGCTCGAACCTGCCTTCGGACGCGATCGCCCTCAGCGCTATGGGAGCGCTCCCAAGTCGTCGGCGCAGGTCAGTGGGCTCGTAGCCGAATTGGTGTAGGCCGTCCTATTGTGTCGCGGCCGAGTGAGGGCTTAGCATCCCCGCAATCGAAGCGCTTCGACAGGCGCTCGGTCCCACCCCGGAGGAAGACCCATGATCAAGGCAGGCAGGAGCGCGGCGGTGCTCGCCGCCCTTGCCGCGGCGGCGCTGTCGCTCACCGCGTGCGGCGGCGACGACGGCGGCTCCGGCGGCAAGGAGCTGAAGCTCTGGCACTACGAGGCCCCGGACAGCGCCATGGGCAAGGCGTGGGACGAGGCGGTCAAGGAGTTCGAGGCCACCCACCCGGGCGTCAAGGTGAAGTTCGAGGAGAAGGGCTTCGAGCAGATCCAGAAGACCGCGCCCATGGTGCTGAACTCCAAGGACGCCCCCGACGTCATGGAGTACAACAAGGGCAACGCGACCGCCGGCCTGCTCTCCAGGCAGGGTCTGCTCACCGATCTCACCCCCGAGGTCACCAAGCGGGGCTGGGACAAGCTGATCAGCCCGAACGTCCAGGTCACCGCCAAGTACGACGCCAAGGGCACGATGGGCGGCGACAAATGGTACGGCGTTCCGGACTATGCGGAGTACGTGCAGGTCTACTACAACAAGGACCTGTTCAAGAAGAACGACGTCGAGATCCCGAGGACGTTCGCCGAGCTGACCGCCGCGATGGACGAGTTCGTCGCGAAGGGCGTCACGCCGATGACCAACGCGGGCGCCGAGTACATGGCGCACCAGTTCGTCTACCAGCTCGCCCTGGACAAGGCCGACCGCGCCTGGGTGGACGCCTTCCAGCGCTACACCGGCAAGACGAACTTCAACGACG
Organism: Actinomadura sp. NPDC048021; assembly: GCF_040653135.1. Taxonomy (NCBI): domain Bacteria; kingdom Bacillati; phylum Actinomycetota; class Actinomycetes; order Streptosporangiales; family Thermomonosporaceae; genus Actinomadura; species Actinomadura sp. NPDC048021. The sequence goes on from NZ_JBEZJQ010000007.1 coordinate 4,586, forward strand.
CCGCCTGGACCTACGGGGCGACCACCTTCGCCGACTGGGTGAAGAAGGGCTACATCGCCAAGAACTCCGTCAGCCTCAAGGCGGAGGACGCGGGCGTCGCGTTCATGAGCGGCAAGTTCCCCATGATGTTCTCCGGGAGCTGGTGGTTCGGCCGGGTCGCCGCTGAGGCGAAGTTCGACTGGGAGACCGCCGTCTGGCCCGGCGCCAAGATGACGCTCGGCTCGGGCGGCAACCTCTGGGTCGTCCCCAAGGGGTCGGAGAACAAGCAGCTCGCCTACGACTTCATCGACATCACGATGAAGAAGCAGGCGCAGACCACCCTCGGCAACGCGGGCGGCGTGCCGGTCGCGGCGGACCCGGCCGCCATCACCGACGCCAAGGCCAAGAAGCTCATCGCCGACTTCGACGGGCTGTCCCGCTCCGACGGGCTCGCCTACTACCCGGACTGGCCGGTCGCCGGCTTCTACGACGCCTGGGTGGCGCAGACGCAGAAGCTCATGAACGGCGCGGCGCCGGGCGAGGTCCTCGGCGGCATCCAGAAGACCTACGACGGCGGCCTGCCGAAGTGACGACGCCAGGCCGCGGCCGGTCGCGGGAGCAGTGGGGCTACGTGCCCTACCTGCTCCCCGGCCTGCTCCTGTTCACCGCCGTCATCGGGGTGCCGTTCCTGATGAACATCGGGACGAGCTTCACCGAGTGGACGGGCGTCGGCACCCCGGAGTGGATCGGGCTCGGCAACTACCGCGAGCTCGTGAAGGACGGGGAGTTCTGGGCCTCGTTCCGGCACAACGTCCTGATCATCGTCGGGATGGCGATCGTTCCGACGCTGATCGGCCTGGTGCTGGCCGCGGCCCTGACCGACCTGGTCGACCGGCACTTCGGGCCGCGCGCCGCGAGCGTCCTGCGCGCCTGCGTCTACCTGCCGCAGGTGCTGCCGGTCGTCATCGCGGGCGTGGTGTGGAGCTGGCTGCTGGCCCCGGAGAACGGCGCGGTCAACGCGTTCCTGGACGCCGTGGGCCTCGGCTCCCTCGCGCACGACTGGCTCGGCGACCCGGCCACCGCCCTGTGGAGCGTCGTCGGCGTCATGGTCTGGATGCAGATCGGCTTCCCGCTGGTGATCTTCATGTCGGGTCTGCAGCGGGTGGACCCCTCGCTGTACGAGGCGGCCGAGATCGACGGCGCCTCGTGGGGCCGCCGGTTCCGGCACATCACGGTCCCGCAGATCCGGCCGGAGATCTTCGTCGTGCTGCTGTGGACGACGATCGCCGCGCTGAAGGCCTTCCCGCAGATCTTCGTGCTGACCAAGGGCGGCCCGGGCGGGGCGACGAACGTGCCGTCCTACTACTCCTGGGTCAACTTCTTCGAGAAGTCCGACGTCGGCTACGGCTCGGCGATCGCGACCGTGCTGACGCTGGTCATCGTCGCGCTGACCGTCGTCTTCCTGCGCCTGCAGGGCCGTGACCTGGGGGAGGGGCGATGACCGCGACGCTGACGAGGAAGACGGGCGCGCCGCCGCGCGACCGGCGGGGCGCGCCCCGCCGGGCCCGCCGCCGCGGCCCGTCCGCCTACGCGGTGCTGGTGGCGCTGGTCGCGCTCGCGGGCGTGATGCTGATCCCGTTCGTCGTGGTGGTCTTCAACGCGCTGAAGACGCCGCAGGAGTACTCGTCGAGCGGCCCGCTGTCCCCTCCCGACGGGTTCCACCTGGACGGGGTGCGGCAGTTCTGGGAGCGCGTCGACTTCGGGCACGTCCTGCTGAACAGCGCGGTCATCAGCGGCTCCGTCGCCGTCCTCGCCGTGCTGCTGTCGGTGCTCAACGCCTACGCGCTCGGCATCGGCCGGATCAAGGGGCGGATGTGGGTGCTGGCCGTGCTGCTGCTGGCCAACACGCTGCCGCAGGAGGCGCTCGTCTACCCGCTGTACTACATGTCGAAGCAGGTCGGCCTGTACGACACCAGGATCAGCGTGATCATCGTGTTCACGGTCATCCAGAGCGCGTTCGGCACGTACCTGCTGTCGTCGGTGATGGCGGCGTTCCCGCGCCCGCTGCTGGAGGCGGCGCGGATCGACGGCGCCGGCCGGTGGCAGGTGCTGTGGCGGGTCGTCGTCCCGGTCGTCCGGCCGACCATGTCGGTCCTGCTCGTGTTCTTCTTCGTGTGGACCTGGAACGAGTTCCTGATCCCCATGGTCTTCCTCATCTCCAACGAGAACCAGACGGTCTCGGTCGCCCTCGGCGTGCTGCAGGGGCAGCGCCTCATGGACGCCACCATGTCCAGCGCCGCGTCGCTCCTCGGCCTCCTGCCGACCGTCGCGTTCTTCCTCATCTTCCAGCGCACCCTTGCGCGCGGACTTACGGCGGGGGCTGTCAAGTAATGAAGTTCAGCGACGGCTACTGGATGCTGCGCGAAGGTGTGCGGGCGTCGCATCCGGTGGAGGTCCTCGACGTGGACGCCGGGCCGGGCGCGTTCACGGTGCACGCGCCGGTGCAGCGGATCCGGCACCGGGGCGACCTGCTCAAGGGGCCGGTGGTGACGGTGACGTGCGAGTCGCCGATGCCGGACGTCATCGGCGTCACCCTCACCCACTTCGCGGGGGAGAGGCGCCGCGGCCCGGACTTCGAGCTGGCCGCCGACCCCACGGGGGAGGTGTCCGTGGACGAGGAGGCGGCGACGCTGACGTCCGGGGCCCTGTCGGTCCGGGTCGGGCGTAAGGGGGAGTGGGGCGTCGACTTCCTCGCGGACGGGCGCCGCCTGACCGGGAGCGCGCCCAAGGCGCAGGCCGTCATCGACACCGACGACGGCCGCCACTACGTGCGGGAGCAGCTCGACCTGGGCGTCGACCACTTCGTCTACGGGCTCGGGGAACGGTTCGGGCCGCTGGTGAAGAACGGCCAGGCCGTGGACGTGTGGAACGCCGACGGCGGGACGGCGAGCGAGCAGGCGTACAAGAACGTGCCGTTCTACCTGACCAACGCGGGGTACGGCGTCTTCGTCGACCATCCCGGGCGGGTCTCGTTCGAGGTGGCGTCGGAGGCCGTCGCCCGGACGCAGTTCAGCGTCGAGGGCCAGTCGATGCGCTACTTCGTCATCTACGGGCCGTCGCCGAAGGAGATCCTCCGCAAGTACACGGCGCTCACCGGACGGCCCGCGCGGCTGCCCGACTGGTCGTTCGGGCTGTGGCTGTCGACCTCGTTCACGACCTCCTACGACGAGGACACCGTCACCTCGTTCATCGAGGGGATGGCGTCGCGCGACCTGCCGCTCAGCGTCTTCCACTTCGACTGCTTCTGGATGCGCGAGTTCCAGTGGTGCGATTTCGAGTGGGACCCGCGGGTGTTCCCCGACCCGGAGGGGATGCTGCGCCGGCTGCGGGACCGCGGCCTGCGGATCTGCGTCTGGATCAACCCCTACATCGGGCAGCGCTCGCCGCTGTTCGAGGAGGGGCGCTCGCGCGGCTATCTGCTGGTGCGGCCGGACGGGGACGTGTGGCAGTGGGACAAGTGGCAGCCCGGCCTGGCCGTCGTCGACTTCACCAACCCCGAGGCGCGGGACTGGTACGCGGGGAAGCTGGAAGCGCTGCTCGACATGGGCGTCGACTGCTTCAAGACCGACTTCGGCGAGCGCATCCCCACCGACGTCGTCTACCACGACGGATCCGACCCGGAGCGGGCGCACAACTACTACACCTATCTCTACAACCAGACCGTCTTCGACCTGCTCCGCAAGAAGCGCGGCGAGGGTGAGGCGGTGGTGTTCGCCCGGTCCGCCACGACCGGCGGGCAGCGTTTCCCGGTGCACTGGGGCGGCGACGCCGAGTCGACGTTCGAGGCGATGGGGGAGAGCCTTCGCGGCGGCCTCTCCCTGGGCATGTCGGGGTTCGGCTACTGGAGCCACGACATCGGCGGCTTCGAGGGGACGCCCGATCCGGCGCTGTTCAAGCGGTGGATCGCGTTCGGGCTGCTGTCCTCGCACAGCCGCCTGCACGGCAGCCATTCCTACCGGGTGCCGTGGCTGTTCGACGAGGAGTCGGTGGACGTCCTGCGGTACTTCACCCGCCTGAAGATGCGGCTGATGCCCTACCTGGCCGGCGCGGCCCGCCAGGCGCACGGGGAAGGGCTGCCGATGATGCGCGCGATGGTCGTCGACTTCCCGGACGACCCCGCCTGCACGCATCTGGAACGCCAGTACATGCTCGGCGACGATCTGCTCGTCGCGCCGGTGTTCTCCTCCGGCGGGGAGGTCGCCTACTACGTGCCGGAGGGCGTGTGGACGCACTACCTCACCGGCGAGCGGGTCGCGGGCGGCCGCTGGGTCCGCGAACGGCACGGGTTCGACAGCGTGCCGCTGCTCGTCCGTCCGGGTGCGGTCTTTCCCGAGGGAGCGGTGGACGACCGTCCCGACTACGACCATGCTGACGGCGTCACGTTGCGCGTCTACGAGCCCGCCGACGGGGCCACCGTCGTCACCCAGGTCGGCGACACCGTTTTCACCACGGTGAGAAACGGTGAAAACCTGCGCGTGACCGGCGAGGGGACATGGAACGTCCTTCTCGTCAACGCGCGCGTGGCCGCGGTCGAGGGCGGAGAGCCGTCGGACCATCCGCACGGCGTCCTCGTCAGGGCGATCGGTGGCGAAGTGGTCGTCACCATGGAAGAGGAGAGCTGATGGGGTTCCCGGAAGGGTTCCTGTGGGGAGCGGCCACCGCCGCCTACCAGATCGAGGGCGCGGCCCAGGAGGACGGCCGCGCGCCGTCCATCTGGGACACGTTCAGCCACACCCCCGGCAAGGTCCTGAACGGCGACACCGGCGACGTCGCCACGGACCACTACCACCGCTGGGAGGAGGACGTCGCGACGATGGCCGAGCTCGGCATCGGCGCCTACCGGTTCTCCCTCTCATGGTCGCGGGTCCTGCCGGACGGGAGGCCCAGCCCGAAGGGCATGGACTTCTACTCCCGCCTGGTCGACGCGCTGCTCGACCACGGCATCGCCCCGGTCGCGACGCTCTACCACTGGGACCTGCCGCAGTCCCTGGAGGACGCCGGCGGCTGGCCGGACCGCGACACGCCCCGCCGGTTCGCCGACTACGCCGAGCGCGTCGGGCGCGTCCTCGGCGACCGCGTCCACACCTGGACCACGCTGAACGAGCCGTGGTGCTCGGCGTTCCTCGGCTACGCGTCCGGCGTGCACGCCCCCGGCCGCGCCGACCCGGTCGCCGCGCTGACCGCCGCGCACCATCTGAACCTCGCGCACGGCCTGGCGGTCCGCGCGCTGCGCGGCGTGGTGTCGCCGTCCGCGCGGCACTCGGTCACGCTGAACCTGCACCACCTGCGCGGCGACGCGGAGGCGGTCCGCCGGGTGGACGCCGTCGCCAACCGCGTGTTCCTCGACCCGATGCTGGGCAGGGGCTACCCCGCCGACCTGCTGGAGGACACGGCGTCCCTCACCGACTGGGGCTTCCTGCGCGACGGGGACGCGGACATCATCGCCGCGCCGCTCGACGTGCTGGGCGTCAACTACTACTCGCCCACCCTCGTCCGGGACTGGGACGGCGCCGCGCCGCGCGCCCACGCGGACGGCCATCGCAGGGGCGCGGCCAGCCCGTTCGTCGGCTGCGACGCCGTCGAGTTCGCCGAACAGCCCGGCCCCTCCACCGAGATGGGCTGGCCGATCGACGCGACCGGCATGGAGGAGCTCCTCCTGCGGCTGCACCGCGAGTACCCGGACACGCCGCTGATGGTCACCGAGAACGGCGCCGCGTTCGACGACGCGGTCGACGGGGACGGCCGCGTCCGGGACGACCGCCGCATCGCCTACCTGCGCGACCACATCGCCGCGGTCGAGAGGGCGTGCAAGGCGGGCGCCGACGTCCGCGGCTACTTCGCCTGGTCGCTGCTGGACAACTTCGAGTGGGCCTACGGCTACTCCAAGCGCTTCGGCCTCGTCCACGTCGACTACGCCACCGGCGACCGCACCTGGAAGGACAGCGCCCACTGGTACCGCGACGCCATCGCCCGCCGCCCCTCGTGAGGCCCGCGCGCGGGGTTACGATCATTCGCACTCTGAACCGCTTCGAGCACGACGGGACGGTCCGTGGTCAAGATCACTGACGTGGCGCGGCACGCGGGGGTGTCGCCGAGCACGGTCTCCTACGTGCTGAGCGGGAAGCGCTCGATCTCCGAGGAGACCCGGCGGCGCGTCCGGGAGAGCATCCGCGAGCTCGGCTACCGGCCGCACGCGGGCGCCCGCGCGCTCGCCAGCAGCCGCTCCAACGTGCTGGCGCTGATGATCCCGCTGCGCTCCGGCATCGCCGTGCCCGTGGTCATGCAGTTCGCCGTCTCCGTCGTCACCGCCGCGCGCCGCCACGACCACGACGTCCTGCTGCTCACCCAGGAGGAGGGCGAGGACGGCCTGCGGCGCGTCGCCGACAGCGCCCTGGTCGACGCGCTGATCGTCATGGACGTGCAGATGAGGGACCCGCGGCTGCCGCTGCTGCGCTCCCTGGACCGGCCGAGCGTGCTCATCGGCTTCCCCGCCGACGCGGGCGACCTCACCTGCATCGACCTCGACTTCCACGCGGCCGGGGCGGTCTGCGTCGAGCACCTCGCCGGGCTCGGCCACCGGGAGATCGCGCTGATCGGCTCGCCGCCGGAGGTGTACGCGCGGCAGACCGGCTACGCCCAGCGGGTCGCCGACGGGTTCGCCGCCGCGGTCGGCGAGCACGGGCTGACCGGGGAGGTCCACCCGTGCGAGGCGACCGCGGACGCGGCCCGCGCGCTCGTCGCCCGGCTGCTCGCCGAGCGCCCCGGTCTCACCGGCGTCCTCGTCCACAACGAGCCGGTCGTCGGCCCCGTGGTGCGGGCGCTGCGCGCGGCCGGCCGGCGCGTCCCCGAGGACGTGTCCGTCGTCGCGCTGTGCCCGGACGAGATGGCCGAGCACGCCGAGCCGCCCCTGACGTCGGTGGCGATCCCCGCCGAGGAGGTCGGCGGGCGCGCCGTGGAACTGCTGATGTCCAAGCTCGACGGCGTGCCCGTGCCCGCCGCGACCCTGCTTCCGCCCACCCTGACCCCGCGGGCCAGCAGCGCGCCCGCGCCCCGCTGAGAGGCCGAATCCCGCCACTCTGCCGAAGGAGGAGAGGGGCCGTCGCCCGGCCCGTTATCGAAGCGCTTCGACACACCGCTCGGGGGATCTTCCAGAAGGAGAACCGTTGCCCAGATTCCGTCGCGATCCCCGTTCCCCCGGCCGGCGCAACCGGTCGCTGACCCTCGTCCTCGCCGCCGCGCTGGCGGCCCCCCTCGCGTGGACGGCGCCCGCCGCCGCCCGCGAGTCCTACCCGTTCCGCGACCCGGGACTGCCCGTCCAGGCCCGCGTGGACGACCTGGTCGGGCGGCTGACGCTCGACGAGAAGATCTCGCTGCTGCACCAGTACCAGCCCGCGATCCCGCGGCTCGGCATCGGCCGGTTCAAGACCGGCACCGAGGCGCTGCACGGGGTCGCGTGGTCCACCGACGTCCACGACGGCGGCGCCGTCGTGACCGCCAAGGGGACCGTGTTCCCGCAGTCGGTCGGGCTCGGCGCGACCTGGGACCCGGCCCTGATGAAGCGGATCGGCTCGGCCGTCGGCGACGAGGCCCGCGGGTACAACAGCGAGAACCCCGACGTCTGGGGCCTGCAGCTGTGGGCGCCGGTCGTGAACCTGCTCCGCGACCCCCGCTGGGGGCGCAACGAGGAGGGCTACTCCGAGGACCCGCTGCTCACCGGCCTGCTCGCCACCGCCTACGGCCGCGGCATGCAGGGCGACGACCCCGAGCGCCTCAAGGCGGCGCCGGTCCTCAAGCACTACATGGCCAACAACAACGAGGTCCGCCGCGACCAGACGTCCTCCAGCCTGCCGCCGCGGGTGCGCCGGGAGTACGACGAGGTCCCGTTCCAGATGCCGCTCGCCCGCGACGCCGCGACCGGGATCATGACGTCCTACAACCTCGTCAACGGCCGTCCCGCCACGGTCACCCCCGACGCCGGCGGGCTCGTCCGCTCCTGGTCGGACCGGACGCTGTTCAACGTCACCGACGCGGGCGCCCCCAACAACCTCGTCGGCTCCCAGAAGTACCACCCCGACCTGGCCACCGGCGACGCGGCGATCCTCAAGGCGGGCGTGGACAGCCTCACCACCGACGACACGAACTCGGCCATCACCGTGAACGCGGTCAAGCAGGCACTGTCACGCGGGCTGCTCGCCGAGTCCGACATCGACCGCGCGGCGGGGCACATCCTGAGCGTCCGGGTGCGGCTCGGCGAGTTCGACCCGGACGGCGGCCCCTACGCCAAGATCACCAAGGACGCGGTGGACAGCCCCGCGCACCGGGCGCTGGCCCGCACCGCCGCCGCGGAGCAGATGGTGCTGCTGAAGAACCAGCGCGGCACGCTGCCGCTCTCGCGGCAGAAGGTCGCGGTCGTGGGGCCCCTGTCGAACACCCTCTACACCGACTGGTACTCCGGCTCGCTGCCCTACGAGGTCACGCCGCTGGACGGCATCAGGAAGCGCGCCGGCGCGGTGGCCTCCAGCGAGGGCGTCGACCGCATCGCCCTCAAGGACGTGAAGACCGGCAAGTACATCGCCGGGGGAACCGGCTCCGGCGCGGTCCTGAGGACCGGGCCCGCCTCGTCCTCCGACGCCACGACGCAGTTCGACGTGTTCGACTGGGGCCAGGGCATCGTGACCTTGCGCAGCGCCGCCAACGGCAAGACGGTCGGCCGCCACAACTGGGGCGAGACCTTCGCCAATGACCAGGACCAGCCGAACGGCTGGTTCGTCCAGCAGATGTTCGCGCTGGAGAAGCAGGACGGCGGCGACTACCTGCTCCGCTACGCCGGCTACGAGAAGGCCTATGACTGGGCCGACCCGGCGAAGACCTATGTGAAGGCGCAGGACGACGGAACGCTCGCCCTCACCACGAAGGCCGAGGCGTCCCGCTTCTCCAAGGACGTCGTCAGCAGCGGCGTGGACTCGGCGGTCAAGGCCGTGACGGGCGCCGGAGCCGCCGTCGTCGTGGTCGGCAGCATGCCGTTCATCAACGGCCGCGAGGACCACGACCGCACCACGATGGCGCTCGCCGAAGGGCAGTCCGAGCTCGTCAAGGCCGTCCGCAGGGCGAACCCGAACACGGTCGTCGTGGTGGAGAACAGCTATCCGACGACGCTCGACTGGGAGCAGGAGAACGTCCCCGCGATCCTGTGGACGAGCCACGCCGGAGCCGAGACGGGCAACGCCCTGGCGTCCCTCCTGTTCGGCGACGAGAGCCCCTCGGGCAAGCTCCCGCAGACCTGGTACCGCTCCGGCGCGGACCTGCCCGACATCCTCGACTACGACATCATCAAGTCCGACCGGACGTACCAGTACTTCAAGGGCAAGCCGCTCTACCCGTTCGGCCACGGCCTGTCCTACACCACGTTCCGGTACGGCGAGCCGCGGCTCAGCGCCCGCTCCATCGGACGCGACGGCACGGTGACCGTCACCGTCCCGGTCACCAACACCGGTGAGAAGGCCGGGGACGAGGTCGTCCAGCTCTACACGCACCAGCGGAAGTCGCGGGTGAAGCAGCCGGTGAAGAGGCTGCGCGCCTTCGCCAAGGTCCACGTGGCCCCGGGGCGGACGGTGACGGCGCGACTCCGGCTGAACGCGTCCGACCTCGCCGTCTGGGACGTGACCCGCGGCAGGTGGGCGGTCGAGAAGTCGGAGCACGACCTGCTCATCGGCTCCTCGTCCACCGACATCCGGCGGCGGGCGGTCCTCGACGTGCGCGGCGAGACGATCCCCGCCCGCGACCTCGCCGAGCCGACCCGGGCCGCCGACTTCGACGATCAGAACGGCATCAGCCTGGTCGACGAGACGAAGGCGTCCGGGGACGCGGTGGCCGGCGCGTCCGGCTCGTGGCTGAAGTTCGCGGACGCCGCCCTCGGTTCGTCCGCGGGACGCGTCACCGCCCGCGTGGCGGGAACCTCCGCGACCACCGTCGAGGTCCGCCTCGACCGTCCGGACGGCCCCCGCGCCGGAACCCTCACCGTCCCGTCCACCGCCGACGCCTACACCTACAAGGAGATCACCGCACCCCTGGCCGGAGCCCGCGGAAACCGCGACGTCTACCTGGTCTTCAAGGGCGAGACCCGCCTGAGCACCTTCTCCCTGACCCCCTGACCCACTCCTGGCGCGAGGGGCGCGACCTCACAGGTTCGCGCCCCTCAGCGCCCGGAGGGCGTCGGAGGTGGGGGACCCGGGGGCGGCGGTGTAGAAGACGGTCCACTGGTCGCGGCTCGGGTCGTGCAGAGCCTCGCACTGGAGGTCGAGCAGGCCCGCCACCGGGTGCCGGATGAGCTTGCGCGTCGAGCGCCGGAGCCGGACGTCGCCCTCGGCCCACAGCGCCCGGAACTCGGGACTGGCGGTCAGCAGCCGTTCGACGAGCGAGCGCACCCCGGGGTCGCGCGGGTACCGGCCGGCCACCGCGCGCAGATCGGCCACGGCCTCGCGGGCGAACCGGCGGGCGTCGCCGGGATCAAGGCGGTCACGGGCCTGCGGGCGGGCGAAGAAGCGCCAGACGACGTTGCGCTCGTCTTCCGGAACAGCGGAGAAGTCGCCGAACAGGGCGGCGGCCATGGGGTTCCAGGCGAGGACGTCGTACTTGGCGTCGCAGACGAGCGCGGGGGTGTCGGCGAGCCGTTCGAGCAGGTGCAGCAGGCCCGGCCGCACCTCGCGCACCGGCGCCGGAGGCGGCGCGGGCACCTCGCCGGCCAGGTAGTGGAGATGGGACCGCTCGTCGTCGGTCAGCCGCAGCGCCCGCCCGAGCGCGGCGAGCATCTGCCGCGACGGCCGCGGCCCCCGGCCCTGTTCGAGGCGGACGTAGTAGTCCACCGACATCCCGGCGAGATTCGCGACCTCCTGGCGGCGAAGGCCGGGCGTGCGGCGGCGTCCCCGCTCCAGCCCGACCTCGGACGGCTGCATCCGCGCCCGTCGCCGCCGCAGGAAGGCGGCCAGTTCCGCCCGGTCCCCGTGCTGCATGGCTCCAGTGTGACCGCCCGGCCGCGCGGCCACCATGGGACCGCCGGTACCAGCCTCGGCGGTGCTCTCCCGCCCGCGGCGGCGGGAGGCCAGGGTTGCGTCCCATGACGACCAAACTGATCGTTCTCATCACGGGCGCCAACAAGGGCATCGGCTTCGCGACCGCCGGCGCGATGGCGCGGGACGGGCACACGGTGCTGCTGGGCGCGAGGGACGAGGGCCGCGGGACGGCCGCCGCCGCGAGCCTGGCCGAGCAGGGGCTCGACGTCCGGTACGTCCGGCTGGACGTGACGGATCCGGCGACGATCGCGGCGGCCGCGGAACTGGTCGACGCCGAGTACGGCCGCCTCGACGTCCTGGTGAACAACGCCGTCACCACCCGGGACGGGGGCCGCCCGCCGGGCGAGATGCCCGTCGACGACCTGCGCGAGGTCTACGAGACCAACGTGTTCGGCGTCGTCGCCGTCACCAACGCCATGCTGCCGCTGCTGCGCAGGTCGCCGTCCGGCTACGTCGGGAACGTCTCCAGCGGGCTCGGGACCTTCGCCTTCCTGAGCGATCCGGACGAAGGGTTCGCCCGGTACGCGACGCTCCTGGGTTACAACTCGTCCAAGGCGGCGCTCAACGCCGTCACGCTCATCTACGCCCACGCCCTCCGGGACTCCGGGATCCGGGTCAACGCGCTTTCGCCCGGCTTCTGTGCCACCGACCTCAACGGCCACACGGGCGTGCTGAGCGCGGAGGAGGGCGGAGCCCACATAGCCAGGCAGTTCGCGGAGGAGACGACGGGCGTCTTCCTCAACGAGAACGGCGGCACCTATCCCTGGTGAGGTGGCGAAGTGCGGGACGGGAGGTTCTCGGGGCGGCGGAGGTGGTGGGTCAGGTCGCCGGCCAGGTCGAGGGTGATGCGGCGTGCGGTGAAGTGCCAGCGGCCGCCGGTGCGGGCGAAGGCGTCGTCGTAGGTGCCGCAGGCGATGGGCTGGAGAGGGAGGCCCGGGACGGCCTGGAGGACGGTGTAGTACGCCTTGGACGTCGCCGTGCCCGCCTCCTCGTCCACCTCGACGGCCAGGTTCGTGGTGACGTGCTTGGTGCCGAGGGTGCCGTCGGCGTGGACGATCACGGTCCGCTCGAACATCGCCGCGATCGCCTCGCCGCCGCTTATGGTGCCGCCGCTGCCGGTGAACGAGGCGTCGGCGAACAGGTCGCGGATGCCCGCGAAGTCCGCGCCGTCGACGCACGCGGCGTAGCGGAAGACGAGGTTGGCGATGGCCTGGTGGCTGGGCTGGTCGGCGGGCATGGCCCGATCCTGGCCCACGGCCCGCGCGGCGCGGCGGGCGGAGTCCCGGTGGACGGGACGGCGCGAATAGCACACCCGGCGGGCAATTCACCAGTTATCGGCATTGCACATTCGGGCAGACGTGATTTAAGAATGAACGGGTGGCCGGTTGGGGACGTAGATCGGCCTTGTTCGAGGGAGTTTGTGGCACCTAATGTCTGGATGCGGCGGGACATCCACCACAATTCGATGCCCCGCCGGCCATTGCCGCAGATCGCGGTGGGCGATCCAGGGAGGAAGACATGCACATGTCGCGTGCCCGTTTCCGGTGGGCGGCCGTTCTGGCCGGAATGGCGATGACCGCCCCGGCCGTGCCGGCCCGGGCGGACGGCCCGGCCGGCGTCTACCTGCTCACGGTGATGCCGCAGAGCGGTCCCGTCGCCACGCGGACCCTGTGGTGCGACCCGGACGGAGGGACGCACGCCGCCGCGTCCCAGGCCTGTGACCAGCTCGAAGCCGTCGACGGCGAGGTCGGGCGCGTTCCGGCGCGGCCGACCGCCTGCACGCTGGAGCACGCGCCCGTCACGGTGATCGCGAACGGCGTCTGGCACGGATCCGGCCGGCATTTCGCGCGGACGTATGCGAACCGGTGCCTCGCCGTGCGCGCCACCGGTGGAATCCTTTTCAGCGAGTAACTCACGATCTGCGGGCCGCCGGAATGGGGAGCGGGGTGCTGTCCGGCGGCCCGCGCAAAAGGAGATGCCCATGCTCGCTCACACCGGGCCGGACGTGCTGGTCGCCTACGAACGTTCAGGAGGATTCGCTGGAATTCACCAGAAAGTGACGGTGAACATGGCGGGAACGGCGCTCGTCAATGACGAGAGGATCGCGCTTGGCGCGGAGGAGATGCGCGGTCTGAAGGACGCGCTGAGCCGCGTCGTCACCACCGAGTCCTCGTCCGAGGGGTGCCAGGTGGCCGACCACTTCACCTACACGCTCACCTACCGCGGGCACCGGGCGACCCGGTGCTGGCTCCCCTCCGACTGGCGCGGCGCCGTCGACCGGCTGGAGGCGCTGACCGGGCGGTGAGCCCCGGAACCGCCGCCCTCAGGCGGAGGCGCGCGTGTGCAGCTCGCGCATCGTCGCTTCGAGGGCGGCGACCGGGCCGTCCACCGGGACGCCCGGCGCCACCTCCTGGACCGGGAGGGCGCTGACCGGCCCGGGCGCGGCGCCGAGCTCGGTGCGCAGGGCCACGAGCTGGCGGGACGACATGATGTAGACGATGCGGCCGAGGCCGACCCAGGCGTGCGCGGCCGAGCACATCGGGCAGTGCTCGCCGGAGGTGAACACGGTGGCGGTCGCGCGCTCGTCCGGCGCCATGTTGTTCGCCGCCCACCGCGCGACCTCGAACTCGGGGTGGCGGGTCTGGTCGCCGTCCGCGGTGCGGTTGCGGTCCTCGAACAGGACCTCGCCGGACGCCGACACGAGCACGGTCCCGAAGGGCTCGTCGGACGCCTCCAGCGCCTCCCGCGCGAGTTCCACGCAGCGGTCGAGGTGGACGCGCTCGGCGGCGGTCGGTTCGTAGGCCATGTCTGTGCTCCTTGCCCGGGACGACTCGAACGATCATAAGCGCGGAGCCGAGGTTCTCACGCGGAATCGCGTAGCACCAGGTGGGGGCGCAGAATGACGACCGGGTCGGCGACGGTTTCGCCGCGGATCCGGGAGACCAGCAGCCGGGCCATCTCCCGGCCCATCTCCTCCGGCGACTGGTGGACGGTGCTGAGCGGCGGGTCGGCCAGCGGGGCGGCGGCCGAGTCGTCGAAGCCGATCACCGCGACGTCGCCGGGGACGCTGCGCCCGCTGCGGTGCAGGACCCGCAGCGCGCCGAGCGCCATCGGGTCGTCGGCGGCGAACACCGCGTCCAGGGACGGCTCGGCGGCCAGCAGCCGCTCCGCCGCGGTGATGCCGCTGGCCTCGCCGAAGTCGCCGTACTCGACGTACTCGGGCAGCCCCGCCTCGGCGAGCGCCTCCCGGTAGCCGGCCAGCCGGTCGATGCCGACCCCCATGTCCTGGGGGCCGGCGATGGTCGCGATGCGCCGCCGGCCGCCCGCGATGAGGTGGCCGACGGCCTCGCGGGCGCCGCTGCGGTTGTCGACGTCGACGTAGCTGACCGGGTGCAGGCCGGGCGGGCGGCCGCCGAGGACGGTCGGCACCCCGTTGGCCTCCAGCTTCGCGGGCAGCGGGTCCTCGGCGTGCAGGGAGGTGAGGAGCACCCCGTCCACGTGCTGGGTGGTGAGGTAGTCCTCCAGCCGGCCGTACTCGGCGGGGGAGCGGGCGAGGGCGAGCAGGAGTTGCAGGCCGGTGTCGGCGAGGCCGTTGCTGATCCCGCGGATGATCCCGGCGAAGTACGGCTCGCCGAACAGCCGCTGGTCGGACTCGGCGACGACCAGGGCCACGGTGTCGGTGCGGCGGGTGACGAGGGTGCGGGCCGCGCGGTTCGGCACGTACCCGAGCTCCTCGATCGCCTTCAGCACCGCCTCGCGGGCCTGCGGGCTGACCCGCGGCGAGCCGTTGACCACCCGGGACACCGTGCCGCGGCCCACGCCGGCCCGCGCCGCGACCTCCTCCAGGGTCGGGCGCGTGCTCCTGCCCGTCATCTGGCCCCCTTCGTCCGTGCCGTCGCCCGGGTCAGCCCCGCTCGGGCAGCCCGCCCCGCCGGATCACTCCGGCGTACCACCGTGCGCTCTCCTTGGGCACCCGGCGCTGCGTGGCGTAATCGACGTGGACCAGCCCGAAACGCTTGGAGTAGCCCCAAGCCCATTCGAAATTATCCAGCAGCGACCATGTGAAATAGCCCCGCAGCGGCACCCCTTCGGAGATGGCGTCGTGGCACGCCCGCAGGTGCGCGTCGAGGTAGGCGATGCGGCCCGCGTCTTGGACCGTGCCATCCTCGGTGGGGACCTCGTCGTAGCCGGCGCCGTTCTCGGTGATGTAGAGCGGGACGGACGGGTACTCGCGGTGCAGCCGGGTCAGCACCTCGTGCAGGCCGCGCTCGTCGATCTCCCAGCCCATCCCGGTGACCGGGCGCCCGGCCGGCACGAACCGGACGTGGCCGCTGCCGGGCCAGGGGGAGTTCGTCGCGAACGGCGACGACGCGGTCTGCGCCGCCTCGCCGGGCGTCCCCGCGACGGTGTGCCGCGAGTAGTAGTTGATGCCCAGCTGGTCGAGCGGCTGGTTGATGACCGCCAGGTCCGCGTCGGGCGGGGTGAACCCGTAGCGGGACGTGTCGGCGAGGACGTCCTCGGGGTAGCGGCCGAGCAGCAGCGGGTCGAGGAACAGCCGGTTCTGCAGCCCGTCGATCCGGCGCGCCGCGTCGACGTCGGCCGGGTCGCCGGTCGCCGGCGACACCGCGTAGAGGTTGACGGCGGCGCCGAAGCGGTTGCCGGGGCGGCGGGCCCGCATCGCCTCGACGGCCAGGCCGTGGCCGAGCATCAGGTGGTGCGCGGCCAGCAGCGACGCCGACGGGTCGACGCGTCCGGGCGCGTGGTCGCCGGAGGCGTAGCCGAGGAACGCCGCGCACCACGGCTCGTTCACCGTCATCCACTGCGCGACGCGGTCGCCGAGCGCCGCGTGCACGTGGTCGGCGTACTCGGCGAACCGGTGCGCGGTGTCCCGGTCGGGCCAGCCGCCCTTGTCCTCCAGCGGCTGCGGGAGGTCCCAGTGGTAGAGCGTCGGCCACGGCTCGATGCCGGCCTCCAGCAGGGCGTCCACGAGCCGCCGGTAGAAGTCGAGGCCCTCGGTGTTGAAGGGCCCGGCCCCGGACGGCTGCACCCGCGGCCAGGAGATCGAGAACCGGTACGCGGTGAGCCCGAGGTCGGACATGAGGGCCACGTCCTCGGGGAACCGGTGGTAGTGGTCCACCGCGACGTCGCCGTTCTCGCCGCGCAGGACCTTGCCTGGCGTGCGGCAGAAGGTGTCCCAGATGGACGGTCCGCGCCCGCCCTCGCCCGCGGCGCCCTCGATCTGGTAGGCGGCGGTGGCCGCCCCCCAGCGGAAGCCGGTGGGGAAAGGTGCGGCGGGAGCCGCGCTGGTGTCGTCCTTGAGGGAGGTCACGCCTTCACTGCACCTTCCATGATCCCGCCGATGATCTGGCGGCCGAAAACGATGAACACCACGAGCAGCGGCAGGATCGCCACGCTGGTCCCGGCGAACATGAGCGTGTAGTCCTTGAAGTAGGCGTTCGCGAGGTTGTTGATGGACAGCTGGACCGTCGGGTTGTCCGGGCTCAGCACCGCCAGCGGCCACATGAACTCGTTCCAGGTCTGCATGAACGTGAACAGCCCGAGGACGCCCGCGGCGGGGCGCAGCGCGGGGAGCACGACCCGCCAGTAGATGCCGAACGTGGTGCACCCGTCGACGCGGGCCGCCTCGATCAGCTCGTCCGGGACGGCCTGGTCGGCGTACTGCCGCATCATGAACACCCCGAACCCGGTGACCAGGAACGGGACGATGACCGCCTGCAGGTGGTTCTGCCAGCCCAGCTTCACCATGATCATGTAGAGCGGGATGATGCCCATCTGCACCGGGATCATCATCGTGGCGATGATGGTGAGCAGCAGCCCGTTCTTGCCGCGGAAGCGCAGCTTGGCGAACGCGAACCCGGCCAGCGAGGCGAAGAACACCGTGGAGACCGTCACCGCCGCGGAGGCGATCGCGGAGTTCAGCAGGCCCTTGGCGAAGTAGGCCTCCGGGTTGTCGAACAGCCGGCCGACGTTGTCGCCGCCGTGGCCGCCCGGCAGCAGCGGGGGCGGGACGTCGGCGACCACGCTGTTCGTGCGGGTCGCCACGATGATCATCCAGTAGATCGGGAAGATCGACAGGGCCAGCGCCACGACCAGCGTGAGATAGGTGAGCGGACTGGCGTTCCACAGGCCGCGGTAGCGGCCGGGATGCGCGGCGGCGCGCCGGCCGCCGGGGTTCCGGCCACCGGGGCCGGCGAGGAGCGTGGTCACTTGGTGCCTCCCGTGCGGCGCACGGCCTGGAAGTTGATCAGGGAGAACACGATGATCATCACGAACAGCGCCCAGGCGACCGTCGCGCCGTAGCCGTAGCGGTCATGGCCGAACGCGTTGTCGTACATGTACATCGTGATCGTCTGGAACTGGTGCATCGGGCCGCCGTCCATCTTGTTCGGCGTGCCGACGCTGAACAGCACGGGCTCGGTGAACAGCTGGAGCCCGCCGATCGTCGAGATGATCACCGTGAAGATGATGGTGGGGCGCAGCATCGGCACCGTGATCTGCCAGAACTGCCGGAGCCGGGACGCGCCGTCGATCGCCGCGGCCTCGTAGAGGTCCTTCGGGATCGCCTGCATGGCGGCCAGGTAGATGAGCGCGTTGTAGCCGGTCCAGCGCCAGTCCACCATCATCGCGATGGCCGCCCAGGACCAGCCGCGGCTGCTCGACCAGTGGATCGGGTCGATGCCGACCAGCCCGATCGCCCAGTTGACCATGCCCCAGTCCTTGTCGAACATCTGGGTGAACACGATCGCGACGGCGGCGGTCGAGGTGACCAGCGGGGCGACCATCCCGATCCGGAACAGCGTCGGCAGCCGCATCCGCCGGTTCAGGGTGTTGGCGATCAGCAGGGCGATCAGCAGCTGCGGGACGGTCGAGAGGGCGAAGATCCCGAGGGTGTTGACCGTGGCGTGCCAGAAGTCGGCGTCGCTCAGCAGGTAGTCGTAGTTGTCGAGCCCGACGAACTTGCGGGTCCCCGACGCCAGCTCCCAGTCGTGCAGGGAGACCCAGAGCGTGTAGACGAGCGGGAACGCGCCGAAGATCAGGAAGACGAGGTAGAACGGCGAGATGAAGGCATAGGGGGCGCCCTTCACGTCGAGCCGGGCCAGCCGTGCGCGCCAGGTGCGGCCCGGTTCCGGCCGCGCCGCCGCGGGCGAGGCCGCCGGCGGGCCGTTCCGGCTGGGGCGCAGATCGGTGGTCACGTCGTGCGCCTCCTTTCCGAGGACGGGACGAAGCGGGGGAGGGGAACGGCGGCGGCGCCGGCGGGGAGGTACGGCCCGGCGCCGCCGCCGTGGTCGGGGGACCGCCGGCTACCTGGCGGCCTTCTTCGCCTCGTCGACGGACTTGGTCCAGGCCTGGTCGGGCTTCTGCCGGCCCTGGCCCACGGAGATCAGGACGTTCTCCACCGCGGCGCGCACGTCCTCGTTCTTCGGCCCGAGGTGCACCGGCTTCACCGCGGCCACCAGCTGCCCGAAGATCTGCCCGATCGGGGCGTCGTTGAAGTACGCGCTCTTGGCGCCCGCGACCGCCGGGTCCTGCGCGGCCTGCGGCGAGGACGGGAAGACGTTCGCGGCCTTGAACGCGCCGACCTGGCCCTCGGGGGAGGTCAGGAACTCGGCGAGCTCGGCGGCGGCCTTGGCGTGCTTGGTCTGCTTGGGCACCGCGAGCCACGAGCCGCCCCAGTAGCCGGAGCCGCCGGGCGTGGTGGCCACGTCCCACTTGCCCTTACCCGACTTGCCGGAGAACTCCTCGATGCCGCCGAGCATCCAGGACGGGCACGGCAGGGTCGCGAAGGTGTCGCGCTTGAGAGCGGTCTGCCACGGCGGCGTGAAGATCGACATGTCGGCGGTGAGCTTGCTCTGCTCGAACTTCAGTGACGTGTCGAACGCCTGCCGGACCGCCGGGTTGCTGTCGAAGACGAGGTTCTCGCTCTTGTCGAAGAAGCTGTAGCCCGGGCCGGTGCCGGCGTTCTGCAGGACGGTGGCGCGGAACACGGCGGTGGGGCCGTCCAGCCACTTGCTGCCGGGCACCTTCTCCTGGAACTTCTGCCCCGTGGACAGGAACGCGTCCCACGTCGGCCAGAGCTTGCCGACCTCGGCGCGGTCGGTGGGCAGGCCCGCCTTCTTGAACAGGTCCGTGCGGTAGCACATGGCGAGGGGGCCGACGTCGGTGCCGAGGCCGATGAGCTGCTTGCCGTCGGGGGTGACGCCCGCCTGCCACTTCCACGGCAGGAAGTTCTTCTCCAGGTCCTTGCCGCCGTAGTCGAACAGGTTGAGGAACTTGGCCTTCTGCTGCATGTAGAGCGGCAGGATGCCCTCCTCCAGCATCACGACGTCGCCCGCGCCGCTGCCGGTCGCCATCCACTGCTGGATGCGCGGCTTGTACTCGTCCAGGGTGGAGACCTTGCGCTGCTTGATCTTCACGTTGGGGTGGGACTGCTCGTACTGCTTGTAGAGCGCGTCGTAGCCCGGCTCGCCGAAGACGTCGACGGTCAGCTCGACCGGCCCGCTGTCGGAGCCTCCCTTGTCGTCGTCGCCGTCGCCGCCGCACGCGACGGCGAGGCCGCCGACGAGTACCGCCGCCATCGCCGTACTCAGTCCGCGCCGCATGATGGCCCTCATGGCGGACCCCTCTCAGGTTGTGGTGGTGCATCGGTGTGGGAGCGCTCCCACGGATGAAAGACCGTGACCCGGCTCACTGTCAATGTGCCGAAACATAACCGTTACAAGAACCTGGCTCCCGCGGCAGCCGGGTCAGGCCTGGTCCGACACCCCGTCAGGCCCGGGTCAGCCCTCCTTGACGGGGGTCAGCCGGGCCGCCGCCGGGGCCGGGGCCGTGGACCGCCGGACGACGAGTTCGGGCCGGTAGAGCAGCTCGGTGCGGGGCGCGCGGGTGCCCCGGATCTCGTCCAGGACGGTGCTCACCGCGGCCATCGACATCTCCCGCACCGACTGCCGGACCGTGGTCAGCGGGGGGTCGAGGTAGGCGGTGAGCGGCGAGTCGTCCATCCCCGTCACCGACACGTCCTCGGGGACCTGGAGGCCGCGCGACCGGGCGGCCCGGATCGCGCCGAGCGCCATGATGTCGTTGCCGCCGCAGATCGCCGTGCAGCCCGCGTCGAGCAGCTTCGCGGCCGCCGCCTGCCCGCCCTCGACCGTGTACATGGTGTTGACGACCAGCTCGTCCACCTCGTCCGGGGCGAGCCCGGTGTGCGCGGCCATCCCCCGCCGGAACCCCTCGGTCTTGCGCCGCGTCGGCACGTACACGTCCTGGCCGATCGCGAGGCCGATCCGGCGGTGGCCCATTGCGGCCAGGTGCGCGACGACCGCCTCCATCGACGCCACGTCGTCGTTGGAGACGTACGGCGCGTCGATGTCGGGGCGGTAGCCGTTGACCAGGACGATCGGCAGGGCCTGTTCGAGCAGCCGCGCGTAGCGGGCGCGGTCGGAGTTGGCGTTGGCGTGCAGGCCGTTGACGAAGATGATCCCGGCGACGCCGCGCTCCAGCAGCATCTCGATGTAGTCGTCCTCGGCGACGCCGCCCGGCGTCTGCGAGCACAGCACCGCCATGTACCCGTGCCGGGCCAGCGCGCTCTCGATGACCTCGGCGAACGCCGGGAAGATCGGGTTGGTCAGCTCGGGGATGATCAGCCCGATCAGCCCGGCCCGCTGCTGGCGCAGCCGGGCCGGGCGCTCGTATCCGAGCACGTCCAGAGCGGTCAGCACCGCCTGGCGCGTGGTCGGGGACACGCCCGGCTTGCCGTTGAGCACGCGGCTCACCGTCGCCTCGCTCACCCCGGCGTGTGCCGCGATGTCCGCCAGGCGCGTCGTCATAGGTTTCAAGTCATCCCTCCTCGACGTCCCACCACAGTGCGGTGTCCGGGGGCAGGTCGACGTCTCCGCCGTCCGCGAGGCCGTCGGTGCGGACCGGCCCGCTCGCCAGGAGCGGGGTCCCCCGCACATGGACGCGCGCGGTCGCGCCGCCCATGTTGACCGCGCACGCGAGCCGCCCGTTCCCGCCCCCGGCCGCACGCACGAAGACCAGTGTGCCGGGTGAGCTCGCAATCCAGCACAAATCCCCGTCACCGAGTGCCGGATGCCCGCGGCGGATCCGCAGCGCCTCGCGGTAGAGCGCGAGCATCGAGCCGGGGTCGCCGTCCTGCGCGGCGACGGTCAGGTCGCGCCACGCGGTGGGGATCGGGAGCCAGGACGCGCCGCCCGCGCCGAAGCCGAACGGGGGCTCCTCGCCCTCCCACGGCATCGGGACGCGGCAGCCGTCGCGGCCGGCGCCCTCGGCGCGCAGCCGCTGCGGGTCCCGCTGGAACTCCTCCGGCAGGTCCAGGACCTCCGGCAGGCCGAGCTCCTCGCCCTGGTAGACGTAGGCCGAGCCGGGCAGCGCGAGCGTCAGCAGCGCGGCCGCGCGGGCGCGCCGCAGGCCGGTCTCGCCGTCGCCGTACCGCGTGACGTGCCGTTTCACGTCGTGGTTGGACAGCACCCAGGTCGCGGGCGCGCCGACGGCCCCGGCCGTGCGCAGCGACTCCTCGATCACCGCCCGCATCCCGCCGGCCTCCCACGGCGCGGTCAGGTAGTGGAAGTTGAACGCCTGGTGCAGCTCGTCGGGACGGGTGTAGTCGGCGAGCCGCTGCGGCGTCGGCGCCCACGCCTCGGCGACGGCGATCCGCTCCCCGCCGTAGGAGTCGAGCAGGCGGCGCCACGCGCGGTGGATGTCGTGGACGGAGTCCTGGTCGAAGTAGGGCAGGACGGCCGTGCCGAGCATCTCCGTCTGGTTCGGGTGGCCCACGTCGGGCAGGCCCGGCGCCTTGGCCATGCCGTGCGCGACGTCCACGCGGAAGCCGTCCACGCCGAGGTCGAGCCAGAACCTCAGGACGTCGGCGAACTCGGCGTGGACCTCGGGGTTCTCCCAGTTGAGGTCGGGCTGCTCGGACGCGAACAGGTGCAGGTACCACTGGCCGTCCGGCACCCGCGTCCAGGCGGGGCCGCCGAACACCGACTCCCAGTCGTTGGGGGGTTCGGCGCCGTCCGGTCCCCTCCCGTCCCGGAAGACGTAGCGGTCGCGCTCGGCGGACCCGGGGGCCGCGGCGAGCGCGGCCCGGAACCAGGCGTGCCGGTCGGAGGTGTGGTTCGGCACGACGTCCACGATGATCCGCAGCCCGTGCGCGTGCGCGTCCGCGATGAGGCCGCGCGCGTCGGCGAGGGTGCCGAACAGCGGGTCGACGTCGCGGTAGTCCGCCACGTCGTAGCCGAAGTCGGCCATCGGCGAGACGTAGAACGGGGTCAGCCACAGCGCGTCCACGCCGAGGCCGGCCAGGTAGGGCAGCCGGGACCGGATGCCCGGCAGGTCGCCGACACCGTCGCCGTCGGAGTCGGCGAAGCTGCGCACGTACACCTGGTAGATGACGGCGTCGCGCCACCAGCCTCCGCCTTCGGCGCGGTCGCCGGCGGTGTGGACGAGCAGGGTGTCCTGGGTCATGAACATCCTTTTTTGTCGGGAGCTGTCGGGTGCTACTTGACGCCGCCGGCGGTGAGGCCGGCGACGATCCGGCGCTGGAAGACCAGCACCACGGCGATGAGCGGGACGGTCACGATCACCCCGGCCGCCATCTGGGTGCCGAACGGCTGGTCGAACCCGGAGACGCCGGTGAACTTGGAGATCGCGACGGTCGCGGTCTGCATCTCCTTCTTGTTGACCATGGACAGCGCGATGAGGAACTCGTTCCACGCGGCGATGAAGGTCAGGATCGCCGTGGTGAACACCCCGGGCGCCGCCAGCGGGACGATGATCTTGCGGAAGGCCTGGCCGCGGGTGCAGCCGTCCACCATCGCCGCCTGCTCCAGCTCGAACGGCAGCTGCCGGAAGAACGCGGTGAGCAGCCACACCGACAGCGGCAGCGCGAACCCGAGGCTGGGCAGCACCATCGCCTGGTAGGTGTTGATCCACTTGATGTCGGTGAAGAGCTTCAGCAGCGGGACCAGCTGCGAGATTCCCGGGAACATCGTCGTCGCGACGATCAGTCCGAGCACCGCGTTCTTGAACCGGAAGTCCAGCCGGGCCAGCGCGTACGCGGTGAACGTGCCGACCAGCAGGGTGAGCACGGTGGTGGCGCCCGCCACGATGACGCTGTTCAGCAGGGCGCGGCCGAAGCCGTTGTCGCCGGAGAACACCGCGGAGAAGTTCTCCCACGACCACCGCGCCGGGACCGGCGAGTTGTCGAACTGGTCCTGCGGCCGGCGGAACGCCGAGACCGCCATCCAGTAGAACGGCGCGAGGCAGTACACCGCCACGGCGGCGAACCCGAGGGAGGACAGCGTCCGCTTCACCACTGAGCCGGTCATGCCGCCGCCCTCCTTCCGCCGCGCGGCGTCCGGACGGCGCGCGGGCGCCTGGCCCGCCGGGCCTCGCCGATGATGTCGGCGCCGAGCAGCTTCACGAACAGGTAGGCGATGAGCGCGATGTACAGGAACAGGACGGTCGCGTATGCCGCCGCCGACCCGTACCGCAGGTTGGACGCCTCGAACCAGGCGATCATCGTCAGCGTCTCCACGGACTTCTGGTTGACGCCGATCAGCACGGCGGGCAGGTCGAACATCCGCAGCACGTCCAGCATCCGGAACAGCACGGCGACCAGCAGCGCGGGCTTGACCAGCGGCAGCGTGATGCGGAAGAACTGCTGGACCGGGCCGGCGCCGTCCACCCGGGCGGCCTCGTAGACGTCCCGGGGGATCATCTGCAGCCCGGCGAGGACGAGCAGCCCGATGAACGGGGAGGTCTTCCACACCTCGGCGATGACGACGGCCGCCTTGGCGGGGAAGCCGTCGGCGGTCCACAGGATCTCCTGGCGCAGCACCGCGTTCGCGGCGCCGTCTGCCTGGAAGATCCACCGCCACAGCAGCCCGGAGATCGCGGTCGGGATCGCCCAGGGGACGAGGATGCTCGCGCGCACCAGCGCCCGCCCGCGGAACGCCTGCTGCATGATCAGCGCCATCGCGACGCCGATCACCGTCTCCAGCACGACCGTGGTGAGGGTGAAGAACGTGGTGTTGGAGAAGGCGTTCCAGAAGGCGTCGGCGCGGTCGCCCTGGAAGATCGCGGTGTAGTTGTCGAGGCCGACGAAGCGGTCGCCCTCGACGACGAACCCGTCGGCGTCCAGTCCCTCGCCGCGCGCGTACAGCGACTCGCGGAACCCGGCGAGGACCGGGTAGCCGATCACGAGGGCGAGCACGAGCAGGGTGGGCGACAGCAGCAGCGCCGCGAGCCGCCGCGTGCCCTGCACGTCGGACTTCGCGCGTCCGCGGGGCGCGCCCGCCGCGGCGGTGCCGGCGGCGGGCGCGCTCTCGGCGGTGGTCGTCCCGCTCACTGCGCGGTCAGCGGCTGGAGCTTGCCCTGCAGGTCCGTCAGGGCCTGGTCGGCGGGCTTCTTCCCGGTCACCGCGTCGTACATCTCACCCTGGATCGCGGCGGTGACGTCGCCGTACTTGACGGCGACCGGACGGGGCCTGGCGTTGGCGATGGCCTGCTTGAGGACGGGCAGGTACGGGAACTTCTTCACCATCTCGGGGTCGTCGTACAGCGCCGCGACGGTGGGCGCCTGCGAGGTCGCGAGGAGGTTGGCGCGCTGGGCCTGCTCGCCGGTGAGGTAGCGGATGAAGTCGAGCGAGGTCGCCTTGTTCTTGGCGAACGCGGAGATCGCGAGGTTGTGGCCGCCGAGGTTGGCGACGCCGGGGCCGGTCGGGCCGGGCAGCGGCGCGACCGCGAACCTGCCCGCCACCTTCGACGAGCCGTCGTCCGAGTTCGCCAGCCCGTACTGGTACGGCCACTGCCGCTGGAAGATCAGCTTGCCGGACTGGAAGTAGCGGCGGCCGCCCTCGGTGTCGAGGGTGACGGCCTCCTTCGGCATGTGGTCCTTCTTGGCGCCGACGAGGAACTCGACGCCCTGCTTGGCCTGCGGGGTGTTCAGCGAGGGCTTGCCGTCGGGGCCGATGATGGAGCCGCCGGCGCTCTCGATCGCCTCGACGGCGCTGATCGTCATGCTCTCGGTCTTGTTGACCTCGGTGAAGAAGCAGTCGGCGTCCTTCGCCTCGGGCAGCTTCTTGACCTTGGCGCAGTCGTCCCACATCTCGGTGTAGGTCTTCGGCGGGTCGGTGATGCCGGCCTTCTCCAGCAGGTCCTTGCGGAAGTAGAGCATTCCGGCGTCGGACGTGGACGGCACGGCGTACAGCTTGTCGCGGTACTGCCCGGTGGCGATGGTCGCGGGCAGCATCCTGGACAGGTCGATCTCGTCCTTGGGCAGCGGCGCGAGCCAGCGGTTGGCGGCGAACTCGGCCGTCCACACCACGTCGAGGTTCAGCACCGAGTAGGCGTCGGACCTGGTCGTGGCGTTCTGGATCATCTGCTGCCGCTGGTCGTTCGGCTCGTCCGGCAGTTCGATGATGCGGACCTGCTCCTTCGGGTGCTCGGTGTTCCAGCCGTCGAGCTGCTTCTGCAGGTAGCCCGAGCGGTCCTTGCCGGTCACGAAGGTGATCGGACCGCGGCCCTGCAGGCTCGCCGCGCCCGCGCCGCCCTTCGAGCCGCCGTCGTCGTCGCCGCCGCAGGCGGAGAGCGACAGCGCGAGGGCGGCGCAGACCACCGTGCCGCCGATCAGGGGAGTGCGCCGCATGGTGTCCTCCTTCGCGGGACGTCCCGCGCCGGGCCGTCGTCCCGCAGGTCAAGAGTTGGGGGTGGCTGGTCCGGGACGTTAGCAACGCGTTTCAGCCGCGTAAATCACTTGCAGAAACTTTCAGCAAGTTCGTGGCCGATCTGTAACCGTTTTGCACAGACCGGACAATCCGGTCGACATGCCCGCGGGGCCTGCGCCAGGCTGCCCGCGTGACGAACCCCGACCCCTCCGGCGCGCTCGACCTCGTCCGCGACCACACGATCCTGTCGGTCGTGGTCGGGTCGCGCGCGTACGGACTGGCCACCGATGAGAGCGACGTCGACCGGCGCGGCGTCTACGCGGCCCCGGCGCCCCTGTTCTGGCGTTTTACCAAGCCGCCGACGCATCTGGACGGCCCGCTGCCCGAGCAGTTCTCCTGGGAGCTGGAGCGCTTCTGCGAGCTGGCGCTGGCCGCGAACCCGACCGTCCTCGAATGCCTGTGGTCGCCGCTGGTCGAGCGGGTCACGCCGGTCGGGGAGGAGCTGCTTGCCGTGCGGCCGGCGTTCCTGTCCCGGCATGCGCACCGCACGTTCCTCCGCTACGCCGAGGCCCAGTTCCGCAAGCTGGACGGCGACTTGCGCAACGGCGGAGCGCCGCGCTGGAAGCACGTCATGCACATGCTGCGGCTGCTGGAGAGCGGCCTGCGCCTCGTCCGGCACGGCGAGCCGCGGCTGGAGGTCGGCGGCCTGCGCGAGCGGCTCCTCGCCGT
Source organism: Actinomadura sp. NPDC048021 (assembly GCF_040653135.1). NCBI lineage: Bacteria > Bacillati > Actinomycetota > Actinomycetes > Streptosporangiales > Thermomonosporaceae > Actinomadura > Actinomadura sp. NPDC048021. The sequence continues at coordinate 31,127 of NZ_JBEZJQ010000007.1, forward strand.
CCGCCGCGGCGAAGTCGGCTGGGACGAGATCGGCGCGTGGCGCGCCTCCGTCGGCGCCGCGATGGACGAGGCCCTGGACCGAAGCCCGCTGCCGCCCGAGCCCGACCGCGCCGCGGTCGAGGAACTGCTGGTCTCCGTTCGACGTAGGAGTGTGACCTGGTGAACCTCCCCGAGGGCATGGCCGACCGCCTCGCCGCCGACCACCCCTACCCCCGCGCGTTCCTCACCGTCAGCGGCGCGCACCTGTACGGGTTCCCGTCGCGGGACTCCGACGTCGACCTGCGCGGCGTCCACCTGCTGCCGCTGGAGGAGGTCGTCGGCCTGGAGACGGGGGAGGAGACCGTCACGCTGATGTGGGACCACGCCGGAGTGGAGGCCGACGCGGTCACCCACGAACTGGCCAAGTTCTGCACGCTGCTCATGCGGCGCAACGGCTACGTCCTGGAGCAGGTCATGTCGCCCCTGGTCGTGGCCACCTCTCCCGTGCACGCGGAGCTGAAGTCCCTCGTCCCCGGGCTGGTCACCTTCAACCACGCGCACCACTACCTGGGGTTCGCGCGGTCCCAGTGGAAGCTCTTCGAGCGGTCGCGGGAGCTCAAACCGCTCCTTTACACGTTCCGGGTGCTGCTGACCGGAGTCCACCTGATGCGGACCGGCGAGGTCGAGGCCGACCTGACCCGGCTCGCCGGAGACGGGCCGTCCTACCTGCCCGAGCTGATCGAGGCGAAGCGGGCCGCCGAGCACGCCGCGCTGCCGGACGACGCGCCGGACCCGGCCCGCCTGCAGGACGACGTCGCCGCTCTCAGCGTCCTTCTGGAAAGCGAACGCGACCGCAGCGCCCTCCCCGAGGCACCCGCGAACCGCCGCGCCCTCCACGACTTGGTGGTCCGCGTCCGCCTGGGCTGAACCCTGAGGCGCCTCCCCTGCGTGCCATCGGTTGTACGGACCGTTTTGGGACACAACCACCTCGGGCGTTCGCGACGTACCAGGGGTGGTTGTGTAGCCAGGGAAGGGGAGCGATGGACGAGGGCATCGACCAGAAGGACATCGCGGAGGCGGACCTCAGAACCCGGCGCGGTGTGTTCCGCGCCGTCGCGTTCCGGGACCCGGTCGACGGGCACGAGCACATGGCGCTGGTGCGGGGCGAGGTGCGGGGGCGCGACGACGTGCTCGTCCGGATGCACTCCGAGTGCATGACGGGCGACATCTTCGGCGCGACGCGCTGCGAGTGCGGGGACCAGCTCGGCGCCGCCCTGGACGCCATCGCCCGCGAGGGCGCCGGTGCACTGGTCTACCTGCGCGGCCACGAGGGCCGCGGGATCGGGCTGGTGGCGAAGGTCCGGACCCACATCCTGCAGGACGACCAGGGACTGGACACCGTCGACTCCGCCACGGCCATCGGGCTGCCGGTGGACGTGCGCGACTACGGCCCGGCCGCCCGGATCCTGCGGCACCTCGGCGTCCGGTCGGTGCGGCTGATGTCCAACAACCCGGTCAAGGTGAGCGCGCTGGAGTCCTACGGGGTCGCCGTCGCGGCGCGCGTCCCGCTGCTCGTCCCGGTCAGCGCCGACAACGTCCGCTACCTCACCGCCAAGCGCGACCGGCTCGGCCACGACCTCCCGCAGCTCGACGCCCCCGCCGGGGCGCTCGGCGAGGTGCGGCGATGACGCGGCCGATGGCGCTGCCGCGCCCGGCGCCGGCCGGGCTCCCTGCCCCGCGCCGTCCCCGCCTGACGAGGGGACCGGAGCTGGCCGCGGCCGTCGCCGCCCAGCTCGCCCTGCTGGCGCTGCTCCGTCCCGGCCACGCGGGCCTGGCCGTGGGCGTCGGGTACGCGCTGGCCTCGTGGGCGCTGCTGACCGCCGCGTTCCGGCGGCGGCGGGCGCTGGGGCCGGCCGACCACGTGACGCTGGCGCGGGTGGTCCTCACCGGGGGTGTCGCGGCGCTGGTCGCGGGGCATCTCACCGGTGACGCCGGCCTCTGGCCGCTGGTCGCGGCCGCTTCCGCGGCCCTCGTGCTGGACGGCGTCGACGGTCGGGTCGCACGGCGCACCGGGACGGTGTCCAGGCTCGGGGCGCGGTTCGACATGGAGACCGACGCGGTCCTGGTGCTGGTGCTGAGCGTCGAGGTCGCGCGGACGGCGGGCCTGTGGGTGCTGGCGATCGGGGCGATGCGGTACGCGTTCGGCGCGGCGGCCTGGACGGCGCCGTGGCTGCGCGCGGAGCTGCGGCCGAGCGTCGCGCGCAAGGCCGTCGCCGTGGTGCAGGGGGTGGCGCTGGTCGTCGCGGCGTCGGGCGTCGTGCCGCACTCGGGCGCGCTCGTGGCGGCGGCGCTGGCGCTGCTGGTGTGGTCCTTCGGACGGGACGTGGCGTGGCTGGCGAAGCGGCGGCGCACGGCGGATCGTGTGCCCGCCGCTGTCGGAGAGGCGCAAGGAACTCAGGAGAACCGGACGATTCGGGGAAGGGGCACGGATGGAGCGCGACGCGCGCGCCTTCTGGATCCGGTCGCCAGGTGAGGGCGAGATCCGCGATGTCGTCCTCCCCGAGCCAGGGCCGGGGGAGGTGCTCGTCCGGACGCTCTTCTCGGGGGTGAGCCGCGGCACCGAGGCGATCGTGTTCCGCGGCGGCGTCCCGCCGAACCAGCACGCCGTCATGCGGGCGCCGTTCCAGGACGGGGCGTTCCCCGGCCCGGTCAAGTACGGGTACCTCAACGTCGGCGTGGTCGAGCACGGCCCCGCCGAGCTGGCCGGCCGCAGGGTGTTCTGCCTCTATCCGCACCAGACCCGGTACGTCGTCCCGGCGAGCGCGGTCAGCGCCGTCCCGGACGGCGTGCCGCCGGAGCGGGCGATCCTCGCCGGGACGGTGGAGACGGCCGTGAACGCGCTGTGGGACGCGGCGCCGCTCGTCGGCGACCGCATCGCCGTGGTCGGCGCCGGGATGGTCGGCTGCTCGGTCGCCGGCGTGCTCGCGGGCTTCCCGGGATGCCGGATCCAGCTGGTCGACACCGACCCGTCCCGCGCGGACGTCGCGCGGGCGCTCGGCGTCGGGTTCGCCCATCCCGACCAGGCCGAGGGCGGCTGCGACCTGGTCGTGCACGCGAGCGCGTCCGAGGCCGGGCTCGCCCGGTCGCTGGAGCTGCTCGCACCGGAGGGGGAGGTGATCGAGCTGAGCTGGTACGGCGACCGGCGGGTCACCGTCCCGCTCGGGGAGTTCTTCCACTCGCGGCGGCTGGCGATCCGGGGCAGCCAGGTCGGCGCCGTGCCGCCGTCCCGCCGGTCGCGCCGCGGCTTCGCCGACCGGATCGCGCTCGCGCTGCGGCTGCTCGCCGACCCCGCCTTCGGCGAGCTGATCACCGGGGAGAGCCCGTTCGCCGAGCTGCCGCGGCTGATGCCGCGCCTCGCGGGCGGCGAGCAGCCCGCCCTGTGCCACCGGATCGCCTACTGAGGCGGGACCGCCCGCCGAGCCTGCTTACCGAGGAGGACGTTCGTTGTTCGCCATCACCGTCCGCGACCACGTCATGATCGCGCACAGTTTCCGCGGCGAGGTCTTCGGGCCCGCGCAGCACCTGCACGGCGCGACGTTCGTGGTGGACGCGACCTTCCGCCGGGCCGACCTCGACCCGGACGGCATCGTCGTCGACATCGGGCTTGCCACCAGCGAGCTCGGCGAGGTCCTGGGCGCGCTGAACTACCGCAACCTGGACGACGAGCCGGACTTCGCCGGGGTCAACACCTCGACGGAGTTCCTCGCCAAGGTCATCGCCGACCGGCTCGCCGACCGGGTGCGCGCCGGTTCGTTCGGCGCCAACGCCGCCGGCCTGGCCGGCATCACGGTGACGCTGCACGAGTCGCACGTCGCCTGGGCCAGCTACGAGCGTGAACTGTGACGTCCCGCGAGGTGTGCGTGGTCGTCCCGGCCGGCGTCGACGACGCCGCCGCCCCGAGCGGCGGCAACCGCTACGACCGGCGGCTGTGCGAGGAGCTCGCGGCGTCCGGGCGCCCCGTCCGGGAGGTGGCGGTGCCCGGCGCGTGGCCGCGGCCGGACCGGGCGGCCCGCGCCGGTCTGGGACGCGCGCTGGCCGCGCTGCCCGGCGGGTCCGTCGTCCTCATGGACGGGCTGGTGGCGTGCGGCGTCCCGGAGATCGTCGTCCCGGAGGCGGCGCGGCTGCGGCTCGCCGTCCTCGTCCACCTCCCGCTCGCCGACGAACCCGGGCAGGGCGATCTGAACGCGGGCGAACGCGAGGTGCTGGAGGCGGCCGGGGCCGTCGTCGCGACGAGCCCGTGGGCCCGGGACCACCTGATCGCCCACCACGGCCTGGAGCCGTCCCGCGTCCACGCCGTCGCCCCGGGCACCGACCCGGCGCCGCTCGCGTCCGGCACCGACGGCGCGGCGCGGCTGCTGTGCGTGGCGTCGGTGACCCCGCGCAAGGGGCACGACGTCCTCGTGGAGGCGCTCGCCACCATTGCGCACCTGTCCTGGGACTGCGAGTGCGTCGGGCCGCTGGGCGGCGACCCGGAACACGTCGCGCGGGTCCGGCGGCTGATCGGCGGGCACCGGCTCGACGGGCGCGTCGAGCTGACGGGTCCGCTGACCGGCAAGCGGCTGGACGACGCCTACGCCGGTGCCGACCTGCTCGTCCTGGCGTCCCGCGCGGAGACGTTCGGGATGGTGGTGACCGAGGCGCTGGCGCGCGGCGTCCCGGTGCTCGCGACCTCGGTGGACGGGGTCCCGGACACGCTGGGCTGGGATCCGTCCGGGGCCGTCCCCGGCATGCTCGTGCCGCCGGACGACCCCGTCGCGCTGGGCGCGGCGCTGCGCCGCTGGCTCGTCGAACCGGAGCTGCGCGACCGGCTGCGCGCCTCCGCCCGGCTGCGGCGCGGCACGCTGCCCGGCTGGGACGACACCGCCCGCCGCATGGGAACCGTCTTGTCGAAGCTGCGAAGGGAGGCGCCATGACGGGGGTCGAGGCGCGAGGAGGCGCTGTGACGGAGTTCGATCCATCCTGGCTGGAGCTGCGCGAGGGCGCGGACGCGACGGCGCGGGCCACGGAGCTGCTCGACCCGCTCCGCGCCGCGCTCCCGGCGGACGGGCCGCTGGTCATCTGGGACCTCGGGTGCGGCACCGGCTCCCAGGGGCGCTGGCTGTCCGGGCGGCTGCGCGGCCCGCAGCACTGGATCCTGCACGACGCCGATCCGCGCCTGCTCGACCGCGCCCGCGCGAGCGAGTACGCGACCGCCGACGGGACGCCCGCGACGGTCGAGACGCGCGCGGGCGACATCGGCGCGCTCCGCGCGTCCGACCTGGTGGGCGCGTCGCTGGTCACCGCGTCCGCGCTGCTGGACGTGCTCACCGCCGCCGAGGTCGAGGCGATCGCCGCCGCGGTCGCCTGCCCGGCGCTGCTCACCCTGTCGGTCGTCGGGCGCGTCCGCCTCTCCCCGCCCGAGCCGCTCGACGCCGAGTTCGCCACCGCCTTCGACGCCCACCAGCGCCGCGGCGGGCTCCTCGGGCCCGACGCCGTCGCCGCCGCGACCCGGGCGTTCGGCCGCCGCGGCGCGTCGGTCCAGGCGCGCCCGAGCCCGTGGCGGCTCGGCCCCGGCCAGGCCGCGCTGACCGCGCAGTGGCTGCGCGGCTGGGTCGCCGCCGCCGTCGAGCAGCGGCCCGACCTGGCCCCCTTCGCCGAGGACTACCTCGGCCGCCGCCTCACCGAGTGCGCCGCCGGGCGCCTCACCGCCGAGGTCCACCACGTCGACCTCCTCGTCCTCCCCGGGAGCGCCCCGTGACGAAGTTCCTGCCCTGGCTGCGCCCGCTCGCCGGGCTGGGCATCCTCGCCGCGCTCCTGTGGTGGCACAGCACGGACGCGTTCGTGGACGCGCTCCACGCCGTGGACGCCGGGGCCGTGGCGGCGGCGCTCGCCCTGGGCCTGCTGACCACCGTGCTCAGCGCGGCCCGCTGGCGGCTGGTCGCGCTTCGGCTCGGCCTCCACTTGCCGCTGGGCGGAGCCGTCGCGGACTACTACCGGTCCCAGTTCCTCAACGCCGTGCTGCCCGCGGGCGTGCTCGGGGACGTCCACCGCGCGGTGAGCCACGGGAACCGAGCGGGCGATGTCGCGCGCGGCGTGCGGGCCGTGTTCCTCGAACGCGTCGCCGGTCAGGGCGTCGCGATCGCCGCGGGCGCCGCCGCGCTGCTCGCCCACCCCGCGCTCGTGTCGGCGCTGGCGCCCGCCCTGGTCCCGGCGGGAGCCGTCCTGGCCGCGGTGCTGGTCCTCGCCCGGTGGCGGCGCCGCGCGCTGGCGCCGGCGTTCGCGGACGTGCGCGCCGCCCTGCGCGCCTGGCCCGCGATCGTGGGCCTGTCGGCCGCGGCGCTGGCCGGTCACCTGGCCCTGTTCGTGGTCGCCGCCCGCCTCGCCGGCGCGACGGCCCCGCTGCTCACCCTCCTGCCGCTGCTCCTGCTGGCGCTCCTGGTGATGGTGCTGCCGGTGAACGTCGGCGGCTGGGGACCGCGCGAGGCCGTGCTCGCCCTGGCGTTCGGCGCGGCCGGGCTCGGCTCAGCGCAGGGCCTGACCGTCTCCGTCGTGTACGGGGTTCTCACCTTCGTCGCGTCCCTGCCCGGCGCGGCCGCCCTGCTGCTGAAGCACCGCGAGGACGTCCCCGAACGACGCGACGAAGCTCCGCAGCGTCTCCCGGCCCTTGTCGGCGCTGGCCAGTGACGGCCGCCCGACCACGCCCGACGTCGTGTAGGCCGCCATCCCCGTCGTCAGGAGGTGCCGCCGGTCGTCGGCCAGATGGTCGGCGGTCCGGTACCCGTCCCGGACCAGCTCCGGATGGGCGTGCAGCAGGATGGAGGTCTCCAGCTCCCCGGCGTGCATGTCGCTGACCGCGGACGTCTCCGCGCCGGACGCCCTCTCCGCCGCCTCCCAGTGCTCCATCGCGGGGAACAGGGCCATGTCGCCGTGCGCCTCCTGCACGACGTTGCCGAGCACGTAGTTGCCCCCGTGCCCGTTGACCAGCACGAGCTTGGGGACGCCGGCCCGGCGCAGCGACTCGGCGACGTCCCTGACCACCGCGTACAGGGTCGCCGCCGAGATGCTCACCGTCCCGGGCCAGTCCGCGTGCTCATGCGAGCACGAGATCGTCACTGGCGGGAGCGTCCGCACCGGGTACGCCTTCGCGATCTCCGCCGCGATCGTGCACGCGATCACCGTGTCCGTCGCGAGGGGAAGGAACGGGCCGTGCTGCTCGTGGCTCCCGATCGGCAGGACCGCCACGGGGACGTCCGGGACCTCGGGACTCGTGTGCGTCGGCAGCATGACCCACAGCTTGCCGCATCCGTCCGGCCAGGGAAACCAGCGCCATGGCGCCGGCCAGCAGGAGCGCGGCGACGATCCCGTCTGTCCAGTAGTGGTTGGCCGTCACCACCACCACGAGGACCGTGAGCGGCGCGTGCAGCGCGACGACCCACCGCCACCGGCTCCGCGACACCCGCAGTACCGCCACGGCCACCAGGATCGCCCACCCGATGTGCAGGGACGGCATGGCCGCGTACTGGTTGGCGATCCCGTCGGCCGCCGCCGGATAGGCCGACGGCCCCACGGTCAGCATCGTGTCGACGGCCCCGATCCCCGCCAGCCGGGGCGGCGCCAGCGGGAACATCGTGTGCACCACGAGGCCGGCCGCCGTCAGCGCCACCAGTTCGTTGCGGACCCGGGCATAGGCGGACCTGTGCCGCACATAAAGCCAGATCAGCAGCAACGCCGTTCCGGGAAAATGGACGCTCACGTAATAGACATTGGCGAGGAACGCCGCGTGGTCCCATCCGAGCGCCCAATGCTGGAATCCGACCTCGCTCGGCAGCCATTCCCGCTCGAACCGCCACAGCCCGTGCGCGTTCGCCATCGCCTGTCCGGGGCCGCTCTCGATCAGCGTCCGGCCCCACTTGTAGAAGGCGAACAGGACCGCCAGCAGCCCCACCTCGGTGAGCAGCGGCCGCATCCGGCCGCGCACCGCCCCGCCCACTGCCGCTCCGCTCACCATCGTGCCTCCCAGCCCGGTCGTCCCCGTCCATCTCAACCCTCGCGTCTGACATTTCCGGAGACACTGGGTTCAGCTACCCGATCATGGGAGGTAAAACCCACCCCTGGTGGTGGGGTTGACTCCACCCCCTTGACGTAGATTTCCGACCTATGATCACCGGTGAATGGCTCAACCCGCCGCCGTCCGCGACGCCCGACGGCCCCGCCCTCGTCGTCACCGCGGCGCGGGGCGGCGACTTCTGGCGCACGACGTCCTACGGCTACGACCGCGACAGCGGGCACGCCCTGCTGTCCCCGTTCGGCCCCGAGGCCGCGATCGAGGTCTCCTTCGTCGCCTCCTACGACCACCAGTTCGACCAGGCCGGCCTCCTCGTCCGCCTCTCCGCGACGACCTGGATCAAGGCGGGCGCCGAGTACTGCGACGGCGCCCTCCAGCTGGGCGCGGTGGTCACCCACGGCGTGTCCGACTGGTCCTCGGCGCCCGTCCCGTGGCAAGGCCGCGAGGTGACCATCCGCGCCAGCCGCTCGGGCGACGCCGTGACCGTCCGCGCCCGCGCCGGCGACGAGCCCTGGCGGATGATCCGGCTGGCGCCCTTCCCTCCCGGCGTCATGGCCGCCGCGGGCCCCTACTGCTGCGCCCCCGAACGCGACGGCCTGACCGTCCGCTTCACCCGCGTCGCCGAAACTCCGCCCGACGCGGCCCTGCATCCATGAAGCCGCCTATGTGCAGTCGAATTCCTTGGTGGCCCCGGTGCTCAGAGCGCAGTCCAGCGGCCACGCCTGACCGGAGACCCCGTGGAAGGTGAGATGCCACCGGCCGCCCGTGTCGCGCAGCAGCGCGTAGCCGTGAACGCCCCGTGAGACCGAGTGCTGCACGGTCTCGCCGTCGACGGTCTTGCCCATCACCTTGCTGTCGTCCGGCGGCGTGTCGAGCGTCGTCCCGGACGAGCCCACGGTCAGCTGCGGCGGACGCGAGCTGTTGAGGAAGTCGAGCATCTGGTAGAGGTGCACGTGCCCGGACATCACCAGGTCTATGTTGCCGGCCAGCGCCCCCTTCGCCGTCTGCCCGACCGCGTTCGCCAGCGTCGGGTTGATCCAGGTCACGGCGGTGGACGAGGCCTGCTTGACCATCCACAGCGGCTTGTGGGTGATCAGGAAGTAGTCGTGCGTCGGATGGTTGGCTGCCAGGGCGTTCACTTCGTCGAACCATTTCGCGTATTGGGCGGCCTGGGCCTTGTCCGGCTTGTTCCTCTCACTCGCCGAGCTGGAGTCGAACAGGATGAAATGCAGCGTGCCCGCATTGATCTGGACGGGCTCGGCCTGCGTCTGCGGCAGTGAGAAGCACTCGTTGTTCTTCTGCGGAACCGCGGCGAAATAGCGGAACCATTCGGCGCCCCGCCCCACTTTCGGAGGCGTGCAGACCTCGTGGTTGCCCCGCGCGAAGATGAACGGCGCCTCGGCGAGCAGGGCCTGCGCGGGCCGCAGGAAGTCCTTGATAAGGCAGCTCCAGTCGGCGGCCTGCCCCTGGGAATCGCACCCCGGCGTGGCGTCGTTCGCGCCTTCCGGCGTCTCCCGGTACACGTAGTCGCCGACGTGGACGACCAGGTCCGGCCGGGACTGCGCCGCCGCGTGCACCGAGAGCGGCTCCAGCGGCCAGTTCTTCTGGCAGTCCTGGTTCTTCGGGGCGCCGACCGTGGGCGAGGTGACCTCACACCCGGCGTCACCGATCACCGCGACGCTCCGGGGACGCCCGTTCACGGGCCACTCGGGCAGCGGAAGCTGGAGATTCCCCGGATGCACGGTGGCCGCATTGGTCGTGGACGGCTCGATCAGCGCGTTGCTCGCCCCGTCGGGGACCGGCGCCACGCAGAAGGTCGTCGGGAACTGCTGGAGCCCGCCGCCGGTGACGAAAGGATCGCTGACCTTCCTCAGCACCGCCGTCTGCGTCTTGCCTCCCAGGGTGTACTGGAGGGTGGGGCAGTTTCCGGCGGGCTTCTCGGTGGTGGCGAACCGGACCTCGGTCGTGTGGCTCGTCCCGTTCACCAACTGCGTCCAGGCCCACGCCTCGCCGTTCTTCCCGACACCGGGAGGCGTGGGCTTCGGAGACGGGCTCGGGGCGGACTGCGCGAGCCCGGACATCACGGCGACCAGCAGGCCCACGACGGCCGCCACCGCCGCAGCTATTCGCGACATTAACCAGGTATCCCATCAGATCAAGAGAAATGGACTATTCGGGCGCCTTTCCATTAGGTGCCCGACGCCGGTCGATCTGCCCTAGTTGTCCGCCGCCATGTCCGCCGCCGCGTGCGGTGTTGTTCAAGTTATGTCCGGCTCATTCCAACCCCGCCCGCGCCTCCGGGTAAAACGCGAATCGGGCTACGGACGGGGGATGGCGACCGCGTCGTACGAGACGTCCGGCGTCGGTCCCGTGGCGAAGAACCGGATGTTGGGGAGGTACAGCCGCGAGCCGAAGGCGGCCACGGTCGTCGGCAGGGCGAGCCGGGCATCCGTCACCCGGCGAACGACGCGGCCGTCGGTCCCGTCCGCGTCCAGTCGCACGACGGCCACGGTGTTGAGCCGGTTCTGCACCGCGTACAGCGTCCGGCCCCGCAGCAGCAGCCCGTCGCCTTCCGGCAGCGACTCGCCGTGCAGGTTCACCCGGCGGGTCTCGCCCGTCGGCTCGACGCGGAACAGCCTGCCGGTGTTCGACTGCACCACGAGCAGTCCCCGCCCGTCCGGTGTAGGGGTGATGCCGTTGGCGTTGAACCCCGCGCTGCCGGGACTGTCGGGACTGCCCTGGTACACCAGGTCGCCGGTCAGGGGGATCCGGACCGCGGTCGAGGGGAGCCGTCCACCGTCGAGCGGCAGCTTGTAGAGCACCGGGTTGGTGGAGTCGGTGAACCACGCGGCGCCCTGCGTGATGATGACGTCGTTGACGAACGACGGGCCGGTGGCCAGCCGGTAGGACGCCAGCACCCGTCCGGTCCGGGCGTCGAGGACGCGGGCGTCGCCACCCGTGCCGCCCGCCACGAACAGCCGTCCGCGCCCGTCGCTCTTGAGCCCGAGGGCCTGCGTGCCCGGCCCCCGGCCGAGGACGGCCCCGGCCCCCGTGCGCAGGTCGGCGCGGTAGACCGACCCATCGGCCATGGAGCCGACATAGGCGACCGGCCCGGGGCCGATCGCGATGCCTTCGGGCTGGAACCCGTCCGGCAGCCGGATCGTGGTCGGGTACACCGTGCCGCCCCCGGCGTCCGCCGCCCGGGCAGGCGCGCTGGTCGCGGCGGCCAGCCCGAACACCAGCACGGCAGAGATCGTCCGACGTCGCATGAAGCAACCTCTCAACGTTGAAGTGTTTAACGCTGAGGACGGTAGGCCGGATGCTACCTTGATGTCAAACAGTTCAACGTTGAGAGGTAATCGTGGAGCGTGACGCCGTCGACCTCATCGTCGAGCAGTGGGCTCGCGCCCGGCCCGACCTCGACGCGTCCCCCATGCGGGTCCTGGGCCGCCTCTCCCGGCTGACCCGCATCGCCGAGCGCGAACTCAAGGCCCTGTTCGCCGAGTTCGGGCTGGAACGGGGCGAGTTCGACGTCCTGGCCACCCTCCGCCGCGCGGACGCTCCCCAAGGCGTCACCGCGGGCGTGCTGGCCCGCTCCTCCATGGTGACCTCGGGCGCCGTCACGAACCGCCTGGACCGGCTCGTCGCCAAGGGCTACGTCACGCGCGACCTCGACCCCGCCAACCGCCGCACCGTCCTCGTCGCCCTCACCCCCGCCGGCCGCGACCTCATCGACCGCGCCGTCGCCGCCCACCTCGACAACGAACGCCGCCTCCTCGCCGCCCTCGACCAGCACGAACAAGACGCCCTGGCCGAAACCCTCCGCACCCTCCTCCTCAGCCTCGGCGACCAGCCGTAGCCGGCGCCTGTTCGGCTTGTTGTTCTGGAAGTACGGCTGCCTGGGCACTGGAGGTCCTTCTCCGGTGCCCAGGCGACCCGAGCGGATATCGGGTTATCGCAGGGCTCGGTTGCCGCGGGCGGTCCAGATCGCCAGGGCGGCGAGCAAGGCGCAGGCGCCACCGAGCCAGAGCACGCCCCGGAGAGTGAGCGTGTCGACGATGACGCCGCCGGCCAGCGCGCCAAAACCGATGGACAGGTTGAACACCGCCACCCACAGCGAGGAGGCGGCTTCCACGGCCTGCGGAGCGGTCTTGATCATCCAAGTCTGGAGGCCCACGGACACACCGCCGAAGGCCAGACCCCAGACGATCAGCAGGAGGGCGCCGCCGACCGCGGTCCGACCCAGCAGCAGGAAAAGCGGCATCGCGGCCGTCATGGCTACTGCGATCGTCAGCACGCTGCGGTGCACGCGGCGGGAGAGCGCCGAACCGGCGACGAAGTTGCCGATCATGCCGGCCGCACCGAACCCGAACAGCAGCGGACCGACATAGCGCTCGTCGATCCCCGACAGCTTCTGCAGCGCCGGGCTCACGAACGTGTAAGCGGCGAAGTGGCCGAACACAAGGAGCACCGTCGCGATGATGCCGACGCGTACGCCTGGGTTGCGGAGCTGCTCCATCAGCAGCTCGGGCCGGACGGCCTGGGAGGCGACCAGCCTCGGCAGTACCGCCGGCAGGGCGATCAGGGTCACGAGCGCCAGGGCGCTGAGCGAAGAGAAGGCGATGCGCCAGCCGGTGAGGTCGCCGACCAGGGTGCCGAGCGGGACGCCGAAAACGTTCGCGGCCCCGACACCACCGAAAATGACCGCTGTGGCGCGAGGCACGTCCGCGGGGGCGGCGAGCCGGACCGCCAGGCCGGCGGCGACCGCCCAGAAGCCGCCGATCGCTATGCCGACCAGCACCCGGGAGCCCACCAGCACCGCGAAGGTCGGCGCCAGGGCGGAGCCCAGGTTCGCGACGGTCATCAGGGTCATCAGCCCGACCAGCAGGATGCGGCGGTCCAGCGACCTGACGACCATCGGGACCAGCGGTGCCGCGAACCCGGCGACGATGCTGGGCACCGTCACCATCAGTCCCGCCGTCCCCTCGGAGACCGACAGCGCGGACTCCACGGAGGTCAGCAGCCCGATCGGCAGCTGCTCGGCGGTCACCAGCAGGAAGGTGCCCAGAGCCACCGCGCAGACCGCCGGCCAGCGACTCTTGTCCGGGGTCCCTGGCTCCTGTCTCTGGGTGGGGGTCTGCTCAGCGGTCGTCAACGGATCCTCCTCCAGCAATTCGGGAGCGATCGCTCCCGAATGGGGACCCTAGTATGGGAGCGATCGCTCCACAAGTTGGGTACGGTGAACCCATGGCACGACCCCGGCAGTTCGACGAGAAGAAAGCGGTCACCTCGGCGACCGAGCTGTTCTGGCGACGCGGTTACCACGCCACTTCGGTGCGCGACCTGGGCGACGAGCTGAAGCTCACGCCCAGCAGCCTGTACCGGACGTTCACGGACAAGCACACGCTCTTTCTGCGCGCGCTCGACCACTACCGGGCCACCGAGTCGACGCAGGCCCGCCGGCGTCTGGATGCGAGTGACCGCCCGGTTCGCGAGGTGCTGCGGGAATGGATGCTGTGGCTGGTGACCTGCCCGGCCGGCGGCACGACCGGCCGCGGATGCTTCGTGGTCAACACCGCCACCGAACTCGGCACTACTGATGACCAGGTCCTTGAGCGGATCGAGGCCGCGTTCACGGTCACCCGGCAGGCCCTGCAGGCGGTGCTGGCCGAGGGGCGGGAGCGAGGCGAGCTGTCCGCCGACCTCGACATCGACGGAGCCGTGGAGTCGCTGTTCACGACGGTGCTCGGCCTACGGGTACGAGAGCGCGCTGGTCACGATCTGGAGCGCCTGACCACCGCGATCGATCTCGCGATCCGAGCCCTGGGCGCCGCATCCGCGCAATCCGCCTGACGGGATCCTGGCCGGGAAGGTGTCGAGCCGAGGCATCGCCCACACCATCCCGGCATCCAGACCACCTTGGTACTTCTACGCCTTGCGGAAGTGCTCGACGAGCCTGGAGTAGCTGTCGTCGCCGTGCCCCCGCTCGACCGCCGCCGCCACGAGTGCCCGGGAGTACTCGGGGAACTCGTCGTCGATGCCCCGCTCCCGGCTCTCCCGCGCGAGATCCTCGATCGAGGGCAGATGGTGGCGCAGCGCCCCGTACGGCGTCGCGAAACGGCCCCGGTCGACCTCCTCGGCGATCGACGGCAGGAAGGCCGACAGCGACGCGAGGGGACCCTTGGCCTCCTCCAGGAACCGCCCGACCTCGACCCCCGCGCCCGAGAGCGCCGCGGCCGCGTGCAGGAACCCGTTGAGGAGCCCCCACATCGTCCCGTGGACGGCCATGCCGTAGAGCACCGCGACGCCGGGATCCTCGGACACCAGCGGTGCCTGCCCGCTGAGAAGCCCCAGCACCTTCCGGTGACGCTCGTGGACGTCCGCGGACCCGCCGTAGAAGACCGTCGCGTCCGGATGCCCGACGCCCGGCGCGATGGTCATGATCTGCCCGTGCAGGTACTCCCCGCCGCGCTCGGTGACCACCGCGGCCACCTCCCTGACCTCGCTCGACGTCCCGTCCGTCAGGTTGACGACGGCCCGCCCGCGCAGGACGTCCCCCGCCGCCTCCAGCAGCTCACGAGCGACGGAGTTCCCCTTCACGTTCACCACCACGACCTGCCCGGCGGCGACGGCATCGCGGACGCCGTCGGCCTGCCGCGCCCCCTTGGCGACCAGCGCGTCACCCCGCCCCGCAGTGCGATTCCACACGGTGGTCGGATGCCCGCCGTCCAGAATCGCTCCCGCCAGCGCGCCCCCCATCTCCCCGAGCCCGAGCACCGCCACGCCAACGGCCCCATCACCAGAACCCACAACGCCCCCTTCCGAAAACACCAGGAGCCGCCACGCTAAAACCTCAACCAAACACGAGGTCAAGCAGAGGATCGGCGGCGGGCGACGGCCCGGCGGACGAGAGGACCCAACACCACGACGCCCACCACCGAACCGGCGAGAAACCTCCAGGGGCGCCGTGCCCGCGGCCGCTCGGGCGGGGGAACGGGGGCCAGCCCGTACTCCTCGTCCAAGATCTCGTGGAACCGGCGCGCTCGCCTGCTCCCGGCGGTCCCCATGCGCACCTGACGTGCCTCCTCCCAGAAGGCCCGGCCAGGACGCCCCGAGAACATCTCACGCGAAATGGCCCGCAGCCTCTTCTCGGGAAGCGCCTTCGTCTCGAAGGACATCTGCCACTCGGAGAGGATCATGTTGATGTACATGAGCTGCCGTCTGGCCCTGCGGTCCGCATCCGCCGGAACCGGTCCCCATGCCTCGTCGAGGGCCGGGTCGTCCATGGCCATCTTGAGCAGCTCCGCTATGGCGATGCGCCGGGCCTCCTCCCGCGCGATCCTCGTATCGTGCGCCTGGAAGATCAGGGTTGCCGCGATGCCGATCAGTGCGAGCGCTGCCAGGAGCGCCGATGCGGCGCCGTAGGTCTGACCGATGAAACTCAACCGTTCCCAGCGGGCCGTCGGGCCGCCGAAAGCGCGCAAGCCCCACGGTGAAGCTGCGATAAGGGCGATGACGACAAGCGTGAGGAGGCAGAGGGAGAACGTCTTCACCCTGCTTCGGCCCAAGCGAACGAACGGCATCCACGAACGATAGTTCAGACAGCCGGTGCGGGTAGCGGGGCTACTTCCCGTTCGAAGAAGCGGAGCAATGGCTCGCCCCTGCGGTACAGGCGGCCGATCTCGGACGCGGCGGTACGGATCACGTCCGGCGTCCTGATGCGGCGTGCACCGCAAGGCGTCCAATCTGGCAGATATCGGACCTCGTAGAGGACGCGATCGCCAACGACCACGACTTCGGGCAACTGGCTCTGATTCTCCAGGTAGGCGAGATTGTCGGCGGAGAGGACGCGCACTTCGAAGCCCTCTTCCGCCAGCATCCGCAGCGCGTGAAGCTCCCATTGGACGTACGGGCTCAAGGGGTGCTCGACCACGCGAACCCGCCTGATCTTCAAGCCTTGCCGCCGGTTGCTGTCGGCCTCGGTCTGGACGGCCTTGCGATCCTCTTCCAGCAGGTCGAGGGCGTGTCGCCAGTCACCGGAAGCGAACGCCTGCCAGCTGGGATCCTCCAGTTCGCGGAAGACCTGGGAGCGTTCGAGCTTCCAGATGGTCCCGCGCAGGTCTTCGCACTGGCGAGCGAAATCCCGATGGTAGGCCGCGCGGTCCAGCACGTCCCCCCGGAATCGTGCGAGTCGATCAAGCATCGCGGATGTCCGGTTTGGCGGCCGAAAGCAGCCTTCCAGAGATGATCACGAGACGTTCGTCGGAGCCGATGCTCACACCCGGAGGCAGACGGTCACGGTAGGCGCCGGTGGCGTCACGGCCGATGACGGCGATGTCGCCGTTGTCCAACTCCCAAATCTCAGGACAGTCCTGCGTCGTGCGGCTGTCGCCCACCTCGGCGGCCGTCTTCCCTAACCGTCGCTGGAACCCCGCGCCCTGATCGGCTTCCCATGGCCTGGTCATGATGCCACTCACTTCCAGTAGCCGGTATTTGATCGAATTCTCTCACCGTCGCTCATGCGCGCCAAGTGTTGTCCAAATGGTCCATTTAATGACGGGCGATACGCGCCGGGACATCGCGTGCCTTGTGGGGGCCAGGTGAGAGCGGGTTTGTCTGACTCCGCTGGGGTGGACGGCGGCTCGCTGCCTGGCGGCCTGGGGTCGGCTCGCCTTCTGAGGTGCGGAGACTGGATGCGGGTCTTCAGACCGGGGGTGGGGTGAATCCTTTGGGTGGGTTCCTGCCTCTCTTAAGGGTGTCGGCCGGAGCGTCGACAGGGAACTCGACCGGGAGGTTGTCATGATCGTTGGTGCTGCCGTGATCGGTGTGGCCGTGCTCGTGTGCGCGTGCAGTGTCACCGTGCTGCGCAGGCGGGGGCGCTCGCGTGGCTGAGCTGACCTGGCCCGGGGAGCGGATGGTCGCCGCCGCGCAGGGCGGTGATGTGGAGTCGATCGCCGCGCTGGTGTCCGGCTCGCATCCGCACGTGCGCCGGTTCGCCCGGACCCTGTGCGCGTCACCCGAGGACGCCGAGGACGCCGCGCAGGAGGCGTTGATCATCCTGTATCGCAAGATCGGGACGCTGCGGGCGTCCGGCGCGCTGGCGTCGTGGATGTTCCGCATCGTCCGCAACGAGTGCCTGCGGCGGGCGCGACTGAGGCCGCCGCACTACGACGAGGTCCCGGACGTCAGCGTGGTCTCGGCCGAGGACGAGGTCCTGCGACGCCTGGAGGCCGGCCGGATCGCGGCGGCGATCGCCGATCTGCCGGCGGACCAGCGACGCGTCCTCATCATGCGCGACATCCAGGGATACAGCGGGCGCATGGTCGCCGACGCGCTCGGCCTCAGCCTGCCCGCGATGAAGTCGCGGCTGCATCGCGCCCGCGCGTCGGTCCATCAGACGCTGCGGGGCGCACCCCACTCGGTTTCAGGAGACGGCGATGACTGACAAGCAGAGTTTCGCGAGCACGTCGCTTCCCCGGCACCTTCTCCGCGGTGCGACGGGCTTCGGGGCGTTGATCGGGGCGTTCGCGCTGCTGCCGGTGCTCGGACCCGGCAGCCTCCTGCTCGCGCCGATCGGCCTCCTCGCGCTGCGCGGGTGTCCGGCCTGCTGGGCGATCGGGCTGGTGCAGACCGTCTCCATGGGCCGGTTGCAGCGCTCCTGCAAGGACGGCGTGTGCGAACTGACCGTCGCCCGACCTGCGTCGCATCAGCACAGCGAAAGCCGGCCCGGTGACTCAGGTGTGCCAGTGGCCCACTAGGGCCGCGTAGGTTCGGCTGCGGGTCTGGAGGGTCTCGTGGGTGCCCAGGAGGGGGACGGGGCCGTCCAGGAGGAGGACCTGCTGGGCCCGTTCGGCCGAGGTCATGCGGTGGGCTATGACGATCAGCGTGCCGCCGCGGGTCGCCAGGGCCTGTTCGGCACGGGCCTCGGTCGCGGGGTCCAGGTGGCTGGTGGCCTCGTCCAGGACGATCACTCTGGCCGGGGAGAGGTAGGCGCGGGCCAGGGTGATGAGCTGGCGTTCGCCCTGGGAGAGGTCACCGCCGCCGGGCGGGATGTCGGTCTCGTAGCCGCCCAGGCGTTCGACGAGGTCCGGGAGCCCGACGGCGGCCGCGGCCTCGTCCAGGTCGCGGGTGCCGGCCTCCGGGTTCAGGTAGGTCAGGTTGTCGCGGAGGCTGCCCGCGAAGACGTAGCTCTCCTGCGGGATCAGCGTGATCGAGGAGCGCAGGTCCGCCGGGTCCAGGTGGGGGAGGGGGACCTTGCCCAGGGTGATCTTGCCCTTCTGGGGTTCCAGGAGGCCGGTGAGCAGGTTCGCGAGGGTGGACTTGCCGGTGCCGCTGGGGCCGACGACGGCCAGGTGCGTGCCCTCGGGGAGGTGGAGCGAGAGGTCCTCGATGACGGGGGCGGCGTGCGGGGAGTAGGCGAAGGTGACGTGGTCGGCCTCGATGCCGGACGACTCGGCCGTCGCCGTGCCGGGCGGCGGGGCCTCGGGGACGGCGCAGACCTCGGCGAGGCGGCCCAGGACCACGGCGAGGCTGAGCAGGAGGGTGCCGCCCGCGTCGACCAGGACGGTGATGCCCGGCTGGAGTCCGGTCACCAGGTAGCCCGCGCCGCCCGCGATCTGCCCGGCGGTGAGCCCGTGGTGGGCGGTGAGGTAAGGCGACAGCACGAGCAGGGCGAGCAGGGGAAGGTGCACCCCCAGGGCCAGGACGGGGAGGCGGACCCAGCGGGTGCGGGCGTAGGCGCGCAGGGCCTCCGCCTGCGTGTCCACGACCTCGCCCACCGCGGCGGCGGCGCGGTCCTCGGCGCCGCAGGCGGCGACGTCGCGGACGCCGTGCACGACGGTGGCGGCGGCCTCCCCGATGCGCTCGGCCTGGCGGATGACCGCTCGGTAGCGGCGGATCTGCAAGCCCACGAACGCCGCGTACAGCCCCAGGGCGAGCGCCACCGACAGGCAGATGACGAGGGCCAGGAGGGGCGACAGCAGCGCCAGGCCCACGAGGGCGGCGGCGCCGGCGGAGACCAGCTGGCGGACGTTGCGCAGCGCGGTCCCCACCAGGGCCCGGACGGCCTCGGCCTGCTCGGTGACCTGGGAGACGCCCGCGCCGGCCGCGTCAGGGGTCCGGTCGGCCATCCGGCGGAGGGCCGCCGCGACGACCTCGGTGACCAGGGAATCGCGCAGCGGTTCGACGGTCGCGGCCAGCCATGGGTAGACCCGCCCGGTCGCGACCGCGCCGACGGCGTACAGGGCGGCGAGGACGGCGAGCCAGCCGAGGCCCGTCAGGGTGCGGCCCGCGAGGAACCCGTGGTCGACGGCGCGGGCCAGGAGCAGGCCGGACGCGAACATCGGCAGGGACTCCACGGCCGACCAGGCGGAGAGGCGGCGCATCGCGGGCCACTGGCCGCGCAGGTGGCGGTGCAGCAGGCGCGCGGCCGGCGGCGCCGTCATGAGGCCGCCCGGGTGGAGAACACGGCGCGGTAGGCCGGGTCCGCCCACAGGTCCGCGTGGGGGGCGAGCGCCCGTACGCGCCCGGCGTCCAGCCAGGCGACGAGGTCGGCGCGGGCGGCCGTGGCCGGGCGCCGCGCCACCACCAGGCTGGTCCGTCCGGCCAGGATCTGCCGGAGGGCCTGGGTCACCTTCAGCTCCGTGGCGGTGTCGAGGCTGCTGGTGGCATCGTCGAGGAGGACGATCCGGGCGTCGGCGAGCGCGGCGCGGGCCAGGCCGAGCCGCTGCAGCTCGCCGCCGGACAGCGGGGCGCGGTCGAGCGGGGTGTCGTAGCCGTTCGGCAGGGCCCGGATGAAGGCGTCGGCGACGGCGTCGCGGGCGGCGCGGTGCACCTCGGCGCGCGTCGCGGCGGGGCGGGCGTAGGCGATCGTCTCGCGGACGGTCGCGCCGAGCAGCGCGGGGCGTTCGAAGGCGTAGGCGACGGCGCGGCGCAGCTCCGCGAGCGGGACCTCGGTGACGGGGACGCCGTCGAGTTCGACGACCCCCTCGTCGGGGTCGAGGAGCCGCCCGACGGTCGACATCAGCACGCTCTTGCCCGTGCCGGACGTGCCGACGACCGCGACGGTCGTCCCGGGCGGCACGTCGAGGTCGAGCCCGTCGAGGACGGCGCGGCCGCCGAGCCGGACGGTGACGCCGCGCAGCCGCAGCTCGCCGGGCCCGTCCGGCAGCCGCGACGGCCGCGCGGGGGGCCGCACCGCCGGGACGGCCGTGAGGATCTCGCCGATCCGCCCGGCGCCGACCTGGCAGTTGAGGAGCGCGACGACGGTGTCGAACACCGACGCCGACGCGGCGGCCATGGCGGCGTAGGACAGCGCGCCCACGAGCTGGCCGGTGGTGATCTCGCCGGCGGCCAGGCGGACGCCCGCGACGCCGACGACCAGGACCTGGGTGAGGGGGGCCAGCAGCGCGAGCCGCCGGCTGACCCTGCCCTGCACGGCCCAGGTCTCCCGGCCCGCCCGGCCGAGGCCGGGAAGCGGCGCGAGGATGCGCCGCACCTCGGCGGCGGCGGTGCCGCTCGCCCGGATCGTCCGGATGCCCTGCCGGGCGTCGAGCAGCCGCGTCGCGATCGCCGCCTGGCACGCCTGGTAGCGGGCGAACGGATCGGTGGCCCGGACGACGAACACGCGCAGCGCGACCAGCAGCGGCGGCATCCCGGCCGCGAACGCGGCGGCGAGCCACCAGTCGATCAGCGCGAGGCCGGCCAGCGCGCCCACGGTGGTGGCCAGCGTGGCGGCGGCCGACAGCAGCAGGACGGGGAACGCCGCCGGGCCCGACGCGGACTCGGTGAGCCGCGACAGCACGTCCCCCGCGGGGAAGCGCCGCCGCCCCTCCGGGCCGAGGGCCAGCACGTGCCCGAGGAGCCGGTGCCGGAGCCAGGCGGTGATGTCGCTGCCGCAGTAGGAGCCGAGGACGTCCTCGCCCGTGGTGGCGACGGCCGCCGCGGCCAGGACGAGCGCGAGCCACGCGGCGGCGGCGCCGGCGTCCTGCTGGGCGCGGGCCGCGTCGACCGCGCGGGCCAGCATGACCGGCGTCGCCAGCGTCGCGGCGACGCGGACGGTCGTGAGCAGGACGAGCACGCCCATGGCCGGCCGGAAGCGGGCCATGGCGCCGCGCAGCAGCCGCCGGCCGCCGGCGCGCAGCGCCGCGGAGTCGCCCGGGGTGCCGGTGAGGGCCACGCGCCACGACTCCGTTCACGGTCGGGAGAAGTCTTCTACACTCGCGAGTGGGTCCGGTCACGGACCGGCTCGTGGCCGGTCCGTGACCGGGGTTCTGCGGGCCGGGGTTCTTCTCAGGGGTCCCGGGTACCGCATGGGATGCGCGGCATCAGGCGCAGGAGATGCCGATGCACACGGTGTTCAGCAGCGTGAGCAGACCGACGCAGGCGCAGGTACCGCCGAGCTGGATGCCGTCGATCTCCACGGGGTCGGTCTCGGGCAGCTCCTGCAGAGCGGCCACGAGGTCACCGTCGAACGTGTTCATTGCGTTTCACCTCCTTTCGTTGTCGAGGGCCAAGGTCCGCCCCGCCGTGAGGCAGAAGCGGACCACCGCTTGGCGGAGGACCGGGGACCATGCCTGGACGACCCCGTTGTGGTCGTCGGCGGTCTCCAGGTAGTCGAAGTCGACTCCTTCGGTCCTGCCGAGTTCGAGGAGGCGCCGGCGCAGCGCCCTGGACTGCTCGACCGGGACGGCCTCGTCCCGGACGCCGTGCGCCACCAGCAGCGGCGCCGTCAGCGTCTCGCACGCCCGCAGGACGTCGCGCCGGGCGTCCTCGTCGTCGCCGGTATCGGCGAGGCCGAGCCGCGACACGCGGTCTCTGACCATCCCGGTGGTGGTGCGGTGGAGGCCGGAGGCCGAGGTGAACGGCGCGAGCGCGACGCACCCGGTCCACAGGTCCGGGGCGCGGCAGGCCGCGAGCAGCGCGAGGAACCCGCCGTAGCTGGCGCCGAGCACGACGGGGCGCGGCAGCGCGGCGCCGCGGCCGTGCGCGATCGCGTGCCCGAGGTGGACGACGTCGTCCAGGTCGGGGCCGCCCCAGTCGCCGATGACGGGACGCAGGTGGTCGTCGCCGTATCCGGTGCTGCCCCGGTAGTTGGGGGCCACGACGGAGGCGCCCGCGGCGGCCAGGTACTGGAAGAGCGGCTCGAACTCGTACCGCCACGCCGACAGCGGCCCGCCGTGCAGGGCCAGCACCAGCCGGGGGCGGTCGCGCCAGCCGGGGCCGCCGTAGACGATCGCCTCGACGGGCCCCGCCGGGCCGGACAGCTCGACGAGCTCGGCGTGCCGCCAGGCCGCCGCGCCGTCGGAGGGGTGCGCGGCCATGTCCCAGCCGGAGCGCGCGGGACTCCGCACCGTCGCGAGGGTCGGCGGCTGGTGCGGGGCCGAGAAGCGGACGTGGATCCGGCCGTCCCCGGCCCAGTGGGCGGGCGGCCAGAGCATGCCGGGCGGGCCGGGGACCGGGCTGATCCGGTCGCTGCCGGTGGCGTACACGGCCAGGCGTGCGGTCGCGCCGGCGATCTCCCGGACGAGCAGCCGCTCGCCGGAGGCGTCGAAGGCCAGGGGCGTCCGGTGGGCGGCCGACCGGTTGAGGGTCTCGGGGAAGCGGACGGGGCCGCCGCCGGGCAGCCGCAGCCCGATCTGCGGCGCGCCCCGCTGCTGCGCGCCCGGCAGGGTGGTGGTCACCGCGAGGACGCCCGAGCGCGGGCTGTAGGCCGCGATCCGGTCGCCGGTGGTGTCGGAGACCGACCAGAAGGGCCGCCAGCCGCGTTCGCGCAGGTCGACCAGGATGCCCTCGGTGCGTTGGCCGGCGCCGTCGCGGTCGAGGGCGAGGACGCGGCCCTCGTCGGCCCAGACGCCCCCCGACAGCACGCCGGGGATCCGCAGCACCGGCTCCAGGACGGGGGACGCGGGCGAGACCCGCCAGATCCGCGAGTGCCGCTCGTTCTCGACGACCACGAGCACCGCGACCTGCGCCTGCCCCGGGGCGGCCAGCAGGAACCCGGCGAGCATCCGCGGCACCGGCCACGACCGGGTGATCCGGAGCCCGGCGGGGGTCGGCTCGGCGGTGGCGAGGGTTCCGTGGCCCGCGGGCTCCCCGTGCTCGCCGACCGCGGGCCGCACGACCAGGACGCGGCCGTCGTTCAGCGGCAGCGCCCCGGTGCCGCGATCGATGATCCGTTCCTCGGTCCGGCCCGGGAGGGCGGCGTCGTCGAGCGTCCGCAGGGACGGCCGCGGCCAGGTCAGGTCCCAGCGCTCCAGGACGACGCTGTCCTGCGCGGACCGCAGGCAGGTGGCCCAGCGGCCGTCGGCGGAGAAGGCGAAGCCGAAGCGGCTCGGCACGGGCGGAAGATCCGGAAGGGTCTCGGTCATGACACCCGCCCCGCGATCGACGGTTCGGCGCCATCGGCGGGGTGCGCGGCGGCGTCGTCGGCCGTCCACAGCCGCGACGTCCCGTGCTGGAGGCGCACCAGGAAGCCGAGGATGCCGCCCAGGCCGTCTCCCCAGGAGGTCGAGACGCCGCCCTGCTCGTCGGGGAACACCACCCGTGCGCCGCGGTGCGCCCGGTTGGCCAGGATGACCTGGGCCAGCCGCCACGCGTCGTCCCGGTACCGCTCGGCGCCGGTGAGCGCGGCCATGTCGAGCAGGAAGTCGCCGTTGCCGGCCAGGCCGTGGCACTGCCCGAGGATCGCGCGCCAGCGGTTGTCCATGACCGCGCGGGCGGACATCTCGGCGGCCCGCAGGAAGCGCCCGTCACCGGTCGCCCGGCCGAGGCGGCCGAGGAAGCCGCCGATGCCGGCCGAGCCGTGGCACCAGTACGGCGCGGTGGCGATGTCGCCGGAGCTGGCCGCCCACATCGCCGACCGCCCAGTGTCGATCATGGTGTCGAGCAGCGTCTCCCCGACCCGGGAGGCGAGCGCCCGGTGGGCGTCGCCGCCGACCGACCCGGCGCAGGCGAGCAGGAAGGATCCGACGCCCGAGACGCCGTGCGCGAACCCGTAGTAGCGCCGGCCGGCGAGCTTGGACTCGATCTCGGCGGGCGTGCTCCAGTCGAGCCCGCCCTCCTGCTCCTGGACGGTCTCGGCGAGGGCGTCGGCGGCGGCGCGGGCGCGCTCGGCGAACCGCGCCCGCCCGGTGCGGGACCACAGGTGCAGGGCCGTGAACCCGAGGCCCGCCGTCCCGTGCGTCACGTCCGGGCTGGGGACCGCCTCCGGAAGCCGGTCGGCGACGGCGAGAGCGCCCTCGACGAGGTCGGCGTCGGCCAGGGCGAGGCCGGCGTCCAGCACCGCCCACGCGGCGCCCGCCGTGCCGAAGTACAGCCCGGGGGGACGGCCGCCGTCCTCGTCCAGCCGCCGCAGGATCCAGTGGCCGGCGCCGGCGATGGCCTCGGCCAGGCGCGGTTCGGCCTCGACCTCGTAGCACCGGGTCAGGGCGCCCAGGGTTCCCGCGGCCCCGTGCTGGAGGCAGCACGGGTCGGGCGCGCCGTGGACGCACGAGGCGGGCCAGAGCGTCTCGGCCGACTCCGGGTCCATGGTGGTGATCAGCTGGTCGACGATCCCGGCGACGGACAGCCGGCACTGCTGCCGCAGCGACGGGGGGCGGGCGGCCCGCGATGCGCCGCCGTCCGGCTCCACCGGGCCGCGCTGCGTCCCGGGGCTCCCCGCCGCGTGATCCGGGCGCATCCGGGCCAGGGCCTCCCGTGCCCGGTGCGGGGTCCAGCGACGGCCGGGCTCGTCGGCCATCAGGCCGAGCAGGAGCGGGGCCAGCGAGCCGGGCAGGTCGAGGTCCAGGGTGCGGGCGGCCAGCCATTCCGCCAGGCGCTCGCTCAGCGGCCTGGCCGCGGGGCTCTCGTCCAGGAAGTAGGGCGGCCCGCCGGTGAGGACGTGGCAGAGCGTCGCGCCGAGGGCGAAGTAGTCCGCCGCCGGGTCCGGTGCGGCGCCGGACATCTGCTCCGGCGCGCTGTAGCCGGGGGTGCCCACCCGCATCCCCTCCCGCTCGCCGTCGTCGGCGGTGAGGGCCAGCTCCAGGTCGATCATCACCGGGGCGCCGTCCGGGCGCACCATGATGTTGCTCGGGTTGAAGTCGCGCACGATGAGCCCGGCCTCGTGCGCCTTCGCCATCAGATCGGCCAGGCGCCCGCACATCTCCAGGACGGGGGGCACGTGCGGGCCCCACCCGGCGTCGCCGATCACGTCGGCGATCCACTGCCGCAGGGAGGTGCCCGGGATCATCTCCTCCGCCAGGAAGAGGTGGCCCGCCTGGGCGAAGAGCGCCACCGGGCGCGGGGCGATGCCCAGGGCGTCGACCGCCTCCAGCACGCGGGCCTCCGTCCGCAGCCGGTCGCGGGTGTCGCGCCCCTTGGCGTCGACGTCCACGTGCGGGCGGCCCTCCTTGATGACGATCGCCTCGCCGGTCTCGGTGTCCGTCGCCCGGTACACGCCGCCCTTGTTGGTGTGGCGGATCGCCTCGTGGACGGTGAACCGCGACCCGATCCGAACGCCTTTTCCGTTTCGGACGGCGCCATTCTCGGTGGTGCTCTTCCGGGTGCTTTCGGTGCTATCGCCCGCGTCTGTGTCGTTCTGCTTTTCCGTCGGCGGGACGTCCTGGGGGAATGGGCAGGCGGCCCAGGGCGGCGGCGTGTACGTCGCACCGCGGCGGTCTTCCACGGGATTGCCGTCCGGGTCGAGAATCATCCACGCGTAGAATCCGTCGTTGGTGATGCGGCGCACCTCGACGAACGCTCCATAGCGGTAATGCACGAGGCTGCCCGGCCCGTAGGGGCGGTCGGACAGAATGCGCGGCCCGGGCAGGCCCGCGGTCGCCACGTGCAGTTCCGCCGCGAGGCGGACGGCCTCGTCGTCGTCGACCGGGTAGACGGTGATGAACTTCCCGGAATGGCCGCGCGAGGTGTTGCGCGCGTTCATGGCCGCGACATGGTCGCGGGTGGCGGCGAACTTGAACATGGAACGGCCCGCCAGCAGCACGGGCAGCGAGCGGGCCAGCACGTCCTGGGCCGAAGCCGGCGTCGCGGAGACGTGCAGCTTCCAGCCCTGCTGGGGACACTCGCCGTTCTCGGGGCGGACGTGGGCCCACATCCCGCTGCGCAGCGACTTCCAGCGGAGCGGGCCGGCCGCCGCGCCGAGCGCCCGGTCGAGGACGTCGAGCAGGCGGGTGTCGTCGCTCTCCGCGGCGGCCGCCCCGGACAGGACACTGAAATGGAAGTCCGCCATCCCCGCTCGCACTCTCCCTTTTCCGCCCCGGACCGCCTGGACCGCCCGGGCGGAGTTATTGATCGTTTTTGTCTTTTGGGGTCAAAAGTCAAAGAACGATCGGATGTTGCTTTCATTGAGCAAGGACACGGTAACCACGAATCCCCCGGAAACGCCAGTCAATCTCTTTAGTCGGACCTATTCGCGGCCGGTAGAAAAGTCTTACCTGGCGGGGGATGTACGCGTCGTCCCTGTGCGGAGAGTGACAATGATCGCCGCTCGTCATTCCACAATCTGGGGAAATGTCGAGTTTGTCGTCACTAGAAAACATGATCGCTTTGCCCATTGGGTCAAGGGCGTGGTTTAGCGTGTCATGTCCGATGGCTGCCACGTCGCCCGGTGGCGACCCGTCGCCCGGGTGTGCTAACGACGCGTCGCGCACGAAAGCGCGGGCGCCCTTCCCGCACGGCCCGCGCTTCTCAGGCCCGTGCTTACAGGCCTGGTGCTTCTCAGGCGCCGGCGGCGGCCGCGTCGACGGCGTCGGGGGACAGGATGCGATCCAGGACCATGGCGGCGCAGCCGGTCAGGCCCGCGCTCTCGCCCAGGCGGCTCGGTTCGATGCGCAGGTCCCGGGTCGCCAGCGCCGTGGCGCGCTGGTAGACGATCTCGCGCACGCCCGCGATCAGGGGCTCGTCCGCGCCCGCGAGGTCGCCGCCCAGGACGACGACCGCGGGGTTGAGGAGGTTCACGGCGGTGGCGACGACCTCGCCGATGCGGCGGCCGGCGTCGCGGAGCAGGGCGACGGTCGCCGGGTCGCCGGAGCGGGCCAGCGCCGCCAGGGCGGGCAGGTCCTCGGCGGGGGAGCGGGCCAGCAGGGCGGTGCCGCCGGCGACGGCCTCGACGCAGTTCACGTTGCCGCAGCGGCAGGGGGCCTCGCCGGGGACGGGCACGGGGATGTGGCCGATCTCCCCGGCCGCGCCGAGGGCGCCGCGCTGGATGCGGCCGCCCGCGATGATGCCCGCGCCGATCCCGGTCGAGACCTTCACGAACAGGAGGTCGCCGACGCCGGGGTGGGCCTGGTGCTCGCCGAGGGCGGCGGCGTTGACCTCGTTGTCGAGGTAGGCGGGGACGCCGAAGCGCTCGGAGATGGGGGCGCCGATCTCCATCGCGTCCCAGCTCCCGGCCACGTGCTCGACGGCGTCGGGGACGCCGAGCCCGACCCCGCGGATGCTCGACGCGTCGGCGCCGGACTCGGCGAGGAGGGCCTCCCACTGCTCGAACAGGCGCGGGAGCGTCCTGCCCGGGCTCACCTCCGCCGGGGGCCCGTCGGCGCGGGCGAGGGTCGTGCCGGCGAGGTCGCAGACGGCGAGCTGGCCTCGGGACTGGCCGAGGTTGGCGAGCAGGACGGAGCCTCCCGCCGCGTTGAACTCCAGCCGGGCCGGGGGGCGCCCGCCCGTGGAGGGCCCGTCGGCGCGCTCGACCACCAGGCCGCGCCGGATCAGGGCCGCGACGCGGGACGCCACGGCGGGCCGGGAGAGCCCGGTGATGCGGCCGAGCTCGGCGCGGGTGGCCACGCCGTCCTCGCGGATCAGGCGCAGCATGTCGCCGCCGGTGGCCGGGCGGGTGACGGGGCGGGGCATCCGGCCAGTCAAGCACCCGGGGCTTTCGTGCGTCCAGTTCGACGAACATCCGAACTTTTGTCATCTGAAGTTCATAAGTACGGTTGAACAGGTGACCGATGTCTCGCTAGTTTGGTGATCGAGCGATCCCCCCTGGTCTTGGAGCATCTGATGGCTGTGCATCCCGTGCTGGCGGCAGTGACCCGGCGCGTCGTCGAGCGGAGCGCCGGACCCCGCGGCGCGTACCTGAAGCGGATCGGCGAGGCCCGTTCCCAGGGCCCGGTGCGCAGCGGGATGGGGTGCGCGAACCTCGCGCACGGCTTCGCCGCCTGCGGCGTCCAGGACAAGCTGTGGCTGCGCGGCGACGCCACGCCGAACATCGCGATCGTGTCGGCGTACAACGACATGCTGTCCGCGCACCAGCCGCTCCAGGACTACCCCGACATCCTGAAGTCCGCGATCCGAGCGGGGGGCGGCACGGCCCAGTTCGCCGGGGGCGTCCCCGCCATGTGCGACGGCATCACCCAGGGCCGGGCCGGCATGGAGCTGTCGCTGTTCAGCCGGGACGTGGTGGCGATGGCGACGGCCGTGGCGCTGTCGCACGACATGTTCGACGGCGCGCTGCTGCTCGGCGTGTGCGACAAGATCGTGCCGGGGCTGGTGATCGGGGCCCTGTCGTTCGGGCACCTGCCGGCGATCCTGGTGCCCGCCGGTCCGATGGCCTCGGGGCTGCCGAACGCCGAGAAGGCCAAGGTCCGCAAGCGGTACGCGGCGGGGGAGATCGGGCGCGAGCAGCTGCTCGCCGCCGAGGCCGCGTCCTACCACTCGCCCGGCACCTGCACCTTCTACGGGACGGCCAACTCCAACCAGCTGCTCATGGAGGTCATGGGCCTGCACCTGCCGGGCGCCAGCTTCGTCCCGCCGGGCACGAAGCTGCGCGACGGCCTCACCGAGGCGGCGGGCCGGCGCATCCTCAAGATCACGGACCTGGGCGAGGGCTACACCCCGATCGGGGAGATGCTCGACGAGCGCGCGTTCGTCAACGGCGTCGTCGCGCTGCTCGCGACGGGCGGCTCGACCAACCACACGCTGCACCTGGTGGCCATGGCCGCCGCGGCGGGCATCGAGCTGACCTGGGACGACTTCGACGAGCTTTCCAAGGTCACGCCGCTGCTCACCCGCCTGTACCCGAACGGCACCGCCGACGTGAACCACTTCCACGCGGCGGGCGGCACCGCGTTCCTCATCGGCGAGCTGATCGACGCCGGGCTCCTGCACGAGGACGCGCGCACGGTCGGCGGCGACACCCTCGCGGCCTACCGGAACGTCCCCGAGCTCGCCGGCGGCAAGGTCGAGTGGCGGGAGGCGCCCGGGGTTTCCGGCGACACCGAGGTCCTGCGCCCGGCCGCCGAGCCGTTCGACACGCACGGCGGCCTGCACACCGTGCGCGGCAACCTCGGGCGGGCGGTCGTCAAGGTGTCGGCGGTCAGGCCCGAGCACCGGACCATCGAGGCCCCCGCGCGGGTGTTCGACTCGCAGGAGGCGCTCCAGGAGGCGTTCGCCGCCGGGGAGCTGGACCGCGACGTCGTGGCGGTCGTCCGCAACCAGGGGCCGCGCGCGAACGGCATGCCGGAGCTGCACCGGCTCACCCCGCCGCTGTCGGTGCTCCAGGACCGGGGGCACCGCGTCGCGCTGGTGACCGACGGCCGCATGTCGGGCGCGTCCGGCGCGGTGCCCGCCGCGATCCACGTGTCGCCGGAGGCCGCGGCCGGAGGTCCGCTCGCCCGCGTCCGCGACGGAGACGTCGTCCGGCTCGACGCGGACGCCGGGGTGCTGAAGGTGCTCGTCCCGGACGAGGAGCTCGCCGCCCGCGCGCCCGCCGAGGGGCCGCCCGACCAGACCTACGGCACGGGGCGGGAGCTGTTCCAGTCCTTCCGCGCCGCCGTGGGCCCGGCCGAACGCGGGGCGGGGGTCTTCTCCTCATGAGCGAAGCGACCCGGGGGGAGTGGGGGGTCGCCCCCCCACAGGAAACACTGAGCGGAGCGGACCGGGGGGAGTGGGGGCTCGCACCCTCACAGGTATCACTGAGCGGAGCCGAGTGGCTGGTCGCGGACGTGGGCGGCACCAATGCCCGGTTCGCTCTGATCGACGGCCCGGACGGCGCCCTGTCGGAGGTCCGGGCGCTGCCGACCCGCGACTATCCGGGCCTCGCGGAGGCCGCGGCCGCCTACCTCGACGCGGTCGGCGCGCGCCCGGTGGCGGCGTGCCTGGCCGTGGCGGGCCCCGTCGTGAATGGCACGTTCCATCTGACCAACGCGGGCTGGCCCAAGGGCGACCCGGAGGCGGTGCGGGCCCATCTCGGCCTGGCGCATCTCGACGTCATCAACGACTTCGAGGCGCTCGCCCTGGCCCTGCCGCACCTCGGTGGCGACGACCTCGTTCCCATCGGGCGGGGCGACGCGGACCCCGGCGCGCCCCTCGCGGTGGTCGGGCCCGGCACGGGCCTCGGCGTCGCCGGGCTCGTCCGGACGCCGTCGGGCCCCGTGCCCCTGCCCGGCGAGGGCGGCCACGTCGACGTCCCGGCCGCGACCGACCGCGAGCTCCTGGTGGCGCGGCTGCTGCGCGCCGAGAAGGGCGCGGCCTCCGCCGAGTACCTGCTGTCGGGGGCGGGGCTGGCCCGCATCCGCCGGTACCTCGCCGCGATCGACGGCCGGCCCGCGCTGGACCTGACCCCGCGGCAGATCAGCGAGGACCGCGACGACCCCCTGAGCCGCGAGGCCGTGGAGATGTTCTGCGCGCTGCTCGGGTCGCACGCGGGCAACGTCGCCCTCACGCTCGGCGCGCGGGGCGGCGTCTATCTCGGCGGCGGGATCCTGCCGCGGATCGTGGACGTGCTGCGGGGCAGCGCGTTCCGGGCACGGTTCGAGGGGAAGCCCCCTGTCGAGGACTACCTGCGCGCCATCCCGACCGCTCTCATCGTCCATCCCGGCCCGGCCCTCGTCGGCGCCGCCGCCCGGCTCGCGCAGAGCCTGCCCGACCTGGAGCCCGCATGATCGCCGAAGACCTGTTCGACCTCGCGCCCGTCATCCCCGTGGTGGTGCTGGACGACGCCGACGCCGCCGTCCCGCTGGCCCGCGCCCTGGTGGAGGGCGGCCTCCCCGTGATCGAGGTGACGCTGCGCACGCCGTCCGCGCTGGCGGCGATCACGCGGATCGCCGCCGAGGTCCCGGACGCCGTGGTGGGCGCGGGGACCGTCGTGCGCCCCGAGGACGCCGAGCGCTCGGCGGCCGCCGGGGCGAGGTTCCTCGTCAGCCCCGGCTGCACGTCCCGCCTCCAGGCGGCGATGGTCGCGACGGGCCTGCCGTTCCTGCCGGGCGTCGCCACCGCCTCCGAGGCGATCGCCCTGCTGGAGGGCGGGATCACGGCGATGAAGTTCTTCCCGGCCGAGGCGGCGGGCGGCGCCGCCTACCTGAAGGCGCTCGGCGGGCCGCTTCCGCAGATCCGGTTCTGCCCCACGGGCGGGATCGGCCTGCGCAACGCCGCCGAGTACCTCGCGCTCGGCAACGTCGGCTGCGTCGGCGGCTCCTGGCTCACCCCCGCGGACGCCGTCCGCGAGGGCGACTGGGACCGCGTCCGCAAGCTCGCCTCCGAGGCGGCGGCGCTCCGCACGGGATGACCTCGGTGCGCGGTGATGTCACATCCCGGGACGGCGCTCCCGTCTCCCGGGTATGGACACCACATCGACGCTTGAGAAGCTGAAGAAGCAGCGCACGGTCCTGCTGACCAGCTACCGCAAGGACGGGACGCCGGTCGGGACGCCCGTGAACGTCGTCGTCCGCGGCGACCGCGCCTACTTCCGCACCTACGACAAGGCGTTCAAGGCCAGGCGGCTGGCGCGCAATCCGGAGGTGGAGCTCGCGCCGAGCACCTTCCGGGGCAGGGTCACCGGCCCGGAGGCGCGCGGCCGCGTCCGCCTGCTCAGCGAGCAGGAGGCGCGGCCGATCCGCCGGCTGCTCGCCCGCAAGCATCCGCTCCTGCAGGGGGTGGCGGTGCCGCTGGCCCACAAGCTGAAGGGCTACCGGACGCTGCACTACGAGCTCACGCTCGACGGGTCCTGACCGCGGTGCGGGCACGGGCCCGCGGCCAGGCCCCGCCCGCCGCCCGCGGGGACGAGGTCCATCCGCAGCCGCCCGCAGGCGCAGCGCGTCCAGGTGACGACGCCGTCGCTGGTGAGGTGCCGGGAAACGAGAGTGGTCGGTTCGCTCATGGCAGCAGTCTGCGACGGGGCGAACGTTTCCGTCCATTTCAGATTTCCGCAGGGAATCGTGCAAGATGCTTGCATGATCGACCTGCGCCGGCTGCACATGCTGAGGCTCGTCCACCAGTACGGGACCGTCACGTCCGCGGCGGAGGCGATGCACCTGACGCCCTCGGCGGTCTCCCACCACCTGCGCGAGCTGGCGCGGGAGCTGAAGGTGCCGCTGCTGGAGCCGCAGGGCCGCCGGGTGCGGCTGACCCCGGCCGCGCACCTGCTGATCGGGCACGCCGACGGCCTCCTCGCCCGGTGGGAGGAGGCCCTGGCCGACCTGGAGTCGCACCGCGCCGGGGCGGCGGGGCCGCTGCGCATGTGCGGGTTCACCACGGCCGTCTCGGGGCTCGTCGCCCCCGCCGCCGGCGCCCTGCTGCGAGACGACCCGGACCTCGTGGTCGAGGTCCGCGAGTGCGACACCGACGAGGCCGTCGGGCTGCTCGCGGCGGGGGAGACCGACATCGCGGTGATCGAGCCGACCCCCGGCGCGCCGCCGGCGGGCGATCCGCGCTTCGACCGCGAGCCGCTGCTGGAGGAGGCGCTCGACCTCATCGTCCCGGCGGGGCATCCGCTGGCGCTGCGCGACCGCGTCCGGCTGGAGGACGCCGCGGGCGAGCCGTGGATCAGCGTCCACGGCTGCGCCCACCACCAGCAGGTCATGGCCTACTGCGCCGCCGCCGGGTTCACGCCGCGGATCGCGCACAACGTCACGACCTGGTCGGTGATCTGGGCCCTGGTCGCCAACGGCCTCGGGGTGTCCCTCGTGCCGCGGCTGGCCGGCGGGCAGGCCGACCAGCCGGTCGTGCGGGTGCCGCTCATCGGGGACGGCGTCCCGAAGCGGCGCGTGCTGACCTGCGTGCGGCGCGGCGGCCGAGGCCACCCGCTGGTCGCGCGCGGCCTGCGGGCCCTCCGCGACGCCGTCCCCGACCGCTGCGTCCCGGCGGCCGCCTGAACCGCCCCCGCGTCAGGAGCCGGGGGCGTGGCGGCGGGCCCGGCGGACGCCGAACGCCAGCAGGACCGCGCGCACGACCCAGACGGCCAGCGCGATCTGCAGGACGACCAGGAACCCCGTGCCGGGCCCGGCCGTGAAGGCGAGCACCATGAACGCCGCGAACAGGAGCGGGAACGCCGGGAAGAGAGGCCCGGGCCGGCGGCGGTGGGCCATGTGCCGCTGACGGCGGTGCCAGGCAGGGTGCCCCGGGCCGCCGAACCCGACCGCCGTGCCCGGCCCCCACGCGTGCCCGGGCGGGGACCCCCACGGGGCCTCCTTCGCGGGTTCGGGCAGCCCGGTCGGGGACGGCAGGTCCCGGACGAGGGCGCGCAGGTCGCCGCGCGTCTTGGCGGCCAGCACGGACTCCAGCCGCTCGTCGAGCTCGGGCCGGTCGAGCCTGCCCTCGGCGAAGTGGTCGTGCAGGGCGACCATGACGGCGTCGCGCTCGGCGTCGCCGACGCGGATCTCGTCGTGCCGGACCATGATCACTCCTCGGTGTCGTCGGCCGTCGGCCCGGGGCCGTCCAGGTCGTCGGCCAGGATGCGGTACAGGCTGCGGCGGGTCTCCGACAGGACGTCGCGCGCCTGCGCGACCTGCTCGGGCGAGCCGGAGTGGACGATCTGCATCACCGCGGCCCCGGTCTGCGCGGCCTGCTTGAACAGCTCCGGGACGCCCTCGCCGAACTCGGGCGTCATCTCCGCCCACGGCTCGGCCAGCCGCTCGGCGTTCGCCTCCGTGTAGGCGCGGCCCTCGTCGGTGAGACGGAAGGTGCGGCGGCCGCCGGACTCGTCGCCCGCGATCAGCCCCTCGTCCGCGAGCTGCTGCAGCGCCGGGTAGACCGCGCCGGGGCTCGGCTTCCAGGCCCCGTCGCTGCGCTCGTTGATCTCCTGGATGATCTGGTAGCCGTTGCGCGGCTCCTCGGCCAGCAGGACGAGGATCGCCGCCCGGACGTTGCCCTTGCGGGCCTTGGCGCTCCGGCCCCACGGGCCGCCGCGCCCCCGCGCCCACGGCGGGCGCGGACCGGGCCCGTGGCCGAATCCGCCGGGCGGGCCCCAGGGGCCCGGCCCGCCGCCGAACAGGGCGCCGAAGTTCGGGAAGTCGCCGCGGCCCCAGGGCCCGCGGCCGTGCATGTGCCCCATGTTCTGCACCACCTTCTGAGAGCTCTCTATGACCTCTCGCGATACGACAACGATATATCGAAGACGTACGGATCGGCCAGATGGTTCCCCGGATCCGGATCGATGCGCG
This sequence comes from Actinomadura sp. NPDC048021, assembly GCF_040653135.1. NCBI lineage: Bacteria > Bacillati > Actinomycetota > Actinomycetes > Streptosporangiales > Thermomonosporaceae > Actinomadura > Actinomadura sp. NPDC048021. The sequence continues at coordinate 65,582 of NZ_JBEZJQ010000007.1, forward strand.
ACCGCGGTCGCGGGACAAACCGGCCAAAGCCTCCGAAAGCGGCCAAGGCCGTCTGATCGCGCGCGTCCGTGGGTACCACCGTGAGCGAGGGGGACGATGGGCACACAGGAAGCGGTCGCCGCGCAGGACGCGGTCTTCACCCCGGGCGCCACGGGCGTCAGGAGGCTCCGCGCCAGGAACGAGCTCGCGCTCGGCCTGGCGGTTTTCGCGCTCTACTCGGTGGTGACGATGCTGCCCGAGCAGGCGAGGAAGGCGGCGGCCCGCGAGCACGGGGAGTCGCTGTACGCGCTGGAACGGGCCCTGCACATCGACGTGGAGCCCGCCCTCAACGGCTGGCTTTCCGGCCAGCCCGTCCTGCGGGTCCTCGCCAACTACGAGTACGCCATCACCTACGTCGCCAGCGCGCTCGCCCTGCTGGTCTGGCTGTTCCTGCGCCACCCCGAGCGCTACCGCACGGCCCGCAACGCCTTCGTCATGCTCAACCTCGCCGGCCTCACGTGCTTCGCGCTGTACCCCGTCATGCCGCCCAGGCTCATGCCCGCCGGCCTCGGCTTCGTCGACACCGTCACCAACGGCCGCACCTGGGGGTCGTGGGGGTCCCCGCTGGTGAAGCACGCCGACGAGTTCGCCGCCGTCCCGTCCCTGCACATGGCCTGGACACTGTGGGTCGGCGTCGAGCTCGCGCGCGTGAAGGCCAGGCGCTGGGTGCAGGGGCTGAACACCGTGCACATCCTGGTCACCCTCTACGTCATCCTGGCGACCGCGAACCACTACCTGCTCGACGCCCTGGCCGCCGTGCCGCTCGTCGTCGTGCCGGTGTACCTGGCCGAGCGCTTCGCGCGGCCGAAGGCGTCGCGCGTCCAGGGGCCGGACGCGTTCTTCCTCGCGGTGGAGACGCCCGAGGCCCCGCAGCATCCCGGCGGCGTCATCATGCTCGACACCTCGCGGGAGGACGTCGGCCGCGCCGACCTCGTCCGGGTGATCGAGGAGCGCCTCGACGGGCTGCCCCGCTTCCGGCAGCGGCTCGTCCACCGGGGCCGCTGGCGCCGCCCCGTCTGGCGCGACCTCGACCGGATCGACTGGGAGTGGCACGTCGTCGAGAAGCGGGTCGACGGGATGGCCGGGCTGCGCGCCGAGGTGGCCGGGCTCCAGTCCGAGGCCCTGCCGCTGGACCGGCCGCCCTGGCGGATGGTCGTGCTGAAGGGCGCCGAGCCGGGCCGTACGGCGGTCGTCTACATGATGCACCACGTGGTCGCCGACGGTGTCGGCATCGTGGCGCAGGCCGTGTACCTGATGGAGCCGCCGCCCGAGCCGGTCGCCGCGCCTCCCCGGGCGCCGCTGCGCAAGGCGCTGGCCACCGTGGTCGGCCTCGGCCAGCTCGCCACCGCCGTCGGCAGGCCGGAGCCGCTGCCCGCCGCCGGGACGAGCGAGCGCCGGTTCGGCACCATGGTCCTCCCGCTCGGCACGGTGCGCGACGTCGCCCGCCGCCACGGCGCCCGCGTCACCGACGTCGTGCTGTGCGCGGTCGCGGGCGCCCTGAACCGGAGCGTCAGCGAGGAGGACGGCCGGCCCGGCACGTGCCGCGTCGCGGTCCCGCTGATGATGCGGCCGCCGGGCAGCGCGATGGTGGGCAACCACACCACCGCGGTGATGGTGGACCTGCCGATCGGGAAGATGGCCGAGGTCGACCGGCTCGCCGTGATCGCCAGGCGCAGCCGGGTGCTGCGGTCCGGGACGCGGGCGCAGGCGGCGTGGTTCGTCATGTGGCAGGCCGGGCGGCTGATGCCGCCCCCGCTGCACGCCCGCTTCGCGCGCATGTCCTACAGCGGCCGGTTCCTGCAGGGCACCGTGTCGAGCCTTCCGGGGCCCGACCGGCTTCTGCGCCTGTGCGGCGCCCCGCTCACCGCCGTCTACCCGATCGTCCCGCTCGCCCCCGGCACGCCCCTGGCGATCGCCGGGCTCGGCGTCCACCGCGACCTGTGCTTCGGCCTCTCCGCCGACCCCGGTCTGACGGACGACGCCGACGCGCTGATGGACGCCGTCCGCGACGTCTTCGAGGAACTGCGCAAAGGGCCGGAGTGATCGGACGCCGCAGGCTCAGATGCTCCGCATGGCGCGCAGCGACTCCTTGAGCGAGCCCATGGTCGCGAACACGGCGGTGGGCTCGTAGCCGCAGTGCGCCATGCAGTTCGCGCACCGCTCGTCGCGTCCCCGCCCGTAGGCGTCCCAGTCGGTGGTGTCGAGGAGCTCCTGGTAGGTCGCGGTGTAGCCGTCGTCCATCAGGTAGCAGGGCCGCTGCCAGCCCTTCAGCGAGTACGACGGGATGGCCCACGCCGTGCACGGGAAGTCGACCTTCCCCTCCAGGAAGTCCAGGAACAGTGGCGAGTGGTTGAACCGCCACCGCTCGCGGCGCCCGTCGGCGAACGTCTTGCGGAACAGGGCGCGGGTCTCCTGCACGCCGAGGAAGTGGTCCTGGTCGGGCGCCTTCTCGTAGGCGTACGCGGGCGAGATCATCATCTGGTCGACGCGGAGCTCGTCGTTGAGGTAGTCGAGCACCTCGATGACGGTCTGCGGGGTGTCGGTGTTGAACACGGTCGTGTTCGTCGTGACCCGGAACCCCCGCTCCCGGCACATCCGGATCGCGTCCACCGCCTGGTCGAACACGCCCTCCTTGCAGACGGACGCGTCGTGCCGCTCGCGCAGCCCGTCGACGTGCACCGCCCACGCGAAGTAGCGGGACGGCCGGAACAGATCGATCTTCTTCGGGATCAGCGCGGCGTTCGTGCACAGGAACACGTACCGCTTCATCCGCACCAGCTCGGCGACCAGCTCGCCGATCCGCGGATGCATCAGCGGCTCGCCGCCCGCGATCGACACCATCGGCGCACCGCACTCGCGGACCGCCGCGACCGCCTGCTCGACCGGCATCCGCTGCTTGAGCACGTCCGCCGGATGCTGGATCTTGCCGCATCCCGCGCACGCCAGGTTGCACGCGAACAGCGGCTCCAGCTCCATGATCAGGGGGTATCTCGTCCGCCCCGCCAGCTTGTTGCGCAGGACATACCCGCCGACGCGCAGGCTCTGGCGCAGTGGCATCGCCATTTAGGAGATCTCCTTTAGGTACCGGCCGAGCGCCGACAGCGGGAACACGAGCCGGTACAGGTGGTAGTTGATGTAGAAGTCGCCCGGGAAGCCGGTGCCGGTGAAGTGGTCCTCGTCCCACGTGCCGTCCGGCCGCTGGTGCTCGACGAGCCAGCGGACCCCGCGCTCGACGGCCGGTCCGTGCTCGCCGGCGGCCAGCAGGGCGAGCAGCGCCCACGCGGTCTGCGAGGGCGTGGAGGCGCCGTGCCCGATCCACGTCCGGTCCCGGTAGGAGCGCAGGTCCTCGCCCCACCCGCCGTCGTCGCGCTGGTGGCGCTCGAGCCAGGCGACCGCGTCGCGGATCGCCGGCTTGCCCGGCCGCACGCCCGCCGCGATGAGGGCGGGCACGACGCTGCCGGTCCCGTACACGTGGTTGGCGCCCCAGCGGCCGAACCAGGACCCGTCCGGCTCCTGCGCCTTCAGCAGCCACACGACGGCCCGCTTGACCACCTGCGAGTCGGCCATGCCGCGGTGGGACATCGCCTCCACCACGTGCGCGGTGACGTCGGCGGACGGCGGGTCGATCACCTCGCCGAAGTCGCAGAACGGCAGCCTGCGGCACAGGGCGCGGGTGTTGTCGGCGTCGAACGCGCCGAACCCGCCGTCCCGGGAGGCCATCCCCGCCATCCAGCGCACGCCCCGCTCGATCGCCGGCTCGGCCATCGGATGCCCGGCGCGGCCGAGCGCGAGGACGACCTCGGCGGTGTCGTCGGTGTCGGGGTAGCAGTCGTTGTCGAACTCGAACGCCCAGCCGCCCGGGGGGAGGTCGGGGCGCCGCACCGACCAGTCGCCGGGGCCCCTCACCTCCTCGCCGATCAGCCATTCGGCGGCCCGGTCCAGGGCGGGGTGCCGGGCGGGCAGGCCCGCGTCGGCCAGGGCGTTCATCGCGAGCGCCGTGTCCCAGACGGGGGACTGGCACGCCTCCAGGCGCCGCCCCCGGTCGTCGCGGATCGTGAACCGCTCCAGCCCGTCCAGGCCCCGCCGGACGATCGGGTGGTCGAGGCCGTAGCCGAGCAGGTGCAGCGCGAGCAGCGAGTACACCCAGGGCGGCTGGATCCCGCCCCAGGACCCGTCGCGCTCCTGCCGCGCGATGATCCAGTCGGCGGCGCGGCGCAGCGCGGCCCTGCGCACCCCCTTCGCCGGGCGCCGCTCGTACGCGTGCAGGGCCAGGTCGAGCGCCCCGAACGCCGCGTCCCACCCCGACAGGCCCCGGCGGCGCGCCGGGGGGACGTCGTAGCCGGGATACAGCTCGTCGAGCGAGAACGGCAGCGGCCGGACGGGGCGCAGCGCGGCCACCACCGTCAGCGGGACGATCGTCTGCCGCGCCCAGCACGCCCAGTCGTAGACGTTCAGCGGGAACCAGCGCGGCAGGAACATCATCTCCGGCGGCAGCACCGGCAGCCTCTCCCACGGCCAGCGGCCGAACATCGCCAGCCAGAACCGCGTGAAGACGCGGGTCGCGGGGATGCCGCCGCCGCCGCGGACGAAGGCGGCGGCGCGGACCATGTGGCCCGCGTCGGGCGGGTCGCCCGCGAGCCGCAGCGCGACGTACGCCTCGACGGTCGTGGACAGGTCCGGCGGGCCGTCGTGGAAGTTCGCCCAGGTGCCGTCCGCGGCCTGCTGGGACCTGATCCAGCGCGCTGTCTCGCGGGTGTCCGCCTCGTCGCGGATGCCGAGGAACTCGCGCAGCAGGAGGTCCTCGGCGTCCATCGTCACGTTGGTCTGCAGCTCGCCCTTCCACCAGCCCTCCGGCGACTGGAGCATGAGCAGGTGGTCGCGGGCGGCCTCCAGCGCCTCGGCGGCCGACCTGGTCCGGGCCGCCCCGCCGGCGGCCGGCGGCTCCGCGGTGACGGGCGCTCCCGCGGCGGGCGCCGTCCCGGGGGCCGGCTCTGTGGTGGGCTCTGTGGTGGGCTCTGTCGTCGTCATCAGTGGTCCCGGCAGGTGACGAAGTCGGCGATGTGCAGGAACTCGGCGCGGACGGCGTCCGGCAGCCGCGCGTTGAGCAGGTGCTCGGCGGCGCGCTGGATGCGGCTCTCCGCCTCCATCTCGGCCCAGGCGCGCCCGCCCGCCGCGTCCACCAGCCCGGCGACCTCGGCCAGGTCCTCCGCGGCCGCCTCCTCCTCGGCGGGTAGGGGCCGCGCGTACAGCTCGGCCAGCCGCGCGGCCTCCGGCGACCCGGAGTTCAGCGCGGCGACGACCGGCAGCGACATCTTGCGGGACCGCAGGTCCGACAGCGCGGGCTTGCCGGTGGACTCCGGGTCGCCCCAGATGCCGAGCAGGTCGTCCACCAGCTGGAAGGCGATGCCGAGGTCCTCGCCGAACGCCTCCAGCGCGGCGCACAGCCGGTCCGGTGCGCCGTCCAGGACGGCCCCGATCGCGCACGAGCACGCGAGCAGCGCGGCGGTCTTGCCGGACGCCATCGTGAGGCACTCGTCCACGCCGATCTGCCTGCGCGTCTCGAAGTCCATGTCGAGGGACTGCCCGGCGACGAGGCGGCGGACGGCGGCCGCCAGCGCGCGGGCCGCCCGCGCCGAGCCCTGGCCGGGCGCCTCCAGCAGGACCTCGCCGGCGAGGGCCAGCAGCGCGTCGCCCGCCAGGATCGCGGACGCGTCGCCGAACACGGTCCACGCCGCCGGGCGGTGCCTGCGCGTCCGGTCGCGGTCCATGATGTCGTCGTGCAGGAGGGAGAACGCGTGGGCCAGCTCGACGGCGACGGCGCCCGGCAACCCGCTCTCCGGAGGAGCCAGCGCGGCCCGCGCTGACAGCAGCGCCAACGCCGGGCGCAGCGCCTTGCCCGCCGGCGCCCTGCGCGGGTGGCCCTCCTCATCGGTCCAGCCGAGATGGTAGGCCGCGACCCGGTAGGTGCGCGGATCGAGCCGCCCGACCGCGGCGCGCAGCGCCCCGTCGACCAGCTCACGGACATCGGTCAGCGAAACGGGCACGGCCGTCATCGGTCCTTCACCTTCTCCAGGTGGCGGCGGACCAGGCGGGCGGCGGTGAGACCACTGCGCACTGCTCCCTCCATGGTGTCGGGCCAGCCCGTGTCGGTCCACGCGCCGGCCAGATACAGCCCCGGCGCGCGCGTCGCCGCGCCGGGGCGGGCGGCCGCGCTGCCGGGGCGCTGCCGGAACGTCGCGCGCCGCTCCCGCGTCACGAACACCTCCCGGACCTGCGCGCCCCACGCGGCGGGCAGCAGCCGCCGCAGCTCGGGCACGAACCGCGAGCGCAGCTCGGCGGTCGGCATGTCGATCCACGGGTCGGCGGCCGACAGCGACACCGCGAGGTACTGGCCGCGGCGCAGCCCGCTGACCGCCGTCCGGTCGAAGACCCACTGGACGGGCGAGCCGACCGCGGCGGCGAACGGCGCGTCCATGACCCTGCGGTCGTAGACGACGTGCACGTTCACGATCGGGCTGGCGTCCAGCTCGGGCCAGCGCAGCGGGTCCGGCAGCGCCTCGGCGGGCAGCAGCCGCGCCGCCGCCTCGTGCGGCACCGCGATGACCACCGCGTCGGCGGCGATCGGCGTCCCGTCCACGACCACCTTCGGGTCGGCGGTGACGGACTCCACCCGGGCCTTCAGCCGGACGGTCCCGCCCATCTCCGCGATGCGCCGCAGCGCCGGGCCGCCGTGCAGCTCCTCCAGCGGGACGAGCGGCACCCCGATGTCGGCCGCGTCGGGGCGTCCGAACAGGGCCCGCCGGCACACCATCGCCGACAGGCCGAGCGCCGCGTCGTCCACCTCGGCGTTCAGCGCGGACGTGAGGAACAGGCCCCACAGGGCCTCCCGCGCCCACGGCCGCTGCCCGCGCTGCGCCAGCCACGCCCCGGCGGAGACCTGGTCGAGGACGGGATCGGCGGGGTCCAGGCGCGCCAGCCCCAGCGCGGCGCGCACGGCCCTCAGCCGGTCGGCGGCCGACAGCGGCGCGTACCGGGCCAGCGAGGGCAGCAGGTGCAGCGGGCTCGGCAGGCCCGAGCGGCGCAGCCGCGCCGGCGGCGTGCCCGCCCGCAGGACGGGCACGTCGAACCGGTCCTGCACCTCGACGAGGTGGTCGGCGCGCAGCCGGTGCAGCAGCCCCTGGTACGCCGTGCAGCACCGCAGGAAGACGTGCTGGCCGTTGTCGACGCTCAGCTCGCCCCGCCCGAACGAGTGGGTGGCGCCGCCGAGCCACGGCCGGGACTCCAGCAGCGTGACCGCGACGCCCGACTCCTGCAGCGCGATCGCCGCGCTGATGCCCGCGAGGCCCCCGCCCACGATGACGACGCTCACCGCTCCACCCCCGACAGCGCGCGCGCCGCCACCACGGCCTTCTGCCAGGTCGGCAGCGACATCCGCGCGTCCAGCGCGATCTGCGGGCGCGCGGCGATGTTCTCCAGCAGCCGCCGGTAGATCCCGGCCATCGCCGCCGTGCACGCCGCGCTGCGCCGGTCCAGCAGCGGCAGGAGCCGCAGCCCCTCGGCGTACCAGGCCCGCGCCCGCTCCGCCTGGAAGCCGATCAGCTCGTTCAGCCGCCACGGCGGGTCGATGAACGCGCCCGACTCGTCCAGCTTCAGCGTGCAGCCGAACCGCGCGAGGTCCTCGGCCGGGATGTAGGTCCGCCCCGCCAGCCGGTCCTCGCGCAGGTCGCGCAGGATGTTGGTGAGCTGGAGCGCGACGCCGAGCGAGTCGGCGAGGCCCTCGGCGCGCTGCCGGCCGTCGGACCCGAACACCCCGAGCGACAGCCGCCCGACCGAGCCCGCGACCCGCTGGCAGTAGCGCAGCAGGTCGTCGAAGGTCTCGTAGTCGGCGCCGCGCACGTCGTCCTCGCAGCCGTCGATGAGCTCCTCGAACGCCTCCAGGGGGATCGGGAACCGGCCCGCCGCGTCCGCCAGCGCGGTCAGCACCGGATGCCCCTCCAGCGCCCGGACGTCCACCCGCCGCCGCAGCACCTCCTGCACGGTCGTCAGCCGCTGCCGCGTCCGGTCCAGCAGGTCGAGCCGGACGCACGCCGGCTCCGGGCCGTCGCCGATGTCGTCGATGCCGCGCGCGAACGCGTACACCGCGCTCATCGCCCGGCGCTTCGGGGCCGGCATCAGCCGGATCCCGTAGGAGAAGTTGCGGGCCTCCTCGCGCACCACCCGCTCGCAGTGCCGGTACGCCCCGACCACCCGCTCGGAACTCTCGCACGTCTCCGAAACCGTCATCGCCCCCTCCTTCCAAGGGCGCGCGCCCACCCGGCCGGCAGTGCGGCCCGCCGTGGACGCAGCGCATGAGCGAGCACGTCGTACCGCCCGCGCTCCAGAGCCGACAGCGCGGCGCGCCCGCCGGCCACGTAGCCCGCCACGGCGATGCGCGCCCATCCCGTCAGGTCCGCCAGCAGCGGCGCGGCGCCCCCGTCCAGCAGCTCGCGGGCGCGGCCGGCCTGCAGCGCCAGGACGCCGCGCAGCCGGGTCGGCGTCACCGGCCGCGCGAGGTCCTCCTCGGCGCAGCCGAACCGGCGCAGGTCCTCGCCGGGCAGGTAGATCCGGCCGGCCCGGTAGTCCTGCCCGGCGTCCTGGCAGTGCTCGACGATCTGCAGCGCCGTGCAGACGTCGTCGGACGCGGCCGCGAGGCGCGGGGTGTGCGCGCGGAACAGATGCAGGACGATCCGTCCCACCGGCGCGGCGGACAGCGCGCAGTACCCCTTCAGGTCGGCGAACGTCTCGTACCGGTGGACGGTCTGGTCCTGCCGGTTCGCCTGCACGAGGTCGCGGAACGGCTCCTCGGGGATCCGGTGCGCGTGCACCGTCTCCGCCAGCCTCCGCAGCTGCGGCAGGGCGGGCGTCCGCCCGGCGAACACGCGGTCCAGGTCGTCGTCCACGAGTCCGAGCAGTTTGGGCCGCTGCTCCGGCGGGGCCTCGTCGCCGATGTCGTCGACGAGCCGCGCGAAGCCGTAGACGGCCCGCAGGGCGGCGCGGTGCCGGGCGGGCAGGACCCGCGCGGCCACCGGGAAGTTCTCCCGGGCGGCGAGCCGGTCCAGCGCGCGATCGTGCTCCTCGGCGCTCCAGGGCGGTTCAATGATCACCTAGAGGAGATCGACCGGTCCGGCACGAGAGAAACTCTGGCCCAGGTATGGACTTATTTAAACGGGCCCGTGTCCGAGGCTGAACCGTTCCAGGGACCACGGCGTCGCGCGGACCGCTCGGTAGCCTCGGAACATGCCGACCCATGAGCGCGAGATCACCGAGCCCGTCGACCTGTGCACGCCGGACGGGCGGCTCGATCCGCGGGCGGTCGGCTGGACGCGGCGCCCGCTGCACCGCGCGAACCTGCGCGGGTGGGGGCGGGCCAAGCGCTGGGAGTACTGGGGCCTCGTCACGCCCCGGCACATCGTCGGGCTGGTCGCCTCGTCGCTCGACTACGCCGCGGTCCACGGCGTGTACGTGCTGGACCGCGGGACGGGCGAGGAGATCTCCCGGGACGGGGTGGTCCCCCTCGCGCGCGGCGCGGTGTTCCCCGACCGCAGCGGCTCCGGGGAGGCGTCGGTGCGCGGGGCGGGCTTCGCGGTCGGCGTCCGGCAGGACCCGTCCGGCTCGCGGCTGCGGGCGCTGGTCCCCGGGGTGGTGGACCTGGACGTCCGGGTCCCGCTGCCGGACGGCCACGAGTCGCTCGGCGTGGTGGTCCCCTGGAGCGACCGGCGCTTCCAGTACACGGTCAAGGACGTCGGGCGCCCCGTGCACGGGCGGCTGCGGCTCCCGTCCGGCGACCACGAGATCGGGGACGGCGCGTTCGCCGTCCTCGACCACGGGCGCGGCAAGTGGCCGTACCGCATGACGTGGAACTGGGCGGCGGCGAGCGGCCCCGGCCTGGCCCTGCAGCTCGGCGGCACATGGACCGACGGCACCGGCATGACGGAGAACGCGCTGTTCATCGGCGGCCGGCTGCACAAGATCGGCGACGAGCTCGACTGGTCCTACGACCGCGGCGACCGGCTGCGCCCCTGGACGATCCGCGGGCCCCGCGTCGAGGCCGAGTTCCGGCCCTTCCACGAGAAGGTCGCGCGGACGGAGCTCGGCGTCGTCGGCAGCGAGACCCACCAGTGCTTCGGCCACTTCAGCGGCCGCGCCCAGGCCGACGACGGCACCTGGCTCGACTTCGACGGCCTCACCGGCTGGGCGGAGGAGGCCCGCCAGCGGTGGTGAGCCGCGCCGCGTCCCCCCCCGCCGCGACCATGTCCGGAATTTGCGGATCGTGTCGTAGACGAACACGTTGGCCACTCGCGTCCTTTTCGAGATCAAGCGCTGATGTGATGCGAAGAGATCGGCCGTTCGGGGGGTGTCAGAAAGAGTCACGCTGAAAGGGGACCCTGTGAGACTCACCGCCATCGCGCTGCTCGCATCCGCTCTCGTCTTAGGAGGGACGGCTCCGGCCGCGGCCCAGCACCGGGCACCGGACTCGTCCGCCGTCGTCCGCACCGACCTGGGGTTGGTGCGAGGCCAGGTGCGGCAGGACCACCGCCTGTTCCAGGGCATCCCGTTCGCCGCGCCGCCGACGGGGGACCGGCGCTTCAGGCCGCCGCAGCCGGCGCGGCCGTGGCAGGGCGTGCGCGACGCCACCTCCCCGCGCGGCCAGTGCGCTCAGCTTCCCGCGCCTTACGGGGGTGAGACGAGCTACGAGGAAGACTGCCTCTATCTGAACGTCACCACGCCGGACCGTGCGCAACGCAAGCACGGACTGCCCATCATGGTGTGGGTGCACGGCGGCGGCAACACGACCGGTACCGCGAGCATCTACGACGCCGCCAAACTGGCCGTGGAGGGCGGCGTCGTGGTCGTCACGATCAACTACCGCCTCGGCGCGTTCGGCTGGCTCGCGCACCCCGGCCTGGAGTCCGGCGCCGACCGGCGCTACCAGACGGGCAACTACGGCCTGCTCGACCAGCAGGCGGCCCTGCGCTGGGTCCAGCGCAACGCCGAGGCCTTCGGCGGGAACCCCGGAAACGTCACGCTGTTCGGCGAGTCCGCGGGTTCGTGGAACGCCTGCGCCAACCTCGCCTCTCCCGCCGCCGCGGGCCTGTTCCACAAGGTCATCGCGCAGAGCTACTCCTGTACCGCGCCCGCCCGTACGGAGTCCTCGGCCGAGGCCGAAGGGGTGACGATCGCCAAGGCCATGGGGTGCGACAAGGGCTCGGACGCGGCCGACGCCGCGTGCCTGCGCGCGACGCCCGTCAAGACGGTGCTGGAGACCTTCGAGGCCAAGGCCACGGACGCGGGTCCTGTGGGGGGCGGCGACCGCGTTCTGCCGCTCCAGCCCGAGCAGGCGATCGAACGGGGCCGCTTCAACCGGGTCCCCGTGATGCACGGCAACACGCTGGACGAGATGCGCCTGTTCGTCTCCCTCTCCTATCCGGACCCCATCACTGCTGCTCAGTACGAGGACATCGTCCGCTCCGCCTACGGCGCCGACGCCGGCAAGGTACTGGCCCGCTACCCGGCGGGGGCCTATCCGGAGCCCAGGATCGCGCTGGCGACGCTCCAGACGGACTCCAACGAAGTGCTCTCGGCGTGCGTGCACCAGAACGCGTTCCGCCTGCTCGACCGCGCGGGCGTCCCGGTGTACGCGTACCAGTTCGCCGACCGGGGCGCTCCGCCGCTGCTCGACGTCCCCGGCTTCGAGGAGGGCGCCGAGCACGCCAGCGAGCTGACGTTCCTGTTCCCGGGGCTGATCGGCACGCTGACCCCGGCGCAGCAGCGGCTCTCCGACGCCATGGTGGGCTACTGGACGTCCTTCGCCCGCGACGGCAGGCCGCAGGCCCGTCAGGCGCCGCACTGGCCGCGCTTCCGCTCGTCGGGCGACGTCCTGTCCCTGGCGCCTGACGCCGTTCACCGCACCGACACCGCCACGACCGCGAACTGCTCTTTCTGGAACTCTCTCTGACCCGGCGCGCGGCCGCCCTCGGCCGCCCGGGCACGAACGACCTCGGCCACCCGCCGTGGATCCTCTGGCTCAGGTAGAGCCCGCACCCCCTGAGGACGGGTGCGGCCGGTGGAACCCCCTCCGGCCGCACCCGTCCTGCTCGTCGTGCCCGGGGCCGCCTGGCCGGGGACAAGTAGCTTGATGTCGAGATAAAATGAAGATAGCTTGACGTCGAGAGAAAACCGGCGGAAGTTAGGCGGCCCTGATTCCCGGTCAGGAGTCCGACTAAGGCAGGATCAAGGGAGACGAAGCTCCCGTCCCGCCGCGCGCCGTCCCGCGTCGGCCTCGGGGACGGGCCTTACTGAAGATCAACCCAGCGCCGCGCGCTCATGTCCCGGACCGGACGCGCGGTGGCGACGGAGGAGGAGTCCGTGTCCGCGAACAGCTTCGGCAGTCTCGACAAGCTGCAGGTCGGCGACAGGTCGTACGACATCTACCGGCTGGACGCCGTCGAGGGCTCGGCCCGTCTCCCGTACAGCCTCAAGGTGCTGCTGGAGAACCTGCTGCGCACCGAGGACGGCGCCAACGTCACCGCCGACCACATCCGCGCGCTCGCCCAGTGGGACGCGAAGGCCAAGCCGAGCAAGGAGATCCAGTTCACCCCCGCCCGGGTGATCATGCAGGACTTCACCGGCGTGCCGTGCGTGGTCGACCTGGCCACGATGCGCGAGGCGGTGCGCGACCTCGGCGGCGACCCGACCAGGATCAACCCGCTGGCGCCGGCCGAGATGGTGATCGACCACTCGGTGATCGTCGACTACTTCGGCTCGCCGGACGCCTTCGAGCGCAACGTGCAGCGCGAGTACGAGCGCAACAAGGAGCGCTACCAGTTCCTGCGCTGGGGGCAGACGGCGTTCGACGAGTTCAAGGTCGTCCCGCCCGGCACCGGCATCGTCCACCAGGTGAACATCGAGCACCTGGCCCGCGTGGTGTTCGACCGGGGCGGGGTCGCCTACCCCGACACCTGCGTCGGCACCGACTCGCACACGACGATGGAGAACGGCATCGGCGTGCTCGGCTGGGGCGTCGGCGGCATCGAGGCGGAGGCCGCGATGCTCGGCCAGCCGATCTCCATGCTCATCCCGCGCGTCGTCGGCTTCAAGCTGACCGGCGAGATGCCCGCCGGGACGACCGCCACCGACCTGGTGCTCACCATCACCGAGATGCTGCGCGAGCACGGCGTCGTCGGCAAGTTCGTCGAGTTCTACGGCGAGGGCGTGCAGGCGCTGCCGCTGGCGAACCGCGCCACGATCGGCAACATGAGCCCCGAGTTCGGCTCCACCTGCGCGATCTTCCCGATCGACGACGAGACGCTGAAGTACCTGCGCCTCACCGGCCGCGACGAGGAGCAGATCGCGCTCGTCGAGGCCTACGCCAAGGGGCAGGGCCTGTGGCTCGACCCGTCGGTGGAGCCGGAGTTCTCCGAGTACATGGAGCTGGACCTCGCGACGGTCGTCCCGTCGCTGGCCGGCCCGAAGCGCCCGCAGGACCGCATCTCCCTGTCCGAGGCCAAGCAGACCTGGCGGCGGGACGTGCTGAACTACGCCGAGAGCATCCAGGGCCCGGCCGACGAGGCCTCCAGCGAGTCGTTCCCGGCCTCGGACTCCCCGGCGATCAGCGGCGACACCGACGGCGACAAGCCGCGGCAGCACGGCTCCAACGGGTCCGAGCGCCCGCACAACCCCGTCCCGGTCACCCTGGACGACGGGACGTCCTTCGAGCTCGACCACGGGCACGTCGCCGTCGCGGCCATCACCTCCTGCACCAACACCTCCAACCCGTACGTGATGATCGGGGCGGCGCTGCTGGCGAAGAACGCGGTGGACAAGGGCCTGACCCGCAAGCCGTGGGTGAAGACCTCCCTCGCGCCCGGGTCCCAGGTCGTCACCGACTACCTGGAGCGCGCCGGCCTCACCCCGTACCTCGACAAGATCGGCTTCAACCTGGTCGGGTACGGCTGCACCACCTGCATCGGCAACACCGGCCCGCTGCAGCCGGAGATCTCCAAGGCGGTCAACGACAACGACCTCGCGGTCACCGCGGTCCTGTCGGGCAACCGCAACTTCGAGGGCCGCATCAGCCCCGACGTGAAGATGAACTACCTGGCCTCGCCGCCGCTGGTCATCGCCTACGCGCTCGCCGGGACGATGGACATCGACATCCTGAACGACCCGATCGCCGAGGGCGACGACGGCCCGGTCCGCCTGGCCGACATCTGGCCCGCGCCGGAGGAGGTCGCCGCGATCGTCGAGTCGTCCATCGGGCAGGAGATGTTCACCGAGAGCTACGCCGACGTCTTCAAGGGCGACGACCGCTGGCGGAACCTCGACATCCCGACCGGCGACCTGTTCGAGTGGGACGCGGCGTCGACCTACGTCCGCAAGGCGCCGTACTTCGACGGCATGGGCGCCGAGCCGGAGCCGGTCGCCGACATCCACGGCGCCCGCGTCCTGGCCAAGCTCGGCGACTCGGTCACCACCGACCACATCTCCCCGGCCGGGTCCATCAAGGCCGGCACGCCCGCCGCGCGGTACCTGGAGGACAACGGCGTCGCGGTCAAGGACTTCAACTCCTACGGCTCGCGCCGCGGCAACCACGAGGTCATGATCCGCGGGACGTTCGCCAACATCCGGCTGCGCAACCAGCTCCTGGACGGCGTCGAGGGCGGCTACACCCGCGACTTCACCCAGGAGGACGCGCCGCAGGCGTTCATCTACGACGCCGCGCAGAACTACGCGGCGCAGGGCACCCCGCTCGTGGTCGTCGCGGGCAAGGAGTACGGCTCCGGCTCGTCGCGCGACTGGGCGGCCAAGGGCACCGCGCTGCTCGGCGTCCGCGCCGTCATCGCCCAGTCCTACGAGCGCATCCACCGCTCGAACCTGATCGGCCTCGGCGTCCTGCCGCTGCAGTTCAGGGACGGGGAGTCGGCCGAGTCCCTCGGCCTCACCGGCACCGAGACGTTCGACATCACCGGCGTCACCGCGCTCAACGAGGGCGGGATCCCGGAGGAGGTCACCGTCAGGGCCGACGGCAAGGAGTTCGCCGCGGTCGTCCGCATCGACACCCCCGGCGAGGCCGACTACTACCGCAACGGTGGCATCCTCCAGTACGTCCTGCGGAACCTGCTCCGCAAGTAGTCCGCACCCCGAAACGGGCCGCCTCCCCACCGGGGGGCGGCCCGTTCCGTACGGTCGGCAGGATCGCCTGCGCCACGTCCTCGGGACGCCCGACGCGCTCGCCCGCGCGCTCGCCGCCCAGGTCGCGGCTAGCGCGGCCGGCACGGGGTAGTGGTCCCTGGAACCCCTTCCGCGATCGACGACAAGGAAGCCATGCACAAGATCGGTGAACTGGACGTCTTCCCGCTCTGCCTGGGCGGGAACGTCTTCGGCTGGACGGCGGACCGGGAGCGCTCGTTCGAGATCCTGGACGCCTACGCGGCGGCCGGCGGCGACTTCCTCGACACCGCCGACTCCTACTCGGCGTGGGTGGAGGGCAACCGCGGCGGCGAGTCCGAATCGATCATCGGGGAGTGGGCCGAGTCGCGCGGCAACCGCGACGACCTCGTGATCGCGACCAAGGGGGGCAGGCACCCCGAGCACCAGGGCCTGTCCGCGGCGACGATGAGGGCGGCCGTGGACGACTCGCTGCGGCGGCTGCGCACCGACCGCATCGACCTGTACTTCACCCACTTCGACGACCCGTCGGTGCCCGTCGAGGAGCCCATGACGACGCTGGACGGCCTGGTCGCCGCCGGCAAGATCCGGCAGATCGGGGTGTCGAACATCGAGCTGGACCGGCTCCAGGCCTCCCTGGAGTTCGCCGAACGCGAGGGGACGGCCCGCTACGTCGCCATCCAGCCCGAGTACAACCTCGTCTCCCGCGGCTCCTACGAGGGACCGCGCCGCGACCTGGCCGAGAAGTACGGGCTCGCCGCCGTCCCGTACTACGGGCTGGCGTCCGGCTTCCTCACCGGGAAGTACCGCCCCGGGTCCACGGTGGACAGCGCGCGCGCCGGAGGCGCGGCGCGGCACCTGGAGACCGAGCGCGGGCGCGCCGTCCTGGCGGCGCTGGACATCGTCGCCGAGGAGCAGGGCGTCCCGGTCGCGACGGTCGCCCTCGCCTGGCTCGCCGCCCAGCCGACCGTCGCCGCGCCCATCGCGAGCGCCCGCACCCTGGAGCAGCTCCCGCCGCTCGTGGAGGCCGCCCGCACGACGCTCACCGCCGACCAGCTCGACCGCCTGACCGCCGCGTCCGCCTGACCGCGGTGTCCGCCTGACCGCGGTGTCCGCCTGACCGCGGTGTCTTCTCAGAACTCCGTCAGAACCTGCGGATCGAATCGGACGGTGATCGTGGTGTCCGCCTCCACCTTCGCCTCGACAACGTTTCCCGCGCTCACCGTCTGGACGCGGCGGTAGGTGGCGGCCGCGGCGTCCAGAGCGAAGATCTGGACGCTGGGACTGGGGACGAACTCGGCAAGCCAGTACTGAGGGATGCCGAGGGCCGCGTACTCCTTGAGCTTGCGCACGCGATCGGTGCGTTCGCTGCCGCTGCCGGGGGACACGACCTCGACGGCGAGCAGGACCTCGATGCCGGGAATCACGATCGGGTTGCGGTCAACGATCGAGGCGCGGGCCACGCTCTTCGGTACCACGAACACGTCGGGCTTGCGGATACCCGCCGGCGTGCTGATCTCCCAATCGCCTCCACCGGCGATGAAGACCGAGGCCTTCGCGTCCGCCGCCGCCTCCTGGAGGGCGTCCTGCATCTGCCTGGCGGCCCAATTGTGAGGTGCGCTCGGGGACAACTCGATCAGCCACCCGTCTTCGAGTTCCAGGCCGCGGCCTTCGTCCTCTCGGGCGTGCAGGTCCTCCGCCGTGTACGGGCCAAACCCGCCATGATCGTGCGCGACGCTCACGTTTCCGCTCCCGCTGGTGGCATACCGAATCCATGCAGGGACAACGGTACCCCGCCCGACTGTCGTGACCTAGAGTAGTCGTTCCTTTGCATTCTGTTGGCAGTTTCAGGGGTGGCGTGTGGTGTCTTCGGCGGTCCGTAACCTGATCTGATGCGCCCCACCAAGGCCGACCTGGAGGCCGCCCGCGACCGCGTCATCCCCGACGTCCTGCCCGAGGCCCCCGGGACGCTCCGTGTCCTGTTCTGCGGCATCAACCCGGGCCTGTACTCGGGGGCGACCGGCCGCCACTTCGCCCGTCCCGGCAACCGCTTCTGGCCCGCGCTGCACCTGTCCGGCTTCACCGACCGGCGGCTGCACCCGTCCGAGCAGGACCTCCTGCCCGGCTACGGCCTCGGCATCACCAACCTGGCGCCGCGCACCACCGCCCGCGCCGACGAGCTGACCGAGTCGGAGCTCCGCGAGGGCGGGCGCCGCCTAGCCGCCCTCGTCGAACGCCACCGCCCGGCCTACCTGGCCGTCGCGGGCGTCACCGCCTACCGCACCGCCTTCGCCCGCCCCCGGACGCGGATCGGCCCGCAGGACGAGGACTTCGGCCCCGCGCGCCTGTGGGTCCTGCCCAACCCGAGCGGCCTCAACGCGAGCTGGCCCCTCGACGGCATCGCCGCCGAGTTCGCCCGCCTCCGCGAAGCCGCCGAAGCCCTCAGAGCCTCCTGAGGATCCTTCTTCCGCTCAGGTGGCGTTGTGCAGGGCGGCGCTCGCGAACATCGTCTCGACCTCTTTGAGGAGGCTGGGGGTGGGCTGCCACAGGTCCGTGCGGCCCAGGGCGACGATGGGGCGGGGGAGGGCCCGGATGCCGGACAGGAGCCAGTGGTGGGAGGCCGAGTCGGCCCAGGGGCCGCAGTCGCAGGAGGCGCCGCGGACGGCGGCGGAGCAGACGTCGTCGAGTTCGGCGACCGCGATGACGGCGCCGATCGTGGCGAGCGGGTCGCGCGGGTCCCAGCCGGCCGCCTGGACCAGCGGGGAGTCGCACGCCTTCAGGTCGACGCGCATCGAGGCGTGGATGAGGAGCGGACCGCGGTAGGCGGTCGGGAAGCTCTGGTTCGCCACGCTCTTGCCACCACGCGCGATCGCGAACGCCCAGGGCTGCTGAACACTCATCGCCTGCACGCGGTCACCTCCGTTGTCCGCCCGGTCCGTTCGCCCCCGGGATCGCCGGGACGCCCGGCGACGGACGCCGGGTGTCGTACGACGATGCCCGAGAGGCTAGGCGCATCCCGCAGGAATTGCCAACGCACAAGGCGAAAGGGTCCTTGTCCGTCATGGGCCTTTTAACCCATGAGGTGGTTGATCACCCATGTGACGCTTGAGGTCGATATGCGGTTGACGCGCCGGTGGAATTCTCAGCCCTTCAACGCGCCCGCCATGAGGCCGCGCATGAAGAACCGTCCGAGGAGCAGGTAGACCAGGAGGGTCGGCAGGGACGCGAGGAGCGCCTCGGCCATCTGCTGGTTGTACTGGACGGCCACGGCCCCCGAGCCGGCCGTGTTGTTCAGCATCACCGTGACCGGCCAGCTGTCGGGGGCGCCGAGGAACACCGCGAACAGGAAGTCGTTCCACATCGAGGTGAACTGCCAGATCAGCGTCACCGCGAACGCCGGCGCCGACACGGGCAGGACGACCGACCAGTAGGTGCGGAGCATCCCGGCGCCGTCGACGCGGGCCGCCTCGACCAGCTCGTCCGGGATCGTCACGTAGTAGTTCCGGAAGATCAGCGTGCAGATCGGGATGCCGTACACGACGTGCGCGAGGACGAGGCCGCGGATCGTGCCCACCAGTTCCATGTCGGTGAGCAGGCCCGCCAGCGGGATCATCACCGCCTGGTACGGGATGAACATGCCGAACAGGAACAGCGTGAAGACGACGTCCGCGCCCGGGAACCGCCATTTGGACAGCACGTAGCCGTTCAGCGAGCCGAGCACCGCCGAGATCAGCGACCCCGAGACGGCGATCTTGACGCTGTTCGCCAGGCCGGGCTTCAGCGCCTCCCACGCCGAGCTCCAGCCGGACGTGCTCCACTGGCCCGGCAGGTTCCACGCACTGCTCGGGTCCGCCTCGTCCAGCGGCTTGAAGCTCGTGACCACCAGCACGTACACGGGGATCAGGAAGAGCAGGACGAACGCCAGCAGGACGGCCAGCTTGACGGCCCGCCAGGCGCCGGACGACCTCCCCGGCTCCGCCGCCGCGCCGCGCCGCCCGCCCGCCGCCCGGCGCCGCGCCGGCGCCGGGGACGCCTCCACGCCCGTCATCGCGTCCGCTCCGTCCGCACCGACCAGACCAGATAGGGGATCACCAGCACGGCCACCGCGAGCAGCAGGTAGGTGGCGATCGTGGCGCCGTTCGCCGGGTCGTGCCGGTCGAAGATCTCGACATAGGCGGCCACGGCCGGCACATAGGTGATGATCTGCTTGCCCGCGATCGCCATGATCAGGTCGAACACCTTCAGCGAGATGTGCCCGAGGATGATCAGTGCGGACAGCGTCACCGGACGGAGCTGCGGGAACACCACGTACCGGTACACCTTCCACTCGGACGCGCCGTCCACCCGCGCCGCCTCCCGCAGCTCGCCGGGGACGCCGCGGAAGCCGGCGAGGTACAGCGCCATGACGTACCCGGACATCTGCCAGATCGCGGGCAGTGCCATGGCCGCCATGCCCCAGTCCGGGTCCTGCCACCAACTGTTCGCCAGCGCGCCGAGGTGCAGCTTGCCGAACAGCTGGTTCAGGCCGACCGCGCGCTCCGGCGGCGCCGGGTTCATCAGCCAGCGCCACACGACGCCGCTGGCGATGAACGACACCGCCATGGGGAACAGGTAGACGACGCGGAAGGACGCCTCGCCCCTGATGCCCTTGTCCATCAGGAACGCCAGGAACGCGCCGAGCACCAGGGCGCCGACGACGAAGACCGCCGTGAACAGCAGCGCGTGCTTCACCGCGCCGGGCCAGCTGGGCTGGTCCCACAGGTCGACGAAGTTCCTTCCCTTGTCGAACCCGTACTCGGTGACCTCGTCGTGCTTGCCGCTCACCGCGACCCGCGTGTTCCAGAAGATGAGCCCGTAGACGAACAGGCCGATCGCGACGATGGACGGCGAGACCAGCAGCAGCCCGGGCAGCCACCTGCGGCTACGGGCCCACCTGGAGCCGGAGGGCCTCACTGGCCGCTGTTCTTGGCCGCGCTCACCAGCCCCTGCTGCAGCTTGGCGACGTCCTTGTTCTGCAGGAAGAGGCCCACCGCCGTGTCGATGTCGGTGTGCTGCTTCTTACTGGCGTTGACGCCGTGCCAGAACGAGCCCGCCAGCTTGATGCCGGGCTTGTTCCACTGCTCGAACGCGTACTGGAGGTAGCCCTTGTAGAGGCTCTTGTCGGCGTCCTTGCGGGCGGGGACGGATCCCTTCTTCGGGTTGAACAGGTCCTGCCCCTCCTTGCTGGACACCTCCTTCAGCCACGCGAGGGCGCCGCCGCGGTGAGGCGCGTTCTTGGGCAGGGTGAAGCTGTCCGACAGCCACAGGTAGGTGCCGTCGGTGCCGGGGGAGGGCACGTACTTGAAGTCGGTGTCGAGCTTCTTGCCGAGCCCGTTGGGGGCGCTCCCGGTGAAGTACCCGTACGCCCAGTCGCCCATGATGTTGAACGCGGCCTTGCCGTCGACGACGGCCTTCGCGGCGCCCTGCCAGTCCGTGGACGCGGCCTCCAGCGTCGTGTACTTCATGATCTCGGCGTAGTCGGTGAGCGCCTTGGTGACGGCCGGGCTGCCCCAGTCGGCGCCCGGCTTCCACAGCGCGTTGTAGGCGTCGGTGCCGAGGTCGCCCAGCAGGACGTTCTCCAGCAGGTGGTCGGCCGTCCACTGCGCGCCGAGCGACAGCGGGACCTTTTTGGTCTTGTCCTTGACGGCCTTCAGCGCGGTGATGAAGTCGGCGATCGTCGCGGGCGGCCCCGAGATCCCGGCGTCCTTGAGGATGCCCGGGTTGTACCAGAGCATGTTCGACCGGTGGATGTTCACCGGCACCGAGTAGATCTTCCCCTGGTAGCTGATCTGGTCGAGGAGCTGCTGCGGATAGACCGACTTCAGGTTGTTCTCGTCGTAGAAGGAGTCGAGCGGCTCGATCTGCCCGGCCTTGATGTAGTCGAGCAGCTCGGCGCCCGCGTGGCCCTGGAAGGAGTCCGGCGGCTTGCGGTTCTGCAGCCGGCTCGCCAGCACGGCCTGGGCCTGGGTGCCGGATCCGCCGGCGATGGCCGCGTTGACGAACTTGGTTCCGGCGTTCTTCTTCTCGAAGTCGGCCTGCATCGCGGCGAGCCCGTCCGCTTCGCCCGGACCGGTCCACCAGGAGAAGACCTCGACCTGGGATGTGTCGTTGGAGCCCTTGTCGTCGCTGCCGCCGCAGGCCGACACGGCGACGGCGGCCGTCATGGTCAACGCCGCGACCGCCGTCCAGCGGCGCCGGGGAGCACGTACTCGCATCGTCCGTCCCTTCGGTTGCACCGAGAAACAAGCGTCTGCTTGGACGGACGGACGGTCAACACCGGACGCCGAATAGTGATCTTTCGGTGATGCGCGCCACACCGGCCCGGCCCGCGCCCCGGCGGGCGCGGCCGGGGGCGCGGCCGCCCGCGGCTACCAGCCGAGGGCGGGCGGCAGGCCGGCGCGGCCCGCGTCCGGCCAGTCGAGCGGCGTGCCGAGCGGCGCCAGTTCGGCCAGCTGGAGCCGGTACCAGGGAGAGGACTCGGGCTTTCCGGTCAGCTCCAGGCACTGCTCCCACGTCCACCACTCGGCCCGCTCCACCTCCTCGGGATTCGGGTGGACGGCCTCGCCCGCGGGGACGACGGCGCGCACGACCGGGCAGCGCTCGTGCTCGACCGTCCCGTCGTCGGCCACGGCCCGGTACTGGAACCGCGGCAGGACCGGGGTCAGCGTCGCGTCCTGGATGTCCAGCTCGTCCTGCAATCGCCGGAGCACGGCGTCGCGCAGCTTCTCGCCGGGGCCCGGATGGCCGCAGCAGCTGCCCGTCCAGACGCCGGGGAAGGTGCGCTTTCCGAGGGCGCGCTGAGTGATCAGCACACGACCCTCCGTGTCCGTGACATAGCAGGAGAAGGCCAGGTGGTACGGCGTGTCTCTATGGTGGCTGGCGCTCTTGGGTGCGGTTCCGACGGCCTCGTCGTCCGCGTTGAGCAGCACAATCTCTTCGACGCCCATGCTCTTTTCCTACCTCATCCCTCGCACCGGGGTCAGTCTTTTCACACCCCCCGGGCGGGTGGTCTGCGGCGCGTCGCGGGCGAACCGGGATTAAACTCGGAACGGCCCGAGCCAGGGGAGACCGAATCCCCGACGGAGGAGTTGAAACGAGTGAGCTTGCTGGAGTCGATCACGGGTCCCGACGACCTCAAGCGACTGGACGCCGCTCAGCTGTCTCGGCTCGCGGAGGAGATCCGCGAGTTCCTCGTCCAGGCGGTCTCCAAGACCGGGGGGCACCTGGGGCCCAACCTGGGCGCGGTCGAGCTGACGATCGCGCTGCACCGCGTCTTCGACTCGCCGCACGACAAGATTCTCTTCGACACGGGCCACCAGGCCTACGTGCACAAGATTCTCACCGGCCGGCACGACTTCGAGCTGCTGCGCCAGCGCGGCGGCCTGTCGGGCTACCCGAGCCGCGCCGAGTCCGAGCACGACATCATCGAGAACTCGCACGCCTCGACGGCCCTGTCCTACGCCGACGGGTTCGCCAAGGCGTTCCAGCTGCGCGGCGAGGACGACCGCGCCGTCGTCGCGGTCGTCGGTGACGGCGCGCTGACCGGCGGCATGTGCTGGGAGGCGCTGAACAACATCGCCGCCGGCGTCGACCGCCCCGTCATCGTCGTCGTCAACGACAACGGCCGCTCGTACTCGCCGACCATCGGCGGCCTCGCCTCGCACCTGGCCGACCTGCGCGTCACCCAGGGCTACGAGAACGCGCTCGACCTGATCAAGAAGACGGTGCCGCGGGCGCCCGTGGTCGGCAACGTCGCCTACGAGGCGCTGCACGGCATCAAGAAGGGCCTCAAGGACGTCCTCCAGCCGCAGGCCATGTTCGAGGACCTCGGCATGAAGTACGTCGGCCCGATCGACGGCCACGACGAGGACGCCGTCGAGCGGGCGCTGCGCCGCGCCCGCGGGTTCGGCCGCCCGGTGATCGTGCACTGCATCACCACCAAGGGCCGCGGCTACGCCCCCGCCGAGAACGACACCGAGGACTGCATGCACGGCGGCGGCGCGTTCGACCCCGCCACCGGCAAGTTCGTCACCGGCAAGGGCGGCCCCGACTGGACGAAGGTCTTCGGCGAGGAGATGGTGGCGATCGGGCGCGAGCGCCGCGACGTCGTCGGCATCACCGCCGCGATGCTCTACCCGGTCGGGCTCGCGCCGTTCGCCGAGGCCTTCCCCGACCGCATCTTCGACGTGGGCATCGCCGAGCAGCACGCGGTCACCTCCGCCACCGGCCTCGCGATGGGCGGGCTGCACCCGGTCGTGGCGCTGTACGCCACGTTCCTCAACCGCGCCTTCGACCAGGTCCTGATGGACGCGGCGCTGCACCGCCAGCCCGTCACCTTCGCCCTGGACCGCTCCGGCGTGACCGGCAGCGACGGCGCCAGCCACAACGGCATGTGGGACCTGTCGATCCTGCAGCTCGTCCCGGGCCTGCGCATCGCCGTCCCGCGCGACGGCGCCCGGCTCCGCGAGCTGCTGCGCGAGTGCGTGGCGGTCTCCGACGGCCCGACCGCGATCCGCTACCCCAAGGGCCCGGCCGCCGCCGACGTCGAGGCGGTCGGCAAGGCCGGCGGCATGGACGTGCTGGCCCGCCACGACGGCTCCAACGGCGCCCGCGTCCTCATGGTCGCGGCCGGTTCGATGGCGACACCGGCGGTCGAGGCGGCGGAGCTGATCGCCGCGCAGGGCATCGGCGTCACCGTCGTCGACCCCCGGTGGGTCAAGCCGCTCGACCCGGCGCTGCTCGACCTCGCCCGCGAGCACACGCTCGTCGCCGTCGCCGAGGACAACGGCCGCACCGGCGCCGTCGGCGACGCGGTGGCCCGGCTGCTGCGCGACGCCGGCGTCGACGCGCCCCTGCGCACCTTCGGCATCCCGCAGGAGTTCCTCGACCACGCGTCCCGGGGCCAGATCCTCGCCGACATCGGCCTCACGCCGCAGGCGCTGGCGCGCGACGTGACCGAGTCGGTGGCCCGCCTCACCGCCGAGGCCGACGAGCCCGCCACCTCCGACGAGCGCTCCTAGCCGCCCTCGGCGGACAGCAGCCGCCACGCGTGGGTGATGGACGCGCCGGACGTGCCGAGGTCGCGTCCGAAGTACGTCCATCGCCCGCGCAGGCACCAGGGGCGCCCCGCGCCGTCCTGGACGTAGACCTGGAGCGGGAAGCACGCGTCGTGCGCGCGGATGACCCCCGCCGGGTCGACCGAGGGCGCCAGCCGGGGCATGCCCTCGCAGCGCACGCCCATGACGGACGTGCGCGGATCCTGGCGCAGGAGACCTCGCGTCAGGTCGTACACGAGTACGGAGACGTAGTCGGGTCCTAGCCACCTGAGGTCGGGGACCGTCTCGGGTGGGGGGAACCCGTGCAGTTCAGGACCGCCGGTCACACGCGCACCGTAGCGTCCGGGTCACCTTTGCGTCACTAGTTTCCCGGCGGGGACTTCGGAAGGATCACGCGGAACCCCGGCAGGCGGACCGCATCGCCTCCCAGCGGGCGAGCTTGACGCGCTCCCCGCGGTCGAGGCTGCGGGCGAGGGCGACCTCGGCGGCGTCCAGGTTGAGCCAGTCGTCGTAGGTGACGACGGGCAGCCCGCGCGACTCCAGCAGCTCCTCGATGGTGCGCTCGGGCGCCGTCCCGGCGTCCGCGAGGTCTTCCAGCAGGTTGCGGACGGTCTCGGCGGCGTCGGACTTGTTGGTCCCGACGACGCCGGACGGCCCGCGCTTGATCCAGCCGGCGACGTACTCGCGGGGCACGAAGGCGCCGTCCGGGCCGACGATGCGGCCGCCCTCGTTCGGGACGACGAAGGAGCGCTCGTCGAACGGGACGCCCTCCAGCGGGACGCTCTGGTAGCCGACGGAGCGCAGCACCATGCCGACCGGAAGCGTCTCGAACTCGCCGGTGCCGGTGACGCGGCCCGACTCGTCCAGCCGGGTCTTCTCCAGCTTGAGGCCCTCGACGCGGTCGGTGCCGAGGATCTCGACGGGGGCGCGCCAGAACCGCACGTCGATGTGGCGGGCGCGGCCGGGGGCGGGCTCGTCCGTCCAGGCGCTCAGCGCCTTGATGTTGCCGCGGACGTGCCGGTCGCTCTCGGCCAGTTCCACGCTCGCCGGGTCGAGCTCCATGTCCCGCGGGCTGACGTGGATGCTCGCGTTGGGCAGCTCGCCCAGCTCGCGAGCCTCCTTCGTGGTGAACTTCGCCTGCGCCGGCCCGCGCCGCCCGATCATGTGGACGCGCCGGACCCGGCTGCGCGACAGCGCCTCGATCACCTGCTCGGGGACGTCGGTGGCGCGCAGTTCGGCGGCCGTCTTGGCCAGGATCCGCACGACGTCCACGGCGACGTTCCCGACCCCGACCACCGCGACCTCCTCGACCGACAGGTCGAACGCGTGGTCGGCGGCGTCGGGGTGCCCGCAGTACCAGTTGACGAAGTCGGTGGCGGCGATGCTGCCGGGCAGGTCCTCGCCGGGGATCCGCATGTGCCGGTCGACCATCGCGCCGGTGGAGTAGACGACGGCGTCGTAGCATCCGAGCAGGTCGTCGCGGGTGACGTCGCGGCCCAGCTCGACGCACCCGAAGAACCGGACGGCCGGGTTCTCCAGCACCCGCTGCAGGTACCGGGCGATCGACTTGATCGAGGTGTGGTCGGGCGCGACGCCGTAGCGCACCAGCCCGTACGGCGTCGGGAGCCGGTCGAAGACGTCCACCCGCACGTCGTCGCCGGCCTGCTTCACCAGGGCCTCGGCGGCGTAGATCCCCGCCGGCCCCGACCCGATCACCGCGACGCGCGCTGGAGGTGCCATGCGCGCCATTGTGCACACCCGTCGGTCGAAAGGACACCGTGACTCCCGTCACGGCGGGGCGGTGTCAGGACTTGGAGGGAATCTGCTCCGCCCGACGGCCCACCCTGCTGTTGCGGTACCCGTAGGCGGCGTAGACGACACCGCCCACGACCATCCAGGCGAGGAACCGCAGCCAGGTCTCCACCGGCAGGTTGATCATCACGAACAGGCAGGCCAGCACCGACAGGATCGGGATCACCGGCACCCAGGGCGTGCGGAACGCGCGGGGCAGGTCGGGGCGGGTGCGGCGCAGGATCATCACGGCGATCGAGACGACGAGGAACGCGAACAGCGTGCCGATGTTGACCAGTTCGGCCAGCTCGGCGAGCGGGATGAACCCGGCGAGCACCGCGACGATCACGCCCATGATGATGGTCGCGCGGTAGGGGGTGCCGAAGCGCGGGTGGACGGCCGAGAGCCAGGGCGGCAGCAGGCCGTCGCGGCCCATCGCGAAGAAGATGCGGCTCTGCCCGAGGAGCAGGATGAGAACGACGGTGGTGAGCCCGACGACCGCGCCGATGCTGATGATCGTGGCGAAGACGGGATGGCCGACGGCCTTGAACGCGTCCGCGAGCGGCGCGGCGACGCTCAGCTCCGTGTACTTCTGCATGCCGACGACGACGCTCGCCACGGCCGCGTACAGGACGGCGGTGATGATGAGGGAGCCGATGAGCCCGATCGGCAGGTCCCGCTGCGGGCGCCGCGCCTCCTCGGCCGCGGTCGCGACGATGTCGAAGCCGATGTAGGCGAAGAACACGATGGCGACGGCCGAGAAGATGCCGAGCCAGCCGTAGCTGACCGGCGCGTGGCCGGTCATGACCTGGATCAGCGGCGCCTTGAGGCCCTCCACGCTCGGCGTCGGCTGGGACGGCGGGATGAAGGGGTGGTAGTTGGCGCCCTTGACGAAGAACAGCCCGGCGAAGATCACCAGGAGCACGATGGCCACCTTGACCGAGACGACCACCGCGTTCACCCGCGAGGAGATCTTGACGCCGAGGACGAGCAGCGCGGTCACCACCAGCACGAGGCAGATGGCCGGGATGTTCACCGTCCCGCCCTCGCCCGGCGGGGCCGCGAGCGCCGTCGGGATCGTGACCCCCGCGTCGTCCAGCAGCGAGGCGAAGTATCCCGACCAGCCGACCGACACCACGGCCGCGCCGAGGGCCATCTCCAGGATGAGGTCCCAGCCGATGATCCAGGCGGGGAACTCGCCGATCGTGGCGTAGGAGAACGTGTAGGCCGAGCCGGCGACCGGGACGGTGGAGGCGAACTCGGCGTAGCAGAGCGCCGCGAGGCCGCACACGACGGCCGCGAGGATGAACGACAGCGCGACCGCCGGACCGGCCTTGTCCTTGGCGACCTCGCCGGTGAGCACGAAGATGCCGGTTCCGATGATCACGCCGATCCCGAAGACCGTCAGGTCGAACGCCGACAGGTCACGGCGGAGCCGGTGCTCGGGCTCCTCGGTGTCCCTGATCGACTGCTCGACCGACTTCGTGCGCAGCACGTTCAATTTCGGCGCCCCCCTCGTGTCCGGTGCACGGCATACGACCGTCAGCCGTATGCCCATTTGTGCGCGGGTTATGATCCGCCGAAACACGCGCATGTCCGTGACAAGGGGAAACGCCGGAAAAGAGGCGTTCCAAAGGCGGTTCGGAACGCCCCTTCTTCCGGGATGGGGCCCGTGGTCGAGGAGGGCCGGGGTCAGGAGGGCAGGGAGGCGACCCCCGGCTCCAGGAAGCGGCCGCCCGCGGCGCGCTCGGCGACGCCGGACCTGTCCAGGTACGGGGTGATGCCGCCGAGATGGAACGGCCAGCCGGCGCCGAGGATCATGCACAGGTCGATGTCCTGCGGCGCCGCGACGACGCCCTCGTCCAGCATGATCCGGATCTCGTCGGCGAGGGCCGCGAGCGCCCGGTCGAGGACCTGCTCCTCGGTGGAGGGGCTCGACCCGCCGGAGAAGATCTCCACGACCTCGGGGTCGAGGGTGAGGTCGGGCAGGTACACGCCGCTCTTGCCCGCCGCGACCATCGCCGCCAGGTTGTCCGACAGCGGGAACCGGTCCGGGAACGCCGCGTGCAGCGTCTCGTTGACGTGCAGCGCGATCGCCGGGCCGACCAGGCCCATCAGCACGAACGGCGGCATCGGCAGGCCGAGCGGGGCGGCGGCGCGCTCGGCGACCTCGATCGGCGTGCCCTCGTCCACCGTCCTGACGATCTCGGCGAGCAGCCGCAGCAGGACGCGGTTGACGACGAAGGCCGGGGCGTCCTTGACCAGGACGCAGGACTTCTTCAGCGCCTTGCCCGCGGCGAACGCGGTGGCGAGGGCCGCGTCGTCGGTCCGCTCGCCCCGGACGATCTCCAGCAGCGGCAGCACCGCGACCGGGTTGAAGAAGTGGAACCCGACCACCCGCTCGGGGTGGGCGAGCCCGGAGGCCATCTCGGTGACCGACAGCGAGGAGGTGTTGGTCGCGAGAACGCACTCGGCGGAGACGTACTCCTCGACCTCGGCGAACACCTTCTGCTTGACCGACATCTCCTCGAAGACGGCCTCGATGACGAAGTCGGCGTCGGCGAACGCGTCCTTGGTGAGCGAGCCGGTGATGAGCCCCTTGAGGTGGTTGGCCTTGTCGGGGGACAGCCGCCCCTTGCCGAGCAGCTTGTCGATCTCGCCGTGCGCGTAGCCGACGCCCTTGTCCAGGCGCTCCTGGTCGAGGTCGGTCAGCACGACCGGCACCTCCAGGCGCCGCGCGAACAGCAGGGCGAGCTGCGAGGCCATCAGCCCGGCGCCGACGACGCCGACCTTGGTGACCTTGCGGGCGAGCTCCCTGTCCGGCGCCCCGGCGGGCCGCTTCGCGCGCTTCTGGGTGAGGTCGAACGCGTAGAGCCCGGCGCGCAGCTCGTCGCTCATGATGAGGTCGGCCAGGGCCTCGTCCTCGGCGGCGAAGCCCTCGTCGCGGGTGCGGTCCTTGGCCGCGGCGACCAGGTCCAGCGCCCGGGTGAAGGACGGCGCCGCGCCGTGGAGCCTGCCCTCCACGTTCCAGCGGGCCATGGCGACGGCGTCGTCCCACGCCTTGCCCTTGTCGACCTCCGGGCGGCCCACGGTGATCTCGCCCTTGAGCACCCGGGCCGTCCAGGCGAGGGACTCCTCCAGGAAGTCGGCCGAGTCGAAGATCGCGTCGGCGATGCCGAGCTCGTGGGCCTGCGCGCCCTTGAGCATCCGGTTCTGGGCCAGGGGGTTGTCGATGACGACCTTGAGCGCCTTCTCGGCGCCGATCAGGTTCGGCAGCAGGTAGGTGCCGCCCCAGCCGGGGACGAGGCCGAGGAACGCCTCGGGCAGCGCGAACGCCGGGACGCCGCGCGAGATCGTCCGGTAGGTGCAGTGCAGGCCGATCTCGACTCCGCCGCCCATCGCCGCGCCGTTGTAGTAGGCGAAGGACGGGACGCCCAGCTCGCCGAGGCGGCGGAACACGTCGTGCCCGAGCCTGCCGATGGCGGCGGCGTCCTCGCGCCGCCGGATCATCGGGACGCCCTTGAGGTCGGCGCCCACCGCGAAGACGAACGGCTTGCCGATGACGCCGACGGCCGCGATGTCGTCGCGCCCGGCGACCTCGTCCAGCGCGGCGTTCAGCTCGGCGAGGCCGCCGGGGCCGAACGTGTTGGGCTTGGTGTGGTCGAAGCCGTTGTCGAGCGTGATCAGCGCGAGCGTGCCCGCGCCGTAGGGCAGCGTCACGTCGCGTACGCGCGCGTGCGTGACGACCTCGTCCTTGAAGATGTCGGGGTTCACTTGGCGCCCTCCCAGTTCGCGTTCTCCCAGAGGACGGTTCCGCCCATGCCCATGCCGACGCACATCGTGGTCAGCCCGAACCGGACGTCCGTGCGCTCCTCGAAAAGACGGGACAGCTGGTTCATCAGCCGCACGCCGGACGAGGCGAGGGGGTGGCCGAGGGCGATCGCGCCGCCCCACGGGTTCACCCGCGCGTCGTCGTCGGCGATCTTGAAGTGCTCCAGGAACGCGAGCACCTGCACGGCGAAGGCCTCGTTGATCTCGATGAGGCCGATGTCGTCCATGGTCAGCGCGTTGCGGGCGAGGAGCTTCTCGGTCGCGGGGACCGGCCCGACGCCCATCACCTCCGGCTCGACGCCCGCGAAGGCGAAGTCGACGAGCCGCATCCGCGGCGCGAGGCCGAGCTCGCGCGCGACGTCCTCGGCCGCGAGCAGGCAGGCGGTGGCGCCGTCGTTGAGGCCGGCGGCGTTGCCCGCCGTGACGTTGCCGTGCACGCGGAACGGCGTCTTCAGCGAGGCCAGGCTCTCCATCGTCGTGCCGGGCCGCGGCGGCTCGTCCTCGGTGGCCAGGCCCCAGCCCAGCTCGGCGGAGCGGACCGCGGTCGGCACCAGGTCGGGCTGGATCCTCCCGGCCGCGTAGGCCTCGGCGACCTTCCGCTGGCTGCGCACGGCGTAGGCGTCGGCGCGCTCCTTGGTGATGCCGGGGAACCGGTCGTGCAGGTTCTCCGCGGTCGACCCCATGACCAGGGCGGACGGGTCGACCAGCTTGTCGGCGAGGAACCGCGGATTCGGGTCCACGCCCTCGCCCATCGGGTGCCGGCCCATGTGCTCGACACCGCCCGCGATGGCGACGTCGTAGGAGCCGAACGCGATCCCGGCGCCGGTGGTGGTCACGGCGGTCATGGCCCCCGCGCACATCCGGTCGACGGCGAAGCCGGGGACGCTCTTCGGCAGCCCGGCCAGCACGGCGGCGGACCGCCCGATGGTCAGGCCCTGGTCCCCGGTCTGGGTGGTGGCGGCGACGGCGACCTCGTCCACCCGCTCGGGCGGGAGGGACGGGTTGCGGCGCATCAGCTCGCGGATCGCGCGGACGACCATGTCGTCGGCGCGGGTCTGCGCGTAGAGGCCCTTGGGGCCGGCCTTGCCGAACGGCGTGCGGACGCCGTCGACGAACACGACGTCGCGTGCGGTGCGAGGCACGGGTCGTCCTCCCTGCGATGGACTCGGGTGAAGGTGTCGAGCCTCGCGCCGCCCCTGCCGGCGGCACGAGGACCCGCGTCAGCGATGCTACTTGCTGGTAACCCTTAATGCTACTCGTCAGTAACCACTGACGCGCCGCTCAGCGCGCTGATGCCCCGGGTCGGGGTTCTCATGCCCTTGTCCGGCTCATGACTGATGGGTAACGTGACCGGAAATCACCGGAGGAGGGCACGGTGACCCACGCGAGGCCCGCTTACCGGCCGGGGATGCGCCGGCGGCTCGGGCACATCCGCGACCTCGCCGCCCTCCTGCTCGGCACCGGCCTGCTGTTCTCCGGCGGGCCCCGTGGGACGGTCCGCCAGTTCGGCACGCTGCGGCGCTGGGGCACGACGCTCGCCGGGCTGGTCGCCTCCGCCGCCGCCCGCTCCCCGTCCCGCGCCGCCCTGATCGACGACGAGGGCGAGCTGACGTTCGCCGAACTGGACGAGCTCGCCGCCCGCCTCGCCGCGGGCCTGCCGCTGAACGGCCCCCGCCCGCGCGTCGGCGTCCTGTGCCGCAACCACCGCGGCATGGCCCTGACCCTCGTCGCCTGCTCCCGGCGCGGCGCGGAGGTCGTGCTGCTCAACACCGGTTTCGGAACCGGCCAGATCCGCGCCGTGCTCGGCGAGCTGCGCCCCACCCTGCTCGTCGCGGACGCCGAGTTCGCGCCGCTGCTGGCGAACGTCCCGATCGCCCTGCGCCGGAAGGTGGTGTGGGCCGACCGGCGGCCGCCCGCCGCCGCCCCGCTGTCGGCCCCCGTCCCCGCCGCGACGCTGCCGCGGCCCCGCACCGCCCCGGACGCCGTGCCCGCCGACCCCGGGCCGAGCATCGAGGAGATCATCCGGTCGGCCCCGGCGCCCGCCGTCGGGCCGCCGCAGATCCAGAGCCGGACGATCATGCTGAGCTCGGGCACCACCGGCCGCCCGAAGGGAGCCCGCCGCCCGCCCCGGCCCGGCCTGTGGCCGCTGGCCTCGATGACGTCCCGGATCCCGCTGCGCGCCCGGCAGACCATGATCATCGAAGCGCCGCTGTTCCACACCTGGGGCTACGCCGCGCTGCAGATGGCCTGGGCGCTGCGGGCGCCGGTCGTCCTGCACCGCCGGTTCGACCCCGAGCGGACGCTGCGGGCCGTCGCCTCCCACCGGGACGCCGCCCTGTTCGCCGTCCCGGTCATGCTGCAGCGGATCCTCGAACTGGCCCCCGAGGTCCGCGAGCGGTACGACACGTCCTCGCTGCGGATCGCGGCGCTGAGCGGCGCCGCGCTGCCCGGCGACCTCGCGACCCGGTTCATGGACGCGTTCGGCGACCGGCTCTACAACGTCTACGGCTCCACCGAGGCGTCCTGGGTGTCCATCGCCACCCCGCGCGACCTGCGGCTCGACCCGCGCACCGCCGGCCGCCCGCCGCGCAACACCGCCCTGGCGATCCTCGACGAGCAGGGCCGCCGCCTCGGCCGCTCCACCCGCGGGCAGATCTTCGCCGCGAACGAGCTGCTGTTCGAGGGCTACACCGGCGGCGAGCCGATGGAGGTCCGCGACGGCATGCTCGCCACCGGCGACCTCGGCCACGTCGACCACCGCGGCCTGCTGTTCGTGGACGGCCGCAACGACGGCATGGTCGTGTCCGGGGGCGAGAACATCGTCCCCGGCGACGTGGAGGACGCGCTGATGCGGATGCCGGAGATCCGCGAGGTCGCGGTCACCGGCGTGCCCGACCCCGAGTGGGGGCAGCGCCTCGCCGCGTACGTCGTCCTGCGGCCCGGTGCCCGCCTCGACGCCGACGCCGTCCGCGCCTACGTGCACGCCCAGGTCGCCCGCTACGCGGTTCCCCGCGACGTGTTCTTCATCCCCGAGCTGCCCCGCAACGCGACCGGCAAGGTGGTGCACCGCTGGCTCACCGCCCGCCCCGGCGGGTCCGAGCCCGAGGGCCGCGTCCTGTGGCCGCAGCCGCCGCTGTGTTGATCTAGCGCCGGCCCACTTCGCTCGCCTTGCGGCTCGCTCCGTGACCGGGCCTGGGCGAACGCGGCATCGCTTCGCGATCTGCCCGGTTCCGCTCGCCTGCGGCTTCGCTCCACCGGCCAGGTCACGCGTTCGCGCGTGGCCTGGCCGATTCGAGCAGGGCCTAGGCGGCGGGCTCGGCGGCCACCGGCAGCCGGACCGTGATCGACAGGCCGCCGTCCGGCCGCGGGACGGTGTCGATCGAGCCGCCGTGCGCCGTGACCACCGCCCGCACGATCGACAGCCCGAGTCCCGCGCCGTCCCTGGACCCCGTCCGGTCCGCGCGCAGCCGCCGGAACGGCTCGAAGATCGTCGCGACCTCGTAGGACGGGACGGGCCGCCCGGTGTTGACCACCCGCAGGAACGCCTCGCCGTCCCGGACGCCCGTGCGCACCCAGACCCGCCCGTCCCGCACGTTGTACTTCACGGCGTTCTCCACCAGGTTCACGGCGCACCGCTCCAGCAGCACCGGGTCGCCGGCCACCGCCGCCGGACCGAGCCGGGCCTCGACGTCAACGCCCGCCTCCTCCGCCCGGCCGTCGAGCTGGTCGAGGGCGCTGCGCACCACGTCCGGCAGCGGCGTGCCGACACGCGCGTCCGGCTCCCGCTCGGACTTCGCCAGCAGCAGCAGTCCCTCGATGAGCCGCTCGTGGCGCGCGGTGTTGCCGAGCAGGACGTCCGCGAGCGCCCTCGTCTCCGGCGGGCTCCGCCGGCTCGCCAGCGCGACCTCCAGCACCGTCCGGTTGATGGTCAGCGGTGTGCGCAGCTCGTGCGAGGCGTTCGCGACGAACCGGCGCTGGGCGTCGAACGCGCGGTTCAGCCGGTCCAGCATCCGGTCGAAGGTGTCGGCCAGGTCCTTGATCTCGTCCTGCGGGCCGTCCAGCGCGATCCGCTCGTGCAGGTTGCTCTCCGACAGCCGCCGCGCCGTCGCGGTCACCGTGTGCAGCGGCCGCAGCATCCGCCCCGCCACCACGTACCCGATCACCACGCCCAGGACACCCAGCACCAGCATCGTCACCAGGGAGCTCTGCAGGAGCTGCGCCAGGACCTCGTGCTTCTGCCGCGCCAGCTCCCGGTCGGCGTCGGCCTTCAACTTCACCAGCTGGGTGACGTCCCCGTTGACGGCCAGCGCCCGCAGCCGGGTGACGGTCGTCGCGTCCACGTTCTGGCGCGAGGTGAACCGGGCGTCCATCGTCCGGACGGTCAGCAGGTACGTCACCGCGACCAGCGCCGCCGACGTGACGAGGAACAGCGACCCGTACACCAGCGTGAGCCGCGTCCTGACGCTCAGCCTCTTCACCGCGCCTCCAGCCGGTACCCGGACCCCGTCACCGTCTCGATCACCGGCGGCTGCCCGAGCTTGCGCCGCAGCGTCGCCATCGTGACCCGGACGATGTTGCTGAACGGGTCGATGTTCTCGTCCCACGCCCGCTCCAGCAGCCGCTCGGCGCTCACCACGCCGCCCTCCGCCCGCAGCAGCTCCTCCAGCACGGCGAACTCCTTGTTGGTGAGCCGCAGCTCCCGCCCGTCCCGCGCCGCCCTGCGCCGGTGCGGATCGAGCCGGATGCCCCGCCCCTCCAGGACGGGCGGCACCGGCGGCCCCGACCTGCGCGCCAGCGCCCGCACCCGCGCCACCAGCTCGCCGAACACGAACGGCTTGGGCAGGTAGTCGTCGGCGCCGAGCGTCAGCCCGTCCACCCGGTCGTCGACGTCCCCGGACGCGGTCAGCATCAGGATCCGGGTGGGACTCCGCCGCCCCACCAGCTCCCGGCACACGTCGTCCCCGTGGACGGTCGGCAGATCCCGGTCGAGGACGACCACGTCGTACTCGTTGTAGGAGGCGCGCTCCAGCGCGTCGTCGCCGTCGTACACCACGTCCACGGCCATCGCCTCGTCCCGCAGGCCCTCGGCGATCGTGTCCGCGAGCACCCGCTCGTCCTCGACGATCAGTACACGCATGCCGCCGAGCATGACGCGAGGAGGGTTAAACCCCGATAAGGGCGGCGGTCACAGGCCGGCGTGGCTCCAGATCCTGCTCACCGGCTTCGAGAGGAAGAGCAGCAGCAGGGCGAAGTACGAGACGCCGGGGAGCACCGCGACCACGGCGAGGCTCAGTCCGAGCAGCACCACGGCCGACAGGGCGCCGCGGACCGACTCGATCCCGGCCGGATCCGTCTTCGACGCGACGTCCGGGTCCCGGTAGGAGAGCACGGCCAGCGCGGCCTGGCAGGCGGTCGCGACGAGGACGTTCCCGATGTAGAGCATCACGGTGAAGCGGTCGTCCCCCGGATAGGAGGCGACCATCTCCGTGGGGAACGGCAGGACCACGATGGCGAACAGCCATCCCGTGTTCAGCGCCATCAAGCCGCGCGTGTAGCCGCCGATGTGCTCGAACACCCGGTGGTGCACGAACCACAACCGGGTGATCACCACGAAGCTGAGCGCGAACGCCCAGATCTGCGGGAGGTGCCCGGTGACGACCTCCACCGACCGCCGGTGCGCGTGCACCGCCTCCGGCACCACCTCGACCAGCGGCAGCACAAGGAGCGTCACGGCGATCGCGACGACCGCATCAGTGAACAGGACCAGCCGATCAGGATCCCGAGACACCGCCCGTCCCACACCCGGGTCCCTACCCGCGCCGCCGCGTCTTGACCTTGTACCGCCCCAGCTCAGCCGACCGGCAGGACGAGTTCGCCGCGCGCGCGACCGCCCTCCCCGCCCCGGTGCGCCTCCGCGCCCTCGCCGAGCTAGCCTCAGACCATGATCGAGGCCGTGCTGTGGGACGTCGATGACACGATCTTCGATTTCACCGGCTCGGAACGGACCGGACTGCTGCGCCACTTCGAGGCGGAGGGCCTCCCCTCCGACGAGGCCGCCCTGGAGCGCTGGCACCGGATCGCCGAGGCCGCACTTCTGCGCCTCACAGCGGGTCGGCTGACGTACGAGGAGTACCGCCGCGTCAGAGTCCGCACGTTCGTCGACCGTCCGCTGAGCGACATCGAAGCGGACGCCTGGCACGAGCGATACGAGGCGCTGTTCGCAGCGGCATGGTCGGCGTTCCCCGACGCGGCATCGGCGCTGGCCGCGCTTCCTTACCGCCAAGGAATCCTGTCCAACTCCAGCACCGTCCATCAGGAGCGCCGGCTGACGGCCCTGGGCCTCCGCCACCACTTCGAAGTGCTCCTCTGCTCTGACCGGCTCGGCTGCGAGAAACCCGACCCCAGGGCCTTCCAGGCCGCGTGCGCCGCCCTGAAGTTGCCGCCCGCTCGCATCGCCTACGTCGGCGACAAGCTGGACGTGGACGCCGAAGGCGCGCGCAACGCGGGCCTCCACGCCATCTGGCTCGACCGGGCGGAAACGGCGACCCCGACTCCGGCCGGGATACATCGGATCTCGACCTTGACCGAGGTCTCCACGCTCTTGGCAGCCTGCTGAGCCCCGGGCCCGGGTGGCCGGACACGGCGCGATGCCGCCGGCGCCTACTTCAGCGCGAGCGGGTTCACGGGCGAGCCGACGGCGCCGGTGACCTTCAGCGGCGGTGCGGCGAAGAAGAACTCGTGCACGCCGTCGCCCGCGCAGTCCTCCGCGAGGGCCTCCAGGTCGAAGATCTCCCCGAGCGGGAGCCCGACGTCGCGAAGCAGCACGCAGTGCACGGGGCTGGTGACGGCGGGGTCCTCTCCGGGCGCCACCTCGATGCCCCAGTTGTCCATGCCCAGCGCCGCGAGGTCGTGGTCGCGGATCCACCGCACGCAGTCGAGGCCGAGCCCGGGTTCGGTGCTCATCCACCCGGCGGCGTCCCGCTCGACCGCGAACTTCCTCCACCACCCGGTCCGGACCAGCAGGACGTCACCCGCGCGGATCTCGGTGCCCTGCCGTTCCGCGACGGCGTCGAGCGTCTCCGGGCCGATCACGTGGCCGCCCTCCAGCCAGTCGACACCGGCGTGCCGGGCGACGTCGAGCAGGACGCCCCGCCCGGCGATCCCGCCGCCGAGGGCGTCGATCGAGCACCGCGCCGCGCCGTGCGGGCCGACCTCGTCCTCGCCGAACCCGTTGTAGAGCCGGCCGTCGTACCAGACGTGCGCGAACGCGTCCCACTGCGTTCCGGCCTGCAGCGGCATGACGACGTAGTCGTCCGACCACTTCGCACCCCCGGGGTAGTCCTGACCCGCACCGGTCTCGGTCATCATGTGCAGCGGGTTGGTACGGCCGGGGAACGCCTGCGGGCCGTCGGCTCCGAGCGGGATCCCGAGGTCGAACACCGCGCCCTTGCGCACGAGCCGCGCCGCCTCCACGATCTCCCGCGACGTGATGAGGTTGGTGGTGCCGCGCTCGTCGCCGGCGCCCCAGCGGCCCCAGTTGCTGACCTCGGCGCCGATCCGGCGGAAGTCCTCGGAGGTCATCGCGGCGCCCGCTCGCGCTCGTGCAGCGCGACCGCCACGACCAGGTC
The DNA here is from genome assembly GCF_040653135.1 of Actinomadura sp. NPDC048021. Taxonomy (NCBI): domain Bacteria; kingdom Bacillati; phylum Actinomycetota; class Actinomycetes; order Streptosporangiales; family Thermomonosporaceae; genus Actinomadura; species Actinomadura sp. NPDC048021. Next base: position 103,173 of record NZ_JBEZJQ010000007.1, read on the forward strand.
CTCCCAGGCCATGCCGACGCTCTTGAAGACCCTCGGTCTCGCGTCGTCCATGAGGGCCTCCCCGCGGACGAGGTCGGCCAGTTCGATCAGGCCGGTCTCCTCGATCGCCCCGTGGCCGAGCGCCTGGACCACGTCGCCGGCCTCGGTCGTCGCGACCGTCCGCGACTCGACCACGACGTGTGCGCCCGCCATGACGTCGTCGCCCAGCTCGCGGGCCTCGGGGTGGTGGGAGCCGACGGCGACGACCACGGTCCGCGGGGCCAGCAGCTCCGCCTCGAACAGCGGTTCGCGGGCGCTGGTGCAGCAGAGCACGACGTCGGCCCCGCGCACGTCGCGGGCCGAGCCCGCGCGGGCGCGCAGGCCCTCGTCGGCGCAGCGGCGGACGAGCCGCTCGGTCCGTTCGGAATCACGTCCGGCGACGACCACGTCGCTCAGCCCGTGCAGCGCGTGGAACGTCTCGATGTGGGCGAGCGCCTGCGGCCCGCTGCCGAACACCACGGCCGTGCGGATCGGCCGGGCCGCCATGTGCCGCGCGGCGAGGGCGGACACGGCCGGGGTCCGCAGGAGGGTGAGCTCCCCGCCGTCCAGCGTGGCCACCAGCCGCAGCGTACGGGCGTCCATCAGCAGGTACAGCCCGGAGATGGTCGGGAGCCCCTGGGCCGGGTTGCCCGGCGCCAGGCCGAGCACCTTGACGCCGACGTGGCCGCTGACCTCCGACGGCATCAGCAGCAGTTCGCCGTGGCTCGTCGGCCGGGAGACGCGTCCCTGCTCGTCCGCGGGCCGGAGGCCGCCGAGCAGCGCCCGCTCCAGCGCGTCGACCAGGTGCCGCGCGTCGGCGAGCCGCCGCATCCGCTCGGGGCCGATCCCATCGATGCTCATCGCCGTCCCGCCTCCTCGATCCGAACCTCGGCGCTCTCGTCCGTCGCCGCCACCGTCACCGTGCCCGTGCGCGGGAGCGCGTCGAAGTCGCCGGCGGACAGCACGACGACGGGCATCTCGATCGCGTAGAGCTCGCGGGCCACGATCGCCGCGAGCGCCACGATCGCGTCCGGGCGGCGGAGCAGGACGGCCGCCGGGGCGGCACCGCGCCTGATCTGCTCGGCGAGCACCGTGGAGCTCGAACTCGACCCGCGGCTCGCGGCGAAGGCCAGCACGCGGCCGGCGGCGCGCGCCCCGCGCTGCGGATGGTGGACGTCGGTGATCTCGCCGGTCGCCACGTCGCTGCCGCCCCAGAACGACAGCGGCTCGTCCAACAGCAGCAGGGGAGCGGTCGCCCGCCCCGGGCTGAGCGGTGTCCCGATCACGACGCCTCCCAGAGCGCGGGGTCGCGCACCACGCGGCCCGCGCGGGCGGACAGCACGCACTCGGCGAGCGAGGCGAAGACCACGTCGATGCCGAGATTGGTCGGCGCGTACCACGCCCACTTCGCGGAGTTCGTCATCACCACGCGCGCCGACGCCCGCAGGACCGGGGCGATGTAGGTGCAGGTGTCGACCAGGATCCGTGCTCCGGCGCGGCGGCAGACCGCCGCGTCGCCGGTGCGTTCGGCCTCGGCGAGGACGGCCCGGCTCGTCGAGATCCAGAACTCGACGCCCGCGTCGAACGGCGGCCCGCCGGACAGCAGCGCGGCGAGCGCGCGGAACTCGGCCGCCGAGAAGTGCGGGGTGCCGACGCTGATCGCGTCGAGCCGCCCGTCCGGCGCCGTGGTGAGCTCGTCGCGCGCTGCGCGCAGGTCCGCCGCGGTCACCTCGAAGCGCCGCTCGGCGGCGCGGCCGCGGAAGGCGGTCGCGGCGTCGGGCGCCTCCGGCGTCAGGCCGACCGCGTGGAACAGGGCCACGCCCCCGGCCGAGGCCGCCGCGGCGCCGAACGCCTTCAGCCGGTCCTCGTCCGCGCCGCCGGGCAGCCCGGTCAGCACCGGGACCCGGGTCCCCGACCGGCGGCCGACCAGGTGGCCGAGCGCCGCCCAGGCGACGTCCGTCTCGAACGTCCCGGCGGGCACCCCCGAGCAGTCGAACAGGTCCTGACCGGCGCGGTTCTCGTCCAGGTGCAGGCCCACGAGCGGGGCGAAGCCCGTGACGGCGGCGCAGATGTCGGCGAAGTCGCCGTAGCGGTCGGTACGGGCCCCGAGGACCGAGTTGGCGAACACGATGGCGTTCGACTCCGCCCACGCCACGTGCCGGCCGTACGCCGGCCGCTCCGGGAGCTGGTACGGGGCGCAGGTCCACGTGGGCTTCGCGCCGAGGGCCACGTAGCCGTCCATCAGCCGCCGGGCGTCCGCCCGCTCGCCGGGTTCGCCGCGCACCACGCCCGGGTGCAGCAGGTCCAGCGAGCCGACGTTGAGCGTCGCCCGGACGGCGGTCCGCGCGCCCCCGGCGATCAGCCGTTCGACCAGGTCGATCCCCACCTGCCCGTGGAAGAGGCAGCCGTCGACGTGCGCCGAGTCGATCGGGATCAGCCGGTCGGCGCCGAGCGCGCGGGCGAGCCGGACGATCACCCGCATGGCCAGCGCGGCGCCGTCGCCGCGGTCGCCCGCGAGCATCGCCCGCTGCTCGCCCGTCAGCGCCGGATCGCGGATCGCGCGCGTCATGATGCCTCACCCACCCGTGCGCTCTCGCCCGCCCGTGCGCCCACGCCCGCCTCCGCGCTCTCGTGGACGATCCGGCCGTCCTTGACGACCAGCCGGATCCGCGCCAGGGCGCCGATGTCGGCGGCGGGATCGCCCTCGACCAGCACCAGGTCGGCGAGCTTGCCCACGTCCACCGTGCCGGTGTCGTGCAGGACGTCCATGTTCTCCGCGGCGTTGCGGGTGGCCGCGCGGATCACCTCGGGCGGGGTCAGCCCGTACCGGACCATGAGCTCCAGCTCGCGGACGAGGTCCGTGTGCGGGTTGTACGGGGTGCCCGCGTCGGTGCCGGCCGCGATCTTCAGGCCGGAGCGGACCGCGGCGACGAAGCTCTCCCGGTGCCGTTCCGCCTCGCGGGCGGCCTTCTCGTGCACCCAGGGCGGCATGCCCGCGCCGGTCCCGGCCGTCACGATCGAGGCCACCGCGAGCAGCGTCGGCACGAGGTAGACGCCCCGCGCGACGGCGAGTTCGAGCGCCTCGTCGTCGAGCCGGATGCCGTGCTCGATCGAGTCGACGCCCGCGCGCAGGGCGTTCTTGATCCCCTGGTTGCCGATGGCGTGCACGGTGATCTTCCGCCCCGCGTTGTGCGCCTCCTGCGCCGCGACCGCCAGCTCCTCCTGGACCAGAGCGGTGTTCCCGGGATCCACCCCCGAGGTCAGGACGCCGCCGGTCGCCATCGCCTTGATGAAGTGGGCGCCCGCCTTGAGCTCGGCGCGGGTCGCCGCCCGGACGCCGTCCACCCCGTCGGCCTCGCGCCCGATGAAGTGGCCGTGCCCGCCGGTCATCGTGATCACCCGCCCGGCGGCCCTGACGCGCGGCCCGGGGATCAGGCCGTCGTCGATCCCCTTGGCGACCTCGATCACGACCCCGTCGGCGGCGCCGCAGTCGCGGACGCCGGTCACCCCGGTCCGCAGGGTGAGCGCGGCCGTCGTCGCGCTCTTCAGCGCGGCGAGCGGCAGGGAGTCGGACTCGATCTGCCGGGTGAAGTCCGGCCCGGCGTCGGCGGACAGGTGGACGTGCGAGTTGATCAGCCCCGGCAGCAGGCTGTGGCCGGCGCCGTGGACGATCGCGTGCGCCGGGAACGACGGCGCGGACTCCGCCGGGCCGACCCACGCGATCCGCCTGCGGTCGACGACCACGGCGAGGCCGGGGCGGCCGGGCCCGCCGTGCCCGTCGATCAGGTTCACGTCCCGGATCAGGAAGGCCGCCGGGCCCGCGGGCAGGCGCTCACTCACCGCTACCGTCCTCGGCGGGGTCCTGCGAGGCACGGTTCTGCGTGGCCGGCCCGATGGGGTAGTGGCACGCCGTCCTGCGCGCGTGCGGTGCGACGTCCCGGAGGACCGGCGGCTCCACCGCGCAGCGGCCGCGGTCCCCGTTGGTCCGCGGCCCGTACCGGCAGCGCGGGTGGAACACGCAGCCGGACGGCGGATTCGCCGGGTCGGCGACGTCCTCGCTCGTGAGCCCGCCGGCCGGCGCCGCCAGCGACCGGCCGCTCGGATCGGGACGGCTGTCGCGCAGCAGTTCGGTGTAGGGGTGGCCCGGGCGGGACAGGACGTCGGTCGCCCCCTGCTCGACCAGTGTGCCGAGGTACAGCACGCTCAGGTCGGTGCACATGTACTGCGCGACCGCCAGGTCGTGGGTGATGAAGACGTAGGTCAGCCCCAGCCGTCTCTGCAGGTCGAGCAGCAGCTCCAGGATCTCGGCCTGCACCGAGGTGTCGAGCGAGGAGGTCACCTCGTCGGCGATCACCACCCGGGGCTCGGCGGCCAGGGCGCGCGCGATGACGATGCGCTGGCGCTGGCCGCCGGAGAACTCGTGCGGCAGCCGCCGCGCGGCGGAGGCGTCGAGCGCGACCGACTCCAGCAGCTCGGCGATGCGCTCCCGGTGCCTGCCGGTGCGCAGCCGCCCCCGCGGGTCGATCGCCTCGGCCAGCGCCCGCCCGACGGACATGCGGGGATCCAGCGAGGAGTACGGGTCCTGCGGGACCAGCTGGATCCGGCGGCGGGCCGCGAAGCGCTCCCCGCGCGGCAGCCGGTGGACGTCCGCCCCGCCGAGGCGGACCACGCCGCGCGCCGGGGCGAGCTGCCCCACCAGCACCCGGGCCAGCGTCGACTTGCCGGAGCCTGACTCGCCCACGACCCCCATCGTGCGGCCGCGGGCGATCGCGACGCTCACGTCGTGCAGGACGTTGCGGGAGCGCGCGCCGTAACCGGCCGAAACCCCCTCGGCGCTCAGCACGGTGTCGCCCGGTTCGTCGGTGTGGGTCATGTCCGGACCTCCGGGGTCGGTGTCTCGGCGTGGCAGGCGACCGCGTTGCCCGAGGGCTCGGCGACCAGCGCGGGAACGACCTCGGCGCAGACGGGCGTGGCCAGCGGGCACCGGGGCGCGAAGGCGCAGCCCGCGCCCCGGGCCTCGGCGGACGGGGCGCGTCCGGGAAGCGGCACGAGCCGGGCGCCGTCCAGGTCCGTCGCCGCGTCGGGCGAGGCGGCCAGGAGGGCGCGGGTGTAGGGGTGCCGTACGTCGCGCCGGCGGAGGTCCTCCACCGACACCTCCTCCACGACGCGCCCGGCGTACATCACGCAGACCCGGTCGCAGAGCGCGGACACCACGCCGATGTCGTGCGAGATGAGCAGGATCGCCGTGCCGTGCGCGAGGTTGATCTGCTTCAGCAGGCGCAGCACGTCCGCCTGCACGGTGACGTCCAGCGCGGTGGTCGGCTCGTCGGCGATGATCAGTTTCGGCTCGTGCATGATCGCCGCGGCGATCATCGCGCGCTGCCGCATGCCGCCGGAGAGCTCGTGCGGATACTGGCGCATCCGCAGCTCGGGCGAGGACACCCGCGTCTCGGTCAGCCGGGCGACCGCGAGCGCGTCCGCCTGCCGCCGGGACGTCTTCGTGTGCGCCCGGAGGACCTCGGTGAGCTGGGTGCCGATCCGCAGCGCGGGGTTGAAGCTGCTCGACGGGTCCTGGAAGACGATCCCGACTTCGGTGGCCAGCCGCGCGGGCGGGGCCTTCGCCGGGTCGGCCAGATCGATGCCGCCGACGTCGAGGCGCTCCGCCGACCAGTCCAGCTCGCGGGGGAGGAGCCGCGCGAGCGCGAGCGCGGTCAGGCTCTTGCCGGAGCCGGACTCGCCGACGATGCCGACGATCTCTCCGGCGCCGACGGTCAGCGAGACCTCGTGGATCAGCTCCCGGCCGTCGGGCCGGCGGACCGACAGGCCCTGGACGGACGCTGCCGCGGCGCGTTCCGGCCCGGCGCCGCCGGACGGTGCCCGGCCCGCCGGTGCTCGGCGCGGCGGTGCGGGGGCGGGCGTGGTCCGCCGCGGCGGTGGCGCCCCGCGCGGATCCAGGTGCCGGACGAGCCCGTCGCCCACGAGGCCGGCGGCGAGTCCGGTGACCAGGATCGCCAGGGCGGGACCGAGCGCCTCGCCCGGATTGTCGTAGATGTTGCGCAGCCCGCTCGCCAGCAGGCTGCCCCAGTCGTACGCCGGCGGCTGGACGCTCAGCCCGAGGAAGCTGAGCCCGGAGACCGTCAGCACGCTGGTCGCGAACCCCACCGAGACGAGCACGAGCAGGGGCGCGGCGATGTTCGGCACCACGTGCCGGGTCAGGGCGCGGACCCGGCCGACGCCCAGCAGGCGCGCGACCGCGACGTAGTCCCGCTGGTTCACCGACAGCGCGAGCCGGTTCGTCAGCCGCGCGAACTGCGGGCAGAACGCCAGGCCGAGCGCGCCGACCACGGAGGCGCGCCCCGGCGAGAGGATCGCGGTGAACGTCAGCGCGATGATGATCGGCGGGAACGACAGCAGCAGGTCGATGACCCGGTCGCCCACCGCGCGGACGGCCGTTCCGGCGGCCGCGATCCCCGCCCCGAGCAGCGTGCCGAGCACCGCGGCGATCGCGGTGGCGGCGGTCGCCATCTCGACCGTCAGCCGCGTCGCGACGACGGTCCGCCAGAACACGTCGCGCCCCAGCGCGTCGGTGCCCAGCCAGTGCGCGCCGGAGGGACCCTGGCGGATGTCGGCGGTCAGCGCGTCGGCGCGTCCCTGCCACAGCATCGGCGCGACGATGGCGACCACCAGGATCAGGGCGGCCAGGACGAGGCCGGCGACGAGCGGCGCCGGCAGCCGGTTGCGTCTCATGAGCGTGTCCTCGTCAGCACTCGCGGATCGAGCAGGCCCAGCGCGACGTCGACGATCAGGTTGATCAGGACGGCGACCAGCCCGAGGACGAGGATGATCCCCTGGACCTCCGGATAGTCGCGCTTGACGATCGCGCGGACGATCTCCGAGCCGATGCCGGGCATGTTGAAGACGTTCTCGGCGACGACCGTCCCGCCGAGCAGCGCGACGAGGATGAGGCCGCCGAGCGTCAGCGTGCTGGTCACGACGTTGGGGACCACATGCCGAAGCAGCAGTCGCGTGTTCGTCAGCCGCTTGCTCATCGCCATCGTGATGTAGTCCTGGGACAGCACCGTCGCGGTCTCGTTGCGCACCAGACGGGTGAGCACCGCGGCCGGCGCGATGGCGATGGACAGGGCGGGCAGGATCATCGAGGTGAACCCCGCGCCGCCCTGCACGGGCAGCCAGCGCAGGGTCAGCGCGAACACGAAGACCAGCAGGGTCCCGGCGACGTACTCCGGCATGGCGCCGAGGACCGAGGCGCCGACGCCGAACGACGACGTCGCGGCGCGGGCGCGTCCGCGCTGCTGCGCGACCCCGACGGCGGTGCCGAGCGGTATCGCCACGGCCAGCACGACGACCAGCGCGCTCGTCGCCAGCGCGATCGTGAGCGGCAGCCGCTGGGCGAGCATCGCCGACACCGGCTGGCCGGTGGTGAAGGAGGCGCCGAGGTCGCCGTGCGCCAGCCCGCCGAGGTAGGAGCCGAACTGCCGCCACCAGGGCTCGGTCAGCCCGAGCCGCTCGCGGACCTGCCGCACCTCCTCCTCGCCGGCGGTCAGCCCGACGATCTGCCGGGCCGGATCGCCCGGCACCCAGCGAACGATCATGAAGGTCACGACGACGAGGAAGGCGAGCACGGCGGCGACGCCGCCGAGACGCCGGGCGAGGTAGCCGGTCCACGGGGAACCGGCCACCCGCCGGGCGAGACCGCGGCTCGCCACCGACGCGCCGGCGGCGGTCGGCACCATCAGCCGCCCGCCTTGGCGACGCGGATCGAGGCCGGCACCGCGAACCCGTTGACGACGCTGCCGCTCGTGCCGCCCGCGAACAGGACGTGCACCGGCGCGGTGGCCAGCGGCAGGACGTCGACGTTGCGCAGCAGCGACTGCTGGAAGGTCGTCAGCGCGGCGCACTTCTCCTCGGCCGAGCCGGTCGCGGCCCGGTCGTAGGCCCGCGCCGCCTCCGGGTTGTTCGTCGCGCCGATGTTGAGGCCCTTCGGCGGCGCGTCGTGCACGAAGAACTGCCCGACGGGCAGGAAGCTCGACAGCCGGTTGCCGTACACGAAGATCGTGACGTCCCAGTCGTTCTTGCCGCTGAACAGGTCGGACACCCACGCCTGGTTGTCCATCGTGCGGACCGTCGCGGAGGCGCCGGCGGCCTGCAGCGCGGACATGACCTGGTCGTTGGCCGCGCCGCCGGCCAGGATGTTGGTGCCGATGACCTGGAGCTTCACGCCCTTGAGGGCCTTGGCCGCAGCGGCCGCGTCGTACTTGGGGACCAGGGCGTTCGAGCCGCTGTCGAAGCACTCGTAGGTGGGGCGGCCGACGCTGGAGATCAGCGTGCCGGAGCCGAAGCTCTGCACCTTGTTCAGAACGGAACGATCCAAGGCCTGGGCGATCGCGAGCCGGACGTCGCGCTCGGCGGTCGGATGGCCGGCGGTCTCGTTGAAGACGAGCATCGTGTCGGACTGCGGCGACGTGCGGACGGTGATCCCGCCGGTCGACTTGAACCGGTCCCACGCGTTGGAGGTGAACGAGGGGATCTGGAGCTCGCCGGTGGAGGTCAGGTTGGCCCGGGTGTTCTCGTCGTCCACGACCTTGAGCACCAGCTTCTTCGGCGGCTCGCCCGCCGTCTGGCCGGCGTACGCCGGGCCCCACGTGTACTGCGGCCGCCGGGTCAGCGTGTAGCTGGAGCCGGTGACCTGCGACTCGGAGACGAAGGCGCCCGTGCCGGCGGACTTCGTCCGCAGGCTCGACGGGTCCTTCATGCCGGACGGGCAGACGATGCCGGCGAACGGCCCCGTCATCCCGGGCGCCAGGTCCGACCACGCCTTCGCCAGCGTGATCGTCACCGAGTCCGCGGTCGACGTCGCCTTCGCCGAGTTGCCCGGGCCGATCGCCTGGCGCACGAGCGGCGCCTTGGTCGCCGGATCGAAGAGCCGGTTCAGCGACGCCGCCACCATCGCGCCGGTCAGCGCCGTGCCGTCCGAGCAGGTGACGCCGCTCCGGAGGTGGAAGGTGGCGGTCTTCGGGGTGGACTTCCAGGTGTCCGACAGCCCGGGGACGAGCTTCCCGGACGGGTCGAAGGCGACCAGCGTGTCGTACAGCGCGGCGAGGGCGACGGAGTCCTGGAACGTGCTCGCCTGGGTCGGGTCGTAGCTGCTGACCGGGCCGTCGAGGGTCATGGAGACGACGCCGTTCGTGACGTTCGGCGGCGCCTTGGCGGCGGAGTCCGAGGCTCCGCCGCAACCGGCGGCGAGGGCCGCGCTGACGGAGACACTCGCGACGACTGCCCGATGCCCCATTCGAATTCTCATGGTGGTCCTTCGGTGATGTGCCGGATGGGAGGTGCGGTGCCCCGGGAGCCGGGCGCCTGGCCGTGTTCATCAAAGTGAACTTGTGTCGGCCATGGTGACGATCCGGCTATCCGATGTCAATATGTTGAACGCACGAATCAGGCGCAGCCGGAACGGCTGCGCCTGGGTGTTCCGTCTGTCAGAACGACGGTGGGGTCATCGCGCCGACGAGCACGGCGTTGCGGTCGGTGGCGTTGCGGTACCAGTGCGACAGGCCGGAGTCGTAGGTGATCGAGTCGCCCTCGTAGAGCGTGTGGACGGTGCCCGCGATGGACACCATCAGCTCGCCCTCGGTGATCAGGATGCACTCCTCGCCGGGGTGCTCGAACGGCGCGCTCTCGTTGCTCCACCCGGCGGCGACCTGCGCCTTGATCATGCCGAGCCGTCCGTTCATGTGCGGCGTGATCAGGGTGTACTCGAGGTTCTCGTCGGCCAGCAGCAGACGCCGGTGGGTGCCCGCGCGGACCAGGGCGCCGGCCTCGGTGTCGGCGAGGAAGAACCGGCCGACCGGCACGTCGAGCGCCTGCGACAGCTTCACGAGCGTCGTGAAGGAGGGGTTTCCCTGGCCGCGCTCGATCTGGCTCAGCAGGCCGGGGCTCAGGTCGGAGGCCTGGGCGAGGGCGGCGATGCTGAGGCCGGCGGTGCGGCGCAGCTCGCGCACGAGGTTGCCCACGACCGCCATGGACGGCGTCGGCGGCGTCGGGTCGCCCGGTCTACCGGCCTCTGTCGGCCTTGCGCTGCGCGGCATGGTGACAGCCTGCCCGACCCGGGCAGGTGGCGTCAATATATTGAACAGCGCGAAGCGTCGGCGTCGGGAACGACCTCGTCCTTGACGCCCTTCTCGACGTAAGTATAGCTTACGCCCCCTAAGTGACAGTAACGATGTGGTGAACCGCCACGACGACCGAGGGGGCGCTGACCAGCGTGTTCGAAACCTCCCTGAGCGGTCTGCTCACCGGCCGGGTCGCCCTGGTCACCGGTGCGGCCGGCGCGCTCGGCGAATCGATCTGCCGCGCCCTCACCCGGGCGGGCGCCGAGGTCGTCGGCGTCGACCTGGCCGAGGGCGGCGCCTGCGACTTCGTCGCGGACGTGGCGACGGCCGAGGGCAACCGGCTCATGGTCGCCGAGGCCCTGCGCCGCCACGGGCGCCTCGACGTGCTGGTCCTCAACGCCGGCGTGCAGTTCGTCGCGCCGATCCCCGAGTTCCCCGAGGAGCAGTGGGACCGGCTCATGGACGTGATGGTCAAGGGCCCGTTCCTGGCCATGAAGGCCGCCTGGGCGGAACTGACCGGCCGCCCGGCGTCGCGCGTCCTGATCACCTCCTCCGTCTCCGGCCTGGTGGCCGAGCCGTTCAAGGCCGCCTACGTCTCGGCCAAGCACGCGGTCAACGGCCTCACCAAGGTCGCCGCGCTGGAGGGGGCGCCGCACGGACTGACCGTCAACGCGGTCGCCCCCGGCTGGATGTCGACGCCGATGGTCGAGCGCCAGCTGCCGGAGCAGATGGCGCTGCGCGGCCTCACCCGCGAGCAGGTGCTGGAGCTGCTGCTCGACCGCCAGCCCGTCAAACGCCTGATCGGCACGGACGAGGTCGCCGCCCTCTTCGCGTTCCTCGCCAGTGATCTTTCCTCCGCGGTGACCGGCGTCTGCCTACCGGCGGACCTCGGCACGCTCGCGTCCTGAAGTACCCACCGTTACCGAAGGGATCAGCCATGTTGCGCGACAAGTACGAGCCGTGCGTCCTCACCGCCGCCGTGACCGGCGGCGACGTCCTCCCGAGCCAGAGCCCGCACATCCCGTGCGGCGCGGAGGCCATCATCGAGGAGGCCGTCGCCGCCGCCGAGGCGGGCGCCACGTGCGTCCACCTCCACGCCCGCGAGCCCGACGGCCGCCCCTCCGGCGACCCCGGCCTGTTCCGCGAGATCGTGGCCGGCGTCCGCGAGCGGTCCGACGCCGTCATCAACATCAGCACCGGCGGCACCCCGGGGATGCCCGAGGAGCAGCGCCTGGCCGGCATCCGCGCCTGCCGGCCGGAGATCGGCACCCTGAACCTCGGGACGATGAACTACGAGGGCTTCCCGGACAGGGCGCGCTGGCCGAAGGTGCGGCACGCCTGGGAGCAGGAGGTCCTGGACAAGTCCGGCGAGGGCGTGTTCACCAACACGCTCGGCACCATCCGCCGCTTCGCCGCCGAGTTCCGCGACCTGGGCGTGACGCCGGAGCTGGAGGCCTACGACCTCGGGCACCTGTCCATGATCCGCTTCCTGCTCGACGAGGGCACCCTTGAGGGGCCCGTGCGGATCCAGCTCGTGCTGGGCGTGCTCGGCGGCGCCGGCAACGCCCTCGACGACTTCTTCATTCTGTCCCAGGCGGCCGCCCGTATCCTCGGACCCGACGCTGCGAGCCTCAGCGTGGCCGCGACCGGTTTCCCGGGCGAGTTCCGCCATGTCGCGACCGCGCTGTCGTGGGGCGCCGACTGCCGGGTGGGCCTGGAGGACAACATCCGGGTCCGCCGCGACCGGCAGGCGGAGAGCAACGCGGAACTCGTCCACGTCGCCACCGGCCTCGCCGATCTGCTGGCCAGGCCGATCGCGACGCCCGACGCGCTGCGCAGCGAGCTCGGACCCTGGTACAAGGCCTCATAGAGGAGTGGAAGCGCATTGGCTGCTCGACCGCCGGCACATCACCAGAGCGGCAACAAGCGCCCCGGCCACTTCGGCGGTCCGCCCGCCGAGGGGGCCCGCGGCGACGAGGCGCCGGACGGTGACGCCGACGCCGTCAAGACGCTGCTCGGCCGCAACATCAACAGCCTGCGGACCCAGCGCGGAATGGCGGTCCGGGACCTGGCCGAGCAGGCCGGCGTGTCGGCGGCGTTCATCTCGCAGGTCGAGCACGGAACGGCGTCGCCCTCGGTGCCGACCCTGGTCCGCATCGCGCAGGCGCTGCGGGCCCACATCGGCGACCTGTTCCAGGCGACGCTGTCGCGCAGCCAGATCGTCCGGCACGACGAACGCGCCGCGTACGAGTACCCGGACCGCGGCATCACCGAGGCCCAGGTCAGTTCGGACGCCAGCGGATGCCTGGAAGTGCTGTGGGTGAAGCTCGAACCCGGCGGCGGGACCGGCCCGGAGCTGTTCGCCCACGGCGCGGACACCGAGTTCGTGTTCGTCCTCAAGGGGCAGGTCGCCATCACCGTCGGGTCGGAGACCCACCGCCTGTCCGCCGGGGACAGCCTCACCTTCCCCGGCAAGGACGTCCACGGCAGCCAGAACCTGTCCCGCGGTTCGTCGGAACTGCTCTGGGTGCAGACGCCCGCCTCGTACTAGAAGAGGTCTCGGCGCGCACCCTTCACCCTGTCCCTACGGTCGTCGGGAAACGCCAGTGAACCTCTCCGAGAAGCCGACCGGCTTCGTCTCCATGCCGCAGGGCTCCGTCGCGTACTGGCGCGCCGGCACCCCCGGCCGGACCCCGATCGTGTGCCTGCACGGCGGGCCCGGCCTGCCGCACTCCTACCTGGCGCCGCTCGCCCGGCTGGGCGCCGACCGGGAAGTCGTCTTCTACGACCAGGCGGGCTGCGGGGAGTCCGGCCGGCGGCCGCCGGGGCCGTCGTGGACGATCCCGTACTTCGTCGAGGAGCTTCGGGCGGTCGTTGCGGCCCTGGGCCTGGAGGAGTTCCACCTCTTCGGCAACTCCTGGGGCGGATGGCTCGCCCTGGAGTACGCGCTCGGCGACCCGCCCGTGCCGCCGGTTTCTCTCCTGCTCAACAGCTCTCCGCCGAGCGTGGCGAGCTGGATCGGCGGGGTGCGCGCGCTGCGCGCCCGGCTTCCCGAGGACGTGGTCCGGACGCTCGACGAGCACGAGCGGGCCGGCACGGTCCGTTCGCGCGAGTACCGGGACGCCCTCGCCGTCTTCAACCGCCGGCACATGTGCCGGACGCGGCCGTGGCCCGCACCGCTCAAGGACGCGCTCGGCGGCTTCGGCGACGAGGTGTACGCGGCCCTGTGGGGGACGAGCGAGTTCGGCCCGGTCACCGGCGCGCTCGCGGACTGGGACGTCACACCGCGCCTGCCGCGGATACGCGTGCCCACCCTCGTCACCTGCGGGCGCCACGACGAAGCCGCACCGGAGCACATGGCCGTGCTGGCGGACGGCATCGCGGGCGCCAGGTTCCGGGTCTTCGACGACAGCTCGCACATGGCGTTCCTCGAAGAGCCGGACGCCTTCATCGCCGAGACCTCGGCGTTCCTGACCGACGTCGAGGCGCGGCGCCGGTGAACCCTCTCTCGACAAGGACGGGACGATGAGCGAAACCAAGGTCGGCCGGATCGGCCCCAAAACGACGGCGCGAAGCCGGGAGGCGGTGTGCTCCAGCGCGCACCCGCTGGTGACCGACGCGATGCTCGACATCCTGCGCGAGGGCGGCAACGCCATCGACGCGGCCATCGTCGGAAGCCTGCTCAACGCGACGATCCAGCAGGACATGACCGGCCACGCGGGAACGGTCACGATGCTGTTCTGGAACGCCGAGCAGGGCCGGTGCCACGAGCTCAACAGCATGGGCACGATCGTGCCCGGGCTCGCGCCGTTCCGCCCGGTCGCCATCTCGTCGGGGCCGTACACCGCGATCCCGGAGGGCCCCTGCGCGGTCATCCCCGGCTTCATGCCGGGGCTCAAGGCGATGCACGAGCGGTTCGGGTCGCGGCCGTGGGACCGGCTGTGCGCGCCGTCGATCCACTGGGCCGAGGAGGGCCACGAGGTCGACTCCTTCGAACACCTGGTCCTCGGCCACAGCGCCGAGCTGTACATGAACACCGCGTCCGGGCGGCGCCACTTCACCCCCGACGGGCACCTTCCGCAGGCCGGGCAGCGGTGGCCGAAGCCGGAGCTGGCCCGGACGCTGACGAAGCTGGCCGCCGAGGGGCCGGACCTGTTCATCGACGGTGAGTGGGCGCGGCTGTTCGTCGAGCGGGCGAACGAGGTCGGCTGGCCGATCGAGATGCGGCACATGCGCCAGGACGAGCCCCGGTGGGGAGACGGCCTGCGCTACCGGCACGGCGGCGTCGAGGTCGTCCAGCAGGCGCCGCCGGAGCGCCAGGCCGTCATGTCGGCGATGGTCCTCGGCATCCTGCACGAGCTGGGCGTCGCCGAGCTCGGGCACTACGCCGAGTCGCCCGAGTCGCTGTACTACATGGCGCACGCGCTGCGCCGCGCCGCGTACGAGACCGGGTTCATCAACGACCCGGAGGTCTTCGAGGACCCGAGCAGCGTGCTGATGTCGCGGGAGTACCACCGCGCGCTCGCCGCCGTTCTCCGGATGAGCCGCACCAAAGTGGACCTCACCGAGCACGTCCGGCTCACCTCGACGCCGGGCGCGCTGGGCGAGGCGACCGGCCGGTCGGGCGAGTCCGTCGGCAGCTGCGAGCTGAGCGTCGTCGACGCCCAGGGCAACTGGGTCCAGCTCGTCAACACGGTGCAGGGCGGAGGCGTCCCGGGCCAGGTCATCGGCGGCGTCCCGATGATCGGCAGCACCATGACGAGCAGCCTGACCGCCATGCTCGGCGGCTGGCTGACCGGCGGCGGGCGGATCCGCTCGGTCATCGGCAACACGCTGCTCCTGCGGGACGGCCGCCCGTGGCTCGCCCTCGGCACGCCCGGTATCCCGCACATCACGGTGCCGCAGGTCATGACGAGCATCCTCGAACACGGCCTGGACCCGTACGCGGCCGACGACGCGCCCCGCATGCTGCCGCTCGCCGACGACTACTCCGTGACGGTCGAGAGCCGCCTGCCCGCCGAGGTCGTCGCGGAGGTCGCCCGCATGGGGATCCTCGTCCGCCCGATGGCGCCGTACCAGTACCAGATGGGCAGCTTCCACATGACCTGGCGCGACGACACCGGGACGCTCCACGCGTCCGCCGGCCCCCGCCGCGCCGGCCAGGCCGCAGGCCTCTGACCGGCACGGCCGCAGGCCTCTGACCGGCACGCGCACGCCTGGCGCGGTCCCACCGCACCAGGCGTGCGCCACCGGCCGCACCCGCGGCCGGCGGGGTCAGGCGTGCCGCGGGGCGGGCGATGCCTGAGCGGCCGCCCCCCTGCGGGTCTCGCGCATGATCAGCAGGCCGTTGACCACCATCAGCGTCGCGGTCAGGCAGTGGACGCCGAGCGCGGTGGCCACGGAGCCGTGGTGGCCCAGCACGGTGGCCATGTCGCCGTACGCGGCGAGGGCCCCCACCAGCAGCGCCCAGCCCAGCGCCCGGCGCTGGCCCGTCACCAGCAGGACGCCGAAGACCAGGGCCAGGACGACGTCGCGGATCCCCTTGATGATCAGGAAGCCGCCGCCGTCGCCGGACGGCCAGGTCGGCAGGCCGAAGCTCGGCGCGGTGGTCTCCGGGCTCAGGATGAACTCCGTCCCGAACCAGAGGATGAAGAGGACGAAGGCGGCGGCCAGGGCGGTGTTGATGTTCTTCAGCGACATCGTTCTTCTCCTTGCGGGTCTTCGGTGAGCTTGCTGGGTGGTGCGTGGGTCTGGTCAGGCGGCGCGGACGCGGCGGATGTGGCGGGCGTAGCGGGGGCGGCCGATGACGTGCCAGATGCCGCGTACCGGTCTGGGGAGGGCGGAGAGGAGGATGGCCCGTTCGGCCGGGTCCGCGTCCTCCAGGACGAGACCGAAGAGCGTGAGCAGGGTGAGTTTGGGCGTGTGGGCCACCAGGTGGTCGCCCAGGGCGGCCCACTCCTGCTCGGTGATGTGCTCGGCCGCGAGCGGAAGGAGGGTGGCCTCCTCGTCGTCGAGGTGTTCGAGCAGGACCGCGCGGTGCTCGGCGAGGGCCGCCACGAGGGTGTCGCGCTCGTCGGCTCCGGCGGCGGCCTCCCATGCCGGGACGGCGGCTTCCAGCCTCGTCATCGTGGCCGCGACGCGCTCGTGCTGCGCCTCCATGCGCAGAACGACGTCCGCCTCCAGATCCACCCGGGACAGGAGCGGCGGCCACAGCAGCTCGTCCTCGCCCTCGTGGTGGTTCTTCAGCCCGAGCCGGTAGTCGCGGAAGTGGTCGGCGATCACCTTGGCGCGGGCGGTGTCACCCGGGGCGACCGCCGCGACGAGCTCCATGAGCAGCCGCGACTCGCGGCGGAAGGCGCGGTGGACGATCTCCATGTCCTGGGTGTCGACGCTCATCCTGTCCTGCCCTTCATCCGTCCTGTTCGACGTGCTCAAGGCTGCTCCCGGACGTTTGGAAGGCACTTGGAGCCGACTTGGAACGCCTCCGCCGGCCGCGCGTACGATGTGTGGCCTCATGGTCTTGATCAGGGTGCTGGGCTCGTTCGCGGCCGAGGCGGGGGGCGAGCCCGTTCCTCTCGGCGGACCGCGGCAGCGGGGCGTCCTGGCCCTGCTCCTGGCCGCGCGCGGGCACGTCGTGCCGGTCGACCGGATGGTCGAGGACCTGTGGCGCGGCGAAGCGCCGTCCCGCGCCCTGGCGTCGTTGCAGGCGTACGTCTCCAACCTGCGCCGCCTGCTGGAGCCCGGCCGCCCGCCGCGGGCCCCGGCGCGCCTTCTGGTGAGCGCGGCGCCCGGCTACGCGCTGCGGCTGCCGCCGAGGTCGGTGGACGCGTGGCGCTTCGAGGAGATGCTCGACGAGGCCCGCGCGCTCGCCGATCCCCGTGACGCCCGCGCCCGGCTGGACGAGGCGCTGGCGCTGTGGCGCGGACCCGCGTTCGCCGAGGTCGCCGACGAGCCGTGGGCCGCGGCCGAGACCGCCCGGCTGAACGAGCTGCGGGTGGTCGCCCGCGAACTGCGCGTCGCCGCGGGGCTGCGGCTCGGCGACCCCGCGGCGGTGGTTCCCGAGGCCGAGGGCCTCACCCGCGACGAGCCCCTGCGCGAGGAGGGCTGGCGCATGCACGCTCTCGCGCTGTGGAGCAGCGGGCGCCAGGCCGACGCCCTGGCCGCCCTCCGCCGCGCCCGCGCCGTCTTCGCCGACGAGCTGGGCCTCGACCCCGGCCCGGACCTGGTGACCTTGGAAGAGGCGATCCTCACCCAGCGCACGGAGGTCCTCCGCTCGGCTGTTCCCGCCCCAGCGTCCCGTTCCCAGGCGACCGCGCCGCCGCCTCCGAAGAACGGGCCCGGCGCGACAACGTTCGTGGGACGTGAGGGCGAGCTCGCGGCGCTGGTGGCGGCCGCCGGGGAGGCCACCGCCGATGGGGCGCGGGTTGTGCTCGTCACCGGGGAGGCGGGTCTCGGCAAGTCGACGCTCCTTGAGCACTTCGGGGCGCGGCTCGGACGGGACGGGTGGCTCGTCGCCGCCGGGCGCTGTCCCGAGGTGGACGGCGCGCCGCCCGCGTGGGCGTGGGTCGAGGCACTGCGGACGGTGGCGTCGAGCGTCCCGCCGGGAGAGTTCGCGGACGACCTGGCGCCGCTGCTCTCCGACTCCGCGACGATGGACGACGACGCGGCGGCCGGACGGTTCCGGCTGCGGCGGGCCGTGTGGAACTGGCTCGCGGCGGTCGCCGCCGACCGGCCGGTAGCCGTCGTCCTGGACGACCTCCACTGGGCGGACGCCGCCACGCTGGAGCTTCTCCGCGGTTGCGTCGGCGCACGGGCCCCGATCCTGGTCGTCGCGGCGTACCGCGCGGACGAGAGCGAGCGCCTCACCGACACTCTCGGGTCCCTCGCCCGCGCCGCGCCGCTCCGGCTGGACCTGCCCGGACTGGAAGGCGACGCCGTCGCGGAACTCGTACGCGCCGAGTGCGAGGCCGACGACGCGACCGTGGCCGGGATCGCGGAGCGAACCGGCGGGAACCCGTTCTACGTGCGGGAAAGCGCGCGGCTGCTGAACGGCGAGGGCGCGCTGGTCGCGCTCTCCGAGGTACCCGACGGTGTACGGGACGTGCTGCGGCGCCGGCTCGCGCGCCTCCCGCAGAGCGGCGTGTCCGTGTTGCGGCTGGCGGCCGTGGCCGGCCGGGAGAGCTCGGTGGACGTGCTCGTGCGGGCCGCCGACTCCGACGAGGACGGCGTGCTGGACGCCCTGGACGCGGGCGTCATCGCCGGGCTGCTCGACGAGCCCGGACCCGGGCGCGTCCGGTTCGTTCACGCGCTGGTCAGGGACACACTGGTCGCCGACGTCACCCGGTTGCGGGCCACCAGGATGCACGCCCGGATCGCGGCCGCCCTGGAGGGCACCGGCGACGTCGCGGCGCTCGCCCACCACTACGCGCGGGCGGGATCGCCGAAGGCCGTCGGCTACTGCGTCCGGGCCGCCGAGCTGGCCGAGGCGCGCTACGCCCACGACGTGGCGGTCGCGCTCCTCACCGACGCCGTCGCCAACTCCAGCGAACCGGACGAGCGCGCCGACCTGTTCGGCAGGCTGCTGCGCGCGCAGGTCAGGGCCGGGGCCGTCGCCGCGGCGCGGGCCACGCGCGAGCGGGCCGCGGAGTACGCCGAATCGATCGGCCGCGACGATCTGGTGATCGCCGCGTTCACCGCCTGGACCGAGCCGACCCCCTGGCAGGCCCGCACGTACGGCACGGTCGACCGTCCCGTCGTCGACCGCCTCGTCCGCCTGCTCGAGCGGACCGACCTCGCCGCCGACGTGCGGTCACGCCTCCTCACCGCGTACGCCGCCGAGCTGGCGGGCGAGGACGACCCGACGGCCATGGCGGCGGCGGGGGAGGCGCTCGAACTCGCCACCGACCCCCGCCTCCGGGCCGCGGCGCTCGTGATCCTGGCCGGCGGCCCCGACGGGGAGGAGCACGCCCGCGAACTGGTGGAGATCGGCGTCGAGCACGACCTGCCCGTCTACCGCGTGACCGGGCTGCTCGACCAGGCCGCGATCGCCGCCGCGGCCAACGACCCCGCGACCATGCGCCGCGCGACGGGGGAGGCGCTCGACCTCGCCCGCGCCTACCGGATGCCGGAGGCGATCAGCGCCGCCGAGATCGCACTGGCGACCCTGGTGCTCATCGAGGGCCGGTTCACCGACGCCCGGCGCCTCTACACCGAGGCCACCGAACGCATGGAGCGCGCCGGATCGGTGCACGCGGGCTTCCTCGGCCTCGCCCTGGCGGTGATCTGGCTGAACGAGGGCACGCTCGGCGACCACCTGGACGACGTGCGCGCTCTCCACGAGGCGCTCGGCCCGATGGTCACCGACCTGCTCGCGCTCGCCCTCCACGCCGCCGGCCGCACCGGCGAGGCGCGCCGGGCCCGCACGTCACCGCCCCCGATCCGGCCCGACTTCTTCTTCACCTTCCTGACGAGCCTGCGCGCGATGGCGATCGTCGCCCTGAACGACCGCGACGCCGCCGAGGAGATCTACGCGGACCTGCTGCCCCACCGCGACGGCCCCCCGGCCGGCGCGGAGAGCGTCTCGCTGGCCCTGCGCCCGGTCGCCCACACCCTCGGCGAACTCGCCCTCCTCCTTGGCCGCGACGACGAGGCCGCCGCCCACTTCGCCGAAGCCGCCGCCATAGCCGCCCACTGGAACGCCCCCCACTGGTCCGCCGCCGCCCGCACCCACGCCCCGCCTCCAGCCACTCACAACAGCCGCTAATGCGGGTTTAACCCTCTGGGGGGTCTTATGGGCGGGCCGGGGCAGGGTGCTTCGGGGAGAGGGCCGACCATGAGGGTTTGGGTTCTGGGTGTTGTCGCGGGGCTTGTGCTGGGTGTCGCCGGGTGTGGGGGCGATGGGAAAGAGAGCGGGGTCGCCAGTGCTGGTGGGGTGGCCTCGGCCTCTGCTTCGCCCAGCAGGTCGGTCTCTCCGGAGGACGCTCAGCTGAAGTTCGCGCAGTGCATGCGGGACAACGGGGTGGACGTTCCTGACCCGGGGAGTGGGGACGGGCACGCGATGCGGCTGGGGAAGGGCGGTGACCGCTCGAAGCTGGAGGCGGCGCTGAAGAAGTGCCAGTCGTGGCTTCAGGCGGGCGGGAAGATGCCCGACCTCAAGGATCCGAAGGTGCGCGACCAGTACGTCGAGTTCACCCAGTGCATGCGCGAGCACGGGGTCGACATCCCGGATCCGGGGCCGGACGGGCAGATCAAGCTTCCGACCGGGCAGGTCGACCGGGGGCAGGCAGAGAAGGCGCGGGAGGCGTGCAAGGGCAGCCTGCCGGGGGTCGGGAAGTGAGGCGGGTCGCGGTCGCGGGTGGGGCCGCCGCCGTCGTGGTGGTGGTCGGCGGCGCCCTTGCCTGGAGCCGGGACGGGGGCCAGGCGCAGGGGGCGCAGATTCCGTTGGCGACGGCGGTGGTGAGCCGGGGCGATCTCGTGGACACCGAGAAGGTGGACGGGAAGCTCACCTATGCCGATGTCCGGGACGTGTGGATCGGGGCGTCCGGGGTGGTGACCTGGGCGCCGGAGGAGGGTGCGACCGTTCGGCGCGGGGAGGCGCTCCTGTCGGTGGCGGGCAAGCCCGTGACGTTGATGTACGGCGCTCGGCCCATGTACCGGGCGCTGCGTGAGGGCGTCTCCGGGAAGGACGTCCGGCAGCTCGAAGAGAACCTGCGGGCTCTCGGGTACGGCGGCATGACCGTGGACGGGGAGTTCACCGGGGCCACGACCGCCGCTGTCGAGAAATGGCAGGACGACCGGGGGCTGGCGGAGACCGGTCAGGTCGACCCCGGGCAGGTCGTGTTCTCGGACGGGGCCGTGCGGGTGCGGGAGGTCAAGGCGCCCGAGGGGAAGCGGATCGCTCAGGGGCAGCCCGTCCTGACGGTGGCCGGGACGAGGCGGGTCGTGCACGTCGATCTGGAGGCCGACAAGCAGGATCTCGCCAAGAAGGGGGCCCGGGTGTCGGTGGAGCTCCCCGGCGGGGCGTCGGTGAAGGGGACGATCAGCGAGGTCGGCAGCGTCGCCCGGACGACCGGTTCGGGGCAGGACCAGAAGACCACGGTCGGCGTCGACATCTCGATCGGGGACGCCGGGACGGGACGGCTGGACGAGGCGCCGGTCAGCGTCGAGTTGGAGAGCGAGCGGCGCGAAGGCGTCCTGTCGGTTCCGGTGGAGGCGCTGCTGGCGCTGCGGGAGGGCGGCTTCGGGGTCGAGGTCGTCGACGGGTCCAGGCGCCTGGTGCCCGTTCGGGCCGGGGCGTTCGGCGGCGGGCGGGTCGAGGTGGCCGGGGACGGGCTGCGCGAGGGCATGAAGGTCGGGGTGCCCGCCGAATGAACGACAGGGGCGCGGACATCGTGGAGCTGGCCGGGGTGGTCAAGGAGTACGGGGGCGGTGTCGCGGCTCTCCGGGGCGTCGACCTGGTGATCGCGCCGGGGGAGCTGGTGGCGATCGTCGGGCCGTCGGGGTCGGGGAAGTCGACGCTGCTGCACATGATCGGGACGCTGGACCGGCCGACGCGGGGGAGCGTGCGGGTCGCGGGGCACGAGGTCGCGGGGCTCGGGGACCGGGAGCTGTCGGCGCTGCGGGCGCGGCACATCGGGTTCGTGTTCCAGCAGTTCCACCTCGCCGCGGGGGTGAGCGCCCTCGACAACGTCGCCGACGGGCTGCTCTACCGCGGGGTCGGGCTGCGGGAGCGGCGGGAGCGGGCGCGGGCGGCGCTCGGACGGGTCGGGCTGGCGGAGCGGACGGCGCACCGGCCGCACCAGCTGTCGGGCGGCGAGCAGCAGCGGGTCGCGGTCGCGAGGGCGGTCGTGGGCGAGCCCGACCTGCTGCTCGCCGACGAGCCGACCGGCAACCTCGACTCCGCCGCGGGCGCCGAGGTGCTCGCCCTGCTGGACGAGCTGAACCGCGCCGGCACCACCGTCGCGGTCATCACGCACGACGCGGAGGTGGCGGCGCGGGCGCCGCGGCGGGTGCGGGTCCGGGACGGTCTGATCGTCGCGGACGAGCGGGCCGGGACGGTGAGCCGATGAGGCCCGCGCGGCTCGGTGCGGGCGACGTGCTGCGCGTCGGGCTCGGCGGGCTCCGGGCCCGTCCGGCGCGGGCGGTGCTGTCGGCCCTCGGGATCGCGATCGGGATCGCCACCATGGTCGCCGTCATCGGGATCTCCTCCTCCAGCAGGGAGGACCTGCTCCGGCGGCTCGACCGGCTGGGCACGAACCTGCTGACGGCGAAGCCGGGCGACACGCTGTTCGGCGACAAGGCGCAGCTGCCCGAGACGGCGCCGGAGATGGTGCGGCGGATCGGGACGGTCACGGCGGTCGGCGCGACAGGGTCGGTGGAGGCCACCGTCCGCCGCACCGACCGGATCCCGGAGGAGGTCACGCAGGGCATCGCCGTGCAGGCCGCCACGGCGGGGCTGCTCGGCACGCTCGACGTGGCGCCGGCGAGCGGGCGGGCGCTGGACGCGGCGACCGGGGGCCGTCCCGCCGTCGTGCTCGGGTCGGAGGCGGCGCGGCGGCTCGGCCTGGACCGGGCGGGCGGCCAGGTCTGGATCGGCGGCCGGTGGTTCGTCGTCCTCGGCGTGCTGCGGCCGGCGGAGCTGGCCCCGGAGATCGACCGCTCCGCCCTCGTCGGCTGGGACGCCGCCCGCCGGTACCTCGGCTTCGACGGCCACCCCACGACGATCTACGAGCGCTCCGCGGACGCGTCGGTCGGCGATGTCCGGGACGTCCTGGCCCGGACGGTCGACCCGGAGCATCCGGAGCAGGTCCAGGTCAGCCGGCCCTCCGACGCCCTGGAGGCGCGGGCCGCGGCGTCCGGGGCGTTCACCGGGCTGCTGCTCGGGCTCGGCGCCGTCGCGCTGCTCGTCGGCGGGGTCGGGGTCGCCAACACGATGGTGATCTCGGTGCTGGAGCGGCGCCGCGAGATCGGGCTGCGCCGGTCGCTCGGCGCCACCCGCGGCCAGGTGCGGGTCCAGTTCCTCGCCGAGTCGCTGCTGCTGTCGGCGTTCGGAGGCGCGGCCGGGGTCGTGCTCGGCGCGGCGGTGACGGCCGGGTTCGCGCTGTGGAAGGGGTGGCCGCCGGTCGTGCCGGCGTGGGCGCTCGGCGGCGCGCTCGCCGCGACCCTGGTGATCGGGACGGTCGCGGGACTGTACCCGGCGGCGCGGGCCGCGCGGCTGCCCCCGACCGCGGCGCTGGCGACCGCGTGAGACTGGTCACGATCTGTCCGATCGGTGCATGATTGGGGCGACGTCGACCCGCCCTGGGGGAGGTGCCCCAACCGCCATGCCGGTGCCACGCCCGCTCCGCGAGCGCTGCAGGGAGTTCCTCGGCATCGACGGGGAGATCCGCTACATCTTCCCCGCGATGACCTACGGCGGCGGTGCGGGGTTCGTCTTCGTCGTCACCGGCGACCAGGTCGCCGTGATCTCCACCGGCCCGCTGAGCCGCAGCACCCCGAAGAGCATCTGGGGCAGCTACCCGCGCGGCACCCGGATCGGGCCGGTGGAGACGGGCGTCGGGGCGTCGTTCGAGTTCGGGGGCGCGGTGTTCGAGCTCGACGACGAGTACGTGCCGGTCGTCAACGCGGCCGACGCCGAGGTCTTCGCCCGCGACAGCCTTCCCCGCGACCCGCTGCCCGACCTGTGACGCGGCGTCAGGACGTGGGCGCCGGCTCGGTGGCCTTGGCCGGGGCGGGCTTGGACGGCGACGGGCTGCGCAGGAACAGCACCATCACCGGCACCAGGTAGGCCGCCCACATGACCAGCTGAAGCCACGTGATCTGCGGGGTGACGTTCAGGACGCCCTGGAAGACGGTCTGCATCCAGTCGCCGGCGCCGCCGAACTTGGCGAAGAAGGCGTGCGGCTCCAGCGCGACCGCGTGCAGGCCGGGGAACACCTCCGCCTCCTGCAGGTCGTGGAAGCCGTAGCCGAAGACGCCGGCGGCGACGACGATGAGCGCGGCGCCCGTCCAGGTGAAGAACCGCTTGAGGTTGATCTTGAGGCCGCCGCGGTAGAGCAGGTAGCCGAGGGCGACGGCGACGGCGAGGCCGAGGAACGCGCCGGTGATCGGCTGGGCGGACCCGCCGGAGGAGTTGGAGATGTTGGTCCACAGGAACAGCGCCGTCTCCAGCCCCTCGCGCCCGACGGCCAGGAACGCCACCGCCGCGAGGGCGACCGGCCCGACGTCGAGCGCGCCCTCCAGCCTGCCCTCCAGTTCGGCCTTCATGAACCGGGCGGTCTTGCGCATCCAGAAGACCATCCAGGTGACCAGCCCCACCGCGATGATCGACAGGACGCCGCCGAACAGCTCCTGCGTCTTGAACTGCATCTCCGACGACGCGGCGCTCAGCGCGATCCCGAACCCGCACGCCAGGACGACGGCGGCGCCGATGCCCGTCCAGACGGGGAGCAGGGCCCGGCGGTTGCCGGTCTTCACCAGGTACGCGATCAGGATGCTCACGACCAGGGCGGCCTCGAGCCCCTCACGCAGGCCGATGAGGAAGTTGCCCAGCAGCATCGACGTACTCCTCGGGGGATCAACACACACGTTTTAGGCAAAGCTAACCTAAGCCAGTGTGTGCCTCGCGGCCGCCCCCGTGCAAGTCCGCCTACAGCTCACCTTTGCTTTCGAGGCGGAGGAACGCCTTGGCGATCGGCTGCGCGGTGAGCTCGACCTGCCAGCCGCGGGCGCCGAGGTCGCGCAGGGCGGCGCCGATCGCGGACGGCGACGACTCCGCGGGGGGCGTCCACGCCAGCCGGCGGACGTAGTCGGGTTGCACGAGGTTCTCCGACGGCATCGAGTGCTCGTCGGCCAGCGCGGCGACGACGGCGCGGGCGGCGGTGAGCCGCTTGGCGGCCTCCGGGTCGCGGTCGGCCCAGCGGTGCGCGGGCGGCGGCCCGTCGCCGGGCAGGTTCGACTCGGGCAGCCCGCGCTCGCCGAGCTCGCGGGCGCGGGCGACGGCGCGCAGCCACGCCGACTGGTGCCGGCGGGCGCCGCGGCCCCGCATCGTCGGCAGGGCCTGCAGCTCGGCCGGGGTCTTCGGCGACTTCTGCGCCAGCTCGATGATCGCCGCGTCCTGCAGCACCCGGCCGGGGGACAGGTCCCGCTCGCGGGCGATCTTGTCGCGCGCCTCCCAGACCTCGCGGACGGCGGCGAGCGCCCGCCGGTTGCGCACCCGGTGGATGCCGGACGTGCGGCGCCACGGGTCGGGGCGCGGCGGCTTCGGCGGCGTGGTCAGGATCGCGGCGAACTCCTCGCGCGCCCACTCCAGCTTGCCCGCCGCCTCCAGCTCGCCGTGGAGCGCGTCGCGCAGCTCGACCAGCAGCTCGACGTCGAGCGCGGCGTAGCGCAGCCAGTCCTCCGGGAGGGGGCGCGTCGACCAGTCGGCCGCCGAGTAGCCCTTCTCCAGCACGTAGCCGAGGACGTTCTCGACCATGGAGCCGAGCCCCACCCGGGGGTAGCCGAGCAGCCGCCCGGCCAGCTCGGTGTCGAACAGCCGGCGCGGGACGAGGCCGACCTCGGCCAGGCACGGGAGGTCCTGGTTGGCGGCGTGCAGCACCATCTCGGCGTCGGCGAGCGCGGCGTCGAGCCCGGACAGGTCGGGCAGCGCGACCGGGTCGATCAGCGCGGTGCCGGCGCCCGCGCGGCGCAGCTGGATCAGGTAGGCGCGCTGGCCGTACCGGTAGCCGGAGGCCCGCTCGGCGTCGACCGCGACGGGACCGGTGCCGGCGGCGAACGCCGCGATGACGCGTTCCAGGTCGGCCGGAGCGGTGAGCACCGGCGGGACGCCCTCGCGCGGCTCCAGCAGCGGGATGGCAGGGGGACCGGTGTCGGCCTCCGCGCCCGCCGGGCCGGGGCCCGGCCCGGCCGGACCGGGAACGCTCCCGGGAGGGGTCGCCGCCGTCTTCTCCGCACCGGCGCCCCGTTCGGGGCCGGTGGCGCGCGTTTCGGACACTCCCACTTCTTCCGTGTTCTCCCCCGCCGCCTCGGTTTCGGACGCTGTGCTCACGCCCCCTACCGTACGTCGCTCAGCCGCCCCCGCCGCCCGGCCGGTCCGGCAGGGCGGTCACACCGGTGGGCGGAAGCCCCGCCGTGGTGCACATCACCTCGCACCAGGCCAGCACGTGACCGGCGAGGTCGTCGCCCGTCGGGGACCACGAGGCGCGCAGCTCCAGCTCCGTGGTGGAGGGCTCGTCGCTCTTGTCGCCGAAGCTCTCCGACACCGCGCGGGTGATCGTCCCCGACACCCCCGCGTAGCCGGCGGGCTCCAGGGCCTCCAGCAGCCAGTCCCACGCGACGGAGCCGATCAGCTCGTCGGCGGCGATGTCGGGCTCCAGGTCGGCGCGGATGTAGGCGACGACGCGGAAGCCGTTCGTCCATCCGGAGCGGCCCTCGGGGTCGTACAGCACGATGAGGCGGCCCATGGCGACCTCGGTGTCGTCGTCGCGGTAGACGCTGCCGGACATGGCCGCCGCGTAGGGCGCGAGGCTCTGCGGGGCGGGCATGTCCTCAAGGTCGAGCTCCGGCCGGAGGGCGGGCCCGTCGAGGATCTCGCGCAGCGTGTCGACGGCCCGCTGGAAGGCGGGTGGGTTCATGGGCGGACCGGCCTGATCGCGGGGGAGGGACGGGTCGCCGGGCCCCGGCTCGGGCCGGTGGCGGCGGGGCGGGGCGGCGCCGCGGGGGGCGGCGGGAGGACGTGGAGGGGAGGCAGGCACGGCACGGGTTTCGTCTCGGGGGCCGGGCCGGTCAGGCCACGGCCCGCGCGGTGGCGGCGTCGCCGCGCGCCCGGGCGGTCTCGGAGGCCCGGGGGCGGGCCGGGGCGGTGGCGGCGGGCGGCAGGCCGACCAGGACGGCCGAGCCGCAGTCGGCGCAGGCTCGCTCGGGGCACTCCTCGCCGTGCCCGTCCTCGCACGGCGGCTGCTCGAACACCCGTTCATCACCGCAGGTGAAGCAGTACAAGGGGGAACCTCCCTCGGCTATGACACGCATCACGTTCGCACGCGCCGGTGACAGAATGCGGGACTTCGCTCGGCGTGTCCGGAAGTTCGTTGCGCCTCACGCGCCACTCCGGTGCTCTCCCGTCGGCGTTTCGTGGGACCATCGCAACGTGACCGCTGACGCAGCCCGTTCGAACGACCACTCCGCGCGGACGCCTGACAACGGCGGCCTCGCCGAGAGCCCCTTCCTGCTGGCCTGCCGGCGCCGTCCGGTGCCGCACACGCCGGTGTGGTTCATGCGCCAGGCGGGGCGCTCCCTGCCGGAGTACCTGCGGGTCCGCGAGGGCGTCCCGATGCTGGAGTCGTGCACCCGCCCGGACATGATCGTGGAGATCACGATGCAGCCGGTGCGCCGGTACGCGGTCGACGCGGCGATCTTCTACAGCGACATCATGGTGCCGCTCCGGGCGGTCGGCGTCGACCTCGACATCAAGCCCGGCGTCGGCCCGGTCATCGCCGATCCCATCCGCGACGCCGCGGGCCTGGACGTGCTGCGCCCCCTCTCGCCCGACGACGTCCCGTACGTGACCGAGGGCGTGGAGGGCCTGGTCGGAGAGCTGGGCGCGACGCCGCTCATCGGGTTCGCGGGGGGCCCGTTCACGCTCGCCTCGTACCTGATCGAGGGCGGCCCGTCCAAGAACCAAGAGCGCACCAAGGCCATGATGTACGGCGAGCCGCGGCTGTGGAACCGGCTGATGGAGCGGCTGGCCGACCTCACGATCGCCTTCCTGAAGGTGCAGATCGCGGCCGGTGCGAGCGCCGTGCAGGTCTTCGACTCGTGGGTGGGCGCGGTCGCCGCGGAGGACTACCGCGAGTCCGTCCTGCCGCACGCCCGCCGCATCTTCGCCGAGATCGAGCCGCTCGGCGTCCCGCGCATCCACTTCGGCGTCGGGACGGGCGAGCTGCTCGGCCTGATGGGCGAGGCCGGGGCCGACGTCGTCGGCGTCGACTGGCGGGTGCCGCTGGACGAGGCCGTCGGCCGCGTCGAGCCGGGCAAGGCCCTGCAGGGCAACCTCGACCCGGCGGTCCTCTTCGCCCCGTGGGAGATCGTGGAGCGCCGCGCCCGCGACGTGCTGGCCCGCGGCCGCACCGCCGAGGGGCACATCTTCAACCTCGGCCACGGCGTCCTGCCGTCCATGGACCCGGACGTGCTCGCCCGCCTCGCCGACCTCGTCCACGAGGCGAGCGCCGAGGACCCGCGCTAGGCGGGCGGCGGCGGCCCCTGCGGGGGCTCCTCGCCCGCGCCGACGGCGGCCTTCGCGTTCTCCGGCTCCGGCTCCGGCGTTTGCTCCGAGGCCGGTGCGGAGTCGGCGTCGCGGGCCGCGGACCGGGCGCGCCTCCGGCGGCGCAGGGCCAGCGCCGGCAGCCCGATCACGGCCGCCGCGACGAGGAACGGCAGCAGCCAGCCCAGCACGGCGGCGACGCCGCCGACGAACGCGGTGAACGCGTGCCAGCCGTTCTCCAGCCCGCCGACGAAGCCGCCGCGGGGCTCGTCCCTCTCGGGCGGCGAGGTCCTGCTCACCAGGGTCACGGTCACGGTCGCGAACTGCGTGCGGTGGGCGAGCGACTTCTGGCGCGCCTGGAGCGCCTCCAGGTCGGCCTCCCGCTCGGAGATCTCCTGCTCGATGCTCATGATCTCGCCGACGGAGCCCGCCCGGCCGAGCAGCTTGCGGAACGACTCCAGCGTGGCCTTCGCGGACCGCACCCGCGCGTCGACGTCGGCCACCTCGCCGGTCACGTCCTCGGCCTGCTGGCCGAGCGACAGCTTGGTGCCGAGGTCGGCGCCGAGCCGGCCCAGCACCTCGGCGTACCGGTCACTCGGGATCTTGAGCGCGATCTCCGAGCGGGCCGGGTCGCTCGACGTCGACTCCCGCTCGACGTAGCCGCCCGCCGCGGCGACCAGCTGCTTGGCCTTGGCGGCGGCGGCCTCCACGTCCTTGGCCCGCACCCGCAGGTCGGCGGTCTGGACGACCTCGCGCCCGGTGGGCAGGGGCTTCTCCGGCCGTTTCGCGGTCCCGCTCTGCGGGACGCCCTCGGCGCGCTGGGCGCCGCTGCTCGGGAGGGCCGGCGCCGTGGCCACGCCGCGGGGGGCGGTGTCCGACGCTCCGGAGGACTGGCCGCCGCCGCCTCCGCACGCGGCCATGCCCGCCGCCAGCGGCAGGACGAGCAGTGCGCAGGTGATGCTCCTGACGATCCGCATGGGGCTTGGACGGAGTGCGGCGGATCACCGTTCCCCGGGGCCGGTCGCGATCCGGGAACGAAGCGGGCACGCGGCGGTCACGGGCCGCCGGTGATCAAGGGCCGTCGGTGAGGACGACCGGCCCGCCGACGTTCACGGACCCGAGCGTCCACAGGGCGCCGGTGCCGGGGACGACGGCGAGCGCGGTCGCGTAGACGTTGCTCCGGTTCGGCACGGCGGTGGTCGGGACGCGCTCCCAGGCCCCGCCGTCGTAGCGGAGCAGGCCGGGCTTGGCGGGCTCGTCGAGCGAGTGCCCGATCGCCCACAGCGTCCCGTCCCCGCCCCGGACGATCCGGGTGAGCGCGTTGAGGCCGGGGGGCGGAGTGACGCCCGTCCAGGCCGTGCCGTCCCAGTGCATCAGGACGGGCGAGGCCGGGGAGGTGCGGTAGCTGATGCCGGTGGCCCAGGCGTCGGTGGGGGAGAGGGCGATCATGTCGGTGAAGCCCGTCCCGGGGACGGGCTCGTGCACCGGGACGCTCTGCCAGGAGTGCCCGTCCCAGTGGCGTGCGGTGAGCGTCTGGTCGGCGGCGGAGACGGTGCCGAGGAACCAGATGTCGTCGTCCGCCCGGATGTAGGACGCGTTCTGCTGCATGTCCGGGATCGCGGTGACGCGCGTCCAGGTGTCGCCCGTCCGGCGGTAGACGGCGCCGGCGGTGGCGACCCACACGCCGTCGGCCCTCGCCTGGAGGTTCGCGCCGACGGCGCCGGGCGGCAGCGCCACCTGCTCGAACCGCGAGCCGGTGAAGCGCGCCGCGTACGGCTCCGGCGCCGTGCCGCCGGAGCCGTACTTCGGGCCGGTGATCCACACGTCCTCGGGACCGGCCGCGTCGACGTCGGTGATGGTGCCGCGGCTGGACAGGTTCTGGAGGTCGTACTCGACCCAGCGGGCGTCCTTCCAGCGCCGGACGACGGGGTTTCCGGGGATGCTCTGCCCGGTTCCCGGGATCGGTCCGGGGATCACGAGTTCGCCCTGGTTCCCGGCGATCCAGACGCTGTCGGCCGAGGCGGCGTCCACGTCGTAGAGGCTGTTGTTCGGCCAGAAGAACGGCAGCGCGACCGGCGTGAACTCGCCGCGGGCCGCGCCCGACGCGGGGGACGCGAGCCCGCCGGCCGCGAGCGCCGCCGCCGTGAGGGCGGCCGTGAGGAGGGTGGAGGTCTTCCGAGGCATCATGTTCGCCAGTATTCACTGGCATGGTTTTGAGATCTTGTCATCTCCGTGACAAGAATCCGGCGCCCGGGCGCGGCGCCGGGCCCGCCCCGGTGCGCGATCCGGCGAGGCGTCTGGAAGGCTGGAGGCATGACCACGTCCCATGCCGTTGTCGTCGGGGGCGGCATCGCGGGCCTCGCCGCCGCGCGCGTGCTCGTCCGGGAGGGCGTCCGGGTGACCGTCCTGGAGGGCGCCTCCCGGATCGGCGGAAAGCTGCGGGTCAGCGAGATCGCCGGGATCCCGGTGGACGAGGGCGCCGAGTCGATGCTCGCACGCCGCCCCGAGGGCCTGGACCTGGTGCGCGACCTCGGCCGCTCCGGCGAACTCGTGAACCCCGGCACCACCTCCTCGGCGATCCTCAGCCGCGGCGCGCTGCGGCCCATCCCGTCCGGCCAGGTGATGGGCGTCCCGTCCGACCTGAAGGCGCTGGCCGCCGCGCACGTGCTGTCGCCGGCCGGGCTCGCGCGCGTCCCGCTGGACCTCGTGCTGCCGGAGACGCCGCGCGGCGGGGACGTGTCCGTCGCCGGCTACATCGGCGCCCGCCTCGGCGGCGAGGTCGTCGACCGGCTCGTGGAGCCGCTGCTCGGCGGCGTGTACGCGGGACGGGCCGAGCTGCTGTCCTTCGAGTCCACGCTGCCCGCCGTCGCCGCCGCCGCGCGGTCCCACCGGTCGCTGATCCACGCCGTCCAGGGGATCCGGGACGCCGCGCCGAAGGACCCGGGCCCGGTGTTCGCCACGCTGCCGGACGGGCTCGGCACGCTCCCGCACCTGGTCGCCGCCGACATCGCCGAGGCGGGCGGGACGGTCAGGACCGGCGCCACGGTCCGCGAGCTGCGCCGCCGCGAGGACGGCTGGCGCCTCACCGTCGGGTCCGCCCGCGACCCCGAGTACCTCGACGCCGACGCGGTGGTGGTCGCGGTCCCGGCGGCCCCGGCGTCCCGCCTGCTGGAGCCGGACGTCCCCGCCGCCGCGCGGGAGCTCGGCGGCATCGAGCACGCCAGTATGGCGATCATCACGCTCGCCTACCGGGCGACCGCGTTCCCGCGGCTTCCGGAGGGCAGCGGCTACCTCGTCCCGAACGTGGAGAGCGACACGGCCCGCGGCGGCCGGGGGGTCAAGGCCGTCACGTTCAGCTCGCTGAAGTGGCCGCACCTGCGCGACCGCGACCCGGGCGTCGTCGCGGTGCGCTGCTCCATCGGCCGGTACGGCGAGGAGCACCTGCTCCAGCGGGCCGACGAGGAGCTCGTCGCGACCGCCATGGCCGAGCTCGCCGCGACGTGCGGCGTCACCGAGCTTCCGGTCGAGAGCCGGGTGACCCGGTGGGGCGGCGGCCTCCCGCAGTACAACGTGGGCCACGCCGACCGCGTGGCCAAGGTCCGGGCCGCGGTCGCCGGAGCGCCGGGGCTGGCCGTCGCGGGCGCCGCCTACGACGGCCTCGGCATCCCCGCGTGCATCGCCTCCGCGCGCGCGGCGGCGCTCCGCGTCCTGGACCATTTGCGCAGTCGAGAAGGAGTTGGACCATGACGGAGCAGCAGGGCAAGCCGAAGGCGCGCGAACTCAACAACGTGATCCGCTACACCATGTGGTCGGTGTTCCGGGTCGCGAAGCCGGGGACCGTGGGCGAGCAGGCGGCGGCGGAGGTGCAGGACCTCCTCGACCAGGCCGCCCAGAAGGACGTCACCACGCGCGGCGCCTACGACGTCGCGGGCCTGCGGGCGGACGCCGACTACATGTTCTGGTGGCACGCGCCCACGTCCGACGACCTGCAGGAGGTCTACACGCGGTTCCGGCGGACGGCGCTGGGCCGTGCGAGCGAGCCGGTGTGGTCGCAGATGGCACTGCACCGCCCGGCGGAGTTCAACAAGAGCCACATCCCCGCGTTCCTCGCCGACGAGGAGCCCCGCGCCTACGTGTGCGTGTACCCGTTCGTCCGCTCCTACGAGTGGTACCTGCTGCCGGACGACGAGCGCCGCGCGATGCTCTCCGAGCACGGCCTGATGGCGCGCGACTACCCCGACGTCCGGGCCAACACGGTGTCGGCGTTCGCGCTCGGCGACTACGAGTGGATGCTGGCGTTCGAGGCCGACGAGCTGCACCGCATCGTCGACCTGATGCGGCACCTGCGGGGGGCGAAGGCGCGCCTGCACACCCGCGAGGAGGTGCCCTTCTACACGGGTCGCCGCAAGCCGGTCGCCGAGCTGGTCGCCGGGCTGGCCTAGCGTCCGCCGCCGGGCCGTTCCGGCCGCCCGTCAGGTGGCGGGCGGCATCAGGTCCGGCCCGCCGTCCTCCACGGCGAGGACGACTCTGCGCAGCAGGTCGGCGAGCTGCTCCCGCTCGGCGTCCGTGAGCACGCCCAGCAGGGCGTGCTCCGTGGCCGCCGACGCTCCGATCGTGTCCTGCCAGGCCCGGTGCCCCTGGTCCGTCAGATGGACCAGGAGGCGCCGGCGGTCGGCGGGGTCGGGTGCGCGCACGACGTACCCGTCCTTCTCGAGCCGGTTCAGCCTGCCGGTGAGCGTGGCCGGGTGGGTGCCCAGGGCCTCGGCCAGCCAGGTCGGGGCGGCCCGGTAGGGCGGCCCGACCGAGCGCAGCCGCCACAGGATGTCGTACTCCCACCCTTCGAGGCCGTGCTCGGCGAGCCCGGCCTCCTTGTCCTGCCGCAGGAACCGCACGAGGACCTGCATGCGGGTCACCGCGCCTTCGATGTGGGGGTCGAGGTCGGGCAGCTCGCTGGTCCAGTGGGCGATGTGCCGGTCGATCGAGTCCGTCGCCGTGTCCTTCACCGGCGGAATATTATCATTGCAAATATTATGATTCCGTAGTAATTTCGGCGGCCCCGAGATCAGGAGGCCGCATGTCCCCATGGCCAGAAGACTTCGCCGGCAGGCTCGACGAGCACACCGTCGACAGCGAACTGCTTCGCGGCAACCCGCTGGGAGACCCGCACCGCAGGCCGCTGTGGGTCTACACGCCCCCCGGCTACGACGACGAGCCCGGGCGCCGCTACCCGGCCGTCTACATGCTGCTGGGCTTCACCGGAAGGCTGGAGGCCTGGAGCAAGGCGCCCACCGCCTACCGCAGGCCCGTGCCGGTCGCCGTCGACGAGCTGTTCGCGCGGGGCGCGGCGCCGCCCATGATCATGGTGTTCGTGGACGCCTGGACGGCCTACGGCGGAAGCCAGTACGTCGACTCGACCGGGACGGGCCGGTACCACTCCTACCTGTGCGAGGAGATCGTCCCCTGGGTGGACGCCCGCTACCGGACGCTCGCCGCCCGCGACCACCGCGCCATCGCGGGGAAGTCGAGCGGGGGCCTGGGCGCCATGGTCACCTCGATGCTGAGGCCCGACCTGTTCGGCGCGTTCGCCACCCACTCCGGCGACGCCCTGTCGGAGGCCCAGTACATCCC
Source organism: Actinomadura sp. NPDC048021 (assembly GCF_040653135.1). Classification (NCBI taxonomy): domain Bacteria; kingdom Bacillati; phylum Actinomycetota; class Actinomycetes; order Streptosporangiales; family Thermomonosporaceae; genus Actinomadura; species Actinomadura sp. NPDC048021. The sequence goes on from NZ_JBEZJQ010000007.1 coordinate 137,211, forward strand.
CCACTTCCTGTGGGCCGCGCGGCATCTGCGCGCCTACGACGGCGACATCTTCTCCTGGTGGGACGACTTCCGCTCCCGGGTCGCCTTCACCAAGGAGGAGGACATGCGGCTGCTGGAGATCCTCGGGGTGTCCGCCTGCTTCTCGCCCGGCGCCGACGGCACGCCGCTGCTGCCCTTCGACCCGGTCACCGGGGCGCTGCGGCCGCGGATCTGGGAGCGCTGGCTGGAGTGGGACCCGGTCCGGATGGCGCCCGCGCACGCCGAGGCGCTGCGGTCCATGCGGGCCATCTGGATCGACGCGGGGACCCGCGACGAATGGTTCCTGGACCTCGGCGCGCTGGCCTTCCGCGACGCCGTCGAGCAGGCGGGCGTGCCGCCGGAGAACGTCTTCTTCGAGCTCTTCGACGGCGGCCACCACGCGGTCGAGTACCGCCAGCCCCAGGCCGTCGCCTGGCTCGCCCACCGCCTGGCCGCCGGCTGACGCGCCGCCGGTGGCCCGGCGGGCCCATGGAAAACTCCCTGCTCGCCCGTAATCTGACCGGGTTCGGCGTCCCTCCGCGAGGATCCCGCCGTTCCTATTCCGGATCGCGCGTGGGGCGGGGGCGGCCGGCAGTAAAGTGCCGTCCGTGACCAAGTCTCCCGCCCGGCACGCCCGCGGACGGCACGCCCGGCCGCCGTCCGAGTTCTCGGCCCGCCTGCACCGCCTGCTCGCGTCCCTTCGCGAGTCCCGCAGGCGCCGGCTGGGCGTCGCGGGGGCGGTGACCGCGACGGCCGCGGTGCTCGCGGCCGTCGCCGTCCTGGCGCTGCCCGGCGGCTCGGGGCCCGCGCCCCGCGCCGCCGTCGCCGCCCGCACGGCCACCGTCCCGTCCCCGAACGAGCGCGTCGCGGCCGCCGCCGACCCCGACGAGATCACCGACGCGGTGCCGTACTTCGAGACGAAGGACCCCGGCAGGAAGGTCGTCAAGCACGTCACCGACGTCCGCCGCAGCGGCAGCTTCGTGCGCGTCTACACCGACCTCGGGGAGGCCGACGAGAACTCCGAGCCGGCCATCGACCTGTGCAAGTGGACGACCCAGTTCCTGAGGGACGGCGGCGACGACGAGCCCCGCGTCTTCGTCCACGGCAAGAGCGACGACAACGGCAGCGTCGTCCTGGCCAACAAGCAGAGCGACAAGGACGACTGCGAGGTCCCCGAGACCCCTTAGTAGTTGCCGGATCCCCCGGAGTTCGAGTCGTAGTAGTAGCCCGAGTACTGCGTGTCGGACAGGCGGCTCTGCTCGGTGTTCCGGTTGACCCCGCTCAGGGCCCAGGCGTAGGGCAGGTCGAGCGGCTTGGGGTTGTCCATCTCCATGACCTGGCGGAGCTTGGCGTCCTCGACGGCGGCCGTGCCCAGCACGGCGAGCCGTCTCACCGCGCCCGGCCCGGTGCCCTTCAGCGCGCCCGGCCCGGACGCGGTGCCGGACTCGGCGTCCGCGCGGAGCCTCCGCCGGGCCGCCCTGCCCTCGCGCGTCGGCCGGAGCCGGCCGCGGAACCCCCGGCGCAGGAGGCCCCTCCCGACCAGGCCGCCCGCGACGGCGGCCACCTCGTCGGATTCGGCGACCGCGTCGAGGACGTGGCCGAGCTGGATGCCGGTGTCGGGGACCTCGTCGAGAAGCGCGGCCTGGATCCCGTCGCCTGCCTCGCGCTCGACGACGGTCACGCGGCGCGTGCCCCGCGAGACCCGCACGCGGCGCCGTTCGTAGAGGGCGAGCAGGGCGCACTGCGCGGCGCGCGTGGGCCCGCCGCAGAGCAACGCGGTCTCGTAGGGGGTGAACTCGTCCACGGCGGCTCCCCGGGGGGCTGGCGGTCACTTCCGCGTTCGTCGATGTGACGCGTCAGGGCCCGGGGAGGTTGCGTCATTCGGCCGGTTCGAGGGTGAGCGAGATCGAGTTGATGCAGTACCGGTCGTCGGTCGGGGTGTCGTAGCCCTCGCCGTGGAAGACGTGCCCGAGGTGCGAGTCGCACACCGCGCAGCGGACCTCGGTGCGGACCATCCCGAGGGAGCGGTCCTCGATCAGCGTGACCGCGTCGGAGTCGGACGGCGCGAAGAACGACGGCCAGCCGCAGTGGCTCTCGAACTTGGTCTCCGACCGGAACAGCTCGGTCCCGCACGCGCGGCACCGGTACACGCCGACGGTCTTGGTGTCGGTGTACTCGCCGGTGAAGGGCTTCTCGGTGCCCGCCTCACGCAGCACGCGGTACTCCTCCGGGCTGAGCCGGGCCCGCCACTCGTCCTCGCTTTTGCGGATCTTCTCCATGGGTTCGACCGTACCCGGCGCGGGTGCGCGGGAGGACTGTCGTGCCCGTGGGTTAACGTGCGGTTATGGCCTCGCCCTTCATCGAGATCCCGGTCGGGGATCGGCTCGTCAAGGTGACCAATCCCGACAAGGTCTACTTCCCCGAGCACGGCTACACCAAGCGGCAGCTCGTGGAGTACTACCTGGCCGTGGGGGAGGGGATCCTGCGCGCCACCCGCGACCGCCCGACGACGCTGGAACGCTGGCCCGCCGGGGTCTTCGAGGGCGCCAGGATGGCCACCCGCGAGGACTACGCCCGCGGCCAGGCGGGCATGGGCGCGGGCAAGTCGGACGCCTTCTACCAGAAGCGCATCCCGAAGGGCGCGCCCGACTGGGTGCGGACCGCCCGGATCGCCTTCCCCAGTGGCCGCTCCGCCGACGAGGTCTGCCCGACCGAGGTCGCCGTGATCGCCTGGGCGGCCAACCTCGGGACGCTGACCTTCCACCCGTGGCCCGTCCGCAAGGGCGACGTCGACCATCCGGACGAGCTGCGCATCGACCTCGACCCGCAGCCCGGCACCGACTTCTCCGACGCCGTCCGGGTGGCGCTCGGCCCGGCCCGCGACCTGCTGTCGGAGCTGGGCTACACCGGGTACGTCAAGACGTCCGGCAAGGGCGGCGTGCACATCTACGTCCGCATCGAGCCGCGCTGGACGTTCACAGAGGTCCGCCGGGCCGCCCTCGCCTTCGGTCGCGAGGTGGAGCGCCGTGCCCCCGCCGAGGTCACCACGCGGTGGTGGAAGGAGGAGCGGGGCGAGCAGGTCTTCATCGACTTCAACCAGAACGCGCGCGACCGCACGATCGCGTCGGCCTACAGCGTCCGGCCGGCCCCGCACGCGCCGGTGTCGGCGCCCGTGACCTGGGACGAGCTGCCCGACGTCCACCCGCACGACTTCACCATCGCCACGATGCCGGCCCGCTTCGCCGAGGTGGGCGACCTGCACGCCGCGATCGACGACGCGTCCTTCTCCCTCGACGCCCTGCTCGACATGGCCGACCGCGACGAGAAGGACCACGGCCTCGGCGACATGCCGTACCCGCCGAACTACCCGAAGATGCCGGGGGAGCCCAAGCGCGTCCAGCCCAGCAAGGACACCGACAACCACTAGGGAATCTCCGCCGCACGGCCCCGAGCATCTGACGGGCCCGGTCACCGGCTTCCTCCTCCGGCGAAGGGCTGACCGATCGTCTTCACCTGCTGGGGGCCGCGAGGGCCTCGCGTCGTGACGGGCGTGAGGCCCGCCGCCTCGGGGGCGGCGGGCCTCACGGCAGGGGGCGGAGTGTCAGGGGATCAGTAGAGCTTGCGCTCCTGGACGGGCAGGCTGACCTCGGACGGGCCGCGCCACGTGGTCGCGCTGCGCGGCGGGGCGACCAGCGTCTCCACGTCCTCCCCGGCCGCGACGACCGGGACGGAGACGGAGCTGCCGCGCAGGTCGACCGTCACCTGGGCGCCGGTGGGCGTGTCGAAGTTGTAGTCCGCGTCCGTCCCGGCGAGGACGAGCGCCAGCCGGTGCCCCTTCTTCAGCAGGTACTCCTGGCTGAGCGTCTGCCAGGAGACGGTGTAGTAGCGGCCGGACCTCAGCGGCTCGGGCCGGCTCAGCGACCGGTGGTTCTGGGCGTCGAGCCACCCCCGGGCGACGACGTTGACCGGTGAGCTGACCGTCGTGACCTCGGTCTGCCGGTAGCAGGCGTCGTCGGCGGGCGTGCTCTCACCGTGGCAGTCCTCGGTGGTCAGGGTCCGGATGCCGGAGCCCGCGCCGAGGTAGTTCACGCGGGTGTCCTCGCCGTAGTCGACGAGCAGCGCGGTGAGGTTCGCGGTCGGTTTGTCCAGCTTGATCCTTAGCCGGGCGTCCGGGGTGCCGGACAGGCGGCCGGTCTTCGGCAGGGGCGCCGACACGAACGCCGTCCGGTAGGGCCGCGCCGCCGTGGGATCGGCGACCATCGCCTCCTCCGGGTATCCCGCGCCCTCGGGGCCGGCGGCGTCGGTGAAGGAGGCGGTCGCGCCCGCCGCGGCCGGCTTCAGGCCCAGGGAGCCGTCCGCGCCGGGGCGCAGGACGACGCCGCGCGCGTCGCGGGACGGCCAGTCCCGCTGGGTGATCCACTGGTCCGGTCCGACCTCGATGTCGGCGCGCGGCTCGCTCATGATGCCGTTGGGCACCTTCTGCAGTTCGTGGTCGAACCACCGGTGCAGGGTCGCCACCCACGCGTCCCGCCGGGTGTCGAACGGGTCGACGTGGCCGCGCTGCGACAGCCAGACCTTGCGCTGGACGCCGCGCCGCGCGAGGGCGCTCCACCACTTGGCGAAGTGGTCGTCCTTCACGTTCAGGTCGTTGACGCCGTGGGCGGCGAAGACGCTCGCGTGGACGCGGGAGGCCCGCGCGATCGTCCCGTCCCGGTAGTCGGCGGTCTTCCAGTAGGCGTTGTAGTTGCCGGTCGCGTCGTCCTCGCCCTCGTCCAGTTCCGCGTTGACGGCCGCGCACTTGGCGGGCGGGTCGGTGTCGACGTAGTCGGCGAGCCACGGCTGCTCGTCGTCGGTGTACTTCACGCCGTTCATGCGGCTGTAGTCGTACCAGCTGCTGATCGCCGAGATGGGGACGATCGTCTCCAGCCCCTCGACGCCGGTGGCCGCCACGCCGTTGGCGAGCGTGCCGTCGTAGGACTTGCCGATCATGCCGGTGCGGCCGGTCGTCCAGGTCGCCTTCACCGGGCTGCCGTCCGGCCGGTAGGCGCGGGCGCGCCCGTTGAGCCAGTCGACCACGGCCTTGCCGCCGAGGACGTCGGTCGGGCCGCCGCTGACCGGGCAGCCGTCGGAGCGGGTCGTGCCGACCATGTCCACGGCGAGGAACGCGTACCCGCGCGGGACGAAGTAGTTGTCGTAGTAGAGCGGGAACTTCACCGGGTTCCCGTTCGCGTCGTAGGTCTTGCGCTCGCTCTCGTTGCCGCGCCCCGCGTTGTCGTAGTAGGGGCTCTCATCCATGATCACCGGCACCCGCAGACCGTGCTCGGTCTCCTTCGGCCGGATGATGTCCACGTTGACGCGGTCCTTCTTGCCGTCCCGGTCGCTGTCCACGCCGGACTCGACGTAGACGTGCTCACGGATCGCGTCCTTGTAGGAGAAGACGGGCTGGGTGACCCCGTCCTTCACCACGATCTTGGGGGACGTCCCGGCCAGCGCCGTCGCGCCGCCGCCCGCGGCGGCGAGCGCCGCGCCGGTCAGCACGGCCGCCGTCATGGTCCGCCGGGTTCGTCTCAGGGATCGCCTGGCCAACCCGCACCTCCGTCTATGGAAACGATCTCCGACGGGCACAGGCTCCCCGGCCGGGGGCCGCGGGTAAAGGGCGGTGCGCGACGAAGACCGCCCGGATTTGGTCACGTCCTGCCCTTGCCTCGACAAAAATGTCCCTATTGCGGATTTCGGATGTCCGGGAAAGGGTCGCGGGGATGCCCGGCGCACCGGCCGGGCATCCCCGCCCCATGGGTTGGAGCTATCGGAAATCACTGAAGATGGGCCCGTTCCGCCTCAACTTCTCCAAGAAGGGCGTCGGGCACAGCGTCGGAGCGCGCGGAGCCCGCTACACCCGCTCGGCGGACGGGCGCCGTCACATGACGCTGCGCATCCCCGGAACCGGCCTGTCGTGGAGGCGGTCCCTGAAGTCGTCTAGCCGCTCTTAGCGCGGTTGACCGCGGACAGGACGGCCTCCACCGACGCGGTGAGCACGGACGTGTCGCGTCCCGCGCCCCAGCGGGTCACGCCGTCCACGCGGCACTCGGCGTAGGCGACGGCCGCGGCGTCGCGCCCGGTCCCGGCCGAGTGCTCGGCGTACCGCAGGACCTCCACCTCGATCCCGGCGGAGGCCAGCGCGCCGGTCAGGGCGTCCAGCGGGCCGTTGCCCTTGCCGGTGCGCTCGCGCCCGGCGCCGTCGACCCGGACCACGCCGGTGAAGTCGTGCCGCCCCGGACCCGTGCGGGAGGTCCGCCACCCGGTCACCTGGACCGGTCCCGGCCGGTCCAGGTACTCGGCGCGGAACAGCTCCCACAGTTCGTCCGCGGTGACCTCCTCGCCGCTGCCGTCCGTCGCCCGCTGCACCACGCGCGAGAACTCGATCTGCAGGCGGCGCGGCAGGTCGAGGCCGTGCCCGGTGCGCAGCAGGTAGGAGACGCCGCCCTTCCCGGACTGGCTGTTGACCCGGATCACCGCCTCGTACCCGCGCCCGACGTCGGCGGGGTCGACCGGCAGGTACGGCACGTCCCACGGCAGCCGCTCCGGCGGCACGCCCCGCTCCGCGGCGAGGCGCGCGTGGCGCGCCATGCCCTTGGCGATCGCGTCCTGGTGGGTGCCGGAGAACGCCGTGTACACGAGGTCGCCGCCGTACGGGTGCCGCTCGTGGACGGGCAGCCGGTTGCAGTGCTCGACCGTCCGCCGGATCTCGTCGATGTCGGAGAAGTCGATCCGAGGGTCGACGCCCTGCGCGTGCAGGTTCAGCGCCAGGGTGACCAGGTCGACGTTGCCCGTCCGCTCCCCGTTGCCGAAGAGGCAGCCCTCGATCCGCTGCGCGCCGGCCAGCAGCGCCAGCTCGGCGCACGCGACGCCCGTCCCGCGGTCGTTGTGCGGGTGGACCGACAGGATGACCGCGTCGCGCCTGGCCAGGTTGCGGTGCATGTACTCGATCTGGTCGGCGTACACGTTCGGGGTGGCGATCTCGACCGTGGCCGGCAGGTTCAGGATCACCGGCCGGTCGGGGGAGGCGTCCCAGAGCGCGGTGACCGCGTCGCACACCTCCAGCGCGTAGTCGGGCTCGGTGACGTTGAAGGTCTCGGGGGAGAACTCGAACCGCACGCCCGGCCCCGCGAGCCGCGCCACGTCGGCCGCCCCGTCCAGGATCAGCCGCCGCACCCCGTCCCGGCCGGACCCGAGCACGACGTCGCGCCACACCGGCCCCGTCGCCGTGTACAGGTGGACGACGGCCCTCGGCAGCCCCGCGACGGAGGCGAACGTCCGCTCGATCAGCTCCGTACGCGCGGGCGTGAACACGACGGGCGTCACGTCGTCGGGCACGCCGGTCTCGGCCAGGTGCCGGACGAAGTCGAAGTCGGTCCGGCTGGCCGAGGGGTAGCCGACCTCGATCTCCTTGAAGCCCATCGCCACGAGCAGGTCGAACATGCGGCGCTTGCGGGCGGTGTCCATGGGCTCGGCCAGCGCCTGGTTGCCGTCCCGCAGGTCGACGGGCACCCACAGGGGCGCGCTCTCGACGCGCCTGGACGGCCAGGTCCGCTCGACGTCCGGCACGGGCGACGGCACGCGCTCGTGGACGGACCGGTACCGGTGGAACGGCATGGAGCTGCCGCGCTGGGGGTTCCAGAAGGGCGCGCCGTCCGCCACCGGGCCGGACGGGGTGCGCAGGGTGGGAAAGCGCGTGGGCGTGCTGGGGGAGGTCATGGGCCTGTTCCTCGTTCGATCGCCGGACGACCGGCAGCACCGGACCCCGCGGCGGGGTGCCGGTCAGGATCAGGCCCCGCCGCGGCGACCGAGAAGAAGGCCCTGCCACGACACGCCGCCAGCCAACCACACCTCAGCTCCTCAGACAAGCTGAGGTGGCCTACCCTGGAGGCCCGCCGCCGTCCCGGAGGACTCCCCATGCCGCTCGGCCCGCTCCGTCCCAGCCCGCTCGTCGAGCAGGCCGCGCAGCGCCTGCGCGACCAGATCGCCGCCGGGGCCTGGCCGGTCGGGACGCGGCTGCCCGGCGAGACGACCCTCGCCAGGGAGCTGGGCGTGGGCCGCTCCACCGTCCGCGAGGCCCTGCGCGCCCTGGCCGGGGCCGGTCTCGTGCAGGCCCGGCAGGGCGCGGGCGTCTTCGTTACCGCGACCGAGCCGGCCGAGGACTGGCCCGCCCGGCTCCGCCGCGCCTCGGTCGCCGACGTCTACGAGATCCGCGCCATGCTGGAGGTCCGCGCCGCCGAGCTGGCCGCCGAGCGCCGCACGCCGGACGACCTGGGCGCCCTCGACCGGGCGCTCGCCGACCGCGACGCGGCCCTGGTCGGCGAAGGCGCCGGCCCCGGCGTCGAGGCGTTCATCGACGCCGACATCGCCCTGCACACCGCCGTCGTGGCCGCCGCGCACAACCCGGTCCTCGCCGACCTGTACGCCGGGTTCGTGCCCGTCCTGCGCGACGGCCTGCTCGACCTCGCCGCCCTGGTGGACGTCCGCGCGGCCGACGACGCCCACGGCCGGGCGGCCCACGCCGCCCTGGTCGAGGCCGTCCGCGCCCGGGATCCGGCGGCCGCGAGCGCCGTCATCAGGGCCGAGCTCGACCGGACCCTGGCCGGCCTACTCCAGGGCGGATAGCAGGGGCGGCAGGTCGCCGTCGTGGACGACCGTCAGGCGGCGCGTGGCCCGGGTGAGGGCGACGTAGAGGTCCTGGCCGCCCTTGGCGGACTCGGCGAGGATCCCGGCCGGGTCGACGACGACGACCGAGTCGAACTCCAGGCCCTTGGCCTCCTCGGCGGTGAGGACGACCACGGGCGAGTCGAGGGCCTCGGGGGTGGCGCCGACGGCGGCGTCCGGGAGGGCCCGCAGCACGCCGGCGTGGCGCGCCGCCGAGGTGATGACGGCGAGGCGGCCCTCCTTGAAGGCGCCGCCGATGTCCTCGCCGCCGGTCACCAGGACGAGCTCCGAGCGCACGAGGGACGGCAGCTCGTCGACCGGCATCGCGATCGCGGCGGGCGGCGGCCCGTCGTCGCGGACGGGTTCGGGCGGCGTCTGGTCCGGGGCGACGGCGGCCAGGACGTCCGCGGCGACCTTCATGATGGCGGCCGGGGTGCGGTAGTTGACCATGAGCCGCTGCTCGCGCCACCGGCCCGGGACGTAGCGGTCGAGCATCTGGCCCCACGAGGCCGCGCCCGCCGCGCTGCCCGTCTGGGCGATGTCGCCGACCACCGTGAGGGAGCGCGTCGGGACGCGCCGCATCACGGTCCGCCACGCCATCTCCGAGAGCTCCTGCGCCTCGTCCACGATGACGTGGCCGTAGGCCCACTCGCGGTCGGCCTTGGCGCGCTGGGCGGTGGTGAGGCGCGGGCCGCCGTCGTGGTGGCGCTCGGCCAGCTCGCTCGCGGAGATCAGGTCGCTGGCCAGGATCATCTCGGTGCCGTCCGTGGTCTGCATGACCTCGCGGGCGTAGCGCTCCTCCTCGGCGAGCCTGGCCTGCGCGGCCCTCGCGCGGGCCTTGTCGGCGGAGTCGTCCTTGCCGAGGAGTTCGGCGGCCTCGTCCAGCAGGGGGACGTCGGAGACCGTCCACGGCGAGCCCGGCGGGCGGTGCAGGAGCTCCCGCTCGTCGGGGGACAGGCCGGCCTCGGCGCCCACGCGCGCCACCGCCTCGGGGGAGCCGTAGAGGTCGCCGAGGAGCCGCTCGGGGGTCAGGTCGGGCCACAGATCGTCCAGAGCGGACCGGACGCCCGGGTCCTGCCAGAGGGCCTCCTTGGCCAGGCGGAGGTCCGTCTCGTCCAGGAGGGGCTCGTCCTCGGCCTCGTCGATCAGCTCCTGGAGCCAGCCGGGCAGCCCGCCGGACTTCGCCATCTCCTCGAGGGGCTCGTCCATGATGCGGTCGAACTGCTCGGCCCGGTCGAAGGCGAGCGCCTCCAGCATGTCGTGGACGAAGCGGCGGCGCTGGAGGTTGTGCGGGGCGCGCAGGGCGCGGGCGCGGTCACGGATCCGCTCGCACTTGTCGGCATCCACCACCAGCGTGAGGCCGTCGGCCTCGACGCGCAACCCTCCGGCCGGGACGCGCTGCCGGTCGCGGACGGCGGCCTCCACGAGGCCCGCCATCCGCAGGTCGCCCTTGAGGACGGCGGCCGCGGGAGTCTCGGCGGCGGTCGCCTTGAGCCCCGGGTACAGCTCGCCGACCGTGGCCAGCGCCACGTCCGTCTCGCCCAGGCCGGGCAGCACCTGCTCGATGTAGCGCAGGAACGTGGCGTTCGGGCCCACGATGAGGACGCCGCGCCGCTCCAGGACGTCGCGATGCGTGTAGAGGAGGTAGGCGGCCCGGTGCAGGGCGGCGACCGTCTTGCCCGTGCCGGGCCCGCCCTGGACGACCAGGACCCCTTGGAGGCCGGAGCGGATGACCTGGTCCTGCTCCTCCTGGATGGTGGCGACGACGTCGCTCATCCGGCCCGTCCTGCCGCGGCGGAGGGTGGAGAGCAGGGCCGCCTCGCCGACGATGCCGCCGCGCTCGGACTCCTCCAGGCCGTCCAGGTCGAACACCTCGTCGTCCAGCCGGACGACCTCCCGGTGGCGCAGGTGGAGGTGGCGGCGGCGGGCGAGCGTGCCGGGCGCCCCCGGCGTGGCGGTGTAGAACGGCCGGGCCGCCGCGGCGCGCCAGTCGATCAGGAGGGGCTCGTGGTCCTCGTCGCGCAGGCCGATGCGGCCGATGTAGAAGGTGTCGCCGGGGCCGTCGGCGTCGGCGCGGTGGTCGATGCGGCCGAAGCACAGGCCGTGCTCGACGGCGTTCAGCTGGACCAGCCGCCGGGCCGCCTCGTCCGTGGCGATGGCGCTCTCGACCCGCGCCTGGAACGCGGCGCCACCGCCCGCCGCCGGCCCCTCGCGCAGCGCGGTCGCGGTCCTGTCGCGCTCGGCGTCGAGCCGCGCGTACACGCGGGACACGTAGTCCTGCTCGACGCGCACGGCGGCCGTCGCCGCCCTCTCATCCCGTTCGGGGTTGACAGTGTCCGCTTGACGATGTCCCATGCCCCGGCTACACTCCTATTCATAGGGTGGAGTATCTGTATGCGCGTTTGCGACTCAGCAGTCTAGCACCCTTTCCGCGCTCCGCGTGATCTTCTAGCGCCCTCCAAAAGATCGTCTGTGTTGTGGCGGGCGTCATCCGCGCGGAACCCCCTGGACATCGATCTTCGTGAGGCTGTCGGCGAGCAGCACTGCCGGACCCCTCCGAAAGGTCACCTCTCCATGGCCGACTCCGCCCGCCCGCTGAACCGGCGCGCCTTCCTCGCCTCCAGCGGGCTCGCCACCAGCGGACTCCTCACCGCCGTCGCCGTGACCGGCGTACCCGGCACCGCCCACGCGGCCCCCCGGGGCCGCGCCCTGCCCGCCGACCCGTTCACCCTCGGCGTCGCCTCCGGCGACCCCGAGCCCGACGGGTTCGTCCTCTGGACCCGCCTGGCCCTGGACCCGCACGCCGAGGACGGCCTCGGCGGCATGCCCGCCCGCACCGTCCCCGTCCGCTGGGAGGTCTCCTCCGACTCCCGGTTCCGCCGCATCGACCGGCGCGGCACCGCCGCCGCCCGCCCCGACGCCGCCCACTCCGTCCACGTCGAGCTGAACGGCCTGCGCCCCGGCCGCGACTACTGGTACCGGTTCCGCGTGGACGGCCACGTCTCCCCGGTCGGGCGGACGCGCACCGCCCCCCACCCGGCCACCTTCGGCCCCGCCCTCGCCATGGCCTTCGTGTCGTGCTCGCAGTTCGAGCACGGCTACTTCACCGCGTACCGGCGGCTGGCCGAGGAGAACCCCGACCTCGTCCTGCACCTGGGCGACTACCAGTACGAGTACAAGAAGGGCGTCTACACGATCCCGGGCGGCAACGTCCGCGACCACGAGGGCCCCGAGACGGTCAGGCTGGCGGACTACCGCCTGCGGCACGCCCAGTACAAGACCGACCGCGACCTCCAGGCCGCGCACCAGGCCGCCCCGTGGCTCGTCGTGTTCGACGACCACGAGGTCGAGAACAACTGGGCCGGCTACGTCCCCGAGGAAGGCTCCGACACGCCCTCCTACGACGACTTCCGCGCCCGCCGCGCCGCCGCGTTCAAGGCGTACTACGAGAACATGCCGCTGCGCCGGCGGTCCGTTCCCGCGGGCCCCGACATGCAGGTCTACCGGCGGGTGCGGTGGGGCCGGCTGGCCAACTTCCACATGCTCGACACCCGCCAGTTCCGCGACGACCAGGGCTGCGGCGACGGCTACAAGGACTGCCCCGCCGCCACCGACCCCAAGCGCTCCATCACCGGCGCCGAGCAGGAGAAGTGGCTGCTCGACGGCTTCCGCCGCTCCACCGCCCGGTGGGACGTCCTCGGCCAGCAGGTCTTCTTCGCCCAGCGCGACAACACCGCCGGGCCCGTCAAGAAGACCTCGATGGACTCCTGGGACGGCTACGCCGCCTCCCGCGACCGGATCACCAAGGGCTGGCTGGACGCCGGGGTCCGCAACCCCGTCGTGCTCACCGGCGACGTCCACGCCCACTGGGCGAGCGACCTGAAGGCCGACTACGACGACCCGGACTCCAGGACGGTCGGCTCGGAACTGGTGTGCACCTCCATCACCAGCACCGGCGACGGCAAGGACTCCAACCCCGCCGACCACCCCTACCTCAAGATCAACCCGCACCTGCGCTTCTACAACAACCAGCGCGGCTACGTGCTGACGAGGATCGACAAGGAGGAGATGAGGGCCGACTTCAAGACGCTCCCGACCGTCCGGACCCCGGGCGCCGACATCTCCACCAAGGCGACGTTCGTCATCGAGGACCGCGTCCCCGGCGTCAACCAGGCCTACCTGCGGCCCTACGCCTCGGCGAAGGCGGCGGCGCAGCCGGACCAGGACCTGATCCGGCAGACCGTCCGGAACGAGACCCAGCCCTGAGGATCGGACGGCCGGGACGCGCGCAGCGTCCCGGCCGTCCCCGGCGCCGGGGCGTCAGCCCTCAGCGGTCCACGCGCGGGCTCGTCGCGGGACCGCCGAAGATGTCGTCGAGGTCGTAGGCCACCGGCACCTCCAGCTGGGCGTAGGTGCAGGAGTCCGGCGTCCGGTCGGGGCGCCAGTTCCGGAACCGCGCGGTGTGCCGGAACCGGTCGCCCTCCATCGCCTCGTACGCCACCTCGACCACCAGCTCCGGACGCAGCGGGACCCAGCTGAGGTCCTTCTTGCCCGTCCATCGGGAGATCGCCCCGGGCATGCGGTCGGCGGTCGCCTCCGTCTGGCTGGCCCACTCGGCCCACGGGTGCTGGGACAGGTCCTCCAGCCGGTAGGGCTGCAGCTCCTCGACCAGTTCGGCGCGGCGCTTCATCGTGAACGACGCCGCGACGCCGACGTGCTGGAGATTGCCGTCGGTGTTGTAGAGCCCGAGCAGCAGCGACCCCACGATGGGCCCCGACTTGTGCCAGCGGAAGCCCGCCACCACGCAGTCGGCCGTCCGCTCGTGCTTGACCTTGAACAGCACGCGCTTGTCGGGCTCGTACGGGGTGTCGCGCGGCTTGGCGATGACGCCGTCCAGCCCGGCGCCCTCGAACTCGTCGAACCAGCGCAGCGCCAGCTCGTAGGAGTCGGACGCGGGCGTGACGTGGATCGGCGCCTTCGCCCCGGCCAGGGTGTCGACGAGCCGCTGCCGCCGCTCGCCGAGCGGCACCTCCATCAGCGACTCGTCCCCGAGGGCGAGCAGGTCGAAGGCCACGAACGACGCCGGAGTCTGCTCCGACAGGAGCTTGACCCGGGAGGCGGCCGGGTGGATGCGCTGCTGGAGGGCGTCGAAGTCGAGGCGCGTCCCCCGAGGGAGCACGATCTCGCCGTCCACCACGCACCGCTCGGGCAGCTCGCGCCGCACCGCCTCGACCAGTTCGGGGAAGTAGCGGGTGAGCGGCTTCTCGCCGCGGCTGGACAGCTCCACCTCGTCGCCGTCGCGGAAGACGATGCAGCGGAACCCGTCCCACTTCGGCTCGTACAGCAGGTCGCCCTTGGGCATGGTCTTGACGGCCTTGGCCAGCATCGGCGGCAGCGGCGGGCTGATCGGCAGGTCCATGCCCCCCATCTTGCGCCCCCGCACCGACAAAAGGGCGCCCCGGGGGTCCGATAACGTGCAGGTCATGCGCCGTCTGCTGCCCGAGCCCGCCGCCGCCGGCGTCGATCCCTACGAGGCCTACGGAGACCTGCCGCGCCTGCGGCTCGGCATGGTCATGAGCGCGGACGGGTCCGTCACCGACGCCGAGGGCTGGACCGACGGCCTCGGCGGCGCCGCCGACTTCCGCGTCTTCCGGACCCTGCGCGCCCTGGCCGGCGCAATCCTCGTCGGCGCCGGGACCGTCCGCACCGGACGCCTCGGCCCCGCGCGCCTGCGCCCCGACCTGCGCGCCCGCCGCGGCGGGCCGCCCGCCCCCATCGTGGTGGTGAGCCGCTCCCTCGACCTCGACTGGACGCTCCCGCTGTTCACCGAGGCCGAGACGCCCACCGTCGTCGTGACGACCCGGAACGCCGGGGCCGGGGTTCCGGGCCACCTCCGGGTGGTCGCGGAAGGCGACGACGAGGTCGATCTCCCCGCCGCCGTGAGAGCCCTGCGCGAGGACCTCGGCTACGAGCACCTCCTCTGCGAGGGCGGCCCGTCCCTGGCCACCGCGCTCATCAGGGCGTCGCTCGTCGACGAGCTGTGCCTCAACATCGCGCCCACCCTCCTCGGAGGCGCGCGCCACACCCGCCTGCTGGAGGGTCTGGACGCCGAGGTGCCGCTCGAACCGGCCGCCCTCTACCTCGACGAGGGCGTGCTGTTCGTCCGCTACCGGTTGCGGGCGTAGCGCGGGCCCGGCTCCCGCGACCTCCGTGAGGACGTCCGCGGCACCCCCGCACGGACCGGCGTGGTGACGGTCTGTCCCCCAATCTGTACGAATCCGTCATGCCGGAAGCGCTGGGGGGCGACACTAGGCGGCAGGGGGACGGGTGAGAATCTCACGAAAGGAGCGGGGGTGGAGTACGCCGCATTGGGCGCGTGGATCATCGCCGCCGTCGCGGGCGGATATCTGCTGGTCGTGTGGTGGGTCAACGGGGGGCGTTCGACGAAGGTGACGCGGTTCCCGCGGCTGGTCGTGGCGGGGCATCCGCTCTCGGCCGTCGCGGGCCTGGCCGTGTGGATCGTCTACGTCGTCACGGGGAACGCCGCCTACGCCTGGGTCGCCTTCGCGGCCCTGCTCGTCATCATCTTCCAGGGACTGCTGCTGTTCACCCGCTGGCTCGTCGGCCGCGGCGGCCGCCACGCCAGGGGAGCGGAGCAGGCGTTCCCGGCCGCGGCCGTCGCCGTCCACGGCGCGGTGGCGGTCGCGACGTTCGTCCTGGTCTTCCTGACCGCGATGGAGGTCGGCCGGGCGTGAGCCGCGCGGCTCACGCCCCGCGCCGCAGGACGAGGAGCGCGCGGTCGCCGACCGTCACCACGTCGCGGGCCTTGAGGCGGGGACGCTCGCCGACCGTGCCGGGCTCGGCGGTGTCGAGGGCGAACTCCCAGCGCTCGCCGTACTCGGCGCCGGGCAGCGTGAACTCGACCGGCTCCGACCCGGCGTTGATCAGCAGCAGGAACGAGTCGTCCCGGACGCGCCGGCCGCGCGGGTCGGGTTCGGTGATGGCGTCGCCGTTGAGGAACACGCCGAGCGACTTGGCGAAGCCGACGTTCCAGTCCTGGTCGGTCATGCTCTCGCCGGCCGGGGTCAGCCAGGCGATGTCGGCGGCGGCGCCGCGGCCCGTCCCGGTGAAGAAGCGGCGGCGGCGGAACACCGGGTGGTCGTGCCGCAGCCGCGACAGGAGCCGGACGAACTCCATGTCGTCCGAGTCCTCCCAGTGGACCCAGGCGATCTCGTTGTCCTGGCAGTAGGCGTTGTTGTTGCCCTCCTGCGTGCGGCCGAGCTCGTCGCCGTGGGAGAGCATCGGCACGCCCTGCGACAGGAACAGCGTCGCGAGGAAGTTGCGGCGCTGGCGGGCCCGCAGGTCGAGGACCCCGGGGTCGCGGGTGGGACCCTCCACGCCGCAGTTCCACGACCGGTTGTCGTCGGTGCCGTCCCGGTTGTCCTCGCCGTTGGCCTCGTTGTGCTTGTGGTCGTAGGAGACGAGGTCGGTGAGCGTGAACCCGTCGTGGCAGGTCACGAAGTTGATGGACGCGAACGGCCGGCGCGCGCTGTGCTCGTAGAGGTCGGAGGAGCCGGTCAGCCGGGACGCGAACTCCGGCATGGTCGCGTACGAGCCGCGCCAGAAGTCGCGGACGGTGTCGCGGTACTTGCCGTTCCACTCCGTCCACAGCGGCGGGAAGTTGCCGACCTGGTAGCCGCCCTCTCCCACGTCCCACGGCTCGGCGATGAGCTTCACCTGGGACACGACGGGGTCCTGCTGGACGAGGTCGAAGAACGCGGCCAGCCGGTCGACGTCGTGCAGTTCGCGGGCCAGCGCCGAGGCGAGGTCGAAGCGGAACCCGTCGACGTGCATGTCCAGGATCCAGTAGCGCAGCGAGTCCATGATGAGCTGCAGCGCGTGCGGGTTCCGGACGTTCAGCGAGTTGCCGCAGCCGGTGTAGTCGAGGTGGTAGCGCTTGTCGTCGTCGCGCAGCCGGTAGTACGACGCGTTGTCGATGCCCCGGAACGACAGCGTCGGGCCCAGGTGGTCGCCCTCCGCCGTGTGGTTGTAGACGACGTCCAGGATGACCTCGATGCCCGCCTCGTGCAGGGCGCGGACCATCGCCTTGAACTCCAGCACCTGCTCGCCGGACTGCCCCGAGGAGCTGTAGGAGTTGTGCGGCGCGAAGAACCCGATCGTGTTGTAGCCCCAGTAGTTGTCGAGGCCCCGCGCCACCAGGGCGTGCTCGGGCACTGACTGGTGCACCGGCATCAGCTCGACCGCGGTCACCCCGAGGTCGAGGAGGTGGTCGATCATCACCGGGTGCCCGACGCCGGCGTAGGTCCCGCGCTGCTCCTCGGGGACGCCCGGGTGCAGCTTCGTCAGGCCCTTGACGTGCGCCTCGTAGATGACGCTCTCGTGGTAGGGGACGCGCGGCGGCCGGTCGTCCCCCCAGTCGAAGAACGGGTTGACCACCACGTTCTTCGGCATGTACGGGGCGCTGTCGTCCTCGTTCAGCACGTCGGGGTCGGCGAACCGGTAGGAGAACAGCGCCTCGTGCCAGTGGATCAGCTCGTGCGGCGTGACGCCCGCGACGGCCTTGCCGTACGGGTCGAGCAGCAGCTTGGACGGGTTGCAGCGGTGCCCCTCGCGGGGGTCGAACGGCCCGTGCACCCGGTACCCGTACCGCTGGCCGGGCCCGATGCCGGGCAAGTAGCCGTGCCAGACGAACCCGTCCACCTCCGGCAGGTCGCGCCGCGTCTCGCGCCCCTCGGCGTCGAACAGGCACAGCTCGACCCGCCGGGCCACCTCCGAGAACAGCGCGAAGTTCGTGCCCGTGCCGTCCCAGGTGGCGCCCAGCGGATAGGGGTCCCCGGGCCACACCTCCCGCATGCTCCTCCACCCCTCGGCCGGTTCCTCTGGCCCGTCGATTGTGGCCTACCCGCACCCTTCCCCGCGCGCGGAGGCGTTTCACACACGTGTCATTCCGGTGCGGCGCGGTGGGGGAGGCGCCAGACGACCTCCTCGTCGCGGGTCTCCCCGGTACGGCGCAGCCCGATCCTCGACGCGACGGCCGCGGACGCGCGGTTGTCCGGGTGGACCGTCGCGACGACGTCGCCCACGCCGTGCGCCGCGAGCCAGTCCAGCAGCGCGCGGGCGGCCTCGGTGGCGAACCCGAACCCCTGGTACGGCATGCCGATCACCCAGGCGACCGACGCGAGCAGCCGGGGCGGGCCCGGCGTGACCGTCGACCCGGCCGAGGCGGGCGTCACGGCGAACCCCGGCGGCGCCGGGGTGACCGTCGCCTGCACGTACCCGACGGCCTGCCCGTCGCGGGTGCGGCGGACGATCCAGTTCAGCCAGAACTCCTGGTGGTAGGGCGCCGGGCCCGCGACCAGGTGCGCGTAGCGGGCGCGCAGCTCGTCGCGCGTGAGGGGCTCGCCGCCGATGTGGCGGTGCAGGCGGGGGTCGTCCAGGACGGGGGCCATCTCGTCCGCGTGGTGGACCGCCAGCGGCTCCAGGACGAGGCGCTGGGTGCGGATGGTGTCGGCGATCGGCCCGTACACCCGCCGATCCTATGCTCTCGCGTCGCGGCGGGCCCGTGGAGCGGCCCTCAGAGCCGCCACTCGGACCGCCGGCCGGACAGCCGCCGCGTCCAGGCGCCGGCCGGATGCTGGCGCGGCTGGAGCCACAGCCACGGCTGGGCGTGCCGGAACGGCAGGTCGGTGCCGGGCTGCCACGGGAACAGGCCGTCGCCGTTGGGCCAGACGACCTGCAGGACCGGCGGCGGCCGCCGGTAGAACGCCACGGCGCCGCCGAACAGCCCGACGGACCAGTCCGGTTCGACGTTCCGGAAGGCCGCCTGCTGCCCCCGCACGACGCCGTCGCGGCGCTCCCCGTCGGCGGGGGCGCGCCCCTCGGCGGTCTCCCGGCCGAGCATGTTGAGGATCTCTTCCGTCTCGTACACGTCGCCGCCGAACATCGCGAGCTCGGGGGCGCCGTGGCTGTGCCACAGGCCGACCGTGTACGCCCAGCCGGGACCGTCCTCGTCCGGCTGGACGAGGACGACGCTCCACCCGTACTGGGTGATGTGCACGATGGTGCGGAGATGGAAGTTGTCCAGCCGGTCGCGGTCGCCATAGTCACGGCACATCACGCAGGTGCATGAGAGGCGGTCGCCGGACATGACCCTCAGCTTACGATCAATCGCCCCTGGGCGAGCATGCCGCTGCGCGAAGGATCACCAGAACGCGCCGGTGTCGCGCGGCGGCGCCTCGTGCTCGTGCCGCACGGCCGGGCCGCGCAGGCCCCGGACGGCCATGGCGCCCAGCAGCATCGCGGCGGGCATGCCGAGGGGGAGGGCCGTGAGCGGGGCGACGGACGCCACGTCCAGGGCCGTCCCGCCGAGCAGGCCCGCGACGCCGAGGTCGGCGCCGCGCCGTCCGGCGCCGAGCGGCAGCGCCAGGAGGGCGGCGGCGACGGCGAGGCCGGCCGCGGGCGCCGCCAGCGCGCGGCGCCGGACGAAGAACGCCAGCGCCACGCCCAGCGCCCCCAGGACGGGCAGCGCCATCACGCCGTACCAGCGTCCCGGCTCCGGCCTCATGCCGACCTGGATGAGGGGCGCCGGGACGCCTTTGCGCAGGTGCCAGCGGTGATTATCGGAAATGTCGGGACGCACCGTTGCGGATACCGGCGGAAGCCGCAATTGCATGGCCGTGTCGTCGAAACCCCGCGCCGCGAGTTCGCGCGCCGCGCCGGAAGTGTCGATTCTCAGGAACGGCCTGCGTCCCGTGCGGTAGGCGCGGCCGATTTCCGCGCGGGCGAACGGCGCCCCGCGGTCTTTCCTGGTGCGGACGCGGACGGGCCCGGCGCCGGGGAACAGCGCCGCGGCGACCCGTCCCGCGAGCGCCCGCACCTCGGCGTCCGACCGGAGCCGCCCCGCCGCGTACAGGTCGACCTGGGCGCCGCCGTCGGCCAGAAGGGCGACCTCCATCCGCGCCCGCCGCTCCCGGGGCGGCGCTCCGCCGCACCCGGCGAGCACGGCGAATACCAGCAGGATCATCGCGACCGCGGCAAGCCGCCGAAAACGCACCCAGGCCTCGCTTCGTCGGTCGGTGTCCCGGCGCCGGAAGAATGATCTATTTTATGCGCGACCACCGGTGGAGCACAGCAGGGAGAAGACCATGGCCGAAGACCCGGTCAACGCGATCGACACCTCCGTTCCGCACTCCGCGCGCATATGGAACTACTGGCTCGGCGGCAAGGACAACTATCCGGTCGACCGCGACGCCGGCGACCAGTACGTCAGCATCTACCCCGGGATCGTGGACATCGCGCGGACCGGCCGGCATTTCCTGGCTCGCGCCGTCCGGTACCTGGCAGGGGAGGCGGGCGTCCGCCAGTTCCTGGACGTCGGCACCGGCCTGCCCACCGTCGACAACACCCACGAGGTGGCGCAGCGCGTCGCGCCCGAGGCGCGCATCGTGTACGTCGACAACGACCCGCTGGTGCTGTCCCACGCGCACGCCCTGCTGACGAGCCGTCCCGAAGGCGAGACCAGCTACATCGAGTCCGACATGCGCGAGCCCGAGCAGATCCTTGCGATCGCCCGGGGCAAGCTCGACTTCGACCGCCCGATCGCCCTGATGCTGATGGGCGTCCTCGGGCACGTCGACTCCTACGACGAGATCCTGCACATCATCCGGACCCTGATGGGCGGCCTGCCCTCCGGCAGCTTTCTCGCCCTCTACGACGACACCGACACCGACGAGGCCCACAACAAGGCGCAGCAGGAGTACGACGACACCGGCGCCGTCCCGTACCGGCTGCGCCGTCCCGAGCAGATCGCCGGGTACTTCGACGGCTTCGAGCTGGTGGAGCCCGGTGTGGTGGCGTGCGAGAAGTGGCGCCCCGAGCCGAGCCCGTTCGGTGAGACGCCGAGCACCTCGACCCTCTGCGGGGTCGCCCGCAAGGCCTGACCGGACGGGGCCGCCGGCCGGAACCGGCCGGCGGCCCCGTCCGCCGCTCAGATCGCCGACAGCTCCACCGGGATGTTGCCGCGGGTGGCGTTGGAGTAGGGGCACACCTGGTGGGTGGTCTCGACGAGCTGCTGCTTGGTCTCCGCGCTGAGGGCGTCGGGCAGCTTCGCCACCAGCTTGACGTCGAGCTGGAAGCCGCCCGAGCCGTTCGGGCCGAGGCCGACCTCCGCGGTCACGGACATGCCGGAGACGTCGATCTTCTGCTTCCGCGCCACCAGCTGCAGCGCGCTGGCGAAGCACGCGGCGTAGCCGGCCGCGAACAGCTGCTCGGGGTTCGTGCCGTCGCCGTCGCCCCCGAGCTCCTTCTGCAGGGCCAGCTGGAGGTCCAGCCGCCCGTCGCCGGTGAAGGCGCGCCCGTCGCGCCCGGTGGCGGTGGCGGTGGTCGTGTACTGGCTCATGAGCCGTCCCTTCACAAGTAGACAGACAGATCTGTCTGCACTCCGGAGACTAGACGGGTCTGTCTGGTAGCGTCAAGGGGTGACCACGAGATCCCCGGCGCCCCGCCGGAGCGCGGCCTGGTCCCGCGTGTTCGACACCGCGACGCGCCTGTTCTACGCCGAGGGCGTGCACGCCGTGGGCGTCGACCGGATCATCGCCGAGGCCGGGGTGGCGAAGGCGACCTTCTACCACCACTTCCCGAGCAAGGACGACCTCGTCCGCGCCTACGTCACCGAGCAGAGCCTGCGGCAGCGCGGCATCGCCGACGTGCCCGCGTCCGCGACGCCCCGCGAGGCGCTCCTCACGGCGTTCGAGCGCATGTGCACGTTCGGCTCCGAGCCCTCCTACCGCGGCTGCCCGTTCATCAACGTCGCCGCCGAGTACCCCGACCCCGCCCACCCGGTCCGCCGGGCGGTCGACGAGCACCGCGAGTGGTGCCGGGGCCTGTTCCGCGACCTGCTGGCCGCCGACGGCCATCCCGACCCCGAGCGCACGGCCCACACCCTCATGCTCCTGAGGGACGGCCTCGCCGTCGGCTTCGACCTCGACGACCCGGCGACGGTCCGCACCGCGGTCCACGAGGCCGTCACCAGAATCCTGGACGCCCCCACTCGTCCCCCCGAACCCGCCCACCCATGACCGCAACCCCACCGGGTTGCGGGTTGTGGTGTGAGGGTGCGCTCCGGGGGTGGTCGGGGTGTCAGCGGTGGAGGGGGGTTTCCTGGGTCATGCGGGAGAGCTTCTCGGGGTTGCGGACGGCGTAGAGGCCGGTGACGCGGCCGTCGTCGACGCGGGTCGCGATGACGGTGTCGATCTCGCCGGCGCGGCCGAGGATCAGCGCGGGGTGGCCGTTGACGTGCGTCGGCCGCAGCGTGACCGCGCCGGAGAGCCGGGCGAGCACGGCGGCCACCTTCTCCGCCCCGACCACGGGCGCGAGCGCGGCCCGGACGACACCGCCGCCGTCGGTCAGCAGGACGACGTCCGGCGCGAGGACGTCCAGCAGGTTCCGCAGGTCGCCGGTCTCGACCGCCTGCCGGAAGGCGTCGAGCGCGGCCCGGGCGTCGGACGGTGCGGCGGTGTCGCGGGGCCTGCGCGCGGCGACGTGCTTGCGGGCGCGGTGGGCGATCTGGCGGACCGCGTCGGGGTTCTTGCCGACGGCCTGGGCGATCTCGTCGTAGTCGAGGCCGAACACCTCGCGCAGCACGAACACCGCCCGCTCGGTCGGGGCGAGGGTCTCCAGCACCAGCAGCATCGCCATCGAGAGGCTCTCGGCGAGTTCGACGTCCTCGGCCACGTCGGGCGTGGTCAGCAGCGGCTCGGGCAGCCAGGGCCCCACATAGGACTCCTTGCGCCGGCGCAGCGTGCGCAGCCGGGTGAGCGCCTGGCGGGTGGTGGCCCGCACCAGGTACGCGCGGGGATCCCGCACCGTCTCCAGGTCGACGCCCGTCCACCGCAGCCAGGTCTCCTGCAGGACGTCCTCGGCGTCGGCGGCCGAGCCGAGCATCTCGTAGGCGACGGTGAACAGCAGGTTGCGGTGGGCGATGAACAGCTCGGTGGCGGCGTCCATGCGGCTGTCGGCCGTGTCCTTCGTTCGTTCGTCCATGGCCCTCTCCATTACGCGTTTCGTGCCGTGCACAGGACGTCGGGCCCGGTCCGCGTGTGACATCGGCGATCGGTGGCGCACGTCACACTCGGGCCCCTGTCACGGAGGCGGGGGCGGCGGCATCTCGTGTCCGGAACCGCGTGGAGAGCCGCGCGGGCCACGAGACGGGAGCTTGATCATGATCGAGAACAGCGGGAGCCGGACGGTCGCGATGGTCACCGGGGCCAACAAGGGGATCGGCCGGGCGGTCGCCGAGGCGCTCGCCGACCGGGGCATGACGGTCCTGCTCGGTGCGCGGGACCGGCGGCGCGGGGAGGAGGCGGCCTCGGCGCTGCGCGCTGCGGGCGGCGACGTCCACGCGGTGCGCTTGGACGTCACCGACCCGGCCACCGTCCAGGACGCCGCGTCGTGGGTCGAGGAGCATTACGGGCGCCTCGACGTGCTGGTCAACAACGCGGGCATCACCGGCTCGGGACAGGTGGCGCCTCAGGACGCCGTCGACCAGATCCCCAGTTCCGTCGACCTGGAGCTGGTCCGGGCGGTGTTCGCGACCAACGTCTTCGGAGTGATCGCGGTGACCAACGCCATGCTGCCGCTGCTGCGCCGGTCATCGGCGGCGCGCGTCGTCAACGTCAGCAGCCACGCCGGGTCGCTGACCCTCACCAGCGACCCGGACGGCCCCTTCACGGCGCTGCTGCCGTCGGCCGCGTACACGCCGTCGAAGGCGGCGCTGAACGCGCTGACCGTGCAGTACGCCAACGAACTGCGCAAGGACGGCGTGCTCGTCAACGCCGTCGCCCCCGGCTTCGTCGACACCGACAGCAACGACCACACCGGGCATCTCACCCCCGCGGAGGGCGCCGCAGTCGTGGTGCGCCTGGCCACGCTCGGCGCGGACGGGCCGACCGCCGGCTTCTTCGGCGAGGACGGCCCGCTGCCCTGGTAGGGCCGCCTCAGGCGGGCAGCATGCCGTGGCGCAACTGGAGGAGGGACTTGCTGAGCAGGCGCGAGACGTGCATCTGCGAGATGCCGAACTGCTCGGCGATCTGCGTCTGGGTCTGGTTGCCGAAGAAGCGCAGCATGACGATGGTGCGCTGCCGTTCGGGCAGCTCGCTGAGCAGGGACCAGAGGGTCTTGCGCTCGACCACGTGCTGCAGGTCCGGGTCTTCGGCGCCGAGGCGGTCGACGATGAGCCCCGCGTCGCTCTCGGAGCCCCCTTCGGCGGGCGCGTCCAGGGACAGCGGGTTGTAGGAGTCCCACGCGATGACGGCCTCGGTGACCTCCTCCAGGCCGAGGCCGAGGAGGCCGGCGAGTTCGCTGGGCGTGGGGGAGCGGCCGTTCTCCTGGGAGAAGACCTGGGTGGCGTGCACCAGGCGGGGGCGCAGTTCCTGGATGCGGCGGGTGACGCGGATGCCCCAGGTCCGGTCCCGGAAGTGCCGGCGCACCTCGCCGAGGATCACGGGGTAGGCGTAGGCGTGGAAGCTGTCCCCGCGCTCGGGGTCGAAGCGGTTGATGGCCATCACCAGGCCGAGGTAGGCGACCTGCCGGATGTCCTCCAGGGGCTCGCCGCGGTGCCCGTAGCGCCGCGCGATCGACTCGACCATGGAGGCGTGCGCCTCGACCAGCGCGGCTCTCAGCCGGTCGCGCCGTTCGGGGCCGGTCCCGGGGTGGTTCATCTCGTCCAGCAGCGCCTCGGCGGGGGGCGGTTCGTCCTCGCGGGGGGCGGCTCGGCCGCCGCCGTCCCTCACCGGTGCCTCGGCATTTGTCACTAGGGCCCCTTCCTGGGCGTCGGGGTGCGGGAGTCGTGCGGCGGCCCGGGGCTCAGCGCCGGAACCGTCCGTGGTGGTGCGGGAGGGGGGTCGGCGGTGCGGCGGTCTCGGGAGCTTCCAAGGGGACGACGCGGCTCACACCCGTCGTGGCGCAGACGCGCGGCACCGTCCCGGACGGGGGGAGCCGCAGGGACAGGGGCGTGGCCAGCTCGGAGGCGTGGATGTGGACGCGCAGGATCGCCTCCATGGTGCTGGGGTCGCAGTAGTCGCAGCCGGTCAGGTCGAGGACGATGGCGGGGACCCCGTCGTCCAGGAGGCGCCGCGAGGAGTCGCACAGGTCGTCGTAGTTCGCGAGTCCGAGGACGGCCGGCAGGCGCAGAACCGCCTGACGCCGGGTGAACCTCACCGAGATGCCGCTGGGGGTCGTGAAGGCTTTGCGCATGCCACCTCACCGAGAGAGTCGGAGTGAAGCGGGCCGCGCTGTTGGACCCAGAAGACACCGGAACGGGACTTCTTCTCACATTTCCCCATGCGAGTCGGCCTCAAACCGGCGGACGGCCCCGGCCACCGGCCCCGGCGGGCCCGGCCGAGGGGCGGGGACCAGCTGCCGGCGGGCCGGACGGCATAGCATTCGGGGGCGGCGGCTCCCGGCTGGGGGTGGTCGCGGCCGCCGCCGCCTGATGACGTTGGAGAACTCGGTGAACGATCGGCTCGTCCCCAGGTCGGACCGTTCCCGGGAGTCCGGGGGCCACATGGTCGAGCTGACCCGTTCGCTGCTGGCCGCGGAGACGGTCGACGGGGTCCTGCGTCGCATCCTGCTGGCCGCCCGCATGCTGATCCCCGACGCCGACATGGCCAGCATCACGCTGCGGGAGCGCACCGGCGAGCTGCGCACGCCGTTCCACAGCGACCCGTCGGCGGTCGAGCTGGACCGGCTCCAGTACCGGCTGGGCGAGGGCCCGTGCGTGGCCGCCGCGGACCCCGCCGGCGTCGCGTTCGCCCGCAGCGGCGACCTGTCGGCCGAGCCCGCCTGGCCGGAGTTCGGCCCGGCCGCCGCCTCGTACGGCTACGCGTCCGTCCTGGCCACCGCGCTGCTGCTGCCGGCCGAGTCGGACGCGGCCGTCGGCGCGCTCAACGTGTACTCGCGGGAGCGCGGGAGGCTGGACGACGTCGCCCGCGACACCGCGCTGCTGCTGGCCACGCACGCCTCCCTCGCCCTGGCCTCCGTCAGGACGGCCGCCGACGGCGCCCGCGACCTGGCCGACGCGGCGAACCAGATGGCGAACCTGCGCCGGGCGCTCGACACCCGGACGGTGATCGGCCAGGCCACCGGCATCCTGATGGCCCGCCGCGGTCTCGACGCCGACAAGGCGTTCGAGCTGCTGTCCCGCACGTCGCAGAACCTCAACGTCAGGCTCGGCAGCCTGGCGGAGGGCATCGTCTCCGCCCCCGAGGCCGCCGACGACCTCTGACCGGGAGCTTCACACGCGCCGGCCCCGAGCGGCGGCCGGTACGACTCCCGGCGGCCCGGCCGGAGCGGGACGGGCCCGCCGCCGTGCCGGTAGCGCCCGGACGATGCCGTCGACGAGCCCGGTCGACCGGCCGTGCGCGTCGACCTCGGCGAGGCGCGCCGTCCAGTCGCGGTCCTCGGCGGACGACGCCGGCTCCAGCGGCAGGACCACCTCGCCCGCGATGGCCAGATCGGTCTCCAGCGGCGCCGAGGTCAGGCAGGACGTCCTAGCGCACCTCGATCGCGGACTGCGAGAAGATCCGCGCCTTTGGCAGGTTCGGCTCCCGGCCCCGGGCGAGTGCGGAGAAGAACTCCAGGTGCATCGCGCCCGACGAACTCTGACCGGCGCCCGGCCGCCCCCTGGCGCGGCGGACTTGTCACCCGTCGGCAGGGGCGAACGGGAGACGGCGGATCAGCCGTGGTGAAACGGTAATGCTCATTGGGACCCCTTCGGTGCACGCGGCTGCTTCGTCGTCTTTCTTTTCCAGGTCAAGGGCATCCGCCCGACTGCGCTGCCGAGGGTCCGCCAGGGGCCTCGTGAGCCCAGCCGGAGCCCCGCTGGTGGCTCTCGCCGAGAGGGCCGGCGGTTCGCGTCGTCGTCCGCGAGCGCCTGGCTGATAGAATGAAGGCGTGGAATTGATCGAGGTAGACAGAGCCTAGCCATCGAACTGCCGGTGGCTTTCATTCGCGCGGGAACTCTCCTCCGCGGTGAACGGTATTTCTCGACGCACGCGTGTACGTCCGCCCGTCCTGGGTGTTGACACCGCCTTGCGAATCCCCGGCACGTTCGCACCGCACCAGCCCTGGCACGGGTGCATGACTGCGAATGCGCGACTTCGGCCTCCCAGATAGGCGCGACGCCGATTCGGCGCCCCTCGCGTGCGGCTGCACGCGAGGCACCTCGCCGCGCATCCTCCCCGGGGCTGCCCTTCCGGCACAGAACTGACCCCGTCCCGCCTGCCGACGGTTGACGGGAGAAAGAGAAGTACGCCATGTCTACCAACTCCGCGATCACCCTCCGCGACCTGACCTTCGAGTGGCCTGACGGGTCCGTCGCGATCGCCGGCGTCAACGCCACGTTCAGCACCGGTCGGACGGGACTGATCGGCCGCAACGGCGTCGGCAAGTCGACCCTGCTCAAGATCATCGCGGCCGAACTGCGCCCGACGGCCGGGCAGATCGACACCACGGGCGAGGTCGGCTACCTGCCGCAGACCCTCACGCTGAGGCGCGGCGCCACCATCGCCGAACTGCTCGGCATCCACGGCGTCCTCGCGGCGATGAGGGCCATCGAGTCCGGCGACGTCGACCAGCGCCACTTCGACGCGATCGGCGACGACTGGGACATCGAGTCCCGCGCCGACGAGGCGCTGCATCAGATCGGCTTCTCCGCGGGCGACCTCGACCGCCGCGTCGCCGAGGTCTCCGGCGGGGAGGCGATGCTGATCGCGATCACCGGGCTGCGCCTCCGGCGCACCCCGATCACGCTGCTCGACGAACCCACCAACAACCTCGACCGCCCGACCCGCGCCGAACTGGCCGAGTTCGTCGACCAGTGGCCCGGGACGCTCGTCGTCGTTAGCCACGACCTCGAACTGCTGGAGCGCATGGACCACACCGCCGAGCTCTTCGCGGGAGGAGTCGACACCTTCGGCGGCCCGTACAGCGCGTGGAAGGAACACCGGGAGAACGAGCAGGCGGCCGCCGTGCAGGCGGCCCGCTCGGCCCAGCAGGCGCTCAAGGTCGAGAAGCGGCAGCGCGTCGAGGCCGAGACGAAGCTCGCGCGCCGCGAGCGCACCGCGAAGAAGACGCAGAGGGACGGCGGGATCCCGAGGATCCTCGCCGGCAACCGGGCCGCCAAGGCGCAGGCGTCGGCGGGATCGCTGCGGTCCACACTCGACGACAAGGTGCAGGCCGCCCAGGCCGCCGTCGACGCCGCTGACGCGCGCGTCCGCGACGAAGAGCACATCCACCTCGTCCTGCCCGATCCAGGTGTTCCCCGCGGGCGACGCATCGCGGAACTGAGAGACGAGAACCTGACCGTGATGATCCAGGGCCCGGAACGGGTGGCGCTCGTCGGCGCGAACGGCGCCGGGAAGTCGACTCTGATCGCGCAGCTCGTCCACGCCTCCGAACCCGTTCCGGGGCGTCCGCACGGCAGCCTGAGCACCGACCTCGTCGGCTACCTTCCGCAGAGCCTCGACGAACTCGACGACGACGCCAGCGCGATGGACAACGTGCGGGCCGTCGCTCCGGGGACACCGGCCGGCGCGATCCGCAACCAGCTCGCCCGGCTGCTGCTACGCGGTGACAGCGTGGACCGCCCGGTCCGCACGCTCTCAGGCGGAGAGCGGTTCCGCGTCTCGCTCGCAAGCCTCCTCTTCGCGGAGCCGCCCGCTCAACTGCTGATCCTGGACGAGCCCACGAACAACCTCGACATCGCAAGCGTCGAACAACTCGCCGAAGCGCTCGACGCGTACCGGGGAGCGCTTCTCATCGTCAGCCACGACGTCGCCTTCCTCGAACGGATCGGCGTCGACACCGTCATCGAACTCGACGGCGACGGGCGGATGCACCAGCGGCGAGACCTCGACCTCTAGCCGCGCTGGATCGCCACGGCCGGCGAGCGGGGAGGCGGATCCACGCGGATCCGCCTCCCCGCCCCCGAAAGGGAGCAGCGCCCGGAGGCGAACCAAAGCGGCGGTGTCGGGATCAGGGCTTGCGGCCGACGCCGCCCGTCATGAAGCGGACGTCGATGGTGCTGGCGTCCAGGACGGGCTCCTCGGGGCGCCACAGCGGGAGCGGGACGAGGCCGGGCGGCAGGATCTCCAAGCCGTCGAAGAAGGCGGCCAGCTCGGCGGGCGTGCGGACGCGGCCGGTGCCGAGCTGCTCCAGGAGCTGCTTCTCCAGCGCGACGGACTCGGGGGCGTCGCCCAGCCGGGTGAAGTTGGTGATGAAGAAGAAGGAGCCGCTGGGCATCGCGTCCCGCAGCACCTGCACGATCCGGCCGGGCTTCTCGTCGTCGGCGAGGTGGTGCAGGATCCCGACGAGCATCACGCAGACGGGCTTGTCGAAGTCGATCAGCGCGCGGACCTCAGGGCGCCCGAGGAGGTCCTCGGGCTGGCGGATGTCGGCGGTCACCACGGTGGTGTTGGCGTTGTCGGCGAGGATCGCACGGCCGTGCGCCAGCACGATCGGATCGATGTCGACGTACACCACGTGGGCCGCCGGGTTGACCTCCTGGGCGACCTCGTGGGTGTTGCGGACGGTCGGCAGGCCCGAGCCCAGGTCGAGGAACTGGGTGATCCCCTCCTCGGCGGCGAGATGGCGCACGACGCGGTGCAGGATCGCCCGATTGTGCAGGGCGATGTCCCGGAGCTCCGGCATGATCGCGAGGCTGCCCTCGGCGACGGCCCGGTCCACCTCGTAGTTGTCCTTGCCGCCGAGCATCACGTCGTAGACGCGTGCGGCGGTCGGGACGCCGGTGGGAATCTGCGGGGACGACTCGGCCATGTGCACCTCGAGGCTCAGGAGATCTTGTACCGCATCGTAGCTTCGCGGAGCCGCGCAGAATGCGAAAAACCCTTATGCCAAGGGGCTTCTCGCGAACGCAGCGCCGGGACCGCCCCCGAACCCGGGCTGAAGCCGGGACGACGAGGCGCCTCCGGAAGGCTCCGGACGCCGATCTCGCCCGCGGCTCAGCCGACCTTCGGGGTGGCGCGGTCGATGATCGGGGCGACGTCCAGGCTTGGGGGGAGGGTGCCGAAGGCGCCGCCCCAGTCGCCGGCCAGGCGGGTGGCGCAGAAGGCGTCGGCTACTGCCGGGTGGCCGTGTCTGACCAGCAGCGATGCCTGTAGGACTAGTGCCAGGTTCTCGGCGACCCGGCGGGCGCGGTACTCGATCGTCGTGGTGTCGGCGAAGGCTTCCTTGGCCTCCTTGACGGCCGCGTCGAGGCGGGCGTCGGCTCCTTGCGCCTGGTCGACTTCGTCGAAGAAGGCCTCCAACGTCTGCGGCTCGCGCAGCACGGCTCGCAGGATGTCGAGCGCCGCTACGTTGCCGGAGCCTTCCCAGATGGAGTTCAGCGGGGACTCGCGGAAGAGGCGGGGCATGCCGGACTCCTCGACGTAGCCGTTGCCGCCCAGGCATTCGAGGGCCTCGGCGGCGTGCGCGGGCCAGCGCTTGCAGATCCAGTACTTGCTGACCGCGAGGCCGAGGCGCTTGAAGGCGGTCTCGGTCTCGCTGCCGCGCACGGAGCGGTCGGTGGCGCCCGCGAGGCGCAGCATCGTGGTCGTGGCGGCCTCGGACTCGATCGCCAGGTCGGCCAGGACGTTGCGCATCAGCGGCTGGTCGATCAGCGGGCGGCCGAACGCCGAGCGGTGCGCGGCGTGGTGCGCGGCGGTGGTGACGCCGAGCCGCATGCCGGACGCGGCGCCGATGACGCAGTCCAGACGGGTCATGTTGACCATCTCGATGATGGTGCGGACGCCGCGGCCCTCGTCGCCGACGCGCCAGGCGACCGCCTCGTCGTACTCCACCTCGGAGGAGGCGTTGGAGCGGTTGCCGAGCTTGTCCTTCAGCCGCATCAGGCGCAGCGGGTTGAGGCCGCCGTCCGGCAGGACGCGGGGGACGAGGAAGCAGGTCAGGCCGCCGGGCGCCTGGGCGAGGGTGAGGAACACGTCGCACATCGGGGCGCTGGTGAACCACTTGTGGCCGACGAGCCGGTACGTCCCGTCGGGCTGGGGCGCGGCCGTGGTGGTGTTCGCGCGGACGTCCGAGCCGCCCTGCTTCTCGGTCATGGACATGCCGGCGAGGAGCGCGGTCTTGGTGAGCGGGGGCCGCAGCCCGAAGTCGTACTCCGGCCTGGCCAGGAGCGGCTCGTACTGCGCGGCCAGCTCCGGGGACTGGCGCAGCGCGGGGACGGCGGCGTAGGTCATCGAGACGGGGCAGCCGTGGCCCGCGTCGACGCGCCAGGTGTAGAACTTCGCGGCGCGGGCGACGTGGGCGCCCTCGCGGGGGTCGGTCCACGCGGAGCCGTGCAGGCCGTGCGTCACCGCGACGGTCATCAGCTCGTGCCACGCCGGGTGGAACTCGACCTCGTCGATCCGGTGCCCGCAGCGGTCGTGGGTGCGCAGGACGGGCGGGTGCTCGTTGGCGAGGCGTCCCCACTCCTGGGCCCGCTCGGTGCCGGCGAGGCGGCCGAGCTCGCGCACCTCGGGCTCGGCCCACCCGGCGCCCTCGCGGTGCAGCCCGTCCAGCAGGGCCGCCTCGTCGGACGCGTCGTGCCCGGCGAGCGGGGGGACCTGGTTGAACACCTCGTGCGTCACGCGCTCTCCCAACGTTCATGCCGTCGGTCGCAGAATACAGAACGCGGTTCGGACAACAAGATGATCATGCCTGCGGGGTGGGAGGACGTCCATCCTCCTCAGGTGGAGGGCGATCTCGTCCGCGCGGCGGATTGTCCCGCGCCGCCGGGGGCATACCGTCGAAATCATGAGTCAGTCCGGTCCGCAGCCCGAGCGGCCCGCCCCGAGCCGGCCGCCGGAGCGGCGGCGGGACGGCGGCCCCGTCCCCGAACCGGTCGACGTGACGGCCGCCCCCGACACCGGGCGGGCGGCCGAGACCGCGCGGCTCTCCGAGACCCCGCGGGCGCCCGAGGCCCGGCGGGCCTCCGACCCGGTGCGGGCGTCCGACGCCGAGCGCGAGGCCGTCGTGGAGCGGCTGCGGGTCGCCTCGGTGGAGGGGCGGCTCACCTTCGAGGAGCTGACCGAGCGCACCGAGGCCGCCTACGCGGCCGTCAGCCGGGGCGAGCTCGAACGCATCACCGCCGACCTGCCCAGCATGGGCGCGCCCGGCGCCAACCCCGCGCCCGTGCAGGTCAAGCGCAGGTTCAGCGCGGTCATGGGGGACTGCAAGGAGCGCATCGTCGGCCGCATCGACGGGCCGCTGGAGGCCGTGTCGGTGATGGGCGACGTCGAGCTCGACCTGCGCGGCGCGCAGGTCCCCACCGGCGAGGTCCACATCTGCGTGACCGCGGTGATGGGCGACGTCAAGATCATCGTTCCGGACGGCGTCAGCATCGTGCTGACCGGGCACAACTTCCTCGGCGACCGGCGGGTGGCGGTCCGCGACCCGCATCCGGGCGCCCGCGTCCCCGTCGTGCGCGTCACCGCGACCGCCGTGATGGGCGACATCAAGATCGTCGACGACGAGCACCACGCCCCGCTCCGGCGCGCCCTCGCCACCTGGTGGAAGGACCGCCGGTAGCGGGTGGGCGGGTCAGCGGGTGTCGTCGTGCGCTTCGGCGTCCTCGACGCCCTCCTCGTCCGGTGGGAGCGTGTCGGGGTGCTCGTACCTCACCCCGGGAGTCCCGGTTCCGCTGGTCTCCTCCCCGTCCGGGACGGTGCGGCCGCGGGCGTCGGACCGCTCGTTCACCGGGGCGAAGCGGCGGTCGTCGGTCTCCTCGGGCTCATGGCCGGTCTCTTCGCGCGTCATGGCCGCCCGCATACCCGGCGACCGGCGCCTCGAACGCCCCGTCAGACCGCGGTCGCCGCGCGGGAGGCCTCCAGCGCTTCGGCGTAGCGGAGGACGACCAGGTCGGCGACCTCCGGCGCCGCGCCGAGGGCGGGGGAGACCGCGGCGGCTCCGGCGGCCAGGGACTCCCGGCTGACCTTGTCGGCGAAGAGGCCCGGAGCGAGGATGTAGGACGCCACCGCCACGCGCGGCGCGCCCGCCGCGAGCAGCGACCGCACCGCCTCGGCCGGCGCCGGGCGGGCCGCCGTCGCGTACGCCGGCACCACGTCCCGCCAGCCGCGCGCGCGCCACCGCCGCGCCAGCCGCGCGATCACGGCGTTGGCGGACGCGTCGCTGGAGCCCGCCGAGGCGAGCACGACCGCCGTGTCCGGGTCGCCGGGCGCCACGCCCGCTTCGGCCAGGCGCCGCTCCAGGGCGTCCAGCAGAAGCGGGTGCGGGCCCAGCGTGCCCGCCGTGCGCAGGACGAGCCGCGGGTGCCGGCCCTGCACCCGGTTCAGCACGCCCGGGATGTCGGTCCTGCTGTGGTAGGCCGCGGTGAGCAGCAGGGGCAGCACGACCGTCTCGTCGACGCCGTCCCCGGCCAGGCCGTCCAGCACCCGGTCGGGGGCGGGCGGCGCGTGGTCCAGGAACGAGGCGTGCACGGGCATGTCCGGGCGGCGCGCCCGGACGGCGCCGAGCAGCGCGGCGACGGTCGCGGCGGCGCGGGGGTCCCTGCTCCCGTGCGCCACCGCGACCATGGGGACGCTCACAGGTGGATGCCGCACTCGGTCTTGCCCATCCCGGCCCACCGGCCGCTGCGCGGGTCCTCGCCGGGCGCGACCGGACGGGTGCACGGAGCGCAGCCGATCGAGGGGTAGCCGTCGTAGTGCAGCGGGTTGACCAGCACCCCGTTGTCCTCGATGTAGTTGTCCATGTCCTCCTGGGTCCACCCCAGGATCGGGTTCACCTTGACCATGCCGCGCTTGCGGTCCCACTCGACGACCCTGCGGTCGCGGCGGCTGGCGGTCTCGTCCCGGCGGATGCCGCTGAACCAGGCCATGTAGCCCTCCAGCGCGCGGCCGAGCGGCTCCACCTTCCGCAGGTGGCAGCACAGGTCGGGGTTGCGGCCGTACAGGCGCGGGCCGAGCGCGGCCTCCTGCTCCTCCACCGTCCGGGACGGGGTGACGTCGATGACGTTCACCGGGTAGACGGCCTCGACGGCGTCGCGCGTCCCGATCGTCTCGGCGAAGTGGTAGCCGGTGTCGACGAACAGCACGTCGATTCCCGGCTTCACCTTCGACACGAGGTGGATCAGGGCCGCGTCCGACATGGACGACGTGAGGCAGATGCGGTCGCCGAACGTGGCGACCGCCCACCGGATGACCTCCAGCGTGGGAGCGCCCTCCAGCGCGGCGGCGGCCGACTCGACGATGTCCTGAAGGTCGAGGGTGGGTCTGTCGGTCTCCAGCAGGGTCACTGGGGGACCTCCTTGCTCGCGGTGCGGGGAGCACCGACACCGAGGAACTTCAGGCTGAAGGAACGCAGGCAGTCGGGGCAGAACCAGGCCCCGGGGTTCTCGTCCCGGGGTTCGAGGCTCTCCTCGCCGCAGTAGGGGCAGTGGAACGGCGCCATCCGCTCGCTCATGCGCGACCCGCCCCCCTCACTTGAGGTCCGCCTCGTCGGCGCGGTGCACCCATTCGGCGAAGGTCTCCGCGCCGGTGCGCTGCTCGTCGAACCTGCGCACGACGCGCTCGACGTAGTCGGTGAGCCCGGCCGAGGTGGTCTTCAGCCCGCGGACCTTCTTGCCGAACGACGCGCCGAGCCGCCCCCCGAGGTGGATCTGGAAGCCCTCGACCTGCTCGCCGTCGTCGTCCACGACGAGCTGGCCCTTCAGCCCGATGTCGGCTACCTGGATGCGGGCGCACGCGTTCGGGCAGCCGTTGACGTTGATCGACAGCGGCTGGTCGAAGTCGGGCAGCCGCTTCTCCAGCTCGTCGATCAGGTCCATGGCGCGCTGCTTGGTGTCGACGATGGCGAGCTTGCAGTACTCGATGCCCGTGCACGCCATCGTCTGGCGGCGGAACGTGGACGGCCGCACCTGCAGGTCGTGCTTCGCCAGCTCGTCGGCGAGCGCCTCGGTGTGCTGCTCCGGGACGTCCAGGATGACCATCTTCTGCTCGTTGGTCGTGCGGACCCGGCCGGAGCCGTAGCGCTCGGCGAGGTCGCCGATGACGCCGAGCAGCTCGCCGTCCACGCGTCCGACCCGGGGCGCGAACCCGACGTAGTAGGCGCCGTCCTTCTGCGGGTGGATCCCGACGTGGTCGCGGCGGGCGAGCGGCGCGGCGGGCTCGGGGCCGTCCGGCAGCGCGTACCCGAGGTACTCCTTCTCCAGCACCTCGCGGAACTTCGCGGCGCCCCAGTCCTTCATCAGGAACTTCAGCCGGGCGCGGCTGCGCAGCCGCCGGTAGCCGTAGTCGCGGAAGATCGAGGTGACCCCGTGCCACACCTCGCGGGCCTGCTCGGGCTTGACGAACACGCCGAGGCTCTGCGCGAACATCGGGTTGGTGGACAGCCCGCCGCCGACGAACACCTGGTAGCCGGTCTCGCCGGCCTCGTTCACCACGCCCGTGAACGCGATGTCGTTGATCTCGTGGACGGTGCAGTGCGACGTGCAGCCCGACATCGCCGTCTTGAACTTGCGCGGCAGGTTGGAGAACTCCGGGGAGCCGATGTAGTGGTCGTGGATCTCGCGCAGCTGCGGCGTCGCGTCCACCACCTCGTCGGCCGCGATCCCGGCCAGCGGACAGCCGATGATCACTCGCGGGACGTCGCCGCACGCCTCCGTGGTGTGCAGCCCCACCGCCTCCAGGGCCTCCCAGATCGCCGGGACGTCCTCGATCCGCACCCAGTGCAGCTGGACGTTCTGGCGGTCGGTGATGTCGGCGGTGCCGCGGGCGTAGCGGGTGGAGACGTCCGCGATCGTGCGCAGCTGCGGGCCGCTCAGCTGGCCGCCGTCGATGCGCACCCGCATCATGAAGTAGCGGTCCTCGAGCTCCTCGTCCTCCAGCGCGCCGGTCCGGCCGCCGTCGATGCCCGGCTTGCGCTGGGTGTACAGGCCCATCCAGCGGAACCGGCCGCGCAGGTCGGCGGGGTCGATGGAGTCGAAACCGCTCTTGGAGTAGATGTCGATGATCCGGCGGCGGACGTTCAGGCCGTCGTCGTTCTTCTTGTTCTCTTCGTTCTTGTTGAGCGGTTCGCGGTAGCCGAGGGCCCACTGGCCCTCGGCCTTCTTGCGTGTGGTCGCGGGTGGCACGGTGCGCGTCCTCATCTGTGGTCGTGAGGGACGCGTAGCGCACCGGCGCTCTGAGGCAGCCGGCTCGACGCTGAGCAGGATGAAGTCAAAGGTGACGCCGATGCGCCACGCGCCCGGCTGTACAGGGGCGTGGTCGGAGCGTCACCTACAGATCGCGCTGCGGACGCGGAGGAAGTCGACGTGCCGGCGCTTGGCCAGCAGCGGGTCCGCGGCGCTCATACCTGAACTCTGACATGCCGTCTCGCGGACTGTCCAGTTACGTCCGGCATGCGGACGCGTGAGATGCGTCATCCCTGCCGCCTCCAGTTCACCGGAGGCTCGGCCTTCCCGCCGTCCGCGGAGCCGGGGCGGCGCCCGGCGGCGGCGGGCGCGCCGGACGCGGGGGCGGCGGACCCGGGCCGGTGCTGGCAGTCGCACCAGGAGCCGCCACGGCACTCCTCGTGGTGGCGCTCGCGGCACGACGGGCAGATCATGTCTCCATTGTCACCCATGAAGGCAAATGCCCGGTTCACCGAGGTCGAGTGCGGATGATCATGGTCCGGGAAACGTTCTGTGCCGTCATAACGGGTATGGGGCAAGGGATGTGCGGGGAACGGGCGGCGGGCCCGCGGGACGACCGGGCGGGGGAGGCGATCGGCACGCCACGCGCGGAGCGGACCAGTGAAGTGGGCGATGCGGCATGTTCCGGGCGCGCAACCCTCTACGGTGGGGCGGTGTGACCACCGTCTCCGACGCAGCGGGCGCCTCCCGGGCTGGGGATCCGCCCTCCGGGAAGGACCCGGAGGGTCCCCGGCGACGCCGGCGGGACCGCCTGGCCTCACGCGTGCACGCCGACGCGCGGGCCGCCGCGGGGATCGCCTGGACGCTGATCAAGGGCACCGCGATCGGCGGGTTCCGCTACCGCGTCACCGGGCTGGCGGCGGAGGCGGCGTTCTTCGCCCTGCTGTCGATGCCGCCCCTCGTCATCGGTCTCATCGGCACGATGGGCCACCTGCGCGGCCTGTTCGGCTCGGAGACGATCGCCGAGGTGCGCTCCTGGGTGATCGAGCACGCCCAGACGGTGCTGACCGGCCCGACCGTCAAGACGGTCGTCGTCCCGCTCATCGACGACGTGATCCGGGGCGGCAGCCCCGACATCGTGTCGGTCAGCTTCCTGATCTCGCTGTGGGCGGGGTCGCGGGCGACGAACGTCTACGTCGACACGATCACGATCGCCTACGGGCTGTCGGGCGTGCGGGGCGTGATCCGCACCCGGGTGCGCGCGTTCGTGCTCTACCTCATCGGGCTGCTGACCCTGATCGTCGTGGTCCCGATGATCGTGGCCGGGCCCGCGCTGGTCCGCCAGGCGCTGCCGGAGAGCACCGAGGCCGTCCAGGCGCTGTACTGGCCGGTCGTGGTGAGCCTGTCGATCATCTTCCTCTCGCTGCTCTACCACATGAGCGTCCCGGTGCGGACGTCCTGGTGGCGCCAGACGCCCGGCGCGGCGCTCGCGCTGCTGATCTGGATCGTGGGCAGCTTCGTCCTGCGGATCTACCTGGCCGGCTCGCTGAGCGGGGTGTCGGTCTACGGCTCGCTGGCCGCCGCGATCGCGCTGCTGGCCTGGCTGTACGTGGCGGCGCTCGCGGTGCTGATCGGGGCGGCGCTGAACGCCGAGATCGACCGGTTGTGGCCGAGCGGGGACACCGCCCGGATCCGCGCCGCACTGGAGGCGCAGGCCGACCAGGTGCCGCGGGACCAGGGAGCGACGGGTAAAAACCACCCCGAATGAGGTCCTGATAAGGGCAAACATGTCGTAACCTCGCGTGACATGACCCCCCGTGAGGAGCCCGGCCGGCTGCGGACCGTGACCGGCACGATCGCGACGTCCGACATCACCGGGCCTGTGCTCTCCCACGAGCACCTCCAGCTGGACCTGCGCTGGCCGGCGCGCCCCCAGCTCGCCACCTCCGACCCGAACCGGTGGCTGGACGAGGAGAAGGCCGTCCAGCGGGAGCTGAACGCCCTGCGCAAGGACCACGGCCTCGGCCTCGTCGTCGACCTCACCTGCTCGGGCATGGGACGCAACGCCGCCGCGCTCGCCCGCATCAGCGCCGGCGCCCGGGTCGCCGTGGTGGCCGGGACGGGCGTGTTCACCGAGCCGTTCCACCCCGCGTTCGTCCGCGAGGTCCTCGCCGGCGGGACGTCCCCCGCCGCCCCCGGCTTCGAGACCGGCCGCGAGGGCGGGCACCCGGGCGCTTCGGCGGTCGACCGGCTCGCCGAGCGGCTGCTCGCCGAGGTCGGCTTCGGGATGGACGGCACGAACTCGCTGCCCGGGGTCATCGGCGAGATCGGCGCCTGGGGGGAGGCCCCGACCGAGACCGAGGAGCTGTGCCTGCGCGCCGCCGCCCAGGCCGCCCGCTACTCCGGGCTGCCGGTCGCGACCTACGGGCGCGCGGGCCTCGCCCAGCTGGAGATCCTCACCTCCGCGGGGCTGCCTCCCGGGCGCGTGGCGGTGGGGCAGCAGGACCGGGTGGACGACCCCGGCCAGCACCGCAAGATCGCCGAGTCCGGCGGCTACGTCTCGTTCGGCACGCTCGGCCTCGCGGGGGAGGACGCCGCCGCCGTCGGCGCCCGCGTGCGCCGCGTCCTGGACCTGCTGGACGCCGGGCACGCCGACCGGGTGCTGCTGAGCACCGGGGTCGCGCGGATGTCCCAGGTCGCCCGCTACGGCGGCGCCGGATTCGGGTACCTGTTCGAGACGTTCCTGCCCGCGTTGCGCGCCGCCGGCGCCGACGAGGCGACCCTCCGCGCGATCCTGCACGACAACCCCCTGCGGTGGCTCACCGCTTCCTGAGTGGGTAGGGGACCCCCGGAAGGGGGTG
The DNA here is from genome assembly GCF_040653135.1 of Actinomadura sp. NPDC048021. Classification (NCBI taxonomy): domain Bacteria; kingdom Bacillati; phylum Actinomycetota; class Actinomycetes; order Streptosporangiales; family Thermomonosporaceae; genus Actinomadura; species Actinomadura sp. NPDC048021. The sequence continues at coordinate 175,953 of NZ_JBEZJQ010000007.1, forward strand.
CGCCCGATGCCCTGGAACAGGTTCGCGGGCGGAGGCGCCCGGGGGCGGTCCGGAACCGTCCGGCTCCCCTACACCGACCGCGCCGAGGCGGGCCGGGTGCTCGCGGCACGGCTCGCCACGATGGGGCTGGAGGGGGCCGTGGTCCTCGCGCTGCCGCGCGGCGGCGTCCCCGTCGGCCACGAGATCGCGCGGCACCTCCGGGCGCCGCTCGACGTGCTGGTGACCCGCAAGATCGGATACCCGCCGCAGCCGGAGCTCGGCGTCGGCGCGATCGCCGAGGGCGGCGCCCCGGTGTTCGACGACGGCCTGCTGGCGCGCCTCGGGCTCCGCGAGGACGACCTGGCCCCCACGGTGGAGGCCGAGCGCGCCGAGCTGGACCGCCGGGTGGCGGTCTACCGGGGCGGCCGCCCGCTGCCGCCGGTCGCCGGGAGGCCGGTGATCGTGGTGGACGACGGGCTCGCCACCGGCGGCACCGCCCGCGCGGCCGTGCGGGCGGTGCGCGGGCGCGGACCGTCCCGGCTGGTCCTCGCGGTGCCGGTGGGCGCCGCCGAGACCGTCCGGAGCCTGGAGGCGGAGGTGGACGACCTGGTCGTGCCGGTCGCGCCCTGGGACTTCCACGCCGTGGGGCAGTGGTACCGCGACTTCGAACAGCTCAGCGACGCCGACGTGACGGCCTGGCTGCGGCGTGCCGCGCCGCCGGGCGGCGCGGCCCCGGGCGGGCCCGGGGACCCGGGCCGGGAGTGACCCGTGGAGCCGGGTCCGGGCCGCCGGAGGCCGGGACTGAATGGCGTCCGGGAATTTTCGGGAAATGGCCACATCGGCGGGGCCGGTGCGGTAAAAGGGCGTCCCGCCGGAATGTCGTGAACGACGTGACCGGGTTGTGACGCAGATGTGACGAAGAACCCGGGCCCGGTCGCGATGGACCGGGCCCGGGCAACGCAAACGGCCCCGCGGGGCGGGGCCGTGACGTTTTAGGTGGCGTGCCGGGGATCGCGATGGGAGCGTTTCGGCGGCCTGTGCCTTCGTTCAGGCGGCGTTGGCGCGACGCATGCGGCGACGGCGCTCGGACGCGCGCTCGTCCTCGTTCAGGCCGCCCCAGGTGCCGTACTTCTCGGGCCGGGACACCGCGTAGTCCAGGCAGTCCGTACGGACCGGGCAGCCCATGCAGATCTGCTTGGCCTTGCGCTCGCGGATCTCGCGCTCGGGCTGGCGCTCGCCGTCGGGGCCGAAGAAGAGGACGAGGTCTTCCCCCCGGCACGCCGCGGCGTCCTGCCAGCCCCAGCTGGGACGAGGGAGGTTTGCCTGCCGACGTACCTGAGCCATGGAACACCCACCTTGATTGGTTTCGAACAAATTCAGGACATGGACGCTCGACGTACTTCGGATGACAAGAGTCAGAGAAGCGCCGAATGTTCCAACGTCTGGAGTTGCCGCTCTGTTCCCCGTCCGGTTACTCCGGAAACCTGGGGACGTGCGACAGGGAAGCCCTCGAATGGGGCCTCAGAGAGATTACACGAGGGCCGCCTCGTTGAGAAGGGTGAGTTCCCTAACAACGTAGGTTCTCTGGTTCTCCCCGCAGTCGGTCCCGCACGGGTCGGGTTGCTGGACGGCTTCGACGACCGCCCGGTAACGGCTCCGCCTCAGAAGAACAACCGCTTCGTGCCGGGTTGTTCCGGGGATCGCGGTGATCGACGCCACGCTCACCTCGTCCACCCCGAGCCGTCCCGTGTGCGCGCGGACGAAGTGCTCCGCCGCCTGTGCGGGCTCCGGGGCTCCCGCCCGTCCGCGCAGCCTGGGGAGGACGACCTCGCCCCGCAGGTAGGCGTCCGCCGCCGCGTTCGCCTCCGCTTCGCTGAGGTCGCCGTACGAGAATCCGTGGGGAAGACATACCAAATTCGCCGCAAATCGGTCACCGCCGACATGGGTGGTTTCCCAGATGAGGCGATCGAAACGCGTCGCGAGAGAACGGGCCAGCGGCGCCCCGGTGCGGGCGCAGCAGGCGTTGCGGCGCCCGTGCGTGCAGACCAGCAGGACCGGCTCGGCCACCCGCTCCCCGAGGCCCGGCGACCGGCCCTTCGCGAGCGCGTCCAGGTCGAGCGCCGCCAGCTCGGCCGGGTCGGCCAGCTCGCGCCCCTCGATCCAGGCCTCGCCCCCGCGGGAGAACCCGGCGTAGACCTGGACGGGCGGGGTGGCGCGGCGGCGGCCCGGCCGGCGGATCAGCTGCGGCCGGACGCCCGCCTTCTTCGCCGCCCGCACGGCGTCGGCGACCGCTCCCGGGCCGGCGAGGTCCTCGACGCGTTCGGGCCAGGGGCCGGGGTGCTCGACGAGCAGCCAGGCGCCCGCCTTCACGGTGGCGGTCGCCAGGCACGGCCGCTCGCCGGTGTGGCTCCCCGGGCAGTGTCCGCAGCTTCTGCCGCGCGTCACGCAGTCCCCCCGCCGATCGTTCGTCCCCGTCGAGCTGAAATCGATTAGGTAAGGGTAACCTAAGGCGCGACGGTCAAACCAGCGGGGTGGCGAGCACCGCCTCCGCCGCGGGCAGGGCGGCCTCCCGGTCGCTCGCCACGAGCCCGATCCGGGTGCGCCGGTCCAGAAGGTCGCCCGCGTCGAGGGCGCCCTCGTGCAGCACTCCCCAGGCCAGCTCCGCGCCGGTCACCGGCAGCCCGGGGACGACCGGCTCCAGCAGCCCCGCGTCCCGCCCGGCGAGCGCGGCCAGCAGCGGCGCCTCGGCGCCGTACCGCTGGACGAGCCGGGCGGGCGCGTCCAGCGCGTCCAGACGGGCGCGCGGAGCCGCGCCGACGAGGGGCAGCCGCGAGGTGCGGCAGGGACCGGCGGTGAGGCCGCGGGCGCGCACGACCGCGTCCACGGCGTCCTCGGCCATGCGCCGGTAGGTGGTCAGCTTGCCGCCGACGATCGTCACGACGCCGTCCCGCGACGTCAGGACGGCGTGCCGGCGGGAGATGTCGGCGGTGTCGCCCCCGCCCCCGAGGTCCAGCAGGGGACGCAGCCCGGCGTACGCGCCGGCCACGTCGGCGCGCCGCACCGGGACGTCCAGCGCCGAGTCCAGGACGTCGAGCAGGAAGCCGATCTCGCCCTCGGTCGGCTCCGGCACGTCCGGGACGGGCCCGTCCGCCGGCTCGTCGGTGAGACCGACGTAGACGCGGCCGTCGCCCTGCGGGAGCACCAGCACGAACCGGTTGCCCGCCCCGGGGATGGGGACGTGCATCGCGGCGGTGAGCCCGCGCAGCGCCTCGGCCCGCAGCACCAGGTGGGTGCCGCGGGACGGGCGCAGCCGCACCCCGTCCACCAGGCCGCCCGCCCACACCCCGGCCGCGTTCACCACCGCGCGCGCCCGCACGGTGGTCTCGCGTCCGGTGAGCTCGTCCCGGACGAGGGCGCCGTCGCCGGTCACCTCGACCGCTCGGCAGCGGGTGAGGATCCGGGCGCCGTGCCCGGCGGCGGTCCGGGCGAGCGCGGTGACGAGGCGGGCGTCGTCGGCGAGCTGCCCGTCCCACGACAGCAGCCCGCCGCGCAGCCCGTGGGGGCGCAGGGCGGGCGCGAGCCGGAGCGTCTCGACCGCCGACAGCCACCGGGGGCCGGGCAGGACCGACCGCGGGGTGCGGGCGGCGAGCCGCAGCAGGTCCCCGGCGCGCATGCCGCCGCCGGCCAGCAGCGCCTGCGAGCGGGACACCAGCGGGGTCAGCGGCAGCACGAACGGAAGCGCCCGCACGAGGTGCGGGGCGGTGCGCAGCATCAGCGCGCCGCGTTCGACCGCGCTCTCGTGCGCCACGTCCACCTGGCCGGACGCCAGGTAGCGCAGCCCGCCGTGGATCAGTTTGGAGCTCCAGCGCGACGTGCCGAACGCCAGGTCGCGGGCGTCGACCGCGGCGACGGACAGGCCGCGGGACGCGGCGTCCAGCGCGGCGCCCGCCCCGGTGGCGCCGAGGCCGACGACCAGCACGTCCACCACCTCGCCGGGGAGTTCGGCGAGCTCGCGCTCCCGGCGTGCGGCGTTGAGCGAGGTCCGGGGATCGGGTCCGGCTGCGTTCACGGTGCGAGCGTCCTCTCCAGGATGTGGCGGAGTTCGGCGTCGAGGGCGTCGGCGTCGACCCCGGGCTCCAGCGCGTCGATCATGATCTGCGCGGAGAGCCCGAACGACTGGACGACCAGCAGGAGCGCGCGGGCCTGGAGCGCGGGGACGCCGGCCCGGATCGTGCCGTCGCGCTGGCCGGCGGAGATCGACTCCTCGAACCCCGCGAGGAAGGCCCGCTGGCTGGCGCCGCAGCGGTCCAGCAGGTAGGGCAGCAGCAGCTCGGGGTCGACCTCGATGATCTTGCGGAGCAGCGGGTGGTCGCGGAACGTCCGCACGCCGGTGACCAGGCCGTCCACCAGCCTGGGCCGGACGGGGCGGCCGTCGTCGGGGGGCGACAGCGCGTCGCCGATCGCGGTCCACTCGCGGGTCATCAGGTCGGCGACGATGGTGCGGACGTCCGGCCAGCGCCGGTAGAGCGTCATGCGCGAGACGCCGGCCCGCCGCGCGATGTCGGTCAGCGTCGTGCGCCGCACCCCGACCGCGAGCACGCAGTCGCGCGCGGCGTCCAGCACGGTGTCGTCGGCGGTCCGTGCCGCCGTCCTGTTGTGACGATTCGACGTCATGTGTCACAGTGTAAGCCACCAGACGGGCGGGGCGGCGAGGGAGGCGGGCGTGGAGACGCGCGACATGCTGTGGAGCGGCTGGGGCGACCCGGCGAAGGCGGCGCCGCTGCCCGAGCCGATGGTCGGCCTGCTGCGCGACCTGCTCGGCGTGCGGCCCGCCGCGGGGCCGCCGGCCGGGCCGTCCGGCGTCCGGCTCGCCGAGCCCCGGCTGTCCGGGGACGACCTGACCGCGCTCGCCGCCGTCGTGGGGGAGGGCAACGTGCGCGCCGACACCGAGGCGCGGCTCCGCCACACGCGCGGCAAGTCCACGCCCGACCTGCTGCGCATCCGCGCCGGCGACGCCGCCGGCGCGCCGGACGCGGTGGTCCTGCCCGGCGACCACGACGAGGTGCTCGCGGTGCTGGAGGCGTGCGCCGGGCGGCGCGTCGCGGTCGTCCCGTTCGGCGGCGGCACCTCGGTCGTCGGCGGGCTGGCGCCGCGGGGCGCGGACGCCTTCGTCGCCCTCGACCTGCGCCGCATGGACCGCCTCGTCGAGCTCGACGAGGTCTCCCGGACGGCCGTCCTGCAGCCCGGCCTGCGCGCCCCGGCGGCCGAGGCGCTGCTCAACGAGCGCGGCTACACGCTCGGGCACTTCCCGCAGTCCTACGAGTGGGCGTCGATCGGCGGGTTCGCGGCGGCGCGGTCGAGCGGGCAGGCGTCCGCCGGGTACGGGCGGTTCGACGACATGGTCGTCGGCCTCACCGCGGCCACCCCCGAGGGGACGCTCGACCTCGGGCGGGCGCCGAAGTCGGCGGCCGGGCCCGACCTGCGGCAGCTCCTCCTCGGCTCGGAGGGCGCGCTCGGCGTGATCACCTCCGTGCGGGTGCGGGTGCATCCCGTCCCGGAGGCCCGGGAGTACGAGGGCTGGCGGTTCGCCTCCTTCGACGAGGGCGCCGCCGCGCTGCGGCGCCTCGCCCAGGACGGCCCCCTCCCCGCGGTCCTGCGGCTGTCCGACGAGACCGAGACCATGGTCGGGCTGGCCGACCCCGCGGCGATCGGCGAGGGCTCCTCCGCCGCCGGGACCCTGGCCGTCCTCGGCTTCGAGGGGACGTCCGAGCGCGTCGCCGACCGGCGGGCCGGGGCCGCGCGGGTGCTGCGCGAGGCCGGCGGCGAGCCGCTCGGCGCCGGGCCGGGGGAGAAGTGGGAGCGCGGCCGCTTCGACGCCCCCTACCTGCGCGACTCCCTCCTGGACGCCGGCGCCTTCGTCGAGACGCTGGAGACCGCCGCCTTCTGGTCGGACGTCCCCGCGCTGTACGAAGCCGTCCGGGAGGCCCTGATCGGAACGCTGTCGGGCGCCGGGACGCCGCCGCTGGTGATGTGCCACATCTCGCACGTGTATCCGACGGGCGCGTCCCTCTACTTCACGGTCGTGTCCGCGCAGGGCGAGGAGCCCGTCGGGCACTGGGCCGCCGCCAAGCGCGCGGCCTGCGACGCGATCCTCGCCGCCGGCGGGACGATCAGCCACCACCACGGGGTGGGCACCGACCACCGCGACTGGTACGCCCGGGAGATCGGGCCGCTCGGCGCCGCCGTGCTGCGCGCCGTCAAGGAGAGGGTCGATCCCGCCGGGATCCTCAACCCGGGCGTCCTCGTCCCGCCCGCGGAAGGAGAGTGAGCTCCGTGCGCGGGAAGGAAGTGAGCGGCGTGCGCGCGTTCACCGCGATCGTCAACCCGGCGGCGGGCGGCGCGTCCGCCTCCTGCCTGATCCCGCTGGCCCGGCTGCTGCGCGACGCGGGCGCCGAGGTCGACGTCGAGTACAGCCGCGGGATGGAGCACGCCGCCGACGCCGCCCGCGCCGCCGCCGAGGCGGGCCGGGTGGTGCTCGGCGTCGGCGGGGACGGCCTGGTCGGCTGCGTCGGCGGAGCCCTGGCCGGGACGGGGGCCCTGTTCGGGATCGTCCCCGCCGGCCGGGGCAACGACTTCGCGCGCCAGCTCGGCGTCCCGTCCGACCCGGAGCGGCTCGCCCGGCTGCTGCTGGAGGGCGAGCCGCGCGCCGTGGACGCCATCGACGCCAACGGGACGGCCGTGCTCGGCAGCGTCTACGCGGGCGTGGACGCGGTCGCCAACGACAACGCCAACAGGACGCGGCTCCTGCGCGGCTCGGCCGCCTACTACGTCGGGGCGCTGCGCGCGATCGCCTCGTGGCGGCACGCCGACTACCTGATCACCGTGGACGGCGAGCGGTACCGGCGGGAGGGTTACACCGTCGTCGCCGCCAACTCGGGCTACTACGGGTTCGGCAAGCACATCGCCCCCGGCGCGCGCGTCGACGACGGCCTGCTCGACGTCGTGCTGATCCGCAAGGCGCCGAGGACGCTGTTCTTCGCCGTCATGCGGGAGCTGGAGGCCGGGACGCACGTCCGGCGGCCCGAGGTGGAGGTCCTGCGCGGCCGCGAGGTCCGGATCGAGCTCGCCGGCGGGTCCGGCAGGACGCTCCCGTACGGGGCGGACGGCGAACTCCCCGGGATCCTGCCGGTCACCGCGCGGGTGATGCCCGGCGCGCTGCGCGTCCTGGCGCCCTGACCGGCACGCCGCCAGGTTTTGCAGGGCGTTTAGGGCGGTTTACGCCCCCATTACGGCTCTCCGGATAGTGTCGGTTACGTCCCGCTACGGGACCTTGGGGCTGTCTGTGGAGGCATCATGGGAAGGCGACTTCACTGCTCGCCGTTCTGGGGGGACTCATGATGACCGCAGGCCCCCTCGTCGTGGTGGCGCCGGTGTCCTTGGGGGTGGCGCCGGCGCCAACCGCGCTTGCCTGACGAAGTGTCTGCTTCCTGGCGTCGTGTCGCCTTGACGGCGTGACCGCCTCCGGAAAGGCTGTGAGCACCCCCTCACGCCCGGAGGCATTCTGTGTCTGCCGAGGTCCCCCCCGGACCCGACAACTCGCGCACCTCCGAGGAAGGCGCCGGCTGGGCCTGCGGCAGGCGGGGAAGCTTCCACGAGATGCTCCCGGACCGCGTCCCCGACTTCTCCTGGCGCCGCCCCTCGGTGCTCTGGCGATCGCGCAACGACGTGCTGGCGCGCCTGTTCGGCGACCCGGCGAACGCGATCCGCCGTCGCTGCGTGGCGTCCCTGCGCGAGCGCGGCACCCCGGCCGCGTTCACCGTGCACCGCCCGGCGCCGGAGTTCTCCTTCGCGCTGGTCGGCGACACCGGCGAGGGGGACCGGTCGCAGTACGCGGTGGTCCCGCCGCTGCTGCACGCGGCCGCGGGCACCGACTTCATGGTCATCGCCAGCGACGTGATCTACCCGACGGGCGACGCGGGGGACTACCCCGACAAGTTCTTCCGCCCCTACAAGGACTACCCCGCGCCCATCTACGCGGTGCCCGGCAACCACGACTGGTACGACGGCCTGCGCGGCTTCCTGCACGTCTTCTGCGGCCTGGACGAGAACTGCTCGCCGCCCCCGTGGCGCGGCCCGCTCGCCTTCATCCCGCGCCGCCTGTGGCGCCACTCCGGAGCCGTCGACGCGGAGGCGCTCGCCGAGGCCCGCCGGCTGTACCGGGGCGCGCCCGGCCAGCAGGGCGCGCAACCGGGGCCGTACTGGGCGATCGACACCCCCGCGCTGCGCATCATCGGCATCGACACCGGGATCACGGGCCGGCTCGACCGCGACCAGGGGCGCTGGCTCCGGGAGGTCTCCGGGGGGCCGAAACCAAAGTTGCTGGTGACCGGAAAGCCGCTCTACGTGGACGACGACCACCGTCCCGGGGCGATCGAGGGCGGCGGGACGGTCGACGAGATCGTCCAGGACCCGGCGCACCACTACGTGGCCGCGATCGGCGGCGACATCCACAACTACCAGCGCTACCCGGTGCGGACCGGCGACGGCCGGACGATCCAGTACATCGTCTCGGGCGGCGGCGGCGCCTTCATGCACGCGACCCACGTCATCCCGCGGACCCGGGTGGTGGAGGAGGACGAGTTCCGCTGCTACCCGCTGCGCGGCGACTCCCTGTCGCGCTACAGCAAGCTGTACGGCCGGTGGCTGCGGCTCCCGGGGCTCTTCGAGCTCACCCCCGAGGAGGCCACCGCCGCCGTCGAGCACCGGCTCGGGATCAAGCCGGGGCGAGGGTACGACGGCCCCGCGGCGTCGCGCCGCGCGCGCTTCGTCGCCGCCGTCCTCGGCGTGCCGCGGGGCGGCCGCGGCCGCCCCCGCTTCCTGCGGCTCCCCGTCCGCAGGCTGCCGCAGCGGTTCCGGTCGGAGCTGGCCGACTGGGACCGGCCGCCGTTCTTCAAGAGCTTCCTCCGCCTGGACGTGACGGAGTCGCAGCTGCGCATCCGTTGCTTCGCGGCGACGGGGTGCGGCGACCACGAGACGTCGCCGCCGTGCGAGGACGAGGTGACGATCCCGCTGCGCTGACCGGCCGGTTTGGATGATCTGCCAGTCATGGGGCGAAAGTAGGCGATCTTGCCTCGCGGCGTGCCCGGCTGCCGTTACAGTCGTGGCTCACCACACCGGTGAACGGTAACGGACGGTCGGCCGGAAAACGACCGCGTCCTTCAGGAGAGCTTTTCCATGAGTCACCCCCAGCAGGGTCAGGGCCAACAGCAGGCATACCAGGGCGGCTACGCGCCCGCCCACGCGCAGCACCAGGCGCCCGCAGCCGCGGGCACCGGCCTCAACATGAAGCGCCGCAACCCCGTCGGCGCCTGGCTCGGGCTGCCGATCATCACGTTCGGCATCTACGGGCTCGTCTGGTTCTTCAAGGTCCACGACGAGCTGCACCAGTACGACCGGCGCATCGACAACGCCGCCACCAACGCGCTGCTGTCCATGCTGTTCGGCGGCATCACCCTCGGCATCTGGCCGCTCGTCATGTGGGTCAAGCTCGGCGGGCGCATCGCCCAGGCCCAGCGCTCGGCCGGCCTCCAGCCGAGCTGCAGCGGCGGCATGGGCTTCCTGCTCGGCATCTTCGGCTTCGGCGTGCTGTACTACCAGCTCCAGCTGAACAAGGTCATCGACCGCTACGGAGACACCCCCGCCGGCCAGCAGGTGTCGATCCTCTAGGCCTTTTTCTCGGCCTTCTCTCCTCCTTCGGGCCTGGCGGCCCTCCATCGTCGATGAAGGCGGGCGATCGCTGGCATCGCTTCGTCTCGCCTTGGCGGCTCGCTTCGCGATCAGATTCTTGCTTCGCTCGAATCTGCCTTCGGACGCGATCGCATGGGGGAGGTCGTCGCCAGCCGAGCTTCAGACGCTGCCTTGAGCAGCGGGCCACGGCCCTGGCCTGCTGATTCGGATCGCGCTCGACCCCCCGTGACCTTGTCACGGGGGGTCTTCGCTTTGTGCAGGAGCTGGATTGTCGGTGGGCGGGGTCAGAATGGGCGGGTGAGGATCGCGGTCGCGGCCGGGGGCGGGCGTGGGGGTGCGTTGCGGGCGGTGGCCGAGGACGGCACGCCCGCGGGGCCCGTCGAGGAGGTTCCCGACCTGGTCCCGGCCATCGCCGAGCGGGAACGCGAGTCGGCGCCGCGCTGGGTGTGGCCGTCCACCGCGCGGCTCTACCCCCGGCTGCTGGAGGCGGGCGTGCGGGTCGCGCGCTGCCACGACCTCGAACTCGTCGAAAGCCTGCTGCTCGGCCATGCCGGGCGGTACGGGGAGCCGCGCTCGGTCCGGGCGGCGTGGGCGCGGCTGCGCGGCGAGCCCGTCCCGGCCGATCCGCTGCCGCCCCGGGAAGACGCCGCGCAGCCGTCGCTGTTCGACGACGACGCCGGGCGGGAGGAGTCCGCCGACGACCTCGGCCAGATCGTCGCGGTGCACGCCGAGCAGCAGCGCGGCATCGCCGGGCTTGACGGGTTCGCGCTGCTCGCGGCGGCCGAGTCGGCCGGTTCGCTGGTGGCCGCCGAGATGGCGCACGACGGGCTGCCCTGGTCGGCGGTTGAGCACGACGCGCTGCTCACCGAGATGCTCGGGCCGCGGCCCACGGGCGGTCTGCGGCCCCGCAGGCTGCAGGAGCTCGCCGACCGGATCAGCGCCGCGTTCGGGCCGCGCGTGCACGTCAACCCCGACTCCCCGGCGCAGATCATCCGGGCGTTCGCCTCGGCGGGGCTGCCGATCGCGTCCACGCGGGCGTACGTCCTCCGGCAGGTCGACCACCCCGCCGTGCCCCTGCTGCTGGAGTACAAGGAGCTGTCGCGGCTGCACGCCGCGCACGGCTGGACGTGGCTCGACACGTGGGTGAGCGGCGGCCGGTTCCGTCCCGAGTACGTCGTCGGCGGCGTCGTGTCCGGGCGGTGGGCGACGAGCGGCGGAGGCGCCCTGCAGATCCCGCGCGTGCTGCGCAAGGCCGTCGTCGCCGACCCGGGCTGGGCCCTGGTCGTCGCCGACGCCGCGCAGCTCGAACCCCGGGTGCTGGCGGCGCTCGCCGGCGACCGCGCGTTCTCCGAGGCCGCCGCGCACGGCGACCTCTACGCGGCCCTGTCCGACGCCTTCCGCGACGACGCCGACGGCGCGCGGACCGCGCGCGACAAGGCCAAGATCGCCCTGCTGTCCGCCATGTACGGGGGCGGGACGGCGGACGCGGTGCAGCTCCTCGCCGTCCTGAAGAGCCGGTTCCCGCAGGCGTTCGAGTACGTCGAGACCGCCGCGCGGGCGGGGGAGCGCGGGCTGCTCGTGCGGTCCCGCCTCGGCCGCACGTGCCCGCCGCCCTCGGCCGGGTGGCGCGAGCTGACGTCGGCGGGCGACGACGACGCCGCCCCGGGGCCCCGGGGCGGCACGGCGGCCCAGGCGCTGCGCGGGCGGGGCCGCTTCACCCGCAACTTCGTCGTCCAGGCCACCGCCGCCGACTGGGCGCTCGCGCTCCTCGGCTCCCTGCGCCGCCGCCTCGCCGGGATCGGCCCGCCCCGCCTGGTGTTCTTCCAGCACGACGAGGTCATCGTGCACACCCCCGCCGACCTGGCCGCCGAGGTCGCCGACGCGGTCCGCGCGGCCGCGCGGGAGGCGCGCGGCCTCCTGTTCGGCGACACCCCGGTCGTCTTCCCGATGGAGATCGCGGTCGTCGACCGCTACGCCGACGCCAAGTGAGCGGCCGGCGCGCGGACCGGCTCAGGGCCTCGGCGGGCGGACGGTGAGGAGCAGGCCGGCGGCGGCCGTGCCCGCGGCGGCGATCGTGCAGAACAGGTAGACGGAGGCGTAGTCGCCGAGCGCGGCCCGCTCCGGCAGCAGCGCGGCGAGGACGGCGATGCCGAGCGCGCCGCCGAGCTGCCGCGCCGTGGTGTTGAGCCCGGTGGCGCCGGCGAACCGCAGCGGCCCGGCCGACAGCGCGGCGGCCGAGGCGGTGCCGGTGCTGATCATTCCCATGCCCGTCCCGACAAGGAGGCCGAGCGGGAGCCAGAACGTCGCGAAGTGCGGTTCCGCGGGCAGGGTCGCGATGACCCACGCCCCGGACACGACCATGATCAGCGCGCCGCCGGTCACGGCCGGGCGGACGCCGAAGCGGGCGGCGAGGCGGCCCGCCGCGACCGCCGCCGCGGTGGCGGTGAACGCGCCCGGCGTCGAGGCGAACCCCGCCTTCAGGATCGAGTAGTGCCACTCGCCCGTCAGGTAGAGCACGCCGGCGAGCAGCCACGCGTACAGTGCCGTCCCGTACAGGAACGAGGCGGCGTTCGCGGCGGCGAACCGGCGGTCGCGCCACAGCGAGATCTCCAGCGCGGGCACCGGGTGCCGCGCCGATCGCCACAGCGCCAGGGCGACCAGGGCGGCGCCGCCGAGCGGCAGCGCGAGGGTCCGGGCGTCCGTCCAGCCCCAGTCCCGGCTCTGCGTGACGCCGAGCGCGGCCCCGCCGACCCCGGCGGCGAGCAGCAGCGTCCCGGCGAGGTCGGGCAGCCGGCCCGCGCCGCCCGCGGCCCGGGGCAGGCGCCGCCCGCCGAGCAGCATCGCCAGCCCTATCGGCACGTTGATGACGAACAGGGACCGCCAGCCGGACAGGTCGACCAGCACCCCGCCGAGGCCGGGGCCGATCGCGGCGGCGAAGGCGCCCGCCGCGCTCCACAGCCCGATGCTGCGGGCGCGCCGCTCGGGAGGCGTGTCGTGCAGCAGCAGCGCGAGGGACGCGGGGATCAGCGCCGCCGCGGCGGCGCCCTGCGCGGCGCGCGTCGCCAGCAGGACGGGCAGGTTCGGCGCGACCGCGCAGGCCAGCGACGCCAGCGTGAACAGGCCGGTGCCCCACAGGTACAGCGACCGCCGGCCGACCAGGTCGGCGACGCGGCCGGCGGGCGCGAGCAGCGCCGCGAACAGCACCGCGTACAGGGTGATCACCCAGGTCAGGCCGGACAGGGTGCTGCCCGGGAAGTCGGTGTGCAGGTCGGCGACGGCCAGGTTCGCGGCGGTGGCGTCGAGCATGGCCAGGAACGTCGCGCCGGCGGCCAGCCAGGGGACGTCCCGGCGCGCGGCGACCGGCCGCGGCGGCGCCGCGCCGGTCTGCGTCTCGGTGGGCATGGGGGGACCTCTCAGGAAAGTAAACGAACGATCGTACACTCTTCTAGAAGGAGGTTCCGAGTCAAGGGGGCGGGCGCATTGACTTTGAACGAACGGTCGTGCAGATTTAAGGGCGTGACCACCGACGGACGGCTTCTCAAGGGCGAGCAGACGCGCGGCGCGATCCTCGGCCGCGCCGCCGACATCGCCTCGGCGGAGGGCCTGGAGGGCCTGTCGATCGGCCGGCTCGCCACCGAGCTGCGGATCAGCAAGAGCGGCGTGTTCACCCACTTCGGCTCCAAGGAGGAGCTCCAGCTGGCGACGATCCGCAAGGCGGCCGAGGTGTTCCGCCTGCACGTGATCGAGCCCGCGCTCGCCGTCCCCGAGGGGATCGGCCGCGTCCGCGCGCTCCTGGACGCGTGGCAGCGCTACCAGCGCGACCCCGTCTTCCCCGGCGGATGCTTCTTCCACTCCGCGATGGCCGAGTTCGACGCCCGCCCCGGACGCGTCCGCGACGCGATCGCCGCGTCGCAGCGCGACTGGCGCGCCTTCCTGGAGCGCTGCCTCCGCGAGGCGCGCGACCTCGGCGAGATCGACGCCGCGACCGACGTCTCCCAGCTCGCCTTCGAACTGGACGCCCTCTGCCGCGCGGGCGGCGCGCAGGCCCTGCTCCACGACGACGCGTCCCTCTACGAGCGGGCCTCCCGCGCCATGAGCGCCCGGCTGGCCGCCGTCGCCGCCTCCTGAGCGCACGACCGTCTTCCGCGCGAAAGCCGAAGGCGCGGCGAGGCGACCGCCTCACCGCGCCCGTCAACGCGCGCCGGTCCGCGTCGCCGTCAGCCCGCCGCCGAGAAGGAGGGGCGGGAGTTCAGGGCCTCGACGTCGGAGAACGACGTCTGCCGGTACGCGCCGGTGATCGTGTTCAGCTCGTCGGGCGTCAGCACGTCCTCGATCGAGGAGAAACCGTCGGGCGCCCGCTGGCTGACCGTGTGGAGGATGCGGTCGGCGGGCATGTCCCGGCAGGCCTGGACGATGGCGTTGACCGGCTCGCGGCGCGCCTTGTCGTAGGCGAGCAGCCCCTCGGCGGGGTCGTCGGCGCCGGCCAGCTCGTGCGCCAGGACGCGGGCGTCGAGGATGGCCTGGGAGCCCCCGTTGGAGCCGATCGGGTACATCGGGTGGGCGGCGTCGCCGAGCAGCGTGACGCGGCCGAACGTCCAGCGGTCGACGGGGTCCCGGTCGACCATCGGATACTCCAGGATCTCCGCCGCCTGGGACATCAGCGCGGGGAAGTCGAGCCAGTCGTACTTCCAGTCCGCGAAGTAGGGGAGCACGTCCTCCAGGCGGCCGGCCTTGTTCCAGTCGGGGTCCCAGTCCAGCTGATCGTCGGCGAGCCTGACCTCCGCGGCCCAGTTGAGCAGCGCCTTGCCCCGGCGCTCCACGCGCATGGAGATCGGGTAGACGACGATCTTCGAGGTGGCGTTGCTCCCCATGACGACCATGGTCCGCCCGGTCAGGATGGGGTCGGCCTCGGTGATGCCGCGCCACAGCCTGATGCCGTTCCACAGCGGCGCCGGCTCGTCCGGGTACAGCTGCGCGCGGACGGCGGAGTGCAGGCCGTCCGCGCCGACCAGCGCGTCGGCCGTCACCGTCTCGGCGGTGCCCGACGCCCGGTCGAGCAGGCGGGCCCGCACCTGCGTCCCGTCCTGCTCGAAGCCCTCGAAGACGGTCCCGGTGCGGACGGCGTCCTGGCCGAGCCGCGCGCGGACGGCGTCGAGCAGCATCATCTGCAGCTCGCCGCGGTGGATCGAGTACTGGGGCCAGTTGTAGCCGAGCGCGCGCCCGCGCGGCTCCGCCCAGATCCGGCCGCCGTGCCGGTCGAAGTGCACCATCTCGCCTGTCGGGATGCCGGTCTCGGCCAGCTCGTCGGCGAATCCCAGCTCGGTGAGCTCCCGGACGGCGTGCGGCAGCAGGTTGATGCCGACGCCGAGCGGCAGCAGCCGGTTGGCGGAATCGACGACGAGGGCCTCGACTCCGGCCTCGTGCAGGCTCAGCGCGGTGGTGAGCCCGCCGATGCCCGCCCCCACGATGAGTACGCGCATGAATCACCCTCCGTTGGTCTCGGGCGACCGGGCCCAGGCGGCCCGCCCGCGCCGGTCTCGTTCGTGTCGCCGCACGTGGCGGCCGTTCTCACCGGGGCGTCCTGGTCTCACCGGCCGGGACCGGGCGCCGCCGGGGCCCCGGTCCGCCGTCCCTCCGGCTCACCCGGTGCCGGGCGCGGTGCCCGCGGGCGCCGCGCCCGGCACCTTCGCGCCACCGCGGACCAGCCGTCCGACCTCGGCCCGGAGCCGGACGAACTCCGGGGTCCCGCGGGTCTCGATCTGGTCGCGCGCCGAGGGAAGCCCGACCGGCAGGTCGGCGTGGACGCGGGCGGGCGAGCGGTTCAGTACGACCACTCGGTCACCGACGTAGACGCTCTCGTCGATGTCGTGCGTGACCAGGAGGATCGTCATCTCCCGGGTCCGGTGCATCTGCAGGACGAGGTCCTCCAGGTCCTCCCGCGTCTGCGCGTCCACCGACCCGAACGGCTCATCCATGAGCAGCAGCGACGGGCGGTAGGCCAGAGCCCGCGCGATCGACGCGCGCTGCTGCATGCCCCCCGACAGCTGCCACGGGTACTTGCGTCCGGCGTCCGCGAGGCCCACGGACTCCAGGGCCTCCTGCGCCGCGGCGCGCCGCTCCGAGCGGCCCTTGCCGCGCCGCCGCAGCGGCAGCGCCACGTTGTCGCGGACGGTCAGCCAGGGGAACAGCGACCGGCTGTAGTCCTGGAACACCACGGCGAGGTCGTCGGGCACGCCGTCGATCGGCTCGCCGTTCAGGGTGAGGGTCCCGGCGGTCGGGCGGATCAGCCCGCCGATGCAGCGCAGCAAGGTGGACTTGCCGCAGCCGGACGGGCCGACGATGCTGAGCAGCTGACCGTCCGGGACGGTGAGGTCGAGCCCGTCGATGGCCCGGTGACCGTCGCCGTAGGAATGGCTGAGGCCGGTTATCTGGAGCACCACGGCCGCCTTTGCTGTGTGTATGTCGTCAGGGTCGGCATTGGGGTCATCGTCAGCTCGCGAGCCTTTTCGCGCCAGTGTGCCAGGAGAGCAGGCGCCGCTCCAGGAGCATGAACACCGCGTTGAACAGGAGCCCGAGCAGGCCCAGCATGACGATCCCCGCCCACATCCGGGGCAGTTCGAACGAGCGCTGGGCGCCGATGAGCTCGGATCCGATGCCCGAGGTGCTGCCGAACAGCTCGGAGATGACCATCAGGATCAGCGCGAACGACAGCGCGACCCGCAGCCCCGCGAAGATCTTGGGGGAGGCCGCCGGGAGCGTGACGGTCAGCAGCCTGCGGACCCGGCCGACGCCGAACACCCGGGCCGTCTCCAGATGCAGGGGATCCACGGTGCGGACCCCGTCGCAGGTGTTGAGCAGCACCGGCCACACCACGCCGAACGCGATCGTGACGACCTGCATGGTCGCGCCGAGCTGGAACACGATGATGAAGAACGGCACCAGGGTGGGCGGGGGGATCGCGCGCAGGAACTCCAGCACCGGGTTCAGCAAGTCGTACAGGACCCGTGACCTGCCGATCGCCGCGCCCGCCAGGACGCCCGCGGCGCCCGCGACCGCCCATCCCACGAACAGGTGGGTGAGGCTGGTGGAGAAGTCGTCCACCGCCTTGTCCGTGAGGAACGCGTGGGAGGCCGGTCCGGAGAACCACAGCTCGTGCAGCGCGTCGAAGATCGTCGTGGGCGGGGGGAAGTAGGTCTCGTCCACCGCGCGCGTGACCAGTTCCCACAGCACGGCGGCGGCGGCGACGAGCCAGACCCGCCCGGCGAACCCGCGCAGCGCTCGCAGGGCCCTCATGCGATCCCCTCCACGCGAGCGTTGTGCCAGCGGAACGCGATCCGCTCCACCCCGAAGAGGGCCGTGTTGGCCAGCAGTCCCAGCACTCCGGCCCAGCAGGCGCCGGCCAGCAGCAGGTCGGTCCGGCCGCCTCCGGACTGGGTGTCGGAGAGGTAGATCCCCACCCCGTTGATCCCGCCCGCGAGGAGCTCGGTGCTGATCACCACGACGAGGGCGACGGAGGCGGCGATCCGGACGCCGGTGGCGATGAACGGCGAAGCGCTCGGCAGGGAGACGCGCCACAGCACCGACAGCGTCCCGAAGCCGAAGCTGCGCAGGCTCTCCTTGGCGACCGGATCGACGTCGCGGAGCGCGTACAGGGTGTTGATGAGGATCGGCCACAGGCAGGCATAGAAGATCAAGGACATCTTCATCTGCGTGGGGTCGGCGAACAGGATGATGGCGAGCGGGATCAGCGCGACCGAGGGAATGGGGCGCAGCAGTTCGACCAGCGCGCGGGAGGCGGTGCCGAGCACCGGCACCGAGCCGAGCAGCACGCCCAGCGGCACCGCGACGAGCACCGCCAGCGCGAGCCCGCCCGCCCATGCCGTGAGCGTGGCCCCGACGTCGGCGAGGAACTCCCCGTCGACGGCGAGTTTCCCGGCCTCCCGCAGGACGGTCGACGCCGGGGGCAGGGCGGTCTCGTCGACGAGGCCGGTACGGCTCACGACCTCGACGACGGCGACCAGCCCGGCGACCCCGGCGGCGCCGAGAAGGATACGGCGGTACTTCATTAAGAGGAGGTCACCATGAACGACTTGACGTCAAGGGGCTTGTCCAGGTAGCCGAACTGCTGCATCAGGTCGGCCACGCGCTGGAGGCGGGTGGCGTTCAGCGTGGTCGGCCACGTGCCGAAGCTCATGGTGGAGGCGACCTTGGCGTCGATCCCCTTGGCGTAGGTCGGCAGGACGTCCTGGACCAGCTTGCGGTCGGCGGCCATGCCCTGCGCCTTCAGCAGCGCGCGCTGGAAGGCGGCGACCGTCTTGGGGTTCTCCTTGGCGAACTTCTCGGTGGTGGCGAAACCCGCGACCGGGAAGTCCGCGGTCGGGCCGCTGGACAGGTCGGCGACCATGCGGGCGCCCATGGACTGCTGCATCTGGGTGCCGAACGGCTCGATCGCCTGGACGGCCTCGACGCTCTTGGACTTCAGGGCCTGCTCCATGGCGGGCGGGGGGACCTCGACGAAGTTCCTGTCCTCGTCGAATTCGACGCTCTGCGGCTTGCCGGCGGCCCGCACCAGCAGCGTGGCCACGTTGCGCTTGGTGTTGACGGCGATCTTCTTGCCGGCCAGGTCCTTGATCGTGTGGTACGGGGAGTCCTTGCGCACCATCAGCGTGTGCGTCTTCGGCGCGCTCTGCATGCCCTCAACGACGATCTTGGGCTTGAAGCCCGGGTCCTTGGCCCCGGCGGTGAGCAGCGAGACGTAGTTGCTGATGCTGAAGTCCAGCCGGCCGCTCTTCAGAAGCGGGATGCCCGCGGCGCCACCCGGGATGACCTGGGTCTTGACAGTCAGGCCCTCGGCCTTGAACAGTCCCTTGGAGATGGCGAGCTGGACGGGCGCGGTGTCGGCGACGGTCATGTTGCCGAGGGTGATCTCGGACTTCTCCAGACCGTTGGCCGACTTCTTCTCCGAGGAGCCGCAGGCCGCGGCGGAGAGAGCCAGAGCGATCGCTAGCGCGCCGGTGACGGCTGTACGGCGGTGGGAAGCAGGCATGGCAAGGCTCCATTTTGCGGGGGAAGCACGTTGAACCTGATCTTTCAAACGAGGCGGGAGCGTAGCGCACTGTGGGCCTGGCTTGGGTGAGATGCGAGGATTATGTGCAATTATGTGAACATGAGATAACAGTCTGTGACATGGGCATCTTCTGCATCACAAGTCCAGACTTGTGTGATCATTCGGGTTGGCCATGATGGTGGCTCTGTGTTGCAATATCTCGCGCTCGCCCGCAGTGGCGTGGGTGAGCGATGCGACCCGAATCCCGTTCAGGCCACTGTACGCCGCGAGCGATCGACCCCATTGAGAGGTAGCGGAGGGCAGTGCGGAAAGCAGAAGGGGCCGAGATGGCCCCGCAATCCCCCCAGCCAGGCCCGTCTGCCAGGGGCGACGCCCCGAAGCGAAGTTCCCAGGGTGGGCGTTACAAGCTGCGCAACTGGCGAGTGCGCACGCGTCTGTTCGCCCTCATCGCGGTGCCCACGATCGTGGCCGCGTTCTTCGCGGGTTACCGGGTCTCGGTGTCGTTGGACAACGCCGAGGCCTACAGCCGGACCGGCCAGCTGGCTACGCTCGGTAACCAGCTGACCGCGCTCGCGCACGACGTGGAGGCCGAGCGCGACGCGATGGCGGAACGGGCGGCGGGAGGCGGGCGCACCGGCGGCGCCGACATCCTCGCCGCGCGGCAGGAGGCGGTGGACGCCGACGCCCGCAAGGTGCGCGCCGCCGCGGCGGACGTCGAGACGTACTCCTCCGGCCTGCGGCTGGCGGTCGGCAACGTCCTCAACCGGGTGGACGACCTGCCCGCGCTGCGCACGGCGGCCGTCCGCCTCGCACCCGGGGTGATCATCGACAAGTACACCGAGTTCGTCGACGACTTCACCTCCTTCCATGTCCTGGTCTCCCAGGACGCCCCCACGGCCGAGCTCGCGCAGAGCGCGCTGGCGCTGGCCGACCTGGCGAACGCCAAGGACGCCGCGTCCCGCGAACGGGCCCTGCTCGCCTCCGCGCTCTGGGAGGGGCGGTTCGAGCCGCTCGACCGCGCCGCGGTCGACGACGCCCGTGCGGACATGGACACCAGCATCAACGCCTTTCGGAGCTCGGCGACGCCGGCCCAGCTGAGGCTGTTCGAGGACACCGTCACCGGTCCCGAGCTGGACCGCGCGGAGGTCACCCGGCTGCAGACGCTGGCCGTCGCCGACTCCTCCCGGCAACTGCGGGTCAGGCTCGGCGCCCGCACGGCCCGGTCGTGGACGTCGGACTCGACCGCGCGGGTCGACAAGCTGCGGACGGTCGAGAAGAGCATCGCCGCCGACCTCGCCGCCAAGGCGGACGACGCCCGTGCCGGCGCGCAGACGGCGGCGATCCGGGACGGCGTGCTGCTGTTCCTCGTCCTCGCGGTCGTCCTGGCGACCCTGATCGTGATGGCCCGCTCGCTGGTGCGGCCGCTGCGCCGGCTGCAGTCCGGCGCGCTGGACGTGGCCAACACGCGGCTGCCCGGCCTGGTCGACCGGCTGCGCGACCCCGAGGCCGCCGCGGGCGGCATCGAGGTCAAGCCGATCGAGATCGACTCCACCGACGAGATCGGCCAGGTGGCGCGGGCGTTCGACGAGGTCCACCGCGAGGCGGTCCGGCTCGCCGCCGACGAGGCCGTGCTGCGCGGCAACATCAACGCGATGTTCGTCAACCTCTCCCGCCGAAGCCAGTCCCTGATCGAGCGGCAGCTGCGGCTGATCGAGGAGCTGGAGCAGAGCGAGCGCGACGAGGAGCAGCTCGGCAACCTGTTCCGGCTGGACCACCTCGCCACCCGCATGCGTCGCAACTGCGAGAACCTCCTCGTCCTCGGCGGCCAGGAGCAGGTGCGCCGGTGGAACCAGCCCGTCCCGCTGATCGACGTCGTCCGCGCGTCGCTGTCCGAGGTCGAGCAGTACGAGCGCGTGGCGCTGCGGGTTCAGGGCGACATGACGGTCGCCGGCCCGGTCGTCAACGACCTCGTCCACCTGCTGGCCGAGCTGGTGGAGAACGCCACCGTGTTCTCGTCCGAGAACACCAAGGTGACGGTCTCGGGGCAGATGCTGAGCGGCGGCGGCTGCATGCTGCAGATCACCGACAACGGCGTCGGCATGTCGCCCGAGGAGCTGGAGCAGGCCAACTGGCGCCTGGCGAACCCGCCCGTCATCGACTTCTCCGCGGCGCGCCGCATGGGCCTGTTCGTGGTCGGCCGCCTGGCCGTCCGGCACGGGATCCGCGTCGAGCTGCGGGCCGCCCAGGGCGGCGGCCTCACCGCGTTCGTGGTGCTGCCGGACGCGGTCGTCACGCCGGGCGAGTCCGGCGGCATCGGCAGCCGCCCCGGCCTCGCCCCCCGCGAGGCCGGCTCCCACGGCCAGCTCGCCGCGCTCACCACCACCACCGCCGCCGAGCCGCCCGGGGGCGGGTTCCGGCAGGACGACTACGGCCCCGCCGCCATGGGCGGCGGCACCGGACCGCATCCCATGGCGGGCGGCACGGGCGCGCACCCCATGGTCGGCGGCACCGGACCATTGCGTCCCGTGCGCGGCGCCACCGGCCCGCAGCCGAGCATCACCGAGACCGGTCCGATCCCGGCCCAGGGCGTGCACGACCCCTACGGCACCGGCGCGCATCCCGCGGTCCCGCCCGCCGAGCGGCGCCCCTCGCGGGACCGGCGCGCCCCCGCGGGCGACCCCTACGGGACCGGCGAGCGCCAGCCGCGCAGGCCGGGGGAGCTGCCGGTCCGGGAGCCGGGCACGCACCTGCAGGGCCGCCCCTCCGACGGAGGGTCCTCGAACGGGCTCTTCCAGCCGCGCGGCGAGCGCTCGCAGGAGGTGGAGGACGCCCCCGCCAACGGCGCCTACCCGCCGGGCGGGCGGACGGGCCCCCAGCCGGTCGTCCCGGAGGCGCAGCCGCTGGTGCCCGAGTCCGGCGGCGGGCGGCACATCCCCTGGGAGACCGGGCCGCTGGAGCAGGTCGGCCCGAACCCCGGCCAGGCGCCCGCCCCGTACGCCGAGGACATCCCGGCGATGTCCGCTCCGGACGTCCCGCCCATGTCCGCTCCCCACGTGCCGGAGGCCCCGGTGCACGAGCCGCCACCCGTTCCCCAGCCGGCCGTGCGGGCCGCGGCGGCCGCACAGCCGGAGCCGAAGGCCCCGCCGCGGCTGCCCGAGCGCTCGCCCATCTTCGACGCGATGCAGTCGGAGTGGTTCCAGCGCAGGACGGGCGGCGGGTCCGGCGAGGACCTCGGCAAGGGCTGGGAGTCCCCGGCGGACGCGGGCTTCCGCGCCGCCGAGGCGGCCCGCGAGCCGGTGGCGACGAGCCGCACCACCGTCGGACTGCCCAAGCGGGTGCCCGGCAAGAACCGCATCCCCGGTGCGGTGGGCCGCGGAGCGCAGGACGCGCCCCGGCCGCCGGCGGCCCCGCTGGGCCGCCCTGCGCCCGGAGGGGGCGGCCTGGAGGGACCGCAGGCGCCGACGCAGGGCCTGCCGGTCGTCGGCCAGGCGCCGGGGCAGCCGCAGGGACAGCAGCAGGGTCACGGCCAGTCGGCCGACGTCGTACGCAACCGCTTTGCGAGCCTGCAGCGCGGCGTCCACCGCGGACGCCATGAGGCACGCGGCGCAGGCACGTCAGGTGAAGCGCCGTCCCAGGGTGACGGCGAGACAGGAGGCACCCGGTGAGCGGGCAGGATCTCAACTGGTTGGTGACGAACTTCGCGGACCGTGTCGCGAAGGTCGCGCACGCCGTCGTGGTCTCCTCGGACGGGCTGCCGATGGCCTACTCGGCGGGCTTCCCGCCCGAGCGGGCGGACCAGCTTTCGGCGATCGCCTCGGGGCTGATGAGCCTGACCCAGGGTGCGGCGAAGATCTTCGACGCCGGCGGGGTCAACCAGACCGTCGTGGAGATGGACCGCGGGCTGCTGTTCGTCATGTCCATCACGAACGGGTCGGTGTTCGCGGTGCTGGCGGCGCCCGACTGCGATCTCGGGCTGGTGGCCTACGAGATGACGCTCCTGGTGGAGCGGGTGGGACGGGTGCTGACTCCCGCCCTGCGCGCCCAGGAGCAGCCCCCGTACTCGGGGCCTTCCGTGACCGAGATGGGCGCCGGGCCCGCCCGCTATTGACCGTGACTGACTCTGACGGAGGTCGGCGACATGGATCGAGGCAGTCCCTTCGGGGGCGGTCCCGGAGGCGGCGGCCGCTGGCCGGGTGACCAGGGGCGGGCCCCCGTGCAGGGCAGGCCCCCCGAGCGCGACGACAACGACGGCAGCTCGCTCGTGCGCCCGTACGCGGTCACCGGCGGGCGCACCAGGCCGCGCTACGACCTGGCCATCGAGGCGCTGGTCACCGCGGCGCCCTACCCGCCGCGGGACGTGGCCGTGCTGACCCCGGAGTACCGGGCGATCATGGACCTGTGCCGGTCGGCCCGCTCGGTCGCCGAGGTGTCCGCGCTGCTGCGCCTGCCGCTCGGGGTCGCGCGCGTCCTCGTGGCCGACATGGCCGTCGAGGGGCTGCTGCGGCTGCACCAGTCGCAGTCCCCCACCACCGCCGGCGGACAGCCGGACCTCCGCTTGCTAGAAAGGGTGCTCAGTGGCCTTCGGAAGCTCTGACCAGGTCCCGGGGCCGCACGGCGGGGAGGCCGAGCTGACCTCGGTCAAGATCGTCGTCGGTGGCGGCTTCGGCGTCGGCAAGACCACCTTCGTCGGCTCCGTTTCGGAGATCATGCCGCTCACCACCGAGGCGGTGATGACGGCGGCCAGCGCCGACGTGGACGACCTGTCGGCCGTCCCGGACAAGACGACCACCACGGTCGCGATGGACTTCGGCCGCGTGTCGCTGGACAGCGAGCTGATCCTCTACCTGTTCGGCACGCCCGGGCAGCACCGCTTCTGGTTCATGTGGGACGACCTGGTCCGCGGCGCGATCGGCGCCGTCGTGCTGGTCGACACCCGCCGGCTGGAGGACTGCTTCGCCGCGGTGGACTACTTCGAGGAGCTCGGCCTGCCGTTCGTGGTGGGGGTCAACGGGTTCCACGGCGAGTTCCAGTACGCCGTCGAGGACATCCGCGACGCCCTGTCGATCAGCGCGCACGTGCCGATCGTGCAGTGCGACGCGCGGAGCCGCGAGTCCACCAAGCAGGTGCTGATCACGCTGGTCAAGCACGCGATGACGGTGCACGCCGCCGGAGCCCACGCGGGCGCCCCCGCGCAGGGCGCCCCCGGCGGGCAGCTCGGCACCACGTCCCCCAGCTGGACCTAGACGCCGCGCGCGGGGGGCGCGGCGCGGTCCGGCCGGTGGCTACGGTCGCGTAGGTCGTGTGCACGATGCATGATTGTTCGTCGTGATCGAGCATGAATCCGCTCTGGGGGTTGCGATGAGCGAAGTGGAGAAGATCGGAACGTTCGTGGCCGTCGGCGACAGCTTCACCGAGGGCATGAACGACCCCTACCCGGGCGAGACCGACGTCTTCCGCGGCTGGGCCGACCGGCTCGCCGAGCACATCGCCGTGCTGAACCCGGACCTGCGCTACGCCAACCTGGCCGTCCGCGGGAAGCTCGTGCGGCAGATCGTGGACGAGCAGGTGCCGATCGCCGTCGGGCTCTCGCCCGACCTGGTGACGCTGTGCGCGGGCGGCAACGACATGATCCGTCCGGGCGCGGACCCCGACGCGGCCGCCGTCGTGTTCGACGACGCGGTCCGGCGGCTGCGCGCCACCGGCTCGCGCGTCGTGGTCTTCACCGGGTTCGACCCGCGCGGGCTGCGCTCGGGCGGCCGCATCCGGGGCAAGGCCGCCACCTACAACATGCACCTGCGCGCGATCGCCGACCACCGCGGCTGCTCGGTGGTGGACCTGTGGCCGCTGCGCGTCTTCCACGACCCGCGCGCCTGGTACGAGGACCGCCTGCACCTGTCGCCCGAGGGGCACCGGCGCATGGCGCTCTACGTCGCCGGGGTGGTCGGGGTCCCGGTCGAGGGCGACTGGCGCGAGCCCTGGCCGCCTCTCGACCCCGCCGACTGGCTCACGATGAGGCGCCAGGACGTCCACTGGGCCCGGACCTACCTGCTGCCGTGGATCGGCCGCCGGGCCACGGGCCGCTCCTCCGGCGACGGCCGCGGCCCCAAGCGCCCCACCCCCCTCCCGCTCTAGGGCGGGGCCGCCCGCCGGGGCCGCGCCGTCCCTAGGCGCGGTCGGGCTCGGCCGCCAGCGCCTCCTGGAGGGTCCTCTTGACGGGGATGCGCCGGTGCAGCCCCGTGATCTCCAGGGCGCGGCGGACGATGGGCCGGGGGCCGGCGAGGACGAGGCTGCCGCCCGCCGCGGTGGCGGCCTTGTAGCAGGCGACGATGACCGAGAGGCCGCCCGAGTCCATGAACTCGAGGTCGGTGAGGTCCAGCACGAGGTGGTCGCCGTGCTCGCGGCGGGCCTCGTCGAGGTGGACGCGCAGCTCCTGCGAGCCCGCGGCGTCGAGTTCTCCGCACAGCCTGAGGACGGCGCGTCCGCCGTCCGGCCGTGTGGTCACTTCCAAAGGTGACACGGGGGGTTCCCCTCTTGTGTGCTGCTTTGGCCGGAATCACCCGGCAAATATTTTCCGTTCGACAACTATCGCGGACGCCGGGCCGCCTGCCAACCCGCCGCAACAGGGGTGTGCGTGATCGTGACGCGCCGTAAGGTGCTTGTCGGATGTGATTGCCTCGACGATCCGCTGCGTAGGAGACGACCCCAGGTGAGTTCCCCCCGGCTGCCGGACCATCTCGAAGTGCTGCTCACTGAGGAGCCGGTCCTCGACGTGTACGCCTACGGCCCCTGGCGCGTGCCCGACGGCCTGTACGAGGAGATGCGCGAGCGCGCGGTCGCCTACAACACCGACCAGCGCGCCGTCGTGCTGACGCGGCAGCTCAGCGACTTCTACGGAAGCGGGACCAGCGCGGCGGGGGCGGAGCAGTGGTCGCTGCTGACGTTCCTGCTGGGCGCGTCGGCGCTGCGCGGCGGGTCGCGGGGCGACGTCGACTACGAGCTGCTGTCGGCGTTCCTGGCGACGCCCGAGTCGGCCGTGCGGGACCCGTTGGCGTGGTTCAGCCAGGGCGGGCGGTGGCGCCCGCCGGGCCTGTGGCTGCCCGAGCCGGCCGGGGACGACCGGGAGCGGCGCGCGGTGATGTTCGAGCTGGCGCGCGCCGGGCTGGACGTCTTCGAGGGCCTGGAGCCGCTGGAGCGGCGCCGGCGGACGCTGATGGACCTGTTCGACCGGCGCGCCGCCGACCCCGCGCTGCGCGAGGCGGACATGACCGTCCCCAACCGTCGGCTGGAGGACGTCTGGGTCTCCGGCCTGACCGAGGAGGAGCTGGCCGTCCTGCCCGAGCTGGCCGGGCCGGTGGGCTACCTCGGCTGGGTGTGCGAGGGGCTGGACGCCGCGCACGAGAGGCTGGCCGGGGCCGTCGCCGACACGGCCGAGCCCGACACCGCGCTGGCGCGCCTGCTGCTGGCGGCCGACGCCGCGGTCGTCCCAGCCGAACTGGCGGTCGTGCTGGGCACCACCCGCTACGAGAACGTGGAGGAGCGGTTCCGCGCCGCCCGCGAGGGCTTCGCCGCCGAGGCGTGGCAGTCCGACGTGCGGGCATGGCTCGCGCGCGGCCTCGTCGCGGGCGAGGCGGACGCGGCCCGCGCCTGGCTGGACATGGCGGTGCGGTTCACCGGCGCGACGCAGGGCCTGCCGGAGGCGCCGGTCATCCCGCGCTCCCGGGTGCCGGTGCGCCCGTTCCAGGCCGACCTGCGACGGTTGTTCACCGTCCGGCGGGTCTTCAACACGCTGAAGTTCGGCTCCGGCGAGGACGGCCGGCGGGACGCCGCCGACCCCGCCGAGCGGGCCGAACCCGCCGAGGAGAGCGGGCCGCCGCTGGTCGGGCAGCCGGAGCTTTCGCGCGCGGTGCAGGACGCCGTGGCGGAGCGGCTGGCCGGACGGCGGCCGGTCCGGCTGCTCGTCGCGGGCCCGGAGGGCACCGGCAAGGGCACCGCCGCCGAGATCGTCGAGGCCGCCCTCGGCGAGGGCGGCGCCGTCCGCGAGGCGCTGTGGATCTCCGACCAGGTCTTCGCCTCGCTCGGCGTGAGCGACGCCGTCCTGTGGCTGCAGGCCCGCGTCCGCGACTGCCTGGAGGCCCGCATGCTCCTGGTCGTGGACGACCTGGAGAAGCTCGCCGCGCACGAGCGGTGCGGCGCCGCCGCGGCCGAGGAGCTGCGGCGCCTCATGGCGCGCTCGCCGTCCCTCAACGTCGTCGCCCTGTGCCGCCCCGGCGGCGACCGGCGGCTCTTCGACGCCAACCCCGCGCTGGTCCGGGCGTTCGACGTCGCCCGCACCCGCGACTTCGCCGAGGACGACTTCGCCGAGCTGTTCGCCCTGGCCGCCGCCCGGCGCGGCGCGCGCGCCGGCGCGGAGGTCGCCGCGGCCGCCGGCGCCCTGCTCCGCCGCACCCCGCCGATGCTGAACCTGCGCGGCGCCCGGCTGGTGGAGCACATGGCGGGCCAGGCCGTCGCCGCGGCGGACCGGCGGGCCCGGGAGGACGGGACGGACGCCGGACCCCTGGAGATCACCGCCGCGGACCTGCCGCAGCGGCTCATCGCCGGCCGTCCCGCCGAGTCCGACCCCCTCGCCGAGCTGGCCGCCTGCGTCGGCATCGAGCCCGTCAAGCGGGAGGTCGACGCGCTCGTCGCCGAGGCCAAGGCCGCCCGGCTGCGCCGCGAGGCGGGCATGACGGCGCGGACCCGGCTGCGGCACCTGGTCTTCACCGGCAACACCGGCACGGGCAAGGGCAAGGTCGCGCGGATCCTCGGCCGGATCTACGCCGACCTCGGCGTGCTGTCGTCCGGCCACACGGTCGAGGTGGAGCGCGCCGACCTGCTCGGCGAGTACGCCAGCGAGAGCGTCCTGCGCGTCCGCAGGGCGGTGGAGCAGGCCCACGGCGGCGTCCTGGTCGTCCGCGACGCGCACGCCCTGGTGTCGGCGGCGGCCGACGCGGCGCGCGGCCGCGAGGTGCTCGACGTGCTGCTGACGAGCGTCCAGGCGCACACCGAGGACCTCGTCGTCGTGCTGACCGGCCCGGCGGCGGAGATGAACGGGCTGCTGAAGGCCCACCCCGATCTCGCCGCCGCCTTCCCCCGCACGCTTCGCTTCCCCGACCTCACCGACGCGGAGCTGGTGGAGGTGTTCACCGCCAAGGCCGCCGACTCGGGGTTCGAGCTGGCCCCCGGCGTCCTGGACAAGGTGCGCGCGCTCGTCGAGGCGGCGCCGCGCGAGCGCGGGGTCGGCAACGTCCGCATCATGACGAACCTGCTCGAACGGGCCGTCGCGGGGCAGGGGCGCCGCGTCCTGGCCGACGGGATCGTCGACGAGGACGAGTCGCTCGACGTGATCCTGCCGGAGGACGTCCCCGACACCCTCACCCGCGGCCGCGACGACGTCCCCGGCGACCCGCTCGCGGAGGTCGAGCGGCTGATCGGCCTGGCCGACATCAAGCGGGAGGTGGCGGCGCTGGTCGCCGAGGTTCGCGCCGAGCAGCTGCGGCGCGACGCCAAGGTGTCGCCGGCGCCCCCGGCGCGGCACATGGTGTTCTCCGGCAACCCGGGCACGGCCAAGACGACGATCGCGCGGCTCATCGCGGCCGTGTTCGCCCGGCTCGGCCTGCTGTCGTCCGGGCACCTGGTGGAGGTCAGCCGCGCCGACCTCGTCGCCGAGTTCATCGGGCAGACCGCGCCGCGCGTGCGGGACGCGGTCGGCCGCGCCCTCGGCGGCGTGCTGTTCGTGGACGAGGCCTACACGCTGGCGTCCGGCGGCGGCGACCGGCGCGACTTCGGCCACGAGGCGATCGCCGAGCTGCTGCGGCTGATGGAGGAGCACCGCGGCGACCTGGTGGTCATCGTGGCCGGCTACGACGCCGAGATGGAGCGCTTCCTGGACGCCAACCCCGGGCTGAAGTCGCGGTTCCCGAAGCGGCTGCGCTTCCCCGACTACTCCGACGACGAACTCGTCACGATCTTCGAGTTCATGGCGGCGGAGGACGGGTTCGCGCTCGCCCCCGGCATCCTGGAGGGGCTCCGCCGCCTCGTCGCGGCCCAGCCGCGCGGCTCCTCGTTCGGCAACGCCCGGCTCGTCCGCAACCTGCTGGAGGCGACGATCTCCCGGCAGGCCCAGCGCATCACCGCCAAGGAGGACGCGGCGGCAGGCGAGATCGACCCCGCCGAGGTCGCGCTGCTGCGCCCCGAGGACCTGCCCGAGGCCCCGCCCCGCGAGGAGGAGGGAGGGTTCGGCCTCTACATCTAGCCGGGCGGCGCCGGAACGGCCGGCGGGGCGCTCCCGCCGGGAGAAGGCCGTCGTGCGCACGTGCACGGTCGTGCGCGCGTACTACCGGCCGGCGGCAGCATGCGCCTTCAGGGGGACGGTGTCCGGTTCTTTCCTCCCAGAGCGCGGTGATTTGTCGGTGTGGACAATCATGCGCCGGACGGACGCGCGGCACGCCCGGGTTGTCTAGGGTCTACGGCATGACCGACGGCTGGCCGCAGGGCCGGACACGCAAGGAGGGCGACCCCGTGGGGCGCAGCAGGGAGAACTCCGCACGCGCGGAGCACCACCACGCCGCCTACGGGCGGGACACCTACGGGGACCCCTACGACGACCCGTACGCCGGCGACCAGCTCGCCGGGGGACGGGCCGACCAGGGCGGCCCCCACGGCGGCGGGCCCTACCGGCGGCGGCGCCGGCGGCGCTGGCCGCGGGTGCTCGGCGGCCTCCTCGCCGTGCTCCTGGTGGTCGTCGTCGGCGGCTACTTCTACCTGGACTCCCGGCTGAAGCGCGAGTCGGTCCTCGTGGACTACGCGGGCCGGGTCGCCGACACCCCGGGGACGAACTGGCTGATCGTCGGCTCCGACAGCCGCGAGGGCCTGTCGAAGGACGACCAGAAGCGCCTCGCGACCGGGTTCGCCTCCGGGCGCCGCACCGACTCGATGATGCTGCTGCACTACGGCTCCGGGGGGACGTCCCTCATCAGCCTGCCGCGCGACTCCTACCTCCCGATCCCCGGGCACGGCTCGAACAAGCTGAACGCGGCGTTCGCCTTCGGCGGGCCCAAGCTGCTCGTGCAGACCGTGGAGAAGGCCACCGGGCTCCACATCGACCACTACGCCGAGATCGGCTTCGGCGGCTTCGTGGGCGTCGTGGACGCCGTCGGCGGCGTCGACATCTGCGTCAAGGAGAACATCAAGGACCGCAAGGCGGGGCTGAACCTCAAGGCCGGATGCCAGACGCTGGACGGCGGCGAGGCGCTCGGCTACGTCCGGACCCGCGCCTTCGCCCGCGCCGACCTCGAACGCGTGGAGCACCAGCGGCAGTTCTTCGGCGCGCTGATGAAGAAGGCCACGAGTCCGGGCACGATGCTCAACCCGTTCCGCAGCGTCCCGCTGGCCATGAACGCCACCAGCAACTTCCTGGTGGACGACGGCGACCACCTGTACGACCTGGTCCGCATGATGTGGGCGATGAAGGGCGTCAGCGGCGGCGGCGGCGTCACGACGACCGTCCCGATCGGGGGCGCGGGGAGCTCGGCCTCCGCCGGGTCCTACATCACCTGGGACAGGTCCAAGGCCTCCACGCTCTTCGGCGCGCTGAAGCAGGACCAGGAGATCCCGCCGAGCGTCATCACGAAGTGACGTCCCGGCCCGGAGCCTCGCCCCCCGGCGCGAGGTGACGGGCCGGACGCTCGAATAGAGTCGGATCATGTCCGAACAGACGCCGGACGGCGGGAATCTGGACGACCTGACGTCCAAGGAGCTGTACGAGCGAGCGATGGGCGTCGCCAAGGAGCGGCGCGACGTCGGCTTCGTGTGGGACCTGCTGCGGGCCATCCCGGCCGCCGCGGCGGCCACGGGGGAGGTCGGCCGCGCCGAGTTCGACCTCCTCCACGGCCTGTCGCTCCTGGAGGAGTTCACGCACGCGGGGGAGGGCGAGATGGCCGACGCCCTGCGGCCCTTCTACATCGACTATCTCCACCGGCACGCCAAGGGGACCTGACCTGCTCTTTGTCCCCTCTTGATCTCTCTTAGGCCACCCTGGGGAATCACTGAGAGTAAGTGATCGACCGCAGAGGGTGGTTGAAGTGAACAAGAAGCACATGAAGATCGCCGCCATCGCCTTCACGGCGTGGTACGTCATCAGCAGGCCCGAGGGGGCGGCGCATCTCGTCAACGGCGCCCTGAGCGGGCTCGGCAACGCCGCCGAGTCGTTGTCGCAGTTCATGAGCGCCATCCCGAACTGAACGCCGGGTCCCGGGCCCCGTGCCCCCGCCGGTGCGGGGCTTCTCTTCGCGACGCCACCATGAAGTTGCCCGTACGTCACAGTAAAATCGCGCTTTGCGGGCAGACGCGGCTGGGCACAATGGAGATCGGGTCGATTGTGTCGCGCGCTACGGACAGGGATGGCGTTACGGATGAAGAAGAACCTCCGCTATGTGGCGATCGCCTTCGTCATCTTCTACTTGCTGAGCTCACCGACGGATGCGGCAGGAGTGGTCAACAACGCCTTCAGTGAGTTGGGCAACGCGGGCAACCAGCTCGCCGCCTTCGTGAACGCCTTGGGCAACTGACCGGCGCCCCGAGGGCGTGAGGGCGGCCGGCGGCGGGAACCACCCGCCCGCCGGCGGCGTCAGCGGCGAGGACGCGGCCGATCCGCGGAGCGATCTCCTAGGATCGGCCCCATGTCTGTCTTCGACGTAGAGATCGAGGGCCTGCGCGGCGGGCCCGCGGACCTCGAGCAGTACCGGGGCAAGGCCGTCCTGGTCGTCAATGTCGCCTCCAAGTGCGGCCTCACCCCGCAGTACTCCGGCCTGGAGCGGCTGCAGGAGACGTACGCCGGACGGGGCTTCACCGTCCTCGGCGTCCCCTGCAACCAGTTCATGGGGCAGGAGCCCGGCAGCTCCGAGGAGATCGCCGAGTTCTGCTCGGCGACCTACGGGGTCACGTTCCCGATGACCGAGAAGGTCGAGGTCAACGGCGAGGGCCGGCACCCGCTGTACCGGGAGCTCGTCGGCGTCCCCGACGGCGAGGGCCACACCGGCGACATCCGGTGGAACTTCGAGAAGTTCCTGATCGCTCCGGACGGCGCCGTCGCGGCCCGCTTCGCGCCCCAGACCGAGCCGGAGTCCGCCGAGGTCGTCACCGCCATCGAGAGGGCCCTTCCGGCCTGACCGGGAACGCGCCCTCCGGCCGGGGGGCGCGTTCGCCGGGGGTGTGAATCGCGCCACACCGCGCGGGCGTTGCCTCGTATTCGATGGCCCGTCTAACTTGTGGATTCGCGACAGGACGTGGAGGTGCCCCCATGGGCGGATGGACGGCCGGAGACATCCCCGATCTGCGCGGGCGGCGGGCGATCGTCACCGGGGCCAACAGCGGCATCGGCTACCACACCGCGCTCCAGCTCGCCCGGCACGGCGCGTCCGTCGTGCTGGCCTGCCGCAGCGCCGAGCGCGGCCGGGCCGCCCTGGAGCGGATGAAGGCCGCCGCGCCGCAGGGCGACCTCGTCCTGGGCTCCCTCGACCTCGCCGACCTGGCGTCCGTGCGGGAGTTCGCGGCCCGGCACGGCGAGGCGCCGCTCGACATCCTGGTCAACAACGCCGGGGTGATGGCGATCCCGCGCCGCTCCACCGCCGACGGCTTCGAGATGCAGTTCGGCACGAACCACCTCGGCCACTTCGCGCTCACCGGCCTCCTGCTGACCGCGCTGCGCGCCGCCCCGTCCGCCCGCGTCGTCACCGTCACCTCGGGCTTCGCCTGGACGGGCCGTATCGACTTCGACGACCTGCAGGGCGAGCGCCGGTACCGCAAGTGGACCGCCTACGGCCAGGCCAAGCTCGCCAACCTGGTCTTCGCCAAGGAGCTCGACCGGCGCGTCCCGGAGGTGACCAGCGTCGCCGCCCACCCCGGTTACGCCGCGACGAACCTGCAGCAGGCGGGGCCGCGCATGCAGGGCAACACGCTCATGGAGAAGGCCACCGGGCTGGGCAACGCGGTGATGGCGCAGTCGGCCGCCGCGGGCGCGCTCCCGTCCCTCTACGCCGCGACGGCGCCGGACGTGCGCGGCGGGGCCTGCTACGGCCCCCGCCTGTTCCAGTACCGGGGCGCTCCGGCCAAGGTCGTCACGCCCCGGCAGGCGGACCGTCCCGGCCTGGGCGAGCGCCTCTGGGACGTGTCCGAGAACCTCACGGGCGTCACCTACGCCCAGGCGAAGGCCTAGCGCCGCCCGCCGCGGCCCGGGAGGTCACGGCCCCCGGTCGATGTCCCAGTCGAGGGTGGCGGGGACGGAGCCTTCGAGGGTGAGGAGCCAGCGCTTGACCTCGACGCCGGAGCCCCCGCTGTAGCCGCCGAGCCCGTTCGAGGCGACGACGCGGTGGCAGGGGACGATCAGAGGGATCGGGTTGGAGCCCATGACCTGGCCGATGACCTGGGCGTGGACGCCGGTGCCGCTGAGCTCTCCCAGGTCGCCGTAGGTGAGGACCTGCCCGTAGGGGACGGTCTCGTACAGCGTGGAGAGCACCTGCCGCTGGACGTCGGACGTCAGCCGCCAGTCGATGGGCAGCTCGAAGTGCTTCAGGTCGCCGGTGAAGTAGTCCCGCAGGGCCGCCAGGGCCGGGGCGAGGCGGGCGGGGGCGTCCACGACGGGCAGCGCGGTCGCCTTGGCGGTGCGGGCGCGCGCGGCCGGGGTGTCGCGGAAGTGCAGCGAGACGACCCCCGTCTCGGTCTCGCCGACGAGCAGGCGGCCGAGCACGGTGTCGACCGTTCCGAACGCCAGGGTCTCGGTCATCGTTCAGCGCTCCTTCCGCCGGGCTCAGCGTCCCACACCGGACCGGCTCCTCTTCCAACACCGGCCTGGCCCATCACGTTGCGAGCGTGCGGTGCAGGCGGGCGGACTCCTTCACCAGGCGGCTGGAACCGCCGCGGGCGGCCACGTCCTCAAGGCCCGGGACGGCGTCCCGGGCGCCGGTCGTCTCCGCCAGGCGGGTCGCCAGGGCGATGAGGTCGGGGACCCCGGTCACGGCGCGCTCGCCGGGGGCGGGGAGCGCGTGCGGGAGGGCCGCGGCGAGGATCGCCCAGACTCCGGCGTGCCCGCCGCCGTCGGCGGCCGCCGTGAGGGCCTTCACCGCGCGGGGGAGGGTGAGGCGCTTCAGGGCGGCGAGCCGTCCGAGCGCCGTGCCCGTCTCGGCCGCCGGCAGGTCGCCCCGGGCGCTGAGGACGAGCAGCGCCTCGACGGCGTCCGCGCGCTCGTTCTGGCTCCGGTGGGCGAGCGCGCAGGCGAGCAGCGTCCCGGTGGCGGAGCCGGTGGGCCCGTCGGCCCCGGCCAGGTCGAGCATGACGGCGCCCTGGCCCAGCTCCTCCTCGCTCGCGCCCGCCAGGTCGGGGGCGAGATGCGCGGCGGTCACCTCGCGGTGGGACGGCAGGACCGACGGCCAGAACCCCTGGGCCGCGTGGATCCCCGCCGTTCCGAAGTCCGTCCAGCCGTCCTCGGGGAAGGCGCACAGGTGGGCGATGTCGGAGTCGCCGGGGACGTCCACCGTGGACAGGATCCGGGTCGGCAGGCGCAGCGTGCGGCCGCGGACGCTCGCGAGGGGCTTGTCGAGGACCGTGCACTCGACGGCGGGGTCGGCGAGCCCGCCGTCCGCCAGCCAGGCCGCGAGGGTCCGGCCCGCCTTGGACTCCAGCCGCCGCGCGCGTCCCACCGCGGCCGGGTCGATCTCGCGCGGCACGCGTAGCATCGCCTGCGTGAGGTCGGCCCGCCCCGGTTCCGCGCCCGCCGCCTCGATCCGTTCGAGCCGCGCGACCAGCACGTCCGGGTCGACGTGGCCGCTGCCCTCGGTCGGGGTCGCGAGGAGGACGGGCACCTTCCCGACCACGGACGCGATCTCGTGCCTGCGCAGGGTGAGGAAGCGCTCCATCTGCGGGCTGAACACCGTCCCGGCCGCGCGGGACCGCCCCTTCAGGAGGGAGGCGAGCGCATCCCTGAGGCCGTGCGATTTCGGCGGGTGCAGGAGGCTCCGCACCGGCAGCGCGATCCAGCTCGCCTTCACGTAGGCGCGCCAGTACCCGTGACGGTCGGAGTCGGTGAGCCAGGGGGCGACGTCGCCGGCGGGTTTCCGGAGTGCCGCGCGCGTCGCCTCCGGGTCGCGGTAGGTGAACTCGACGAGCGCGGCCAGGAAGCGTTCGGACGTGCGCCACTCCTCGTCGGCGCGCAGCAGGACCGCGAACTCCTCGGCCAGCTCGTCGAGGGAGCCGATCGGGGCGGGCGCCTCGCGCGGGGTGAAGGGCGGCGGTCCCGGGGACCGCTCGGAGTCGTCGGTCGTCTCGACCGCGCCGAACGCCGCGGCCACGGGCTCGCGCAGGACGGCGGGCAGGTCGCGGGCGGCGGCACGGACCTCCTCGTGGACGGCCCCGCTCGCGTGGGCGGCGTGCTTGGCGGCGATCGCGACGGCGCGTTCGCGCAGGTCGAGCGCGTCGGAGTGGAAGACGGCCGTGACTGCGCGCAGCGTGGCGTCGACCCGGTCGCGCTTGCGGGCCGTGCGGTCGAGCCAGATCAGCGCGGCCTGGACGAGCTTCTTCTCGGGACGGAACAGCAGCGCGTCCGCGGCCTCGTCGAACAGCGCGGCGTCGAGCCCGCCCTGGTCGTCGACGCGGCGGACCTGGCGCAGGGCGAGTCCCGCGACGGTCGAGGGCGCGGCCGGGAGCAGGCGGACGTAGTCGCGCACGCGGGCGGCCGTCTCGTCGTCGTCGGGCTCCAGCGTGTCGTGCAGCGCGATGAACCAGCGGAGGTCGCGGGCGGTGCCGCCGCGCAGGAAGCGGCGGACGCAGCCGTCGAGCAGGACCGCGCGGTCGAGCCGCCCGGTCGCGGCCAGGCCGGCGAGGGCGCCTGCCCAGCCGCCTATGCGGGGACGGTTCCACTGGGGCCTCGCCCCGTCGTCGGCGAGGGCGCCTCCCACGGCCTCCACGTCGAACAGCCTCGGGACGAGCGCGTCCAGGAACGGGTCGCCGGCGTCGGGGAGGTCGCGCTCGGTCACCCAGCCGACCACGAAACCGTCCGACTCGGGGACCGTCCCGGCCGACTCGGCCAGCACCGCCGCCATGTGCCACAGCAGCGACTCGCCGCCGGAGACGCGGAACCGGTCGGCGACGCGCCGGGCGACCTCGGCGCGCCACTCGTCCGGGCGCGTGGACGTGACCGCGCGCAGCGTCTCGCAGGTCCGGGCGGGGCCGTCCTGGGTCCACCACACGCGCAGGTCGCGGCGGCACAGCCACGCGGCCGCGGCCGCCGGCCCGCCGAGCGTGCCGGCGCCGGCGACCAGCAGCGGCTCCAGCGTCATGTGGGGCAGCTCGCCGTGGCGCGTCGCGGCGCGCATCGCCTTCAGGCGGTCGGGCAGGTCCTTGGCGACGGCGCGGCGGGCGTCGTCGTCGAGCTCGGCGACCAGGCGCGCCGTCAGCTCCACGTCGCCGGCGTGGAGCGCCTTCTGGAGGTCGTCCTCGCGGGCGCTCATCGGGCCGCCTCCGCGCTCGCCTCGCGGCGGACGATCCGGGCGGCGAGGACGTGCTTGCACGGGCCGCGCCCGCCCCGGTGGTCGTACCACCACGGGCAGGTGCAGGTGGCGCGGTCGCCGTCGAAGCGGACCTGGCGCTCGCCGCCGTTGCCGGAGACGACCGCCGCGTCCTCGGCGGTGAACCGCACGGCGCCCTCCTCGACCAGCGCGCGCGCCGAACGCAGCCGCGGGTTGAGGTCGGCCACCCGCGCCGGGTCGTAGGGCAGTTCGCGGTGGAAGTACGCGGCCTCGGCGGTGTCGAAGCCGACGCGGCCGGACGTCCCGAGCTGGACCAGCGCCGCCTTCGTCCGCGAGAGCGGGAGCCCCGACCGCTCGGCCAGGAGGCCCGGCTCCACGCGCGGCTCGAAGGACAGCAGGGCGCCGAGCAGGTCGGCGTCCCCCGCCGCCTCGTCGGTCGAGACGGCGTCCAGCACGGCGCCCTCCCCGGAGAAGCCGCGCGAGTGCTGCGGCGACAGGGTCAGGACGTACCGCATGCCGGGCAGCTCCAGCTCCCAGACGCTCGACACCGGCCCGCTCCCGCCGGCGACGGGCGGCCCGTAGACGCGGAGCGCCTTCGCGAAGCGGAGCAGCGGCAGCAGCGTCCGCAGCCGGTCGGGCCCCGCCAGGCAGACCGCCCCGGGAGACGGGCGCGCCGCGACCCGCAGCGTCCGGCCCGCGGGGACGACCCACAGCGGCCCGCGCCCCCCGCGGGGCAGGGACCGCAGGAACCGCACCGCGTCGGGCCCGGCCAGCTCCCCGCGCGGGTCGAACCCGGCCGTGATGACCTGGACCTCGGCGAAGCCGCGCAGCCAGCGGTCGGGGAGCGGGACCTTCTTCTCCACCACGGCCCCGTCCATCGTGGTGACGGCCATCTCCCCGGCGCCGACCGCCAGGTGCAGCGGGTCGGACCCGCCCACGCGGGCGAGCGCCTCGCGCAGCGGCCCGTTCACGTCCACGTTCGTCGTGCCGCGCTCGTGGACCTCGCCGTCCAGCGCCGGCTCCAGCACGTCCAGCCGGGCGTACACGCCGCCGCAGGCGGAGAAGGACTCCATCCGGATCCGGTCGCCGTTGCACGTGACGACCGGATCCCGGAACGAGGTGGGACGCGGCTGGTAGTACCGGGTCTGCGCGACGTCGGCCAGGGCGAGCAGTCCGGCCGCCGCGGCCCCCGGCTGCGTGAGCACGCCGCTGAAGAAGTGCGGGTGCGCCTGCGGCCCGCTGCTGGTCGTCCCGCCGGACGTGGAGAGCCCCAGGAGCCCTTCGTCCAGCCCGGACGGGCTCGTGTACCGGTACGACTGCGCGGCCCCTGCCGCCATCGTGCTGCTCGCCATGCCGGAAACGTAGGGCTTCAGACTGACAAATCAGGCCGAATCCGCGATCAGGAGATCTGGTCGGGGAAGAGCAGCGCCAGTTCGCGCGGGTGGGCGGCGATGAGGCGCAGCTCGTCGTCGGTCAGCGGGCGGCCCGTCTGGGCGTTGCAGAGCTGGACGAGCCGGAAGGCCAGGTCCTCGTCGGCGGGCTCGGCGCCGAGGCCGTCCATCACGTGCCGGAAGCCCGCCTTGCCGCCGTACTCGCCGGTCAGCACGACGCGGCCGGGACGGGCGTGCCAGTCGTCGGGGAAGGGGCCGAGCGTCGCCTCGTCGTACAGCTCGTAGTTGCCGTGGTCCTTCAGCGCGCCGTCCGCGTGGATGCCGGACTCGTGCGCGAACGCGTTCCGTCCCACGCCGACCTGGTTGGCGGGCAGCGGCTGGCCGAACGCGTAGCTCGCCCACAGCGCGAAGCGGCGCGCCCACCCGAGGTCGATCGGATCGCCGATCTCGGCGCGCCCCTCAAGGCCGAAGCCGTGGCGGAACGCCAGGATCGTCGACAGCAGGTCGGCGTTGCCCGAGCGCTCGCCGATGCCGTTCACGCACGTGTTGATCCAGGCGTCCTGGCCGGCCTCCAGGGCGCCGAGCGCGCCGCTGACGGAGTTGGCCACGGCCATGCCGAGGTCGTTGTGGCAGTGGGTCTCGACCGGCATCGCGACGGCGGAGGCGAGCCCGGCGAAGCGCTCCCTGATGCGCTCCGGCGTGTCGCCGCCGATCGTGTCGCAGTACCGGACGCGGTCGGCGCCGGCCTCCTTCGCAGCGAGCGCGAACTCGGTGAGGAAGCCCTCGTCGGTGCGCGAGCCGTCCTCGGCGTTGACCCCGACCGTCCGCGCGCCGCCCGCCTTGGCCGCGCGGACCGCCGCGACGGTCTCCCGGATGATCGCGTCGCGGTCGAGGCGGCCCCGGAACTTGTTGGCGATCATGTAGTCGGACGTCGAGATGGACAGGTTGTAGTGCGCGAGCCCGGTCCCTCCGGCCCGGACCCGGGCGGCCTTCTCCACGTCCGCAGCGACGCCCCGGCACCACCCCGAAAGGCGCAGGTCCCCGAACGCGCCCGCCTCCGCCAGCGCGATCTGCGCCCGGACGTAGGGGACCTCGTGGAACAGGAACGGGAAGCCGATCTCCGACTGCGCCACGCCCAGCCGCCCCAGGTAGAAGTTGACCATCGTCTTGCCGAACTTGGACAGGCCCGTCCGGGCCGTCTGGACGCCGTCGCGGTTGGTGACGTCCAGGAAGTGAATCTGTGGCATGGCCCCAGATTGACACCGGCAATCCTGTGTATCAATATTGACGAAAATCAATATACGGGGATGAGGATGGCGGACGAAGAGCAGCTCAGCGGGTGGATCGACGCCAAGGCCGCGGCCGAGCGGCTCGGTGTGAAGCCCGCCACGCTCTACGCGTACGTGAGCCGGGGCGTGCTGCGGCGCCGGCAGGCGCCGGACGGCCGCCGCAGCCTGTTCGAGGCCGCACAGGTGGAGGAGCTGGCCCGGCGCGGCAGGCCCCGCCGCCCGCCGGGGCCGGGCGAGCTGGCGATCGAGTCGGCGATCACCGCGCTCGGCGCCGACCGCCACTACTACCGGGGCCGCGACGCCCTGGAGATGGCCGGGAGCCGGACGTTCGAGGAGGTCGCCGCCTGGCTGTGGCAGGGGCGCGACGAGCCCCGGGAGCCCGAGGAAGGCGCCGAGCCCTGGCGGGCCAGGGCGGAGGGCGTCGCCGCGGCCGTCGCGGCCCAGTCCGGCCTGCCGCCGGGGCTCCTCCCGCTCGACCGCCTCCACCTGATCGCGGCCGCGCTCGCCGCGACCGACCCGCTGCGCCACCACCTCGATCCCGAGGGCGTCGTCGCGACCGGGCGGGCGCTGATCGCCGGGCTCGTCGAGGCCCTGCCCGCCGCGAACCGGGCCCCCGGCGGCGGACGGGGCGGCGAGGGGAGCGGCGGACGGATCGCCGAGCGGCTCTGGAACCGGCTGTGCCCGCACCCGCCCGGGGACGCGGGGCTGCTGCGCGCGTTCGAGGCCGCCATGATCCTGCTGGCCGACCACGAGCTCGCCGCCTCCACCGTCGCGGCGCGGGTCGCCGCGTCCGTGCGCGCCGACCCCTACGCGGTCGTCGCGTCCGGGCTCGGAGTGCTGAGCGGCCCGCTGCACGGCGGCGCGTCCTACGGCGCGGAACGCCTGATCGCGGAAGTCGCCGACCCGGAGGCGGCGTCCCGCGTGGTCGGGGAGCGGCTGCGCGGCGGCGAGCCCGTGCCGGGGTTCGGGCACGCGGTCTACAAGTCCGGCGACGGGCGCGCCGCGCTGCTGATGGACCTCGTCCGGGCCGCGGCGCCCGGCCACGACCGGCTCGCCGCCGCGGAGGCCGTGCTCGCCGAGGCCGCCCGGCGCCGCCTGCCCGAGCCCAACGTCGACTTCTCCCTGGCGGCGCTCGGCGCCGTCGCCGGGCTCGTCCCGGGGGCCGGCGAGGCCGTCTTCGCCGTCGCCCGCACCGCCGGGTGGCTCGCGCACGCGCTGGAGGAGTACGGGCGGCGCGGCCCGCTGCGCCCCCGCGCCGTCTACGTGGGCCCGGAGCCCTCCTGACGGCCCGGCGCGCCGGGCCGGGGTCGCGGTCGGGGGCCGCCGGACCGGGGGTAGGCTCGGTGACGTGCGACGGTTCCTCACCCCCGGCTGGCTCGGGCTTCACGCGCTCGCCATCGTGCTGTGCGGCGCGTTCCTCGGCTTCGGCTGGTGGCAGTTCGACCGGGCCCAGGGCGGCAACGACCGCAGCTGGGCCTACACGTTCGAGTGGCCGATCTTCGCGATCTTCGTGATCGTGATGTGGGTCAAGATGGTCCGGGACGAGCGGGCCGGGGTGCGGCCCGCGCCGAGGACCATCGAGGAGCCCGCCGAGGCCGAGGTCAAGCGGGAGATCATCCGGCAGCAGGAGGAAGAGGACCCCGCGCTCGCGGCGTACAACCGCTACCTCGCGCGGCTCAACTCCGAGAGCCGCGGGCGCGGCTGACCCGCGTCCCGCACACCCCGCCCATGGGGGCCCGCCCCGCCCGAGGGGCCGCCGAACGAAAGGTGCGTTTGCTGTGGAAGGCGCGGTGGCCAGGTACCGGATCCTGGCGCTGGTGGTCGGCACGCTGCTGGTGCTGCTGGTGATCGGCATGATCCTCAAGTACGGCCCCACCGACATGCCGGCGCTCGCGGGCATCGTGGCGCCCGTCCACGGCTTCCTCTACATGGTCTACCTGGCGGTCGCCTACGACCTGTGGCGGCGCACCGGCTGGCCGCTGGGCCGGATGGTGATGATCGTGCTCGGCGGCGTCGTGCCGCTGATGACCTTCTTCGTCGAGCGCAGGGTGGTCCGCGACGCGCGGGAACTGCGGCCCGCGAAGGCCGAGGCGAACGTCTGACGACCCCTGGGGGTGGCGCGCGGCGCCCGTCTCGCCTAATGTTTGACTGAGTCAAACGTTAGGAGGCGGGCATGGAGGCGACCCGGGAGGACGTCGGCACGATCCGCGCGTTCAACCGCTTCTACACCGGCGTGATCGGGGTGCTCGGCGAGGGGGTCGTCCGGTCGCCGTACTCGCTGACCGAGGCCAGGGTGATCTTCGAGCTGGCGCAGCGCGAGGACAGCGAGGTGCTGGCCCTGCGCCGCGCCCTCGATCTCGACGCGGGCTATCTCAGCCGGATGCTGGCCCGGTTCGAGACCGACGGCCTCGTCGCGCGGGAACGCGCGCCGGGGGACGCCCGGCGCCAGATCGTCCGGCTCACCCCGCGCGGCCGCGAGGTGTTCGCCCTGCTGGACGAGCGGTCCGTCGCCGAGATCCGCGAGCTGCTGGACGGCCTGGACCCGGTCGACCGCCGCCGCCTGCTCGCGGCGATGCGCACCGTCCAGGACGTCCTCGGGGAGCGCCCCCGCGGAGCCGAGTTCGTTCTGCGCCCGCTGCGCCCCGGCGACCTCGGCTGGGTGGTGGAGCGCAACGGCGCCCTCTACGACGCGGAGTGCGGCTGGGACCGCACCTACGAGGCCCTGGTCGCCTCCGTCGTCGCCGACTACGTGCGCGGGCACGACCCGGAGCGGGAGAACGCCTGGATCGCCGAGTCGGACGGGGAGCGGCTGGGCGCCGTGTTCTGCGTCCGGCGGGAGGACGACGTCGCGCAGCTCCGGCTGCTGCACGTCGAGCCGCGGGCCCGCGGGACGGGCGTCGGGGCGGCGCTGGTCGGCGCCTGCGTGGACTTCGCCGCCGAGGCGGGCTACTCCGAGATCATGCTGTGGACGACGGCGCTGCAGCGTCCCGCGCACCGCCTCTACGAGCGGGCCGGGTTCGTCCTGGAGGAGCAGGAGGACCCGGTGGAGCGCTTCGGGGACGTCGTGCACGGGCAGGTCTGGCGTAGGAAGCTGTGAACAGGGCCCGTGGAGGGTGTCGCTCCTCCACGGGCCCTGCTCCGCAGCGATCCCTGACTGCGTCGGCGGCCGGGACGGGGGTCGGACGGAGTACCGGCCGCCTGAACTCACCGGCTGCGCGCCGGTTCGAATCGGGTCTCGGGCCCACCTCCTTCCCGTGCCGCGCCGGGCGCGGGCGCTCGCCCGGCGGTCGGGAGAGGGCGCCTGCGCGGCGCCCGGATGCCTGCGGCCGGACCGGCGGCGCGGCTGCGCGCCGCGGCCGGTCCGGCCAGTGGGGGCGCCGGTGCCGCGGGGGCGAGCGGCACGGGGCCCGGGGGAGGGAGGCGGCGCGGGGACGGTCCGGTACGGCCGAGGACCCGAGGTGTGTCGCCGTGCCCGCCCTCCGCGGCACCCGCCGGGGGGCGGGGGCGGCCGCGGCGCGGTACGTCGCGAACGTTCTCGGCCGTACGGACCGGGCCGCGCGGGGAACGGGACGCGGAGGCGGCCCGGTTCGCGTGTTCGCCACGGTTCATCTGCCGCCTCCTGACGTTCTACCTGGGGCTTTGCCGCCCGAGTACCTGCCGTTCACCCTGCGTCACGATCTCGTTGCGTTAGGTACCCTCGCGTCATGCGCGCGTAAACCGGCCCCCAGGCAAAGAATCAAGATCGCGAAGGGGCCTTTGCCTCCGCGTTGCCCCGCCGGCCCGCGGGTCCGGTGCCCCCGGGACGGCGCAGCAGGTGCCGGGCGAGCGCGACGCCGGCCAGCAGGGCGACGAGCAGGCACACGGCCGTCCAGCCGAACCGCGTGCAGGCGGCCGCTCCGAGCCACGATCCGGTGCTGCCGCCGAGGAACGCGCACGTCATGTAGGCCGTGTTGACGCGGCTGCGGGCGTCCGGGCGCAGCGCGAAGATCCGCGCCTGGTTCGCGATCATGCCGGACTGCAGCGCGACGTCCAGCAGCAGCGTCCCGGCGCCGAGCGCCGCGAGCCCCGGCGCTCCGCCGAGGGCGCCCAGCGCCAGCACCCCGGCCGCCGCGAGCGTCCCGGTGATCGCGACGAGGCTGACCGGGTCCGGGCCCCGCCGGTCCACCCGGCGTCCCGCGGCGGGCATCGCGGCCATGGTGCCGGCGCTGACCAGCGCGAGGACGCCGACCGCCTGCGCCCCGAGCCCGTACCCGGGGCCCGTGAGATACAGCGCGAGGCCCGTCCAGACGGCCTGGAACCCGCCGAAGAGCGTCGCCTGGTAGAGGCACGACCGCCGCAACTCCGGTTCCTCGCGCAGCAGCCGCAGCGGCGCGGCCAGCAGCGCCGGGTAGGACTGCCGCGACGGCGGGACGGTCGCCGGCA
Source organism: Actinomadura sp. NPDC048021 (assembly GCF_040653135.1). Taxonomy (NCBI): domain Bacteria; kingdom Bacillati; phylum Actinomycetota; class Actinomycetes; order Streptosporangiales; family Thermomonosporaceae; genus Actinomadura; species Actinomadura sp. NPDC048021. Next base: position 219,403 of record NZ_JBEZJQ010000007.1, read on the forward strand.
GCGTGAACGCCAGCGCCGCCGCGATCGCCAGGGTGGCGACGGCGGCGATCAGGTACGGTGCCCGCCAGCCGAGCCACTCGCCGGCGAACCCGCCGAACGTGCGGGCCAGCAGGATGCCGCCGATCGAGCCGGCCAGCAGCGTCCCCATGACCGCGCCGCGCCGCTCGGCACCCACCAGGCCGGCCGCCATCGGCGCGATGACCTGCGCGACGACGGTCGTGACCCCGGTCACGGCGCTCGCGCAGATCAGCGCCGCCAGCCCGGGCGCGGCCGCCGCGCCGAGCATCGCCGCGCCGGTGACGGCGAGCATCGCCATGATCAGCGGACGGTGCGGGAACCGGTCGCCGAGCGGCACCAGCAGGAAGTTTCCGGCTCCGTACCCGAACTGCGCCGCGGTCACCACCAGCGCCGCCGAGTCCGGCGCCACGTGCAGCCCGGACGCGATGAGCGGGCTCACCGCCTGCGGGAAGTAGATGTTCCCCACGGCGACGCCGCAGGTCAGAGAGAGAAGGAAGAGCGTGCGGCGGTCGATCGAGGCGTCCGCCGCGGGCAGGGGAGAAGACAAGGATGCTCCACGTCGAGTCGACACCGGCGCGGAATCCGCGCAGGCCGGGAGAGCGGGGGATCGACCCCCCGCCGGAATCGCCTCGGCGTCGTGGAGCGGTGCCGGCCTAAGCCGCCGCGCGCCTCGTCGCCGAGACGCCGGTAGTGGCCTTGCCGGAAGCGGTGTACACGCGCGACCTCCCGTAGCGCATCCAAGATCTTCGCGCCGACCCTTGCATGCCCCCGACCCCGCCCGCAACGGGTTTTCCGTGAGCCTCAGCGCGCGTGGGGCTCGTCCATGTTCCAGGCGGCGGGCAGGTCGCCCCCGCACACGGCGCAGACGTAGTGGTCGTCCTTCACGATGTTGCGCTGGCGGCACCGCCGGCACCGTCGGAACACGATCGGGTGGGTGAACTCGGGGGGACGTTCGAGGCCGGCCCGGTCGAGGGCCGCCGCGACAGCCGTCCAGGAGGACGGGTCGGGGCAGTAGCCGGTCGACTGGTTGCTGATCTCGCTGACCGTCCAGGCGCCCCCGCTCGCGGCGAACGTGATCTCACCCGCGCCCAGCACCGGCTCGCGGCCCGCGCAGGCGACGTGCTCGCTGCGCTGCGGGGCCAGGCGCAGCGTCCCGCCCAGGTCGACCACGTAGGTGAACGGTTCCCCCGCGTCCTGCGCGGTCTGCCCTGCCAGCCAGACGGCGAGGTCGCCCGGCGACCCGATCGCCTGGCCGCGCCGCCCGGGCCGTGCCTGCTCAAGGATGTCGGCAGGGCCGACATAACGGTATTCGCGCACCCTCACCGGGCCCAGGGCAGCGCCGAAGGCGGACACGGCCGGCGCGACCGTGCGCCATGCGCATCGGCGCGGCCTGGTGAGGGGGTCACCGGCGACCACACTGCGGCCGGCGGCAGCACGCGGACCCGCCTTCGCCATCCGCCGCGCTCAGCGCCCGCAGTTCGCTCCATGCGCCGAGCCTGCCACGTCCGGGCACGGTCGCGTCAGACCGCCCCGGTCCGGAACGGACGGCCGTCCCGGACCGGGGCGACGAGGGGTCAGGACCACTGCAGGGACGAGGACCGGTCGTTCATCAGATCGCCGATGTAGGACCGGGTCGGCTCGAACACGGTGCGGATGCCGCCGAAGTCCGGGTTCTCGAAGTGGGACACGAAGCAGTTGCCGAAGGTCATGAACGACGAGATCGTGTCGTCGAAGCCGACCGCCGCCAGGTTCGAGTAGACGAAGTCCACGTCACCAGTGGTGGCCGTGCACGGGTGGGTTCCCGTGAACACCCTGCTGGAGCCGCCGAAGTCGGCGTGTTGGTACTCGATGGAGACCACGATGGCGTCCTGGACGGCGACCCGCGCGTGCTTCTTGCCGTCGGCCGTCGAGTCGAGGTGGTGGTTGAACGTCTGGTCGGACACCGCGGCGGCCGGGTCGAGGGGAGCGTCGGCGACCCGGCCGCCGGTGGCGTCCGCGATGGCCTGGCGGAAGGTGCGGTGGCAGCTCGTCCGCCCCCGCTCGCCCAGGTGGACCACGCAGTGCCGTTCGGGCGCCTGAGCCCGCGCGCCGGTCGCCGCCGCGGCCGCCGGCCGCGCTCCGAGGGCTAACGCCGCACTGGAGTGGGCGCCGAGCACCAGCCCGGCTGCCGCCGCGATCGCGGTGATTCTGGTCGTCATGTTCATCGGATGTTCCCGCCGTTCCGCCGTTCTGGCCCTCGGGGGACGCGATCCGCGGCCGGGAGACCGCCGGTCGCTATCTGTTGCTCAGACTTTACTGAGAGTGTTCGCTCGATGGCCTGTGGCTGGAAGGCGCCGCTTTCGTATCGCGTGATGACGTCGGTGCTGCCGCTGCGGCTTCTCGCGCCCCAGAGGCGCCGGCCGAGTGCCAGGACGGCGGAGCGATGCCGGGTCAGGGGTCCGTCCGGGCGAGCGGCGAGGAAGTGGCGGGTCTAGGCCGAAGGCGGGTGGACGGCCGCCGTTGCTGCTCTGCGTTGCCGGTGGCCTGCCTGGTCGGCCGGCCCTGGGATCGTGGCTGCGATACCGCGTCGGCGCAGGCGGGCACGGGTCGCCTGGGACGAGTAGGCCTTGTCGCCCCGGATCCGGTCCGGGCGCCGCCGGCGTGCTGGTGGGCCCGCACGACGGTGGAATCGACGTTGACCTCCCAGCCGATCAACCCGGCCGCGTCCGCCCGAGTCCGCAGCCCGGCCAGGACACGCGCCCAGGTCCCGTCACGCCGCCAGCGGCGAAACCGCCCGTAGACCGCCTGCCAGGCGCCGTAGCAATCGGACACGTCCGCCACGGAGCTCCGGTTTCAGGTTCTTCTTGGTCGATGAACCATCTACCGGAGACCTCACTGCGTCCGGCTCACAACACGCCGACGCTCACCTCACCCCGAAACACGATCAAAGCATCTTCAGTCCACCGGTCTGCAGCAGGAACTGCAAGCACATGCTGTGGCTGCGCTTCCATGCCCCTGGCAACACAGCCCAGCGACTCACCACTACGCCAACGACACCACAGCTCCTCCTGCCGAGCCGTCGAGAAACCCGGAGGGGAGACCTGGCGCGGGGTTCCGGCTGGGCTTTAGGAGAGGGTGGAGTCCAGGTGGCACACGGTGGCGATCTCCGGCATCAACCCAGAGAAGGGCAATGGACGTACGGCCTGCTGCATGAGGGTGCCGAGCAGGTAGGAGAACAACGCGTGGGCTCGTGCTGGTGGGTCGTCGACGGGGATCGCGGCCAGCAGGTCCTGAAGGGCACCGATCATCGCTTGGTGCATCCGATCGATCGGCTCTAGACGGGACTTCTGCCCCACGTCCACCCAGTAGCTGAACCACAGCAGTGCTGCGTTCGGCCGCTCTGTGAAGATCTCCAGGTACGTCCGGATGGCGGCCCAGAAACGATCGAGAGGGCGCTCTTGCTGGTTCGCCGCGTCAGCGATGCGGTCCAGGCACCCGCTCATGTGACGCGCCATCGCGCCGTCGATGATCTCGTCCATGTCATCGAAGTAGTAGTGGATCGCGCTCTTGGTCAGCGGGCTGGCATCGGCCACCGCGCGAGCTGTGCATGCGGCCAGGCCCTCACGGGCAAGGATGTCCTTCGCCGCCTCGATGATCTGCTCCTGCTTGGCGCGCTGATTCGGCGACCACTGCCTCGCCCGGCTCTCCGACGATGACCCCATAGGGACGAGCCTATCGGTTCGATTGCACTGTCGGGACATTCGTCCTAATGTTCAGGACGCGCGTCCTAATCTTGGGTGCGCAGGCAACGCGACCTCGACGAAGAAAAGGCAATCATGACCCCACCGTTCGTCTTCATGGACCTGCGAACCGCTGACCTCGAGGCCTCACGACGCTTCTACACCGAGCTGTTCGGCTGGACCGTCGCCGACGTGCCCGCCGGACCCGCGACCGTCCCGATGTTCGTTGACGGAGACGGCCCGTGGGGCGGCTTCACCCAGCTCGCCGAAGGCGACACCCGCCAGCCACAGTGGATCCCTTACGCGCCGGTGACCGGCCTGGAGGATGCGGCAAAGCGAGCTATGGAACTCGGTGCCACCATCGTGCGGCCGCGAGTGGACTTCCCCGCCGGGTCCGTGATCGTCATCCAGGACCCGGAAGGCGCAACGATCGCCCTGTGGGAGCCCGCCACCGCGAGCATCTCATGACGGCTCGCCCGAGCTACTCCTGCGCGCTTGCGCCGACCGCCGATGTCGTCGACAAGGCCAAGCTCGCAGAGCGGCTCGGTTACCAGCGCGTCTGGCTGTTCGACTCACCAGCGCTTCACGGCGACATGTGGGTGGCGCTGGCTCGCATCGCGTCCGGGACCGACCGGATCGGGCTCGCCACCGGGGTAGCCGTCCCGAGCCTGCGTCACCCGATGGTGACCGCATCAGCCATCGGCTCCATCCATGAGCTGGCGCCCGATCGGCTCATCGTCGCCGTCGGGACCGGCTACACGGCCCGGCACGCTCTGGGGAAGAAGCCCATCCCATGGGCCGATACCGTCCGTTATATCCGGCAGGTACGGGGGCTTCTCGATGGCGAGGTCGTCGAGATCGACGGCCGGCCGTGCCAGATGATGCAACTGCACGGCTCTGGGGCCTCGCGTCCGATCAACGTGCCGCTGTGGGTGGCAGCCGCCGGACCGAAAGGGGCGACGGCGGCGCGAGAGCTCGACGCGCCCGGCGTCGTCATGACCAGCGTCCCGGCGGAAAGTGATCGTGGCTGGGCACAGTGCGCGCTGCTCAGGTTCGGCACCGTCATGCGGGCGGGTGAGGATCACGCCAGCCCGCGGGTCATCGAGGCCGCCGGCCCCGGCTACGCCAGCATCGTTCACGCCGTGTGGCAGAACACCGGCAACGCGGTCGATGCCCTGCCCGGCGGCAAGGCCTGGCGTACCGCGATCGAAGCCGAACGCCCCGAGAACCAACGGCACCTCGTTGTCCACCAGGGACATCTCTCCCAGCTGACCGAACGCGACCGCGCCGTCGTGACCGCCGCCGGCCCAGCGATCCTGGAGCCCGGCTGGACGGGTGACGCCGCCTCCATCGCAGCCCGGTTCGAAGAGGCAGGCGCCGCCGGAGTGACCGAGATCGTGTACGTCCCGGCCGGACCGGACATCCTCAGCGAACTCGAGGCATTCGCCGGCGCAACCGAGGCGTAATCCGGTACCCGCAGGCCGCAACCACCTCACCTGCGGGTGGAAACATCCCCAGCCGCCCGTCCACATCCCGACACTAATGATCAGCTACTTGGCGGCTGGGGACACGTTCGGGAGCGGAGGGCCAACCGGAGCGCTGACCTGGAGCGGCGGTACTGGAAGGTCCACATCGCCGGGGAGGCCGTCAAGGCCGGGCTGTGGATCCTCTGGAACCTGCTCCGCGGCGTCCAGGACCTCCCCTAGCGGGAGGAAGGGCCCCACCCCGGGTCGAGTCTCCAGCTCCTGCCGGGCGGAGGCCCTTCTCATGTCCCGCGCGCCGGCGTCAACACCGGGAAGCCCCCGTCGGTCTCGGCGGTCTACCGCGCCCCGGCAGCAGACCTCGCGGCCCAAGGGTGTCAAGCGGCTGCCGCGCAAGCGAGGCGGGAACGCTGTCGCTTCGTTGTAGGAGTTCCGGGTCCGGCGGAGGGCCTCCTCGCGATGACGGCCGCCCCTTGACCTGGGCGTTCGAGTCGGCCATCCGTCCCTGTCGCGACGCCGAACAGGGTTCTTGGGTGGCGCATGTATCTCTCTTCCTTCCGAATGACGCAACCCCACTTCGCACCCCACCCAGGTCATGGTGGTACGTCTGCGGCGGCTGCCCCGCGGCCTGTTCATGCGCCGCCTGTGCGGGGGGCGGGTGCACTCTCCGACTCGTTGGCCACCAGCTTGTAGCCGATGCGGCGCAGTTGCTGCGCGGGGCGTCCGCGCCGGTCAGGAAGGGCCGGTCGTCCGGGCCCCGCGTCAGCAGCCCCCGCCATGGCTTTCTCGTGCTTGCCCGTGGCGAGCGCACCCGGGCTGGGGTCCGGGCGGGTCCGCGCATCTGCTCCTGGCCCTGGCCAACTACGGCGCTCACTCCAGGACTAGCGAACCGTGGGAGTGGCACTTGGCCCTGGACCTGACGGGCGGGGGCCCGTCCTGCAAATCCAACCGGCAGTGCACCCACCAGCGCACGCGCTACGGAGGTCGGTCGGCCCTGCTAGACAGCGTTTCTATATGGAAGCGTTTCCCGTAGGGGATGAGCGTGTGATCGGTGCTCAGCCAGCGGTCGAGCCGTTGGCGGGGTGGATGTGGGCGGCGGCGTGGTCGACGGTGGGGTGGCGGGGGAAGGCGTCGGTCATGCGGTGACTTCCAGGATGAAATCGACGAGGTCGTTGCCACCGGCGGTGGTGATGTGGCGTCGCAGGACTCACAGGCCCGCCATGCCCAAGAACAGCAGGCGTCCCACGTCGATGATCAAGAAGGCGGGTGGGAGAGCGGGCGTGCTCAGAACGCCGAGTTCGCTCAGGGTGTCGCGGGCGTGGAAGGCGGCGTCGAAGGCCAACGTGCCGGTCAGGCACAGCACGCCACACCCAACCATCTCGGGCCGTCCGCTACTAGCGGCAACCAAGGCTGGGGAGACACCACCGGGACGTAGCGGCCCATCGGGGATTCCAAGGACCCCCATGGGGGGCCGGTTGACCGTGAGTGGCGATGCGTTCGGGAGTCTGCTTCGGCGGATCAAGGACGGGGCGCTCAACCGGGCCTGACGGGCGTGTGGGCCGGTCCCGGGGCGCGGGCGCCCCGGGACCGGCCGCGCGGGCAGATGATGCCCGGCGCGGGGATGCGCATGTGATTCCCGGGAAGTTTTCCGGTTTGATCCGACGCGGCCGGATCAGCGCGGAGCCGGAGGGGTGGCGGGGCTCCAAGGTGCATCACTCGCTACGCCGTGGGCGTCCTGGCAGCCTCGGCCGAATCGGACACGGGTCAGAATCGTGGGCCCTGACCGGGATGGCAGCCGGGCGCGTGAACGAATGGATCACGCTCTGGCCGTCCTCTTGATCACCACGTAGTCCTCGCCGCCGTAGAGGGACTCGTAGTGAACGGTCAACTGGAGCCGCTCCGATATCAGCTCCCAGAACCACCCATGTTCCTCGCGTTCGTAAGAGTCGAGACGGAGAAGGTAGCCGTCATATCCCGGGCCGAGGACCGCTCCGTCCAAGGAGTTGAGCTGGGGTTTGTGCGGCATCCCGTCAGTGATGCTCCGGACGGACTCGCGGTCCCAGGGCCCGACGACCTGGCCGTCGAACATGACGATGGTTTTCGTGATCACCGCAGGACCGGGCCCGCTATTAATGATCCTTAGCCCGGCCCCGGGGCTGTCGTATTTACGGTTCCGCCTGATTTGCAATATCGGCCGTACCGACTGTCGGTTGTGCAGCATGATGGCCCGCGTCTGAACAACAGAAACCACGAGTGCCCCAATCGCGATCGCCACGGCACTGGCGGCGGTCATAGTGTCCGCATCCATCGCTGCTCCTCGGTCGACACCTAAACTGGGGCTCTTTGGACTCGATTCAGAGTGTTCTGGTTCCCGCCCTCGGGATGGCCCGCGGTTTTCGGTCTGGGGCACCCCAGGAACCTCCACTGAGACGTCGTTCTCGTTGCCCCTATGCGTGACGTCCTACGCGAGAGCTCAATGCAAGAACTGTTGTGTAAGTGGCGAGTGGGGCGTTTTCGGGCATCGACGTGCGGCGTGTTGCCTCTACGGGACGTCCCTTTGGAGCAACACGCCGCAAGTCGTTGCGGTGGGGTCATGGTTTGAGTCTGGCCCAGACCCATTTTCCTCCTGCTGGGTCGGGGGTGTAGCCGCTCTCGGCGGCTAGGGCCGTGGCGATCGGGAGGGGAGGCCTCGGCCGCCGTTGTCGTCCAGTGCTCCTCGGAGCTGTCCAGGGTGTCGAGCGTCAATTTCACTACTGGACGAGGGCGCGGGCTTGCCGTGCTGGCGTCCCACACGGCGATGATGACGCTGGCGATGTCCCGGCTGCACTGGTAGCGGATCTCCTCGCCGCCTCGTTCCGTCGTGTTGTTGAGAGACCGAAGATAGACATGACGTAGCGAGGGATGTCGTGCCTGTGGCGCACTTGTTGCAGACGTTGATGAGGGTGACTGACCACTCGTAGATAATTGAAATATTGTCCGGTCGGACACCAGTTCGTAGCCGGTGCGGCGCGTGGTGCCGTCTGGGTGCAGCGCCTAGATCGTTGATGGGAAATTGCTGAACTGGGTGTGGGCACGGGGAAGGGCGCCCATGGTCGGTGTGTCATCTGCGCGGTGCCGCCCCGCTGCTGCTGGCCGTGGCGGCGTGGCTGGTCCGCCGGACACCGTCCTGGCAGGAGCGGCTGCAGACGGTGCGCCTGCTGCACGCCCAGCCGCCTGGGCTCGGGTCGTGCCCGATCGTGTGCACGATGGGGTTCGCCGGGGCCGGGGCGCGGAAGGCCGCCGCTGATCTGGGCCATGTGCTGATCCGGCCACCACGCGCCGACGAGTCCGATCCGCCGGTGGCGGTGTTCCCCGGCTGGCTGCGCCAGCGCGTCGAGGCGGTGATCTGGACCTTGAAGAACCGGCTCGGGGTGTGATCGCTGAGAGCGAACGTTGCTGCGGAAACAAAATGCTGCTCCGTTTTCTTGAGTGTGAGTGACTCAATCTTGCGGTTGGGTGTCCTACTGAGTTGGAGCTGAGCATGAGCGAGACCCTGACGCTGCCGGTGCTGCCCCTGGAGGACGGGGTCGTTCTGCCCGGCATGGTGGTGCCCCTGGACCTGTCGGAGAGCGGCGAGGTCCGGGCCGCCGTCGAGGCCGCGCGGGCGGTGGCGCAGACCAAGGGGCCGGGCATCCGGTCGGCGGCCAAGCCGCGCGTGCTGCTGGTGCCCCGGCTGAACGGGCAGTACGCCGGCATCGGCACGCTCGGCGTGATCGAGCAGGAGGGGCGGCTGCCCGGCGGTGAGCCGGGCGCGGTCGTCCGCGGCGTGCAGCGGGTGCGGATCGGCACCGGGACGACCGGGCCGGGCGCGGCGCTGTGGGTCGAGGGGACGGCGGTGGAGGCGCCGCCGGCGACCGGGCGGGCGCAGGAGCTGGCGAAGGAGTACAAGGGGCTGGTCAGCGCGATCCTGCAGAAGCGGGGCGCCTGGCAGGTCGTGGACGTCGTGCAGCAGATCGACGACCCCTCCACACTGGCCGACAACGCCGGGTACGCGCCGTACCTCACCGACGAGCAGAAGATCGAGGTCCTGGAGACCGTCGACCTCGTGGAGCGGCTCACCCTGGTGATCGGATGGGCGCGCGACCACCTCGCCGAGCTGGACGTGGCGGAGACCATCCGCAAGGACGTCCAGGAGGGCATGGAGAAGACGCAGCGGGAGTTCCTGCTGCGCCAGCAGCAGGAGGCCATCCGCAAGGAGCTGGCCGAGCTGAATGGCGACCCGGCCGACGAGGAGGACGACTACCGGGCCCGGATCGAGGCCGCGAACCTTCCCGAGAAGGTGCGCGAGGCGGCGCTGAAGGAGGTCGACAAGCTGGAGCGGTCGTCCGACGCCTCGCCCGAGGGCGGCTGGATCCGCACCTGGCTGGACACCGTCCTCGACATCCCGTGGAACGAGCGGACCGAGGACGCCTACGACATCGCGGGCGCCCGGGAGATCCTGGACGCCGACCACGCCGGTCTCGACGACGTCAAGGAGCGCATCGTCGAGTACCTGGCCGTGCGCAAGCGGCGCGAGGAGCGCGGCCTGGGCGTCGTGGGCGGACGCAGGAGCGGCGCGGTGCTGGCGCTGACCGGCCCTCCCGGAGTCGGCAAGACGTCGCTGGGCGAGTCGGTCGCGCGGGCCATGGGACGCGAGTTCGTCCGGGTCGCCCTGGGCGGCGTCCGGGACGAGGCCGAGATCCGGGGGCACCGCCGCACGTACGTGGGCGCCCTCCCGGGGCGCATCGTCCGGGCCATCCGCGAGGCGGGGACGATGAACCCCGTCGTCCTGCTGGACGAGGTCGACAAGGTCGGCGCCGACTACCGGGGCGACCCGACCGCGGCGCTGCTGGAGGTCCTCGACCCCGAGCAGAACCACACCTTCCGGGACCACTACCTGGAGGTGGAGCTCGACCTGAGCGACGTGCTGTTCCTCGCCACCGCGAACGTGGTGGAGGCGATCCCCGGGCCGCTGCTCGACCGGATGGAGCTGGTGCAGCTGGACGGCTACACCGAGCACGAGAAGGTCACCATCGCCCGCGACCACCTGCTGCCGCGCCAGCTCGACAAGGCGGGGCTGGAGGCGTCCGAGGTGGCCTTCGGCGACGACGCGCTGCGGCTGCTGGCGGCCGAGTACACCCGGGAGGCCGGCGTCCGGTCCCTGGACCGCTCGATCGCGCGGGTGCTGCGCAAGGTCGCGGCCAACGTCGCGCTCGGGAAGGCGGCGCTGCCCGTCCGGATCGGCGCGGACGACCTGAAGGACTACCTCGGCCGGCCGCGGTTCACCCCGGAGGTCGAGCTGAGCAGGAACGAGCGCCGCACCGGCGTGCCGGGCGTGGCCACGGGCCTCGCGGTCACCGGCGCGGGCGGCGACGTGCTCTACATCGAGGCGTCGCTGGCCGACCGGGAGACCGGCGACACCGGCGTGACGCTCACCGGCCAGCTCGGCGACGTCATGAAGGAGTCGGCGCGCATCGCGCTCAGCTACCTGCGCTCGCGCGGCGCGGAGCTGGAGCTGCCGGTCGGCGACCTGAAGGACCGCGGCGTGCACGTCCACGTGCCCGCCGGGGCGATCCCGAAGGACGGCCCGAGCGCGGGCATCACGATGACGACGGCGCTGGCGTCGCTGCTGTCGGGACGCCCGGTGCGCTCGGACGTGGCGATGACCGGTGAGGTGTCGCTGACCGGGCGGGTGCTGCCGATCGGCGGGCTGAAGCAGAAGCTGCTGGCCGCGTCGAGGCTCGGCATCACCACCGCGATCGTGCCGAAGCGCAACGAGCCGGACCTGGAGGACGTCCCGGCCGAGGTGCTCGACACGATGACGGTGTTCGCCGTCAGCGACGTCCGCGAGGTGCTGGACCTGGCCCTGGAGCCCGCCACCACCCCGGTCGCCGTCTGATCGCGGCGCACGGAACGCCCGTGCCGGGTTCGTCCCGGCACGGGCGTTCTGACTTCAATGGACTATCTGGTCGCCCGAAACCCGGGACCGTGCATGGACCGCGGCGGACGGGGCAGACCGCGCCGCGTGTTGGTCGAGATGTGGCAGCCCGCAGCAGCGGGCGAGAGGGTCCCTTGGTACGTCGTCGCCCTGCGCGCGTTGGTCGTCATCATCGCGTTGGGCTTTCTTGGCGTCTTCTTCTATTTCGCGTTCAGGCTCACGCTGACGCCCGTCCATGACAACGGGCAGGCAGGCGGGAACACCGATCCCGGCAGGTCGCTCCGGTTCTATATGGACCGCCCGACGAAGGAGGCCCTCCTCCAGATCGGCGGCAACGTGATACTCCTGGCGCCGCTGGGAGTGCTCCTGCCCCTGGTCTGGACGACCCTCCGCGGCCCCCTGCGGCTGGCGCTGGTGAGCGGCATGCTCTCGCTGGCCATCGAGACGGTCCAGGGCACGTTCGTGATGGGACGGGCCTTCGACGTCGACGACGTCATCCTGAACGTCATCGGTGTCGTGCTCGCCTACCTGCTCCTGGGCCGGCGGCTCTCCAGGACCCTCCGCGGCCGTTAGCGGGGGGTCAGGCGGAAGACCCTGAGCTGCCGCTCGGTGCGTTCCACGTAGCGGTCGTAGACGGGCCAGACGGCGGTGAGGCGAGGCCAGATCTCCTTGCGCTCGACGTCGTCCAGGAGGTGGGCGGTGACCGGGACGGTGCGGCCCTGGAAGCTGACCTGCGCGCCGGGGTTCTTCAGGAGGTTGCCCGTCCAGGCGGGGTGCTTCTCCCGGCCGAAGTTGGATCCGACGACGTACCAGCCGCCCTCCCGGTCGGGCAGGCACGCGAGCGGCGTCTGCCGTTGGAGGCCGCTGACGGCGCCGGTCGTCGTCAGCACGAGGCTCGGCACGAGGAGCTGGCCGAGCATGAGCCGTCCGCCGGTGAGCCGGTGCAGCGTCCGGTCGACGGGCGGGACGATCTTGGGCCCCACCCGGGAGAACCATTCGGCGCCCGAGACCCGGTGGAAGACCGGGCCGAAGGTGCGCTGGACGAGGGTCGGCATCGGGGCCTCCTTGGCGGCGAGCCGTCCGGCCCGGCGCGGATTCAGATGGCCGCTCTCGGCCAGCCAGCGCAGGCCGTCGGCGACGGTCTCCTCGACGGGGCGCAGCGTGAGCCCGAGGGCGTCCAGGACGGGGCGGTCGTCGGTCGGCACCAGCGTGACCATGAACTCGGCGGCGTCGCGGGTGAGCGGGTAGTCGAAGCGGCGGACGCGCTTGGCCGCGTCGAGGACGGAGCCCAGCGCGAGCATGAGGCGGCTGGGCACGCGGACGCGGCGGCACCGGACGCCGGTGAGGCGGTCGCACAGGTCGGCGTACTGCGGCCAGGTCAGGTAGTGGCCGCCGAGCACCCAGCGGCTGGGGCCCTGCCGCGCCTCGACGGAACGTGCCAACGCCTCGCCGAGGTCGCGGACGTCGACGACCGAGACGCCGCCGCCCGGAAGCGGCCACACCTTGCCGAGCGCGGCGGCGAGGCCCTCCATCAGCGCGTCCAGCGTCGGCTGGTTCGGGCCGCACACGCCGCCGGGGTAGACGATGGTGACCGGCGCGCCGTCCTCCTGGAGGCCGCGCACGTAGTGCTCGGCCGCCAGCTTGGACCGGCCGTAGTCGGTCCGGGGGCTCGCCAGGGCGCCGTCCGCGGTGATGACGGGGCCGGACGGCGGGACGAACACCGCGATCGTCGACACGTGGACCACCGGCGCCAGGCCCTGCGCGACGGCGCCGCCGACCACGTTGCGGGTGCCCCGGACGTTCACCTCCACCAGGTCGCCGGCGCCTCCGGTCACCCCGATGGCCGCGGCGGTGTGGATCGCGGCGTCGCAGCCGCGGAGCGCCTCGGCGACCGCGTCCTCGTCCAGCATGTCGCCGGGGACGAGTTCGACGTCCCCGGGGTCGACGCCGACGGCGCGCAGGACCTGCGCCGCTCTGGCAGGGTCGCGGACCAGCGCGCGGGGCCGGTGCCCGGCGGCGAGCAGGGCGCGGACGGCGTGGGACCCGACGAACCCGGAGGCGCCGGTGACGAAGATCCGCATAGGGCAAAACTAGCGCTTGGTATGCCTCCGGCGACAGCCGAGCCCCCGAGTAAGGGCCGGGATTTCGGACACCTCCATTACCGGAGAGGCGGACGGTCGGGGCGTTGACGCGTCTGGAACGCTCCATCAGACTCGTGTCTCCATCTGACCGCCCACCGGGAGGGGATCGATGAGGATCGGACTGGCCGGCGCGGGGCGCATCGGTGCGCGCCACGCCGCCGCGTTGCGAGAGTTGCCCGAGGTCGAGGCGGTGGTCGTCGCGGACGCCGCACCGGGGCGCGCCCGGGATCTGGCCGCGCGCCTGGGCGGGGGACCGTCCGAGGTCACCGCGCTGGAGACCGTCGAGGGGCTCTTCTCCGCCGGACTGGACGGCCTGGTCGTCGCGGCGGCCACGGACGCGCACGCGGCCCTGGTGGAGCGCGCCGTGGCGGCGCGAACCCCCGTCTTCTGCGAGAAGCCGCTCGCGTCCGACATTGATGGAACGTTCCAAATCGTCCGGGCGGCGGCCGGCGGCGGCGTTCCGGTGCAGGTCGGGTTCCAGCGCCGGTTCGACGCCGGGAACGCGGCGGCGCGCGAGGCCCTCGCGTCCGGGAGGCTCGGCTGGCTGCACACCGTCCGCTCGTGCAGCTTCGACCCGGCGCCGCCGCCGGCCGAGTACGTCCCCACCTCCGGCGGGCTGTTCCGCGACTGCCTCATCCACGACCTGGACCTCATCCGGTTCGTCACGGGCCGCGAGGTCGTCCGCGTGATGGCGGTGGGCGCCAACCGGGGCGACGACTTCTTCCGCGAGGCCGGGGACGTCGACACGGGTTCGGCGATGCTCGTCCTGGACGACGGGGCGCTCGGCCAGGTCTCGGCCACCCGCTACAACGCCGCCGGGTACGACGCGCGCCTGGAACTGTTCGGGTCCAAGGACAGCGTCATCGCCGGCCTGGACGACCGGACGCCCGCGACCGCGCTCCCGGACGGGGACCAGCCCAGGGCGCCCTACGGCGGTTTCATGGAGCGCTTCACCGACGCCTACGACGCCGAACTGCGGGCCTTCGCGGACGTCGTGGCGGGCCGCCGCGCCAATCCGTGCCCGCCGGAAGAGGCGCTGGAGGCGTTCTACCTCGCCGAGGCGTGCGAGCTGTCCATGCGGCAAGGGCGGATGGTGGCCGTCGAGGAGGTGCGGCGGTGAGGATCGCCGGCGCGCCGATCTCGTGGGGTGTGTGCGAGGTGCCCGGCTGGGGCCACCAGATGGAACCGGACCGGGTGCTCGCCGAGATGCGCGACCTCGGCCTCGCCGCCACGGAACTGGGGCCGGACGGCTTCCTCCCCAGGGCCGCGCAGGAGCGGGACGAACTGCTGACCTCGTTCGGCCTGGGTCTCGTAGGGGCGTTCGTGCCCGTCGTTCTGCACGACCCTGCGTTCGACCCGCTGCCCGTGGTCGAGCAGGCGCTGGACGACATCGACGGTGTCCTCGTCCTGGCCGCCGCGACCGGACTCGACGGATACGACGAGCGCCCCGTCCTCGACACCAAGGCGTGGGCGGCGCTGCTCGCGAACCTCGACGCGATCGCCGCGCGCGCCGCCGAGCGCGGCAGGCTCGCCACCCTGCATCCTCACGTCGGGACGGTCGTGGAGCGGCGCGCCGAGGTCGAACGCGTGCTGGGCGGATGCAGCATCCCGCTCTGCCTCGACACAGGGCACCTCTTGGTCGGCGGGACCGATCCGGTGTGGCTGGCGCGTTTCGCGGCGCCGCGCATAGCGCATGTCCATCTGAAGGACGTGGACGTGGGACTTGCCCAACAGGTACTCAAGGGAGACATCACGTACACGAGCGCGGTGCGGGACGGTCTGTACAAGCCGCTCGGGGACGGCGACATCGACATCCCCGACATCATCCGGACCTTGGAGGTCTCCGGTTACGAAGGCTGGTGGGTGATGGAGCAGGACACCGTCCTCACCGGCGAACCCGCGCGGGACGCCGGACCGTGCGGCGACGTCCGCAGGAGCCTCGACTACCTCGCCGGGGTGGCCCGATGACGTTCGACCTCATCACGATGGGGCGGGTCAGCGTCGACGTCTATCCGAACCAGGTGGGCACGCCGCTGGAGGACGTCGAGTCGTTCGGCAAGTACCTCGGCGGCAGCCCGACCAACGTCGCCGTGGCGGCGGCCAGGTACGGCCGCAGGACCGCCGTCGTCACACGCACGGGGGAGGACCCCTTCGGCCGGTTCGTCCACAAGGCCCTCCGGGGCTACGGCGTGGACGACCGGTTCGTCACCGCCGTCCCCGGCCTGCCGACCCCGCTGGCCTTCTGCGAGATCTTCCCGCCCGACGACTTCCCGCTGTACTTCTACCGCTACCCCAAGGCTCCCGACCTGGAGATCCGTCCGGACGAGCTCGACCTCGACGCGATCCGCTCGGCGCGCATCGTCTGGGCCACGGTCACGGGCCTCTCCCAGGAGCCCAGCAGGGAGGCGACCCTGACCGCGCTGGGGGAGCACCCCGGGCAGACCGTCATCGACCTCGACTACCGGCCGATGCTGTGGGACGACCCGTCGGAGGCCCCGCACTGGGCGGGCCTCGCCTTGGAACGGGCGAAGGTCGCGGTCGGAAACCTGGAGGAGTGCGAGGTCGCCGTGGGGGAGCGGGAGCCGCGCGCCGCCGCCCGCGCGATCCTGGCCCGCGGCCCGGAGCTCGCCATCGTGAAGATGGGCCCGGAAGGCGTCCTCGCGGCGACGGCCGACGAGGTCGTGGAGGTGCCCCCCGTCAAGGTGGACGTCGTCAACGGACTCGGCGCCGGAGACGCGTTCGGCGGCGCCGTCTGCCACGGCCTCCTCGCCGGATGGGACCTGCGGCGGCTCGTCGGGTTCGCGGGCGCCGCGGGGGCGATCGTCGCGTCCCGTATCGCCTGCTCCGACGCGATGCCCACGCAAGACGAGGTCGACGAACTCCTCAAGGAGCCACGATGAAGTACCACCTCCCCGCCGGAACCGCCGCCGAAGCCCCGTACGGGCTCGTCGTGACCCCCGAGTCGGCCGGCTGGGCCTATTCGGGGCTGCGGGTTCTGGAGCTGCCGGAAGGCGGCTCCCACACGTTCGACACCGGTGAGTTCGAGACGATCGTGCTGCCGCTGGCGGGGTCGTGCGCCGTGGAGTGCGACGGCGAGCGGTTCGAGCTGGAGGGCCGCGAGGACGTCTTCGCCCGGGTCAGCGACTTCGCCTACGTGCCGCGCGACGCCCGGGTGACCGTCCGCGGCGGCGGGCGGTTCGCGCTGGCGGGCGCCCGGTGCGAGCGGCGGCTCGCACCGCGCTACGGACCGGCGGAGAAGGTCCCGGTGGAGTTGCGGGGCGCGGGGTCGGCGAGCCGGCAGGTCAACAACTTCGGGACGCCGGAGGGGTTCCCGTTCGCCGAGAAGCTGATCGCGTGCGAGGTGCTGACGCCGGCCGGGTGCTGGTCGTCGTTCCCGCCGCACAAGCATGACGAGCAGAGGCCCGGCGAGTCGGTCCTGGAGGAGATCTACTACTTCGAGGTCGCCCGGGACGGCATGGCCTACCAGCGTGTCTACGGCTCGCCGGGACGTCCGATCGACGTGCTGGCGGAGGTCCGCAGCGGCGACGCCGTGCTGATCCCGCACGGCTGGCACGGCCCGTCGATGGCGCCGCCGGGGCACGACCTGTACTACCTGAACGTGATGGCCGGGCCGTCGCCGGAGCGCGCGTGGCGCATCTGCGACGACCCGGCGCACGCCTGGATCCGCGACACCTGGGAAGGGCAGCCGGTGGACCCCCGGCTGCCCCTGACCTCGCCGGAGGGACGCTCGTGAGACTCACCGTGGCGCAGGCGCTGGTGCGTTTCCTGTCGGTGCAGTTCAGCGAGCGGGATGGTGTGGAGCGGCGGTTCTTCGCGGGGTGTTTCGGGATTTTCGGGCATGGCAACGTGGCCGGGATGGGGCAGGCGCTGCTGGAGTCCGGTGGTGGGCTGCCGTATTTCATGGCGCGTAACGAGCAGGCGATGGTGCATGCGGCGGCGGGGTTCGCGCGGATGAGTGATCGGCTTTCGACGTTGGCGTGTACGACGTCGATCGGGCCGGGTGCGACGAACATGGTGACGGGTGCGGCGCTGGCGACGGTGAACCGGTTGCCGGTGTTGTTGCTGCCGGGGGACATTTTCGCCACGCGGGCGGCGAGTCCGGTGTTGCAGGAGTTGGAGGATGGGCGTTCGCTGGATGTGTCGGTGAACGACTGCTTCAAGCCGGTGTCGAGGTATTGGGATCGGATCAATCGGGCCGAGCAGTTGCCGGGGGCGTTGCTGGCGGCGATGCGGGTGCTGACCGATCCGGCCGAGACGGGTGCGGTGACGTTGGCGTTGCCGCAGGATGTGCAGGCCGAGGCTTTCGATTGGCCGGAGGAGTTGTTCGCGCGGCGGGTGTGGCGGGTCGCGCGTGCGGTGCCCGAGCCGGCGGCGTTGCGGGAGGCGGTGGGGCTGCTGCGGGGGGCGGAGCGTCCGTTGGTCGTGGCGGGCGGCGGGGTGATCTATTCCGGTGCGGCCGAGGAGTTGCGGGTGCTGGCCGAGGCGACCGGGATTCCGGTGGCCGAGACGCAGGCGGGCAAGGGTTCGCTGGCGTGGGATCACCGGTGTTCGGTGGGTGCGGTGGGCGCGACGGGGACCGCCGCGGCCAACGCTTTGGCGCGTGAGGCCGATGTGGTGGTGGGGATCGGGACGCGGTACAGCGATTTCACGACCGCTTCGCACAGCCTGTTCGCCCACCCCTCGGTGAGGTTCGTCAACATCAACGTCGCCCGCGCTGATGCGGTCAAGCTCGGGGGAGTGTCGGTCGTGGCCGACGCCCGCGAAGCGATCCGGGCCCTGCACGCCGCCCTGACCGGCTACGCCGTCCCGCAGGCGCACAGGGACCGCGCCCAGGCCCTGACGGCCGACTGGAACGCCGCCGCCGACCGGGCCTTCGCGCCCCGGAACGGGGAGCCGCCCACCCAGGCCGAGGTGATCGGCGCGGTCAACGAGGCCGCCGGGCCGCGGGACGTGGTGGTGTGCGCGGCCGGGTCGATGCCCGGCGACCTGCACAAGCTGTGGCGGGCGCGCGATCCCAAGGGCTACCACGTCGAGTACGGCTACTCCTGCATGGGCTACGAGATCGCCGGGGGTCTGGGGGTGAAGATGGCCGCGCCCGACCGGGAGGTGTTCGTCCTGGTCGGTGACGGCTCCTACCTGATGATGGCCCAGGAGCTCACCACCGCCGTCGCCGAGGGGATCAAACTGGTCGTGGTCCTGGTCCAGAACCACGGCTACGCCTCCATCGGCAACCTGTCCGAGAGCGTCGGCGCCCAGCGCTTCGGCACCCGCCACCGCCTGCGCACCCCCACCGGCCTGGACGGCGACCCCATCCCCGTCGACCTCGCCGCCAACGCCGCCAGCCTCGGCGCCGACGTCATCCGCGCGGCCACGACCGCCGACCTGCGGGACGCGCTCCAGCAGGCGCGCAAGTCCCCGAGGACGACGGTCGTCCACATTGAGACGGACCCCTTGGCGGACACCCCCGACAGTGAGGCATGGTGGGACGTCCCGGTCGCGGAGGTGTCGGCGCTGGACTCCACCCGGGAGGCCCGCGCCCGATATGAAAGGGATAGGCGTACGCGCCGTCATCATCTGTGATCAACTCCTCAGACCGACCATTCGGGGAGAAACGGAGAACAGCCGATGAGAGGCGTTTTCGCGCGTGGGACGTCCAGGGGCCTGGCGGTGCTGGCCGCCGCGGGGCTGCTGGCGCTGAGCGCCTGCAGCAGCTCGGGCGGCAAGAAGTCCGAGGAGACCCCGGAGGGCGCCGGCCCCCGGTTGAAGATCGCGATGGTCACGCACTCCGGCGCGGGCGACACCTTCTGGGACATCGTCCAGAAGGGGGCGAAGGCCGCCGCCGCCAAGGACAACGTCGAGTTCCTCTACTCCGCCGACCCGGACGGCGGCAAGCAGGCCCAGCTCGTCCAGGCCGCGCTCGACAAGAAGGTCGACGGCATCATCGTCACCCTCGCCAAGCCGGACGCGATGAAGGACGTGCTGGCCCGCGCCGCCGCCGCGAAGGTGCCGGTCGTGTCGATCAACTCCGGCGCCGAGGAGTCGGCGAAGCTCGGCGCGGTCGCGCACTTCGGGCAGGACGAGTCGATCGCCGGTGAGGCGGCCGGCACGGAGCTGGGGAAGCTCGGCGCCAAGAAGGCGCTGTGCGTCGTCCACGAGCAGGGCAACGTCGGCCTGGAGGACCGCTGCGCCGGCGCGAAGAAGACGTTCGGCGGAGACCTGCAGAACCTGTTCGTCCAGGGCACCAACATGCCGGAGGTGAAGTCCTCCATCACGGCCAAGCTCCAGGCCGACAAGAGCATCGACGGGATCCTCACCCTCGGCGCCCCGTTCGCCGCGACCGCCGTCGACGCGGTCAAGGAGACCGGGAGCAAGGCCAAGGTCGGCACGTTCGACCTGAACAAGGACCTCATCGCCTCGATCAACTCCGGCGCGATCGAGTTCGCCGTCGACCAGCAGCCCTACCTGCAGGGCTACGGGGCCGTCGACGAGCTGTGGCTGCTGAAGAACAACGGCAACGTGCTCGGCGGCGGACGGCCCGTGCTGACCGGGCCCGCGATCGTGACCAAGCAGAACGCGGCGCAGCTGGAGGCGTTCGCGAACCGGGGGACGCGATGACCCAGGCGGTGGCCGGGCCGCCGGCGGCCCGCCCCGACGAGCGCCTGGCCCGGCGGTCGCCCGTGCGGCGGCTGCTGGGCCGCCCGGAGCTCGGCGCGCTGCTCGGCGCGGTGGCGCTGTTCGCGTTCTTCTCGATCGTCGCGGACGCCTTCCTGCGCGCCGGCTCGTTCTCCACCGTCCTGTACGCGGCCTCGACGTTCGGGATCATGGCGGTCGGGGTGTCGCTGCTGATGATCGGCGGCGAGTTCGACCTGTCCGCCGGGGTGATGGTGACGTCCTCGGCACTGATCGCCGCGCTGACCGCCTACCAGTTCACGCTGAACGTGTGGGCGGGCGTGGTGATCTCGCTGGTGCTGACGCTGGCGCTCGGCATGGTGAACGGCGTCCTGTACGTCCGGACGCGGCTGCCGAGCTTCATCATCACGCTCGCCACGTTCTTCATGCTCGCGGGCCTGAACCTCGGCGTGACGAAGGCGCTCACCGGCAACGTCGCGAGCGACTCCGTCCGCGACATGGACGGCTTCGCCTCCGCCCGCGCGGTCTTCGCCTCCGACGTGGACGTGCTCGGCGTCAACGTCAAGGTGACCGTGTTCTGGTGGCTGGCGTTCACGGCGATCGCCACCTGGCTCCTGCTGCGCACCCGCCTCGGCAACTGGATCTTCGCGGTGGGCGGGGCCGCCGGCAGCGCCCGCGCGGTCGGCGTCCCCGTCGACCGGGTGAAGATCGGCCTGTTCGTGGGCGTGGCGTTCTGCGCGTGGTTCTCCGGGATGCACCTGGTGTTCGCGTTCGCGACCGTCCAGTCCGGGGAGGGCGTCGGCAACGAGTTCCTCTACATCATCTGCGCGGTCATCGGCGGGTGCCTGCTCACCGGCGGCTACGGGTCGGCGGTCGGCGCGGCGATCGGGGCGTTCATCTTCGGCATGACGAACAAGGGCATCGTGTACGCCGAGTGGAACCCCGACTGGTTCCGGTTCTTCCTCGGCGCGATGCTGCTGGTCGCCACCGTGGTCAACCTGGTGGTGCGGCGCAGAGTGGAGCGGACGCCATGACGGACGCGAAGGGGGCGCCGCTCATCAGGCTCAGCGGCGTCGGCAAGAACTACGGCAACGTCATCGCGCTGCGCGACGTGGACCTGGAGGCCTCCGCGGGCGAGGTCACCTGCGTCCTCGGCGACAACGGGGCCGGCAAGTCCACGCTCATCAAGATCGTCGCCGGGCTGCACCGCCACGACACCGGCGCCTACGAGGTGCGGGGCGAGGAGGTGAGCTTCGGATCGCCCCGCGACGCGCTCGACCGCGGCATCGCGACCGTCTACCAGGACCTCGCGGTCGTCCCGCTCATGCCGGTCTGGCGCAACTTCTTCCTCGGCTCGGAGAAGCGGGGCCGCTTCGGAGCGATGGACGTCAGGTCGATGCGCGAGACCACCCAGCGGGAGATGGCCGCGATGGGCATCGACCTGCGCGACGTCGACCAGCCCATCGGGACCCTGTCGGGCGGCGAGCGGCAGTGCGTGGCCATCGCCCGCGCCGTGCACTTCGGGGCCGAGGCGCTCGTCCTGGACGAGCCCACCGCCGCCCTCGGCGTCAAGCAGGCCGGGGTGGTGCTGCGCTACATCGTCCAGGCGCGGGAGCGGGGCCTCGCGGTCGTCTTCATCACCCACAACCCGCACCACGCCTACCCGGTCGGCGACCGCTTCCTGATCCTCAACCGCGGGCGCGGCATCGGGTACCACACCAAGGAGGAGATCACCCGCGAGGAGCTCACCGGCCTCATGGCGGGCGGGGGCGAGCTGGAGGAGCTCGCCCACGAACTCGACGCGGCGGGCTCGTCCGCCGCCGCCGCGCGGATGGCGAAGGAGGCCGAGAGCCTGGGCCTGACCGGCGACTGACGGCCCCCCGGGCCGCTCCGGCGGCCCGGGGCGGTCCTCGCCCGGGGCTCGGGCGGCGCCGGTCCGGCGCGGGCGCGCGCTCTCCAGACCGAGACCGCGAAACCGTGGCGGATCACGCAGCGCGATGCCACACTCACAGAGCCGTGAAGACCAATCTCCCCGCCGAGCCCAACGCCTTCGTCGGCCGCGAACGCGACGCCGCCGACCTCGGCAGGCTGCTGGAGGGCATGCGGGCCGTCACCCTGTGCGGGGCGGGCGGGATCGGCAAGACGCGGCTCGCGCTGCACGTCGCGCACGCGGTCCTCGACGCGTCCCCGGCGGCCGGCGCGCACGACGGGGGCGTCTGGTTCGTGGAACTGGCCGACGTCCGCCCGGACGGGACGACCGAGCCCGTCGCGCGGCGCGTCGCCGCGGCCCTCGACGTGGCCGAGGAGGACGGCCGTCCGCTCACCGAGACGCTCGCCGACGCGCTGCACGCGCCGCCTGTCCTGCTCGTCCTCGACAACTGCGAGCACGTCGTCGAGGAGTGCGCGAAGCTCACGGGCCGGCTGCTGGCCCGCTGCCCGCGGCTGCGGATCCTCGCCACCAGCCGGGAGCCGCTGCGGATGGCGGGGGAGAACGTGTGGCGGGTGCCGCCCCTGGAGCCGGACGAGGCGGTCCGGCTGTTCCTGGAGCGCGCCAACGCGGCGCGGCCCGGGTTCGCCGTGTCGGAGGCCGTCCACGAGGTCACCCGGGCCCTCGACGGGATGCCGCTGGCGCTGGAGCTCGCCGCCGCCCGGGTCCGGGTGCTGTCGGCCGAGCAGATCGCGCGCCGCCTCGCCGACCGGTTCCGGCTGCTCAGCGCCGGTGACCGCACCGCCCCCGCCCGGCAGCGGACCCTGCGCGCCGCGATCGACTGGAGCCACGACCTGCTGGACGGGCCGGAGCGCGTCCTCCTGCGGCGCCTGTCGGTCTTCGCGGGCTGGACGCTGGAGCAGGCCGAGCACGTCTGCGCCGATCCCGCGCCGTCCGGCGGCGCCCTGCCCGCCGACGACGTCCTGGACGCGCTCACCGCCCTCGTCGACAAGTCCCTCGCGACCGTGACCGGGGAGACCGGCGGGAAGGTCCGGTTCCGGCTGCTCGACAGCATCCGCGAGTACGCGGCGGAGCGGCTCGCGGACGCCGGCGAGGAGGAGGAGTTCCGCGGGCGGCACCGCGACGCCGTCCTCGCCGACGCCGAACGCGACGGCGCGATCGCGCTCGGCGTCGAGCCCGCGCCCTGGACGGACCGGGTGGCGCTGTTCCACCGGTACGACACCGAGCTCGGCAACGTCCGGGCCGCGCTGACCTGGTCGCTCGACCACGGCGACATCGCCGAGGGGCTGCGGCTGTGCACGGCGCTGCGGACGTTCTGGATCGCGCGCGGCCGCGTCGCCGAATGGGCAGACCGGACCGACCGCTTCCTGTCCGCCGCCCGCGACGTCGGCCCCCGCGTCCTCGGCCCGGCGCTCGCCGGCCGCGCCCAGCTCGCCATGGGGGGCCGCGACTTCGTCCAGGCCGCCCGGCGCGCCGACGAGGCGCTCGGGCCCTGCCGGGAGGCCGGGGACGACGTCATGACCGCGACCGCGCTGATCACCGGCGCCGAGTGCCTCGCCCGCGCCGGCCGCTTCGCCGCCGCCGCCCGCCGCCTGGACGAGGCCGACGCCCTCGTCCGCGACCCCGGCCGGGAGTGGACCCGCGCCTACGCGTGCGCGGCCCGCGGCTACCTGCTGATCCGGGAGTCGCGGCTGCGCGAGGCCCGCGAGCGGCTCGGCGCGGCCGCGTCCGTCATGCGGGACATCGGCCATCTGTGGGGCGCCTCCCACGCCATGATCGGCCTCGGCAGGCTCGCCGAGCTGCGCGGCGACCCGGCCTCGGCCCGCGGCCACTACGCCGCGGTCCTGCCGGTCCTCGCCGAGATCGGCGCGCGGCCGGAGCTGGCGCGGGCCCTGGCCGGTCTCGGCCGCGTCGCGCTGGCCCGGGGAGACCTGCCCTCGGCCCGCGCGTCGCTCGCCGAGAGCCTCGCGCTGAGCCGCTCGTGCGGGATCCGGCTGGACATGGCCCGCGCCCTGGACGCGTTCGCCGAGGTGGTCGCGTGCGAGGGCGACGAGCGGGGCGCGGTGACGCTCGCCGGCGCGGCGTCCGCGCTGCGCGAGGCGACCGGCCGCGAGCCCGGCACGGGCGCGCGCCGCGAACGCGTCCTCGAACCGATCCGCCGCGGGATCGGCGAACCCCTCCTCGCCCAGTACTGGGGGGAGGGCCGCGCGATGACCGCCGACGACGCGATCACCTACGCGCTCCGCGGTCCCGGGACGGTCCCGCCGCCTCGGCCGCCGGCGCGGGGCCTCGCCGCGCCGGGCGCCGCCGGACCGGTCACGCCGCCGAGCAGCCTCACGGCCCGCGAACGGGAGATCGCCCGCCTGGTCCGCCGCGGTCTCAGCAACCGCGGAGTCGCGGACGAGCTCGTCATCAGCCCCGCCACCGTCGCCCGCCACGTCACCAACATCCTGACCAAGCTCGGCTTCTCCTCCCGCGCCCAGATCGCCGCCTGGGCCGTGGACAACATCCCCGCGGAGGATTCCTGACCGGGGGTGTGTACACATCGCGTGCGCTCCCGGGCGTCGGTCGAATACGACGGTGGTTGCGCACTTCGGCGCATGCGCGGGCCGGCGCGCCCGCCTAGCGTCGGCGCCATGCTCCCCAGAAGCGTGGACCCCGCCTACCCGGCGGTCACGGTGACCCACGCGGTGTTCGGCGCCGCACCCGACCCCGGGAGGACCGCGGTGCTGGACGCGTCGTCCGGACGCGCCCTGTCCCACGCGGAACTCTCCACCCTGGTCGGGACCGCGGCCTCCGCTCTTGCACGCGACGGAACCATGCCGGGGGACGTGGTCGGCCTGCGCCTGCGCGAGCCCCTGGACCTCGCCGTCGCCCTGCACGCGGTGATCGCGGCCGGCGCCGTCCCCTTCCCCGTCACCGGCCCGGACGCGTCCCGCCTGCTCGAAGAGGCCGGCGCACGCTCCGTCATCACCGACGCTCCCGGCGGCGATGACGACGCCGGAACCGGCCACACCGGCGAGACGGCCCGGCTGCGGCTCGCCGATCTGCTCGCCGCCCCGGCCCCCGCGGGCGCGGCCCCGCACACGGTGGCCGACCGCGCCGGGGGCGACGTCGCGCTGCTGGCCTGTACGCCGGAGGGCGAAGGCGGCCCTGCCCGGACGGTGCGCCTGACGCACGCGGAGGTCGTCGCGGCCCTGATGAGGGTCGCCGAGTCCGCCATGTTCGGCGGCGCGGACACGGTGCTGAGCGCGCTGCCGTTCGGCACCGTCCTCGGGCTGAACGGGGTGCTCAACCCGGTGCTGCGGCTCGGCGCCACCGCCGTCGCGTACGCCGGGGCGGGACGCCACGACCTGCTCCGCGCGCTGCGGGACCACCGGGTGACCGTCGCGGTGCTGCCGCCGGAGCTGGTGGAGGCCCTCGCTCACGAGCGCGCCGTCTGCCACTACGACCTGCGGGTGCTGCGCGCCGTCGTGGTCGCGGGCGGGCCGCTCGCCTCGGAGGGGGCCCGCGCCGCCGCGACCCGGCTGGGCTGCCCGGTGCGGCAGGCGTACGGGCCGGCCGAGGCCGGCGGGTTCACCCACCTCAACCTGCGCGCCGCCGAGGAGGGGACGCTCGACTCGGTCGGGCGGGGCCTGCCGGGCGTGGCGTGGCGGGTCGTGGATCCGCGCACCGGGGCGGTGCAGCCGTCCTACCAGCCCGGCGAGATGTGCGTGCGGCTCCCGGCGGGGCGGGACGCCGCGGGACCCGGGCGGTGGCTGCCCACCGGGGACTCGGCCTTCGCCGACGAGCACGGGCGGGCGTTCATCCTCGGGCGGCTCTCCGGGGCGCGCCGTGAACCGCCCGGCGACCCGGAGGCGGTGCTGGCCGCCCATCCGTCCGTGGGGGACGCCGTCGTGGCGCCCGCCCCCGACGACGACCTCGGGCTCGCGCCCCACGCGTTCGCCGTGCTGTCCGAACCGGTGCCCGAGGCCGACCTGCTCGCCTATGTCAACGGGCGCGTGCCGGCGACCCGGGCGGTGTCGGCGGTGCACGTCGTCGACGAGATCCCCCGCACGGCCGGAGGCCGGGTCAGGCGCCGGGAGCTCCTGGAGCGCGCCGGCCTGGCCCCGTGACGTGCGCACCCGCCACGATCACCGACGTGGTCCTGGAGGCGGCCGGTGAGGCGGCGGAGAGAGCCGCCGCCTCCCGGCGCGGGGAGCGCCCCGCCCTCGTCGACCCGGCGGGCGGGCTCGCGCGCGGGGACTTCGCGCGGGCCGTCCCGGCCGCCGCGGAGGGCCTGCGCCGGCACGGGGTCCGGAAGGGCGACCCCGGCGCGGTGCACGTCTCCGGGGTGCGTGAACTGGCCGTCGCCGTCCACGCGGTCGCCGCTGCCGGGGCCGTGCCGGTCCTGCTCCCGGCCGGCGGCGGCACCGACGGGCTCGCGGCGCTGATGAACGAGTCCGGCGCCCGGTTCCTGCTGACCGGCGAGGACACCGCGGACCTGTCGATGGCGGCCGTGGAGCGGTCGTACGTCAGGCAGGTCTTCGCCTTCGGAGACGTCCCCGGCGCCACGCCGTTCCGCCGCCTCCTGGAGCCCGGCGCCGCCCCGGGCGGCGGGCCGCCCGGCTCGCTCCGGGACACCGCCCTGCGCGTCCCGTCCCCGCCGCGGGACATCACCCACGCCGACCGCCTCGCCGACCTCGACCGCCTCTCCGGGACGCTGGGCGTCTCGGACGGCGACGTGCTCGTCCTGTGCGGCCAGGACGTCTCCGCTCGCACACGGATGGGGCTGGTGGACCTGTGCCTCATGCGGGGCGCCACCCTCGTGGGCGTCCCCGGCCGCGACGCGGCGGACCTGCTCGAAGCGATCCTCGGCCAGCGGGCCACGGCCGCCGTCGTCACCCCGGCCAAGCTCCGCGCCATCGCCTTCGACCACGGACGCGTCGCCGTCGCGGGGGTCCGCCTCCTGGTGACGGGCGCGCCGTCCGCCGAGGCGGTCCGCGCCTGCCGCGCCCGGCACGGCTGGCGGGTCGTCCCGCTGGCCTGACGGGCCGTTCCCGCGCGTCCCGAAGACGCGCGGGAACGCCCGGATGTCAGCCCGCGGGGGCGGGGTGGGGGATGGACTTGTGCTCCAGGTAGGCGTGCAGGCCCTCGGGGCCGAGCTCGCGGCCGAGGCCGCTGTTCTTGTAGCCGCCGAACGGGGTGTTCGGGTCGAGGGTGTACATGTTGACGCCGCAGCTCCCGGTGCGGATGCGGCGGGCGACCTCGACGCCGTGGTCGACGTCGGAGGTCCAGACCGAGCCGCCGAGCCCGTAGTCGCTGTCGTTGGCGATCCTGACGGCGTCGGCCTCGTCCTCGTAGGGGATGAGGACCAGCACCGGGCCGAAGATCTCCTCGCGGGCGATGCGCATGTCGTTGCCGACGTCGCCGAACACGGTGGGCGCGACGTACCAGCCGCGGTCGTGCGGGCGGTTCAGGCCGCCGGTGATCAGCTTGGCGCCCTCGTCCTGGCCGATCCGGATGTAGTTCTCCACGCGCTCCTGCTGCCGCTTGGCGACCAGCGGGCCGATCTCGCAGCCGTAGTCGGCGGGGTCGCCCACGTTGAGGCCGCTCACCATGGTCGCGAGCGCGTCGGCGACCTCGTCGTAGCGGCGGCGGGACGCCAGGATGCGGGTCTGCGCGGCGCACGCCTCGCCGTTGTTCATCAGCGAGGCCAGCTTGAAGCCCTCGACGGTGGAGGCCAGGTCCGCGTCGTCCAGGATGATCGCGGCGGACTTGCCGCCGAGTTCGAGGGTGACCCGCTTGAGCTGCTCGCCGCAGACCGCGCCGATCTTGCGTCCGGCGGCGGTGGACCCGGTGAAGGACACCTTGTCGACGTCGGGGTGGGCGACGAGGTAGGCGCCGACCTCGCGCCCGGCCGGGACGAAGTTGACGACGCCCTCGGGGACGCCCGCCTCGCGGATCCACTCGGCGAGCAGGTAGGAGTCGAGGGGAGTCTCGGGGGAGGGCTTGGCCACGACCGTGCAGCCGGCGATGAGCGCGGGCGCGAGCTTGAGCATCAGCGTGAACTGCGGGACGTTCCACGGGACGATCGCCGCGACGACGCCGACCGGCTCCTGGGTGACCGTGACCGGCCCGAGCATGCCCTGCCGCTCCTCCTCCCAGGTGTAGGAGGCGGCGAGGTCGACGTAGTACTGCAGCACCATCTGCGGGATGGCCGCCTGCCCGAACACCGAGAACATGATGGGCGACCCCATCTCGGCGGTCACGAGGTCGGCCATCTCCTGCTGCCGCTCGGCGTAGATTGCCGAGAGCCGGCCGACGATCTCCGCGCGCTCTGCGGGGGTCATCCGCGGCCAGGGGCCCTCGTCGAAGGCGCGCCGGGCCGCCGCGACGGCGGCGTCGATGTCGCCCTCGGTGCCCTCGGGGACCCGCCCGATGACCTCCTCGGTGTGCGGGGACACGACGTCGATCACGCCGGTCCCGGCCGGTGCGGCCCACTCGCCTCCGATGAACAGCCGATCGTGCTCGCGCATGCTGCTGTGCCTCCCCTGCCCGAGGGCCGACGCGGGTAACCGAATGCTTGCTTGGCCACAGCATCGCATGACGTCCCGGGGCGTTGGCAAGAGGAATGAGACTGGAGTCTCATTTGGTAGAACCGGGGCCGTGGCCGAGATCGCCGACGTCTGGTTCGGCCCCTCCTAGAGCAGGTGCGCGTTCGGGCGGCGGGCGCGCTCGGCGAGCCCGGGCAGCTCGACCGCCTCGACGCCCGCGGCCGCGAGGACCTCCGCGCCCGTGCCCGCGGCGAACAGGGCCGGCTCGCGCCAGGCGAACACGACGCGGCGGGCGCCCGAGGCGACGATCAGCTCCGCGCAGGTGCGGGGGCGCGACGCGCGGTGCCCGCACGGTTCGAGGGAGCTGTAGACCGTCGCGCCCGGCACATCGCCGCCGGCCCTGGCGAGCGCGGCCTCCTCGGCGTGGTCGTGCGGGTCGTGCTCCCGGGAGAAGCCGCGCGCGACCTCCCGCCCGTCCGCCCCGACGACGACCGCGCCCACCGAGAACGCGGTGCGCGAGGGCGGGCACAGGGCCGCGAGGTCGCAGGCCAGGGCCAGCCAGCCGAAGTCATCCACGCGCGCCCCCGACCAGGTAGCGCAGCAGGGCGAGGTCGCCGATGCGGGTGGCCTCCTGCAGCCGCATGGGGCGCGCGGGCGACTGCGGGAACACCCCGGACCGCACGAAGCGCGGCGCCGACGGGTCGCCGACGAAGAACGGCGCGACCACGAGCTGCAGCTCGTCCACCGCGTCGGCGGTGAGGAACAGCGTGTGGATCCCGCCGCCGCCCTCGACCATCAGCCGCCGGACGCCCCGGGCGGCGAGGTCGCCGAGCACCGCGTCCAGCGCGAGCGGGTCGCCGGCGTCCACGACGTCGGCGCGGCCGGCCAGCCGGTCCGCCAGCCCGGCCGCCGTGCCGGTCGGGGCGTACACGAGCTTCGGGGACTCGCCCGTGGTGAAGAACCGCGCGCCGGGGTCCAGGTCGCCGCTCCAGGTCAGCGTCACCTTGGTGAGGTCGGGCGGCAGCCCGCGCGCGACCCGCTGCTCCCGCCGCGCCGCCGACCGCACGAGCAGCCTCGGGTCGTCGGCCCGGACGGTGCCCGCGCCGACGAGGATCGCGTCGCAGCCGGCGCGCACCGCGTCGACCCGGTCCCAGTCCGCCGTGCTGGACAGCCGGAGCCGCTCGGGAGTCGCGTCGTCGATGTAGCCGTCGGCGGACATCGCGCAGCTCAGCAGCACGTAGGGACGCTCGCTCACGCCGCCACCCTACGGGAGCGCCGCGTCCTTGATCGCATCGCCGGCGCAGATCGTTTGAGGCGACTCGGCGTTTCTGCGCCGGATGTGTCGGAGGGGGTGCCTATGGTTGCTGCGACATGCGAATCCTGCACACCTCCGACTGGCATCTCGGCAGATCGTTCCACCGCGAGGACCTGCTGGCCGCGCAGGCGGCGTTCGTCGACCACCTGGTCGAGACCGTCGCGGCGGAGCGGGTCGAGTGCGTGCTGGTCTCCGGGGACGTCTACGACCGCGCCCTGCCCGCGGTGGACGCCGTCCGGCTGTGCAACGAGGCCCTGGAGCGGCTCGCCGCCCTCACCCGGGTGGTGCTCATCGCGGGCAACCACGACTCCGCGCGCCGCCTCGGGTTCGGGTCGGCGCTGATGGACGCCGCCGGCGTGCACGTCCGCACCGACTTCGCGACCGTGGGGGAGCCCGTCGTCGTGGGCGACGCCGCGATCTACGGCGTCCCCTACCTGGAGCCCGAGCTCGTCCGCCACCCGTGGGAGCTGGAGGAGCGCAGCCACGCCGCCGCGCTCACCGAGGCCATGCGCCGCGTCCGCGACGACGCCGCCCGCCACGACCGGCTGTCGGTCGTGCTCGCGCACGCGTTCGTCACCGGCGGCGAGTCCAGCGAGAGCGAGCGCGACATCTCGGTCGGCGGCTCCTCGCAGGTGTCGGCGTCGGTGTTCGACGGCGTCGACTACGCGGCGCTCGGCCACCTGCACGGCGCCTGGAGCATCGGCGACCGCGTCCGCTACTCGGGCTCGCCGCTGGCGTACTCCTTCTCCGAGGAGCGGCACGTCAAGGGCTCGTGGCTGATCGACCTGCGCCCCGGCGGCGTCGCTGCGGAGTTCGTGGAGGCCCCCGTCCCGCGGCGCCTGGCCCGGGTCCGCGGCCGCATCGACGACCTGCTGTCCGACCCGTCCTACGACGAGGTCGAGGACCGCTGGCTCCAGGTCACGCTCACCGACGCGCGCCGCCCGTCCGCGGCGATGGAGCGGCTGCGCCGCCGCTTCCCGCACACGCTCGTGCTCGGCTTCGACCCGCAGGGCGGCGGCGCGGACGGCGGCCGCACCTGGTCCGAGCGCGTCCGCGAGCGCTCCGCCCTCGACATCGCGGGCGACTTCGTCGCCGAGGTCACCGACGGGCCCGCGACCGAGGCCGAACGCGCCCTGCTTTACGAGGCCTTCGAGGCCTGCCGCCAGAAGGAGGCCACGGCGTGAGGCTGCACCGCCTGGAGATCGCGGCTTTCGGGCCCTTCTCGGGCACGGAGGTCATCGACTTCGACGCGCTGTCCGACGCCGGCCTGTTCCTCATCCAGGGCCGGACGGGCGCGGGCAAGACGAGCGTCCTCGACGCGGTCTGCTTCGCGCTCTACGGGCAGGTGCCCGGCGTCCGCAACGCGGTGAAGGGCCTGCGCAGCGACCACGCGCCCCCCGGCGCCGGGCCGCGCGTGGTGCTGGAGACGACCATCCGGGGCCGCCGGCTGCGCGTCTCGCGCTCGCCCGCCTGGGAGCGGCCGAAGCTGCGCGGGTCCGGGACGACGACCGAGCACGCCAAGGTCGTCGTCGAGGAGTTCGAGCACGGCGGCTGGGTGGGCCTCACCACCCGCCTGGACGAGGCGGGCGACCTCGTGACGCGGATGCTCGGCATGACCGCCGTCCAGTTCTGCCAGGTGGCGATGCTGCCGCAGGGGGAGTTCGCCGGGTTCCTGCGCGCCGGCGCCGACGAGCGCCGCAAGGTGCTGGAGCGGCTGTTCGCCGCCGAGGTGTTCGCGCAGGTCGAGAAGTGGCTCGCCGAGCGCCGCGCCGCCACCGGCCGGGAGGCCGCCGAGCTCGGCGCGCGGGCCGTCTCGATCTCCGATCGGATCTGCGAGACGACGGGCGCCGCGCCGCCGCGCGAGTCGCGCCCGGCCGTCCCGGCGCCGCGCCGCGGAGAGCCCGCCGTGGAGCCGTTCGCCGAGGTGGAGGCGCTGACCGCGTGGGCCGCCGAGCTGGCGGGCGGCCAGGAGGACGTCCGCGCCGTCGTCGAGGAGCTGCGGGCGGGCGTGGCGGCGACGCTGCGCGCCGCGCGCGAGGAGCTGGAGGAGGCGCGGGCGCTCGCCGACCGGCGGCGCCGCCACGCCGAGGCGCTCGCCAGGCGCGACGCGCTGGCCGGGCGCGCCGAGGAGAAGTCGGGGCTGGCTTCGCGGCTCGACGCCGCCGCCCGCGCCGACCGGGTCGTCCCGCTGGTCAGGGACGTCCAGGCCCGGTACGAGGAGGCGAGCCGCGCCCGCCGCTGGGCCGAGGAGTCCCGGTCCGGGGCCGCCGCGCTGCTCCCGCCGCGGGCGCCGCAGGACGTCCTCGCCAAGGCCGAGCGCGACCGCCGCGACGAGGTCGCGGCGCTGGAGGGCCGCAGGGCCGCCGCCGCCCGGCTCCGGCAGGTCGACCGCGAGCGGGAGGCGCTGGCCGCGGAGCTGCGGCGGCTGGAGCCGGAGGACGCGCGGAACCGCGCCGCGCTCGCCGATCTGCCCGCGCGCGTCGAGGAGCGCCGCGCCGAGCTGGACGAGGCCAGGATCGCCGCCGCCGGACGCTCCGGCGCCGCCGCCGCCGTCCGCGACGCCGGGCGCCGCCTCGACGCGGCGCGGCGCCGCGACGAGGTGGAGCACCGGCTCGCCGAGGCGGAGGCCGCGTACCGGACGGCGGTCGACGCCGCCCAGGACGCCCGGCAGCGCGTCCTCGACCTCCGGCAGGCGCGGCTGGACGGCATGGCCGCCGTCCTCGCCGAGGAGCTGGCCGACGGCGAGCCCTGCCGGGTCTGCGGCTCCACCGAGCACCCGGACCCGGTCACCTCGCTCGCCCTGATCCCGACCGAGGAGCAGGTGGAGCGGGCGCAGGCCGAGGCCGACGAGGCCCAGGACGCCCGCGAGCGCGCCGCGACGGCGGCCGGGGAGCTGCGCACCGCGCGCGACGAGCTGCGGGAGATCGCCGGAGAGGCCGACCCCGACGCCCTCGCCGCCGAGCTCGCCGAGGCGGACGCGGCGCTGGCGGCCGCGGAGGCCCGCGCCGCGGAGGCCGAGCGGCTGGAGGCGGCGCTGCACCGGGACGAGCGTGAGCTCGACCGGGTCCGCTCCGCGCAGGAGGAGACCGGCCGCGCCCTCACCGAGAACCGCACCCACGACCGGGAGCTGGCCGCCGAGCGGGCCCGCCTGTCCGCCGAGCTCGACGAGGCGCGCGGCGGCGACCCGACGCTGGAGGCCCGCATCGCCAGGCTCGCCGGGGAGGCCGACCGGATCGCCGCGGCGGTCGAGGCGGCGCGCGCGTCCGCGCGCGCCGGCGAGGAGCTGGCCGCCGCCCGCGCCAAGGCGGCGCAGGAGGCCGAGGAGCAGGGGTTCCGGACGCCGGAGGAGGTCCTCGAAGCCGCGCTGCCGGACGAGGAGCAGGGCGTCCTGCGCGACCGGATCCGCAGGCTCGACGACGAGGAGGCGGAGGTCCGCGCCCTGCTCGGCGATCCGGAGCTGGTCGCGGCCGCCGCCGCGCCCGCGCCCGACCTGCCCGCCCTGGAGGCGGCGGTGGCCGCGGCGGACGCGGCGCACACCGGGGCCGCGAACGCCGCCGACCGCGCGCGGCACCGCTGCGAGCGGCTGGCCGAGCTGCGCATGGACCTCGCCGCCGCCGTCGGCGCGTGGCGCCCCGCCGCCGCCCGGCACGAGGTCGCCGAGCGCGTGGCGGGGCTCGCCTCGGGCAAGCACGCCGCGAACCGGCACGCCATGTCGCTGTCGGCGTACGTGCTGGCCGCCCGCCTCGAACAGGTCGTCGCCGCCGCGAACGAGCGGCTGCACCGCATGTCCGGGGGGCGCTACGCCCTCGTCCACACCACGGAGAAGGCGGCGGGCGACCGCACCAAGGGCGCCGGGGGCCTCGGCCTGCGCGTCGCCGACTCCTGGACGGGCCTGACGCGCGACCCGGTCACCCTGTCGGGGGGCGAGTCGTTCATCAGCTCGCTGGCGCTGGCCCTGGGCCTCGCCGACGTCGTCACCGCCGAGGCGGGCGGCACCGAGATCGGCACCCTGTTCGTCGACGAGGGGTTCGGCACGCTCGACGAGGAGACCCTCGACGAGGTGATGGACGTCCTGGACGGCCTGCGCGACGGCGGCCGCGCGGTCGGCATCGTCAGCCACGTCGCCGAGCTGCGGGCCCGCATCCCGGCCCAGCTCCGCGTCACCAAGGACCGCGCCGGCTCCACCGCCGCGGTCGTCGTCTGACGCGCCGGAGGCTCCGGGCGCCGGTCAGGCGGAGATGTACTGCAGGATCACGTTGTGCACGTGGTGGCTCTTGTCGGCGCCGCGGAACTCGACCTCGTAGGTGTGGGTCCCGACGTTGATCGCGATCGAGCCGGTGGAGAAGTAGGACCCGGCCCACGACTTGTTGCTGACCACGCTCACCGAGGTGATGCGGGAGTAGGGCACGCTGGTGATGGCGTACTTCTTGCCGGCGAAGCTGCGGTCCTGGACGATGACCCGGCGGTCGGTGAGCCCGATGAACCCGGTGCCGGCGCCGATCGCGTCGTAGACGGCGATGATCTGCTCGCCGGGCAGCAGCCCGCTCTCGATCTGCTTGAGCTGGCCCGACCTGTCGTGCTGGACCCCGTCGCCCATGGCTCCTCCGGTGCTCGCGGCGTTCGTCCCGTTCCGTAGGGAGTGTCTCAGCCGCCGGGCGCGGACCGGGCGGCTTCCAGGAAGCCGACGCACCGGCCGAGCAGGTCGATGAGCGCCTGCCGCTCGGCGTCGGTGAACTCGGCGGCGAGCCCGCGCTCGACCTTGACGGCGCGGGCGTCGGCGTCCTCCAGGACGGCCGTGCCCTCGGCGGTGAGCCGCGTCTCCAGGATGTTGCGGTGCCACTCGTGCGGGGTGCGCTCGATCAGCCCCCGCTCCTGGAGGTTCTTCAGGACGGTGTTCATCGTCGGCGGGGTGACGGCGCACTTGCGGGCCAGCGCGGCGGCCGACATGCCCGGGTTGTCGGCGAGGTGCAGCAGGGCGGCGTACTGCGGGCTCGTGAGCCCGCTCGGCTTCAGCGCCGCCTGCTTGGCGCCGTTGAGCGCCTGCTCGGCGCGCTTGAGGTGCGAGCCGAGCCGCTCCGAGACGGGCAACGAGGTCATTCCCGCATGGTACCGAGCCCCTGAAGAGAAGACCGTTGACGAGCATTAGAGTTCTAACTATCGTATGTGTGCGTACTAATGATGCATCTCGAATGGAGAGTCATGTCGCGCATCCAGCGCTCCACCGCGGCGGCCGTGGCGGGCCTCGCCGCCGCCTCCCTCGCCGTCTCCGCGGCGCCCGCGTCCGCGGCCGCGTCGCGGATCTCCGCGGCCTACGTCCTGCCGGGCGACCGCGTGTACCCGGAGGGCATCGCCGCGGACCCGCGCACCGGGACGATGTACGCCGGGTCCTGGAAGGACGGCACGGTCTACCGCATGCGTCCGGGCCACCGGACGGCCGAGGTGTTCCTGCCCGCGGGCGCCGACGGCCGCCGCACCGCCAACGGCCTGAAGACCGACCGGGCCGGACGGCTGTGGGTGACCGACTCCTCGTCCGGCGTCGCGGTCTACGACGCCCGGAGCCGCGCCCTCCTGGCGCGCTTCGTCGTTCCCGGCGACGGCGCCCGGTTCGTCAACGACCTCGCCGTCGCCCCCGACGGCGCCGTCTACCTGACGGACAGTTCCCGCGCCGTCGTCTACGAGGTCACGCCGCGGGATCTGGACGCCGCCCGCGGCGGGACGGGGACGCTCTCGCCGCGCTTCGACCTGAGCGACGTCCTCGAACCGCACGAGCCGGCCGACTTCACCCTGAACGGGATCGTGGCCGACCCCACCGGGCGGTTCCTGCTGACCGACGACATGCTCGGCGGCGACCTCTACCGGCTCGACCTCGCGACCGGCGCCATCCGCAAGGTCGCGCTCAGCGGCGGCGACATGCGCAACGCCGACGGCCTCGAACTCCAGGAGGGGCGCCTCTGGACGGCGAACAACGTCGACAACGTCCTCACGCGCTGGCGCGTGGCGCCCGACGGGACGCGGGCCCGCCTTGAGCGCACGCTGGCGGACCCGTCCCTCCAGGTGCCGACGACGCTCGTCCGCCGCCACGGGACCCTCTACGTCGTCCGCTCGCAGTTCGACAAGGGCGGCCCGCTCGGCGAGGGCACCCCGGAGATCCCCTTCACCGTCGCCGCCGTCCGGGGACTTTGACCGCCGAACCGGCCATCGCGGGAATAGGTGAATGGCATTCATGGTCCGCCGGAAAACATGAAGATCTGCCGTGTTATGGAGGGTCATGCGGGTCTAACTGGCTTTCTGTAGAAAGTCGGGAAATTGTGCTTCAATGGCCCTCGGGTGATCGCCTCGGACGGTTCGTCACCGAGCGAAAGGAGAGGCCATGACCGGCTCCCAGGACCGGGAGACCCGCTGGGTCAGGCCCGACTACGAGATCATCGAGACCTCGCTGGAGGTCACGGCGTATTTCACCGCCGAAAGCTGAGAACGGCTCATATGCGGTTGCGGATTCTCGGCACCGCGGCGGGCGGCGGCGTTCCCCAATGGAACTGCGGATGCACCGGGTGCGCCGCCGCCCGCGCCCGTCCCGCCCTGCGCCGCCGGCACGCCTGCGTCGCGGTCGAGGCGGGCGGCGGGCGGTGGCTCCTGGTCAACGCGACGCCCGACGTCGCCGAGCAGATCGGGGCCGTCGCCGAGCTGCGCCCGGAGCCGGGGTCGCGGCGCAGCCCGGTGGCGGGCGTGGCCCTCACCGACGCCGAGCTCGACCACGTCCTCGGGCTCCCCCTGCTGCGGGAGGCGCCGGACCTGCACGTCCTCGCCACGGGCGCGGTCCGGCACGCCCTCTCCGGCGGCCTCCGGCTCGACGCCGTCCTCGCCCCCTACGCGAACCTGACGTGGGCGGAGCTCGGGGAGGAGGAGCCCGCCGTCTTCGGCGCGCTGGAGGTGCGGGCCGTCCGCGTCTCGGGGAAGCGGCCCCGCTACGCCGCCGGCCTCGACGCCCCCAGCGACGCGTGGTCGGCGGCACTGCGGATCACCGACGGACGGGACGGCGGGACCGTCGTCTACGCGCCCTGCCTGGCCGCCTGGCCCCCCGCACTCGACGCCGCGCTGAGCGGGGCCGGCTGCGTGATCCTCGACGGCACCTTCTGGGACGACGAGGAGCCCCGGCGCTCCGGCGTCCGCGACCGGACCGCGACGGAGATGGGGCACCTGCCCATCACCGCCACGCGCGGCCCGTTCGCCGAGCTGCCCGCCGCGCGCCGCCTCTACACCCACCTGAACAACACCAACCCGCTGGTCGACCCGAACGCGGACGGG
The DNA here is from genome assembly GCF_040653135.1 of Actinomadura sp. NPDC048021. NCBI lineage: Bacteria > Bacillati > Actinomycetota > Actinomycetes > Streptosporangiales > Thermomonosporaceae > Actinomadura > Actinomadura sp. NPDC048021. Next base: position 256,473 of record NZ_JBEZJQ010000007.1, read on the forward strand.
CACCGCGCGCTGGCCGCCCTCGGCATCGAGGTCGCCGCGGAGGGCGCGGTGATCGAACTGTGAACCTCGAAGACCGGCTCCGCGCGCTCGCCGCCGAGCGCTACCACCACCGGCACCCGTTCAACGTCCGCATGCACGAGGGCCTGCTCTCCCCGGACGAGCTGCGCCGCTGGGTGCTCAACCGGTTCCACTACCAGCGCCGCATCCCGGTGAAGGACGCGTACGTCCTCGCCAAGCTCGGCACCGGAGACCTGCGGCGGAGCTGGATCCGCCGCATCCACGACCATGACGGCCGCCCCGGCGAGGACGGCGGCGCCGAGCGGTGGCTGCGCCTCGGGGAGGCCGTCGGGCTGGACCGGCGGGTGCTCCTGTCCGGCGAGGGCGTCCTGCCGGGCGTCCGGTTCGCGGTCGACGCCTACGTGGGCTTCTGCCGCGACGGCTCGCGCCTGGAGGCCGTCGCGTCCTCGCTGACCGAGCTGTTCGCGCCCGAGCTGATGGCGACCAGGATCGGCGCCTTCGAGCGCCACTACCCGTGGGTCGAGCCCGAGGGGCTGCGCTACTTCCGCGTGCGGGTGCCGCAGGGGCGGCGCGACTCCGCCGAGGCGCTCGCCCTCGTCCGGGAGTGGGCGCGCACCCCCGAGGACGAGGAGACGGCGCTGGCCGCGCTCGCCTTCAAGTGCGACGTCCTCTGGTCGCTGCTGGACGCCGTCGAGCACGCGTCCGCCGCCGCGGAGCCCTCCGATGCCGGCTGACCGGGCGGAGGGGGAGTGGCGGCCGGCCCTCGCGCGCTCCGTCGTCCTCAGGCACGACGCGGTCCGCGGCGCCGACCTGCTGCTCATGCCCGAGCGGGCGGTGCTGCTCAGCGCGACCGGCGGCCGCGTCCTGCGGCTCTGCGACGGCGCGAGGACGGTCGGCGACATCGTTGCCGCGCTCGGCGAGAGCTTCCCGGACGCGCCGCTCGACGACGACGTCCCCGAGTTCCTCGACCGCGTGCGGGCGGAAGGATGGCTGCGATGACCGGTGCACCCGCCCCGTGGGCCCTGCTCGCCGAGCTCACCCACGCCTGCCCGCTGCACTGCCCCTACTGTTCCAACCCCCTCGGCCTCGTCCGGCGGGACGCCGAGCTCGGCACCGGCGACTGGGCCCGCGTCCTCACCGAGGCGGCGGCTCTCGGGGTCGTCCAGGCGCACCTGTCCGGCGGCGAGCCGCTGCTGCGCCGCGACCTCCCGGAGATCACCCGGGCCGCGCACCGCGCGGGCGTCCACACCCAGCTCGTCACGAGCGGCCTCGGCCTGACCGCGCGACGGCTGGACGGCCTGGTCCGCGCCGGGCTGGACGGCGTGCAGCTGTCCGTCCAGGACGCGCGCCCGGAGCCGTCCGAGCTCATCGCCGGGCGGACGTCCTTCCGGGCCAAGGAACGCGCCGCCGGGGTCGTCGCCGCCTCCGGGCTCCCGTTCGGGCTGAACGTCGTCCTGCACCGGCACAACCTCGACCGCCTCCCGGAGATCCTCGACCTCGCCGCGGCCTGGGGCGCCGACCGGATCGAGCTGGCCAACGCCCAGTTCTACGGCTGGGCGCTGCGCAACCGCGCGGCGCTGCTGCCCTCGCGCGACCAGCTGGACCGGGCGAAGGCCGTCGTCGCCGAGCGCCGGGGACGGCCCGGCCCCGAGATCGTCTGGGTGGTGCCGGACTACTACGAGGGCGTCCCGAAGCCCTGCATGGGCGGATGGGGCGCGCGCTCCCTCACGGTCGGCCCGGACGGCTCCGCGCTGCCGTGCCCGGCCGCGTACGCGCTTCCGGACCTGGAGGCGCCGAACGTCCGCGACCACCCGCTGGCATGGATCTGGGCGGACTCGCCCGCCTTCAACGCCTACCGGGGGACCGGCTGGATGACCGGCCCGTGCCGGGAGTGCCCCCGCCGCGACACCGACTTCGGCGGCTGCCGCTGCCAGGCGCACGCCCTCACCGGGGACGCCGCCCGCACCGACCCCGCCTGCTCGCTCTCGCCCGACCACCACCTGGTGCGCGACCTGACCGCCGCCGCCGGCCACGGTGCCGGGGGCGGCTTCGCCTACCGGCGCCCGCCGCCGGACGTCACAGGTTCGTGAGCAGGACGGCGGGGTTCTCCACGCAGTCGGCCGCGAACCGCAGGAACCCGCCCGCCGCGCCGCCGTCGCAGACGCGGTGGTCGAACGTCAGCGAGAGCTGGGTCATCTTGCGCGGCACGACCGCGCCGTCCACCACCCAGGGGCGGTCGATGATCCGGCCCACGCCGAGCAGCGCCGCCTCGGGGTGGTTGATGATCGGGGTGGAGCCGTCCACGCCGAACACGCCGTAGTTGTTGAGGGTGAACGTGCCGCCCGTCAGGGACTCGGGCGGCAGCCCGCCCGAGCGGGCCAGGCCGGTGAGCCTGGCCAGCTCCGCGGCGAGCTGCGCGGTCGTCATCAGGTGCGCGTCCCGTACGACCGGCACCACGAGGCCGCGGTCGGTCTGCGCGGCGAAGCCGAGGTTGACGTGCCCGTACCGGACGATCTCCTGCCGGTCGGCGTCGACCGAGGAGTTCAGCTCGGGGAACTCCCGCAGAGCGGCCACGCAGATGCGGGCCAGCAGGGCCAGCAGCCCGATGCCGAGCTCGGGGCGGGACCGGCGCAGCGCGTCCTTGGCCTCGACCAGGGCGGTGGCGTCGGCGTCCACCCAGGTCGTCGCGTCGGGGATCTCGGTGCGGCTGCGGGTGAGCTTGTCGGCCACGGCGCGGCGGAGCCCGCGCAGCGGAATCCGCTCGGGCAGGGGACGGGCGGCGGGCGCCGGAGCCTCGGCGGCCGTCTCGGCGGGAGTGCCGGCGGCGGCGATGGCCTCCTCGACGTCGCGGCGCAGGATCACGCCGCGCGGCCCGGTGGGGGCGACGGCGCCGAGGTCGAGGCCGTGCTCGCGCGCGATCCTGCGGACGAGCGGGGAGATCACGCGGGGGGCGTCCGCGCGGCGGGGCGCCGGAGCGGGGGCCACGGGAGCGGGGGTCACCGGAGCGGGGGCCGCCGCCGGGGCCTTCGGGCCGCCCGCGCGGCGGCGTCCGCGCCGCCCCGGCCCGTGCCCGGTGCCGTAGCCGATCAGCACGTTGCCGGACCCGGCCTGCTCCTCCTCGCGGTAGCGGGCGGCGTCCGGGTGCGCGTCCGGGACGGCACGCACGTCCGCGGCGGGTTCCGTCCCGGCGCCGCCGGCGGGACCGACCTCGATCAGCGGCTCGCCGACCGCGAGGATCGCGCCCGCCTCCGCGGCCAGCCTCAGCACGGTCCCCGCGAAGGGGACGGGGACCTCCACCGCCGCCTTGGCGGTCTCGACCTCCACCACGACCTGGTCGACCTCGACGGTGTCGCCCGCGGCGACCTTCCATTCGACGATCTCGGCCTCGGTGAGGCCCTCGCCGAGGTCGGGCAGGCGGAACACCTGCCGGGTGGCGGCGGTCACGAGGCCTCCCTGTCCAGGTGCAGGACGTCGGGGACGTCGTCGAACTGGAGCCGGTCGACGGCGTCCAGGACGCGGTCGGCGTCCGGCAGGTGCGAGTGCTCCAGCTTCGGCGGCGGGTAGGGGATGTCGAACCCGGAGACCCGCAGCACCGGCGCGGCCAGCGAGTGGAAGCAGCGCTCCTGCACGCGGGCCGCGATCTCCGCGCCCACGCCCGCGAAGCCCTGGGCCTCCTGGACGACCACGCACCGGCCCGTCTTGCGGACCGAGGCGGCGACGGTCCCGTCGTCGAACGGGACGATGGTGCGCAGGTCCACCACCTCCAGGTCGCGTCCCTCCCGCGCGGCGGCCTCGGCGGCCTCCAGCGCCACCGGGACGCTCGGCCCGTAGGCGACCAGCGTCGCGTCCCGCCCCTCGCGGCGCACCACGGCCCGGCCGAACCCGGGGGCGCGCCGGTTCTCGCGGGTGACGTCGCCCTTGGCCCAGTAGAGCCGCTTCGGCTCCATGAAGACGACCGGGTCCGGGTCGGCGACGGCGTCGCGCAGCAGCCAGTACGCGTCGTCGGCGGTGGCGGGCGTGACGACCTTGAGGCCCGGCGTGTGGGCGTAGTAGGCCTCGCTGGAGTCGCAGTGGTGCTCGACGCCGCCGATGCCCCCCGCGTAGGGGATGCGGATCACCATCGGCAGCGACAGGCGGCCGCGGGTGCGGTTGCGGAACTTGGCCACGTGCGAGGCGATCTGCTCGAAGGCCGGGTAGGCGAAGGCGTCGAACTGCATCTCCACCACGGGCCGGAAGCCGCCCATCGCCATGCCCACGGCCAGGCCGACGATCCCCGACTCGGCCAGCGGGGTGTCGAAGCAGCGGTCCTCGCCGAAGTCCCGGGTCAGCCCGTCGGTGATGCGGAAGACCCCGCCGAGCGGCCCCACGTCCTCGCCGAAGACCAGCACCCGCTCGTCCTCGGCCAGCGCGTCCCGCAGCGCGGCGTTCAGCGCCTGCGCCATCGTCGTCGCGGGCATGTCAGTCCTCCCCGGGGAGCATCTCGGACGCCAGCAGGGCGCGCTGCTCGCGCAGCTGGGGCGTGGGTTCGGCGAAGACGTGGTCGAACAGCTCGAACGGGTCGGCCTCCGGGTCGGCGGCCATCCGGTCGCGCAGGCGCGCCGCGTACTCCTCGGCGGCCTCCCGGGCCGACGCGACGTCCTCCTCCGAGAGCAGGCCCCGCCCGCGCAGGTGGGTCTCCAGCCGCGCGAGGGGGTCGGCCGCCTCCCACCGCGCGACCTCCTCGTCCTCGCGGTACCGGGAGGCGTCGTCGGCGTTGGTGTGGGAGTCCATGCGGTAGGTGTGCGCCTCGACCAGGAACGGGCCGCCTCCGGAGCGGGCGTGCTCGACGGCGGCGGTCAGGACCGACAGCACCGCGACGAGGTCGTTGCCGTCGACCTGCTCGGACCGGACGCCGTAGCCGACCCCCTTGTAGGCCAGGGCGGGCGCGGCGGTCTGCTTGGCCAGCGGCACCGAGATCGCGTACTTGTTGTTCTGGACGAAGAAGACCACGGGCGCGCGCAGGACACCGGCGTAGTTGAGCGCCTCGTGGAAGTCGCCCTCGCTGGTCCCGCCGTCGCCGACGAACGCCATCACCACGCCGTCCTCGCCCTTGCGGCGCAGGGCGTCGGCCATGCCCACGGCGTGGATCGTCTGGGTGGCCAGCGGCGTGCACTGGGGCGCGACGCGGGCGGCCGCCGGGTCGTAGCCGCAGTGCCAGCCGCCGCGCAGCAGCGTGAGCACCTCGACGGGGTCCATGCCGCGGGCGACCAGCGCCACCGAGTCGCGGTAGGTGGGGAACAGCCAGTCGTCCTCGCGCAGCGCGAGCACCCCGGCGATCTGGCAGGCCTCCTGCCCGCGGCTGGACGGGTAGACGGCCAGCCGGCCCTGCTTGGTCAGCGCGGTCGCCTGCCGGTCGAACCGGCGGCCGAGCACCATCCGGCGGTAGGCCTCGACCAGCGTCCCGTCCTCCGGGGCGCGGTATCCGGCCGGCGTCCCGGCGTCCGTCCCGTCCTCGGCGACGAAGCGCACCGGGACGGCGGAGGGGAGGAGGCCCTCGACCTCCTGATGAGGTGTCCGCACGGACATGGCGCGCTCCCTTCCTGTGGACGGTTGTCGGTTCGATCGTCCGCTCGGTCGACGATCTGCTCAAGACATGGGGCACAATGAGCGACAAATGGCTCGTTCAGTGGCTATGGGGGCACCAAATGTCATCCGACGTGAGCGCGGAGGGCGTCCGGCCCGGACGTTCTGCCGCGCGGCTGGACGCCGTGGACCGCGCGATCATCGCCGAGCTGCTGCGCGACGGCCGGCTCTCGGTGCGGGCGCTGGCCGAGCGCGTGCACGTCTCGCGCGCCAACGCCTACGCGCGGCTCACCCGGCTGCTGGACGAGGGCGTCATCACCGGCTTCACCGCCGAGCTCGCCCCGCACAAGGCCGGCCTCGGCACCAGCGCCTACGTCTCGGTCACGATCGAGCAGAACTCCTGGCGCTCGGTCTCCGCCCGGCTCCAGGACACCCCCTACGTCGAGCACTTCGCGATGGTCGGCGGCGACTACGACGTCCTGGCCCTGGTCAGGGCCCCGGACAACGAGGCGCTCCGGCACGTGGTGCTGGAGCAGATCCAGGACATCCCCGGCGTCCGGGCGACCCGCACCTGGCTGGTCTTCGACGAGGCGCGGGGCAGGGGAGCGCAGTGGGAGGCCTGGGACGACTGAGCTCCCGGTCGCGCCGCGGGGTGGGTGCGCCGCCCTTCTTGCACGCTCGCGCGGCCTGTGTCAGTCTGAATACAGACCGATCGGTCAGTTAATAGGCCGAGTCCAGCCGGGTCCCCAGCGGGAGGAGCCCATGACGACGCCGCAGGCCGCGCCCCAGCCGGCGCCCGCCGAGCAGTTCGAGGCGACGATCGCGCGCAACGACCGGATCGAGCCGCGCGACTGGATGCCCGACGCCTACCGGCGGACGCTGGTCCGGCAGATCGCCCAGCACGCGCACTCGGAGATCATCGGGATGCAGCCGGAGGGCAACTGGATCACCCGCGCCCCCTCCCTGCGCCGCAAGTCGATCCTGCTGGCCAAGGTCCAGGACGAGGCCGGGCACGGCCTGTACCTGTACTCGGCGTGCGAGACCCTCGGCGTCTCCCGCGCAGAGCTGACCGAGATGCTGCTCACCGGCCGGCAGAAGTACTCCTCGATCTTCAACTACCCCACGCTCTCCTACGCCGACGTCGGCACGATCGGATGGCTGGTGGACGGCGCGGCGATCTGCAACCAGGTGCCGCTGTGCCGGACGTCCTACGGCCCCTACGGCCGCGCGATGATCCGCATCTGCAAGGAGGAGTCCTTCCACCAGCGGCAGGGCTACGAGCTGCTGATGACGATGATGCGCGGCACCGACGAGCAGCGGCGGATGGTGCAGGAGTCGGTGGACCGGTTCTGGTGGCCCTCGCTGATGATGTTCGGCCCGCCCGACGCGAACTCGCCGAACTCCGAGCGGTCCATGGCGTGGGGCATCAAGCGCAACAGCAACGACGAGCTGCGCCAGCGCTTCGTCGACATGACCGTCCCGCAGGCCGAGGCCCTGGGTGTCACGCTCCCCGACCCCGACCTGCGGTGGAACGAGGAGCGCCAGGCCCACGACTTCGGCGAGCCCGACTGGTCGGAGCTCTCTGCCGTGATCAAGGGCGAGGGGCCCTGCAACGCCCAGCGGCTGGCGCACCGCCGCCGGGCCCACGAGGACGGCGCCTGGGTCCGCGAGGCCGCGACCGCCTTCGCGCGCAAGCAGGCGGCCCGGAGCGAGGAAGGAGCCGGGACATGAGCGAGTGGCCGCTCTACGAGGTGTTCGTGCGCGGCAAGCGCGGCCTCAACCACGTGCACGTCGGGTCGCTGCACGCCCCCGACGACGAGATGGCCGTCCGGCACGCGCGCGACGTGTACACGCGCCGCAACGAGGGCGTCAGCATCTGGGTGGTGCGGTCGGACGCCATCACCGCCTCCAGCCCGGACGAGAAGGACCCGCTGTTCGCCCCCAGCGGCGACAAGGTCTACCGGCACCCGACGTTCTACGAGATCCCCGAGAACGTCCCGCACATGTGAAGGCCGCCATGGAAAGTCAGCACGGCTCGGTCTACGACGGGCTCCTGGACGGCGACAGCTCCCAGTGGGCCTTCGGGACCGACTTCGAGGACCCGCTGGCCGGCGTCGACACGACCGTCCCCGACGGCGTCGACCCGCACGCGCTCGCGACGTACTGCCTGATGCTCGGCGACGACGCCCTCGTCCTGTCGCACCGGCTCTCCGAGTGGTGCGGCAACGCCCCCGACCTCGAAGAGGACATCGCCCTCGCCAACATCGCGCTGGACCTGCTCGGCCAGGCGCGGCTGCTGCTCGCCCGCGCCGCCACCGCCGACCCGTCGGTCGTCCCGGCGCTCCCGGAGGGGTCACCCGTCCCGGCCGAGGACGCGCTGGCGTTCTTCCGCGACGCCGGCGCCTACCGCAACGTGCGCCTCGCCGAGCTGCCGAACGGCGACTTCGGGCACACCATGGCCCGCGTCCTGGTGTTCGCGACCGCCCGGCTGGCCCTGTTCGAGCGCCTCACCGGCAGCCGCGACGCCGTCCTCGCCGCCGTCGCGGCCAAGGGCGCCAAGGAGCTGGCCTACCACCGCGACTTCGCCGGCCGGTGGTTCCTCACCCTCGCCCAGGGCACCGAGGAGTCGCGCCGCCGCGTCCTCGCCGGGCTCGACGAGGTCTGGCGCCACCACGACGAACTGTTCCGCACCCACCCGGTCGAGCGGGCGCTGGCCGAGGCGGGCGTCGCCGCGGACCCCGCCGCCACCGCCGGCGACGCCGACGCCGTGCTCGCGCAGGTCTTCACCGCGAGCGGCGTCGAGCGGCCCGAGGTGCCGCAGACGGGGATGCTCGGCGGGCGCGCCGGACGCGACGGCGTCCACACCGAGGCGCTGAGCCGGATGCTGGCCGAGATGCAGGTCGTCGCCCGCGCCCACCCCCTGGGACGGTGGTGACCGCCGTGACCGGAACCGCCCGCGCCGTCGCCGCGTCCGTCCGGGACCCGGAGATGCCGATGCTGACCCTGGAGGACCTCGGCGTGCTGCGCCGCGTCGAGGAGCACGGCTCCGCCGTCACCGTGGCGATCACCCCGACCTACTCGGGCTGCCCCGCGCTCGCCACGATGCGCGACGACCTCGTCCACCGGCTCACCGACGCCGGGTACGCCGAGGTGCGCGTCGAGATCGAGCTGTCCCCGCCCTGGTCCAGCGACTGGATCAGCGAGCGGGGCCGGGCCGCCCTCGCCGCCGCGGGGATCTCGCCGCCCGGCCCGGCCCCGGCGCCCTCCGGGCCCGTCGCGCTCACCCTGACACCGACCCGCCGGAGGCTGCGCTGCCCGCGGTGCGGATCGGCCTCGGTCGAGCTGACCTCGGAGTTCGGCTCCACCTCCTGCAAGGCGCTGTACCGCTGCACCGGCTGCCTTGAGCCGTTCGAGCACGTGAAGGAGATCTAGCGGTGGCGCCAGCGACGTTCCACCCGTTGAAGGTCGCCGCGGTCGACCGGCTGACCGACGACTCGGCCGCGGTGACGTTCGACGTCCCGCCCGAGCTCGCCGGCGACTACGCGTTCGCGGCCGGCCAGAGCCTCACCCTGCGCCGGGTGATCGACGGGCGGGAGCACCGCCGGTCGTACTCGATCTGCGCCCCCGCGGGCGCCCGGCCCCGGATCGGCGTCCGGGAGATCCCCGACGGGATGTTCTCCTCCTGGCTCGTGCGGGAGGTCCGCCCCGGCACCGAGATCGACGTCCAGGTCCCGTCCGGCAGCCTGCGCGCCGACCCCGCCGAGCCCGGACGGCACCTGCTGATCGCGGCGGGCTCCGGCATCACCCCGATGATCTCCATCGCCGCCACCGTGCTCGCCAACCCGGGCACCGAGGTGCGGCTGCTGTACGGCAACCGCACCAGCGGGACCGTGATGTTCGCCGAGGAGCTCGGCGACCTCAAGAACCGCTACGGCCCCCGGTTCCAGCTCGTCCACGTGCTGAGCCGCGAGCCCCGCGACGTCGAGCTGTTCTCCGGCCGCCTCGACGCCGACCGCCTGCGCCGCCTGCTGGGCGCCGTGACGCCCGTCGACGACGTCGACCACGTCTGGCTGTGCGGCCCGCTGCCCATGGTCACCGGCGCCCGCGACGTCCTCGCCGAGTTCGGCGTCCCGCGCGAGAAGGTGCACGTCGAGCTGTTCTACGTCGACGAGCCGCCCCCCGAGGTGCGGCGCGACGCCCCGGCCGCCACCGGCGAGACCAGCGAGGTCACCGTCGTGCTGGACGGCCGGTCGAGCACCGCGCCGATGCCGCGCGACCAGCGCATCCTGGACGCCGCCCAGGCCACCCGCGCCGACCTCCCGTTCGCCTGCAAGGGAGGGGTCTGCGGCACCTGCCGCGCCCGCGTCACCGAAGGCGAGGTCGACATGGTCCGCAACTACGCCCTGGAGCCCGCCGAGGTCGAGGCCGGGTTCGTGCTCACCTGCCAGTCCCACCCCGTCAGCGCCGCCGTCACCGTCGACTTCGACGCCTGACCCCGTCAGGACGGCGGCGCGGCCAGCCCGTCGAACGCGATTGCGGTGATGGCGTCCGACAGGTCGTCGGCGCTCACCTCGCCGCCCGGCCGGTACCACTCGACCAGCGAGTTGACCATCCCGAACAGGAGCCGGCTCACCAGCTCCGGCGGCACGTCCGCGCGCACCGCCCCCTCCGCGGCCGCCGCGCGCACCAGCTCCGCCAGCCGCGCGTCGATCCACCGCCGCCGCTGGAGCGCCGCCAGCTCCACCTCGCTGTTCCCCCGCACCCGCAGCAGCAGCGTCACCGCCGGCTGGTGCGCCACCAGCACCCGCACGCTCTCCCGCACCACCGACCGCAGCCGCTCGTACGCGCTGCCCGCCGACTCGTCCTGCGCCTCGCGGATCACCGCCGTCAACTCGTCGAGCGCCTCGTCCAGGGCCAGCGCGAGCAGATGCGTCTTGCCCGGCACATGGTGGTAGATCGCCGACTTGCTGAACCCGAGCTCCTCAGCGAGGTCCCCCATGCTGGTCCCCTCGTAGCCCTTCCGATTGAAGAGCTCGATGGCCCGCCGCAAAACCGTGGCCTGGTCGTACCCCGGCCTCCCGGGGCCGCGGGGGCGCGGGCTGACCGGCTCGGACATGCGCTCATGATTTCACACGGGGCCACCCGCTTGAGGCCCGCGGAAGGCCGACGCCCCCGGCACCATGGTCGACAGGTCGGTGGTGTGGAGGGGTTTTCATGTAGCACGTTTGTGTTTATGGTCGTCGGTGTCGGGGGCGCATCACCTGTCCGGATACGCTCCCGAACCGGAGGCCCGCTGTGGCGCTCTCCTTCCTCGACCTGCGGCACACCGTCGCGGAACCGGGCTACAACCGCTGGCTGATTCCACCCGCCGCGCTCGCCGTGCACCTGTGCATCGGGCAGGCCTACGCCACCAGCGTCTACAAGACGGCGCTCGTCGAGCACTTCGACGCCAGCCTCACCGCGGTCGGCGTCGTCTTCTCCATCGCGATCGTGATGCTCGGCGCGTCCGCGGCGGTCATGGGCACGTGGGTCGACCGCGTCGGGCCGCGGCGGGCGATGTTCACCGCCGCCTGCTTCTGGGCGTCGGGGTTCCTGGTCGGGGCGCTCGGCATCGCCGCCGGGCAGCTCTGGCTGGTCTATCTCGGCTACGGCGTCATCGGCGGCATCGGCCTCGGCATCGGCTACATCTCGCCCGTGTCGACCCTGATCAGATGGTTCCCGGACCGGCCGGGCCTGGCGACCGGCATGGCCATCATGGGCTTCGGCGGGGGCGCGCTGGTCGCCTCGCCGCTGTCGCGGCGGCTGCTGTCGCTCTACGACCCGGGCGGCGACCCCGCGTCCGGCGCCGCCGTCGCCCTGCTGTTCGTCACGCTGGGCGCCGGATACTTCCTGGTGATGATGCTCGGGGTGTTCACCGTGCGGGTGCCGCCGCCGGGATGGCGGCCCGCCGGGGCCGCCTCCACGACGGAACGGGCCGGCGCTCCGCGCGGCGTCTCGGCGGCGTCGGCGATCAGGACGCCGCAGTTCTGGCTGCTCTGGACGGTGCTGTTCTGCAACGTCACCGCCGGGATCGGGATCCTGGAGCAGGCCGGGCCGATGATCGGCGACTTCTTCCGCTCCGGCGGCTCGACCTCGGTGTCGGCGACCGAGGCGGCCGGGTTCGTCGGACTGCTGTCGATCTTCAACATGGCCGGGCGGTTCGTCTGGTCCTCGACCTCGGACTACCTCGGCCGCAAACCGGTCTACGTCGGCTACCTCGGCGCCGGCATGGCCGCCTACGTGCTGCTGGCGCTCTTCGGGGACGCCTCGACGGCGTTCTTCGTCGCCCTCGCCGCACTGATCATCTCCTTCTACGGCGGCGGGTTCGCCACCGTCCCGGCGTACCTGCGGGACCTGTTCGGCACCTACCAGGTCGGCGCCGTCCACGGCCGGCTGCTGACCGCGTGGTCGGCGGCGGGCATCGCCGGGCCGCTGATCGTGAACCGGTTCCTGGACGCCCGCGGCGAACCGGGCGCCCTGGCGGCCGCCGACTACCGGCCCGCCCTGTTCACGATGGTCGGGGTCCTCGCGGTCGGCTTCGCCGCGAACCTGCTCATCCGCCCGGTGGCGGAGCGGCACCACGTGGCGGACGCCGAGGCCCCCGTGACCGACCCCAGCCCGGCCACCTGAGAGCGAAGGAGGAGCACCATGGAGTCAACGCCGGACGAGAGCCCCCCTGACAGGGCGGCGGCGCGCCTCGCCGTCTCCTGGTCCGTCGTCGGCATCCCGCTGATCTACGGCGTGGTGGAGACGGTCAGGGCGATCCTCCCCCTCTTCGGCGGCTGACCGCGAGGACGCGCACGAGCGCTTGCAGCGCCGACTCGAAGGCGTGGTCCGGAGGCGTCGCGTAGCCCACCACCAGGCCGTCCTGGGGCGGAAGGCGGGCGCCGGGGTGGCGGAACGCCGACAGGGCGTCGACCGCCACTCCCGCGCGGGTCGCGGACGCCAGAGCGCCGGGCTCGGTGCCGGACGGCAGGCGCAGGACGGCGTGCAGACCGGCGGCGATGCCCGTCGCGTGGACGTGGGGCGCGTGCTCGGCCAGGGCGGTGACGAAGCGGTCGCGGCGGGCGCGGTACCTCTGGCGCATCCGGCGGACGTGGCGGTCATAGGAGCCGGAGTCGAGGAAGTCGGCCAGGGCCAGCTGGTCGAGGACGCTCGCCCACGCTTCGCGCTCGCCCTTGGCCGTGAGGACGCCGTCCACCAGGCGGTCGGGCAGGACCATCCAGCCGAGCCGGACGGCGGGGGACAGGCTCTTGCTGACGGAGCCGACGTACACGACCCGGTCGGGGGCCAGGCCCTGCACCGCGCCGACGGGTTGGCGGTCGTAGCGGAACTCGCCGTCGTAGTCGTCCTCGATGATGAGCCCGTCCGACGCGGCGGCCCATTCCACCACCGCCGTGCGTCTGCGCGAATGCAGCGGGCCGCCTGTGGGGAACTGGTGCGCGGGTGTCAGGAGGACGGTGCGCTCGGCTTCGGAAAGCTCGTCGACCCGGGCTCCGTCGCCGTCGACGGTGAGCGGACGGGTGCGCGTGCCGGTCTGGTCGAGCAGGGCCCGGTGGAAGGGGAGGCCGTACCCCTCGACCGCCAGCGGCCCGGGCAGCACCCCGCCGCCGAACAGCAGGCGCAGGGCGTGGGCGAATCCGGAGCAGACCACGATGTGGTCGGCGTCGGTCCGCACGCCGCGGGTGCGGGCCAGGTAGGCGGCCAGCGCGCGGCGCAGCTCGGGGCGTCCGCGCGGGTCGCCGGGGGCGAAGGCCTCGTTCGGCGCCGCGGTGACCGCCCGGCGCGCCGACGCCAGCCAGGCGGCGCGCGGGAACGACGAGGCGTCCGGCTGGCCCTGCCGCAGGTCGTGCGCCGGTTCGGACGGGCGGGGTCCGAGGGGACGGGCGGCGGGCCGGGCCTGGGGCTGCGCGCCGAGCGCCACCTTCGTCCCGGAGCCCTGGCGGGCGGTCAGCCATCCCTCGGCGACGAGTTCGGCGTAGGCGTCGGCGACGGTGTTGCGGGCGAGGCCCAGGTCGGCGGCCAGCGAACGGTAGGGCGGCAGCCGGGTGCCGGGGGCCAGCCGCCCGGAGCGGACCGCCGCGCGCAGCGCGCGGGTCAGCGCCGCCCGCCGCCCGCCGCCGGGCAGGTCGAGGTGGAGGTCGGCCCCGATCCGCTCTGCCAGATTGACCCAGTTTTCTGCCATGGGATTGCACCCTATCTCCGGTCTCTTCTCCTCCTAGATTTCGGTGTAGGGCTTGATGACCTGCTGATTCGGAGGAAATGATGAACGACTTGCGCGCCGCTGTCCGCGGTCGGGTCCTGCTGCCCGGCGACGCCGGATTCGACGCCGCGCGGCGTCCCTGGAACCTCGCCGTGGAGCAGCCGGTGGAGGCCGTGGTCGAGGCCGCCGACGCCGACGACGTCGCCGCGCTCGTCCGGTACGCCCGTTCCGCCGGGACGGCGATCGCCACGCAGCCCAACGGCCACGGCGCCACCGGCCGCACCGAGGGCGCGATCCTCCTGCGCACCCGGCGGCTGGACGGCCTGGAGATCGACCCCGCGGCACGCCGGGCCCGGGTGGGCGCGGGCGTCGCCTCGGGGCGGCTCCAGGCGGCGGTCGCGCCGCACGGCCTGACCGGGCTGCCGGGGAGCTCTCCCGTGGTCAGCGTCGCCGGGGTCGCCCTCGGCGGCGGGCTGAGCTGGTTCGGGCGCGCCCACGGGTGGGTCGCCGACAGCGTCACCGCCTTCGAGGTCGTGGACGGCGACGGCCGCCGCCGGCGCGTCACCGCGGACACCGACGCCGACCTGTTCTGGGCGCTGCGCGGCGGGGGCGGCGGCCTCGCCGTCGTGACGTCCCTCGACCTGGCGCTGCACCCGGCGCCGCACCTGTACGGCGGCCGGATGCTGTGGCCGGCCGTGCACGCGCCCGAGGTGATGGACGCCTACCGGCAGATCACCGCCGCCGCCCCGGACGAGCTGACCGTCTGGCTGGACCTGCTGCACTTCCCCGGCGCCGACCCGATGGTCGCGGTGGACGTCACCCACCTCGGCCCCGCGGACGAGGCGCGCGACCTGCTGCGCCCCCTGGACCGGCTCGCACGTCCCCTGTCCGACGGCAGGGCGACCATGCCGGTCTCCGAGCTGGGCGCCATCACGGCCGAGCCCACCGACCCCGGCGCCGGCCGCTCACGGGCCGAACTGCTCACGGAGCTGGACGACCGCGCGGTCAAGGCGCTGCTGGCCGATCCCATCGCGCCGCTGCTGAGCGTGCAGATCCGGCATCTGGAAGGCGCGTTCACCCGTCCCTCCGACAGCCCGCACGGGCCGCTCACCGAGCCCTACGCGCTGTACATGTTCGGCATCCCGGCCGATCCGGCGACCGCCGACGCGGTCGCCGCGAAGCAGGAGGCGCTCGCCGGCCTCCTGCCCGCCAGCGGACGCAAGCCCTTCACGTTCCTCAACCCCGAGGAGACCGCCGCGAACGCCTTCGCCCCCGAGGCGCTGGACCGCCTCCGCCGCGTCAAGGCCCACCACGACCCGCGCGACACCTTCCGCGGCAACTTCCCGGTCACCCCCTGAGAGCCCGACCGAGAAGTGCACTGCAATCGACACCCTGGGCACAAGAAATTGCCAAGACAGGGTCCGAATTGCAGAAGCATCGTGTCCGCGCCGGTCTGCTGCCTTTATACCGGAACATGGGGGCGGTGCCTCGCCCGGACGAGGCCGTGGCGGCGCGGTTGCGATGACCTGGCCTGTTCCCCGGCGGCCTAGTATGAAGACGGGACCGTCATTCGTCAGTGAACGAGGGGGAAGGCAATTCATGGCGCAGCAGGTCAAGGTTCGCCTGGTCGACGACATCAGCGGCGGGGAGGCGGTGGAAACCGTGTCGTTCTCGCTGGACGGCCGGTCCTATGAGATCGACCTGAACAAGAAGAACGCCGCCAAACTGCGCAAGGTCATCGAGCCTTACCGGGAGCACGCCCGCAAGGCGCGCCGCACCGCGGCGAGGAGCGCCACGCGCACGGCGGGCAGCCGCGAGCGCAGCGCCGAGATCCGCCGGTGGGCGAGGTCGGCGGGAATCCCCGTCAACGACCGCGGGCGCATTCCCGCCGATGTGCTCCAGAAGTTCGAGGCCGCGCACTGACCCGTCACTCCGCCGGGCAGAGGCCCATTTCCAGGCGGCTGCAGGCTCCGAGAAGCACCGCACCCGGCACTGACCGCCATGCGGCGAGATCTCCGGAGCACGTGCGGCCGCCTGGCAGGCCTGGCGCAGATTTCGAGCCGGAGCAAAGCGTCTCAGCAGGCTGGACGACGACGGAAGCGCGATAGGGCCTGTCACGCCCGCCCAGCGGGCACTGGCCGCCCAACACCAGACGAAGTCCGGAGCCCCCATACCGCAGACCAGCACCCACTACTGCGACGACCTCAGCCACCACAGGACCACGCGACAACCTGGGGGGCTGCGATCGCGTCCGAAGGCAGATTCGAGCGAAGCAAGAATCTGATCGCGCAGCGAGCCGCAAGGCGAGCCGGAGCGATGCCAGCGATCGCCCGCGTTTTTCGACGATGGAGGGCCGCCAGGCCCGAAGGAGGAGAAAAAGGCTATAGATAGAGCCCAGTGCCGTGTTCTGGGCGTTCGCTGGCGATGGCGTGCAGGTCGCGCTCGCGCATGATCAGGTAGTTCTCGCCCTGGATCTCGACCTCGTACTGGTCGGCGGGGTGGAAGAGGACGCGGTCGCCGGGCTTGACGATCCGCACGTGGTGGCCGACCCCGCAGACCTCTCCCCATACCAGGCGGTTCTGCTGCTCGACCGTCGCGGGAATGACGATGCCGCCGGTGCTGCGGCGCTCGCCGCTGTCCTTCTCGGACTTGATCATGACGCGGTCGTGCAGCATCTGGACTTCGAACTTGGGCTCGGACACGCGGGCGAGTTTATCCGTCCGCGCGGGTAGGAACGTTCCGCGCTGCGCCCGGGGCGGGGCGGCGCGGGGTCAGGGCAGGGAGGTGAGCCTGGCGTAGACGCCGGGGTAGCCGGGCTTGCCGCAGCCGTAGCCCCAGGAGACGAGCGCGGCGACGCGCCCGCCGGCGATCAGCGGGCCGCCGCTGTCGAACTGGCACGAGTCGGCCTTCGCGGATCCGGCGCACAGCATGTCGGACGGGTCGAAGGAGTCGCCGTAGGCGCGCCGGCACGCCGCGTCGCCGGGGAGCGGGACGGCGGCGGCCCGGAGGCGGGTGTTGAACAGGTCGTTCTCGGAGGTGAAGCCCCACCCGGCGATCTCTGCGGTGCGGGCGGAGCCGGGGGCGCCGAGGGGCGCGGGCGGGCGGTTCACGCGGCGCGCGAGCGTCAGGACGGCGAGGTCGTGGTGGCTGACGGTCTCGTCCTTGAAGGTCGTCTCGCGGTACTTCGGGTGCATGCGCACGGACTTCACCGCGACCGTCTCCCCGCCGCGGCCGGCCAGGTCGTCCCGGCCGAAGGTGGCGGTGAGGACGCCGGGGACCCGGCGGAACATCGACACGCAGTGGCCGGCGGTGAGCAGCCGATCGGGCTTCACCAGGACGCCGCCGCAGAACTGCCCGGCCGGACGGACGAAGAAGATCGGGGAGCCGACGGCGGCCATCCACGGGTACCGGGCGGCGGGCGCCGGGGCGCCGCCCACGACGGCGTCGGCGGGGGCGGCGGTGGCGGCGAGCGGCGCGAGCCCGAGGCAGGCTCCGAGCAGCGCGAGACCGAGGGACCGGCGGGAGGGCAGGGCCATGGCCGCACTGTAGGCGATCAGGGGGCGGCGCGCACGCGTTTGCCGGCGGCGGCCCGCTGCGTCTGCGCGGCAGGGTCCTCGTAGCGGGGGAACAGCGCCAGCGCGGCCAGCGCGAGCGCGAAGCCGCCCGCCCGGAGCGCGAACGGCGCGGTGTCGCGCGGCCACTGCTCGTCGAACAGGACGGTGCTGCTGAGGACGAGGTAGGTCCGGCCGATGACGGTGAGCACGACGGCGACGATCGCGATCCGGCAGCGCTGCAGCGCGACCTGGAGCTGCCCGAGCGCGATCGCGGCGAGGCCGATCGTCAGGTACGGGTAGGGGGACTCCAGGACCGCCCGCGCGCTGCCGGTGTCCTGGTAGACGAGCGAGATGCCGCGGATGCCGGCCTCGGCCAGCCCGGCGCAGGCCCCGGCGCCGATCCCGTAGGCGACCCCGGCGAGCCTGCGGGCGTGCCGGCCGCCCGCGCGGCGGTCGCCGACCAGCCAGACCAGGGCCGCGACGATCACCGCGGGGGCGCAGACGGCGAGCATCGTCCAGGGCCGGGCGAGGGTCCCGGCGAGGGTGGCGTCGGCGCGCGGTTCGCCCTCGGTCGTGGCCGACAGGCCGATCAGCCCGGTGGCGAGGACGAACAGCGCGACGCTCGCCCATTCGCGCAGGCTCAGCCGCTCGCCGAGGACCCCGGCCGCGAAGGCGACGAGGAGCACCAGGCCGAGGGCGAAGACGGGCTGCGCGACGGCGAGCGGCACCGCGGAGAACGCGACGACCTCGTAGCCGAGGCCGAGGAACAGCAGCAGGCCGCCGCCCAGCCAGACGGGGTCGGTCAGCATGAGCCGGGCGACGCGGAACGGGCGGCTGCCCCGCAGCGGCTCCATCCGGCGCGCGGAGACGCGGAAGACGAGGAAGGCGATGTAGTAGACGGTGGTGGCGAGCAGGGCGAGGGCGGCGTAGCCCAGGTCGTGACCCATCGGGAAAGACCCTTCGGCGGACGGGGGCGGGAAGAGTCGTCCGGCGCGCCTCGAAGCGACTCGCCCTGCCACGATGCCCTCTCGCACCGCCCGTGACAAGGCCGTGACCCCTGACTACATGATCAATCGTAGTGACGGCCGCGGGTGGACGACAGGCGGGAGACGAGGCCCCGGGGCAGCAGCCGGGTGATCCCGACGACGGCCTTGTACTGCGCTCCCGGGACGCTGACCTGCACGCCGCGGCGCAGGTCGCGCAGGGCGGCGGCCACGACGTCGTCCTTGTCCAGCCACATGAAGTCGGGGACGTCTGACATGTCCATCTGGGCGCGGTCGTGGAACTCGGTGTGCACGAAACCGGGGCACAGTGCCATCACCCGGACGCGGCCCCGCGACCGTCTCCGGATGTCGGCGGCGACGCCCTGGCTGAAGTTCACGACCCACGCCTTGGACGCCCCGTAGGTGCCGCGCGTGGCGAACGCCGCGACCGACGAGACGTTGACGACGCCGCCCCGGCCGCGCGCCAGCATCCCCGGGAGGGCGGCGTGCGTGAGGCGCAGGACGGCCTCGCAGTGCACGCGCAGCATGGTCAGCTCGTCGGACACCGGGACGTCCAGGAACACGCCCCTGTTGCCGAATCCGGCGTTGTTGACCAGCAGGTCGACGTCCTTGCCGACGCGCTCCTCGGCCGCGGCCAGGCCCTCCTCGGTGGACAGGTCGGCGGGCAGCGCCTCGGCGCGCACGCCGTAGGCCGCGCGCAGCTCGGCGGCGGTCCGCTCCAGCCGTTCGGCGTCGCGGGCCAGCAGGACCAGGTCGAACCCGTCGGAGGCGAGGCGGCGGGCGAAGGCGGCACCGATCCCCGCGGTCGCGCCGGTGATGAAGGCGGTCGGCATGGCCCCGAGCCTAGGGCGCGTTCCCTACCGGGCGGCGGCACGCCGCGCGCGGAAGTGCCGCGGGTCGGGGCGGCGGGTCGCGCGGCGGTAGGCGAAGGTGTAGCCCGGCCAGTTGTTGACGACCTTCCCGCCCTCCGTCATGTACCAGCTCCGGCAGCCCGCCTCCCAGACGGTCGAGCGCATCCGCTCCCGCATCTCCCGGGTGAACGCGTCCTGCACGTCGGGCCTCACGTCGATCCAGGCCAGGCCCGCGCCGCGCAGCGCCTCCACGCATCCGAGGACGTACCGGAACTGCGACTCCAGCATGTAGATGATCGAGTTGTGCCCGAGGTTGGTGTAGGGCCCGTACAGCAGGAACAGGTTGGGGAAGCCGCTGACGGTGATGCCGAGGTGGGCCTGCGCGCCGTCCCGCCACGCCTCGTTCAGCTCCCGGCCGTCCCGTCCGACGATCTTCATGGGGGACAGGAACTCGGTGGAGCGGAACCCGGTCGCGTACACGATGACGTCGGCCTCGTGCGCGCCGCGCGCGGTCCGGATCCCGGTCGGGGTGACGCGCTCGATCGGGTCGGTGATCAGGTGGACGTTCGGCCTGCTCAGCGCCGGATAGTAGTCGTCGGACAGCAGGATCCGCTTGCACCCCATCCGGTAGCCGGGGACGAGTTCGGCGCGCAGCGCGGGGTCGGCGACCTGCTCGGCCAGGCGGCGGCGGAAGCCGCGCTCCATGAGCCCCATCAGCCGCGGGTACCGGATGAAGCCGAGCGCGCGGGCCTCGAACAGCGCGTAGATCCGGGCGCGGCTCAGCGCGTACAGCCCCGGCACGGCCCGCAGCGCGGCCCGCTCCCAGGCCCGGTACGGCCGGTCCGGTTTGTCGATCACGTACGGCGCGGACCGCTGGAACAGCAGCAGTTCCGCCGCCTCCCGGGCGATCTCCGGGACGATCTGGATCGCGCTCGCGCCCGTCCCGATCATCGCGACGCGCCTGCCCCGCAGGTCGGCGCCGTGGTCCCAGCGGGAGGAGTGGAAGGCCGGTCCGGTGAACGACTCGCGGCCCTCGATCGGCGGCAGCTCGGGCCGGTTGAGCTGCCCGCACGCCGAGACCAGCACCCGCGCGGCGAGGTCCCCGGTCGTGGTGGAGATCCGCCAGAGCGCCGCGTCCTCGTCGAACCGCGCCTCGGTCACCTCGGCGCCGAACCGGATCCGGTCGAGGACGCCGTGCTCGCGGGCGCAGTGCCGCAGGTAGTCCAGGATCTCCGCCTGCGGCGGGAAGCGGCGCGACCAGTCGGTCCTGCGTTCGAACGAGAACGAGTACAGGTGGGACGGGACGTCGCAGGCCGCGCCCGGGTAGGTGTTGTCGCGCCAGGTCCCGCCGAGGTCGGCGGCCTTCTCCAGGATCACCACGTCGCGGACGCCGGCCTGCCGCAGCCGGATCGCCATCCCGATCCCGCCGAACCCGCTCCCGATGATCACCACGCTGTGCGTCATGGCAGTCCCGAATCTCATTCTGTCTGGGTCCCCCACGAGCGTAGGTGACCGTGAAGTCACTGAGAAGGTGTCGCCGCGGCGCGTTTGTCGGTCGGTTCTGCCAGCATCCCGGCATGCCCGACCATGCCCTCGCCGCCGAAGCGCGCGCCGACGACGGTCCCGGAACGGTCCAGGCGCTGATGGCGCGCGCCTGCGAGTCCGGAGAGGAGGGCTACCGGCTGGCCGTGCTCGTCGAAGAGGCCCTGTCCGGCGCCGAGCGCCTCGACGCCGGAACCCTGCGCGAGATGGCGCCGCCGCTGAAGCGACTCAACGGCGTCTTCGCGCGGGCCGAGGTCCCGATCGGGTACCGCCAGCGGGTCGACCGCCGCCTGCGGGCGCTGCTGGCGAGCGTGGACGAGGCGTACCTGCCCGAGGGGGTGCTTCCCGTCCACGACGTCTGGGCCGCGCCGCTCCGCGAGCGAGTGCGGGTCGCGCCGTCGGCCGAGCTGACCCGGTTCGTCCGGCACCTGGCGAGCCTGTCGGCGCCGCGCCCCTCGCGCGCGTGGCACCGCGCGTGCGTCACCCTCGCCGACGAGGCGGCCGCGCGCGAGGACGTCGCCGAGTGCCTCCGCGCGCTCGCGGAGGACGAGCCGCACTGCCCCCGCGAGGACGGCCCGCACACCGCGACGTTCTGCGGGTACCACCATCTGGTCGACCCGCACCACGGAGACGTCGCGCGCGGCCTCGTCTGGGCGGCGGCCCTCACCGGCGGCCCGGACGCGGTGCCCCGGCTCCGCGCGGTCGCCCTCCGCATGGGCACGGCCGGCCGCGACCTCTACGAGGGCCCCAAGGTCGCGGGCGCGGCGATCAACGCGCTGGGCGCGGTCGACGATCCGCGCGCGCTGGAGGCGCTCTGGCGGCTCCGCGCGCCGGTCACCAACCGCGCGCTGCGCAAGCAGCTCGACACGGCGCTCCAGGCGGCGGCCGAGCGGCAGGGCATCACGCGGGCGCAGCTCGTGGAGCGCAGCGTCCCCGCCCACGGGCTCGGCCCGGACGGCTCGGCGGAGCGGGTCCTCGGCGACCACACCGCGCGCGTCGCGGTCGAAGGCGCGGCGACCGTCCGCGTCACCTTCACTGGCCCCGACGGCCGCGTCTCCCGGACGGCCCCGGCAGCGGTCAAGGACCGCTTCCCCGACGAGCTGAGGCGCCTGAAGGCGCTCGCCAAGGAGGTGCGGGCGACGCTGTCGGGCGAGCGGGCGCGCGTCGAGGGCCTGCTGTCCGAGGACCGCTCCTGGCCCTACGCCGAATGGCGCGAGTTCTACCGCGACCACCCGATCACCGGGGCGGTCGCCCGCGGCCTCGTCTGGGAGTTCCAGGGCGAGGACGGCCGCTGGCGCGCGTCCCTCGGCGCTCCCGGCGGCGACGCCGCGCGGGTCAGGCTCTGGCATCCGCTCCGGGCGGCCGTCGGCGAGGTGCGGGCCTGGCGGGAGCGCGTCGTCGACGAGCAGGTCCGGCAGCCGTTCAAGCAGGCGTTCCGCGAGATCTACCTCCTCACCCCCGCGGAGGAGGGCACCGCGACCTACTCCAACCGGTACGCGGCGCACATCGTCCACTACCGGCGGCTGTACGCGCTGTTCAAGGAGCGGGGCTGGCAGTCGAACTTCCTCGGCCGGCACGAAGGCGGCCTCCACGGCGAGGCGCGCGGCGAGTTCGGCGGCGGCGAATGGCGGGCGTGCTTCTACCACGAGCCGGTCGACGACGACGGCGACTGGACGGTCGAGCACGCCGCGACCGACCAGGTCCGCTTCGAGCGCAGGCACGGCCGGCGCTGGCGGGAGGCGCCGCTCGCCGACGTCCCGCCGCCCGTGTTCAGCGAGGCGATGCGGGACGTGGACCTGTTCGTCGGCGTCACCTCCATCGCCGCCGACCCGGACTGGGCCGACCGGGGCGAGGACCGCCACGCCGCCTACCGGCGCGAGGCGGGCTTCGGCGCGCTGACCGCGAGCGCCGAGGTCCGCCGGGCGGCGCTGGAGCGCATCCTGCCGCGCACGAGGATCGCCGGCCGCTGCGCCCTGGACGGCCGGCACCTGGTCGTGCGCGGCGAGCTGCGCACCTACCGGATCCATCTCGGGTCGGCGAACGTCCTGATGGAACCGGACGGCGCCTACCTGTGCGTCGTCCAGGGCCGCCGGCCCCCCGGCACGCTGTACCTGCCGTTCGAGGACGAGCGGCTCTCGCTCATCCTCAGCAAGGCGTTCCTGCTGGCCGCCGACCACAAGATCACCGACCCGTCGATCCGGCGGCAGCTCGGCGTGTGATCACCTGAAACGTCCCGGAACCGGCGCTTCCATCTGGAAAGATCGCCTCATGTCCGACGACCACCGGCCGCCGGCCGCGCTCGACCTTCTGGACCGCCCGCCCGCCCCCGGCGGGCCCGCCGGCCACGCCGACTCCGGGGTGCCCGCGCACGGGCTCGGCCGCGACGGCTCGCTGGCCCGCGACATCGGCGGCTACCAGGCGGTCCTCGCCATCGCCGACCCGATGACCGTCCGGCTCACCTTCATCGGCGCGGAGGGCCGCCCGCTGCCGACCGTCCCGGGCGCGCTCAGGACGGGCTTCGCCGCGCAGGTCAAGGAGACGAAGGCGCTGGCGAGGCGGGTCCGCGCGACGCTGGCCGCCGAGCGGGCGCGGGTCGAGGCGCTGATGGCGGCCGAGCGGACCTGGCCCTACGGGCAGTGGTGCCGGCACTATCGCGACCATCCGGTCACCGGACGGG
This sequence comes from Actinomadura sp. NPDC048021, assembly GCF_040653135.1. NCBI lineage: Bacteria > Bacillati > Actinomycetota > Actinomycetes > Streptosporangiales > Thermomonosporaceae > Actinomadura > Actinomadura sp. NPDC048021. Next base: position 279,923 of record NZ_JBEZJQ010000007.1, read on the forward strand.
TCGCGCACGGTCTGATCTGGGAGTTCGAGGAGCCGGACGGGCACTGGCAGGCCGCCACGCCCGGCGAGGACGTGCTGGTCACCGTGGACGGCCGCGCCCTGCCCGCACCGCCGGGCGGCGCGCGGGTACGGCTGTGGCATCCGGTGCGGGCGCTCCCGGGCGCCGTCCGGGCCTGGCGGAGCTTCGTGACCGGCAACCGGATGGCGCAGTCGTTCCGGCAGGCGTTCCGGGAGACCTACCGGCCCGGCCCGCCCGGGGCCGAGACCGATCTGCGCCGCGGCCGCTTCGACGGCGAGGAACGGCGCGTGCTCGCCGGGGGCGCGTGGCGGGTCGGCTGCCGCGAGGGCCGGGCGCGGGTGACGTTCGAGCGGCGGGCCGCCGGGTCCTGGCGGGAGGAGCCGCCGCGGGCCGTGCCGCCGCCGGTGTTCAGCGAGGGGATGCGGGAGGCCGACCTGTTGCTGCGCCTCGCCCCGGCCGCGGAGGAGGACCCGTTCGGCGCGCCGTCCGCGACCGCCGAGATCCGGGCGGACGTGCTGCGCCGGATCCTGCCCGGCACGAGGATCGCGGGCCGCTGCGCGGTCGACGGGCGGTTCCTCGTCGTCCGCGGCGGGCTGCGCACCTACCGCGTCGACCTCGGCTCCGGCGGCGTGCTGATGGAACCGGGCGGCGACCGGCTGCGGATCGGGCCGTCCCGCCGGACGGGGCAGAAGGGCCTGTTCCTGCCGTTCGAGGACGAGGTGCTGGCACGCGTCCTCGGCACGGCGTTCCTGCTGGCCGCCGACCACCGGATCACCGACGAGGCCGTCCTGCGGCAGATCAGGAGGGACGCCCGATGGAACTGACCGCGCGGCTGCTGCGCGCCATGACCGACCCGGCGGCGGAGGACGAGGAGTTCCGCACCTGGTATCCCGACCTGTCGGCGCTGTCCGACCGCGATCTCGGAGACCTCGTGCCCGCCGCCTACGCGGTCGGCCGGGAGGCGCCGTTCGTGTCGATGTCCGTCCGGCTCAGGATCGAGGACGAGGCCAAGCAGCGGCAGCCGCGCTACACGCCGGAGGCGTGCGAGCGCATGTTCCAGGCGCTCGTCGGCGGGCTGGCCCACCGCAAGTGGGCCGACCTCGTGCTCGGCGCGGGCACGCTGGTCCGCTGCACGGGGCCGTGGCCCGACCTCGCCGGCCCCGCCCGGAAGCTGGTCGAGTATCTCCTCGCCCGCGAGCGCCTCGACCAGCCGTTCGCGCTGCTCGCGGTCGGCGGGCTCGCGGGCGACGGCGTCCTGCAGGCGGTCGCCGGGCGCCTGCGCCAGAAGTGGAAGGGACCGATCGTGCACGACGAACTGGACACCGTCGTGCGCCTCGCTCCGGTGGAACGGGTGCTGCTCGCCCAGGTGGCCGAGAACCGGTCGTTCAACTCCCCGCCCGTCCCGCCCGAGGTGTGGGAGCGCGTCGCCGCCGTCCCGGCCTGCGCCGAGTTCGCCCGCCGCGCCCTGGAGACCGCCGCCGAGCGCGCCCGCGCCGTCCAGGAGGGGGAGGTCCCGTTCCGCGCGGACCGGGCGTTCACCGGGGACGAGGTCGCCGCCGTCGGGCTCGCCGCGCGCATCGCGCTGCTGCGCGACGAGCCGTGGCTGCCCGCCCTGTTCGACCGGCTCCTGCCCGGCGTCTCGGTGGCCCCGACGCAGGCGAGGACGCTGCCGTCGCAGGCGCTGCTGTACGAGATCGTCCGGGCCGCGCAGGAGTTCCCCACGCCCGAGCTGGTCACCGCGATCCGGACCGTCCGCGGGATCGTCCGGCACGCCGGGGTGCCCAAGCAGCTCGACAAGATGCTCAAGAAGGTCGAGGCCGCCCTGGCCGAGCGGACCGAGGTCGCGCTGCGCCTCCCCGATCTCGGCTTCGGCCCCGGCGGGGTCCTGCGCAGGGAATTGGGCGACTACACCGCCTTCGTCACGATCACCACGGGCAAGGCCGCGCTGACCTTCGAGAAGGGCGGCGCCGCGCTCAAGGGCGTCCCCGTGCCCGTCCGCCGCGACCACAAGGACGAGGTCAAGGAGCTCCGCGACCTCGTCGCACGCGTCAACGCCCAGCTCGTCACGCTCGCGCGGGCGCTGGAGGGCGGCTTCTCCGTCGACGCCGTCCACCCGTTCGGCCGGTGGCGGGACACCCTGCTGCGCCATCCGATCGCGGGGCCGACGGTGCGCACCCTCATCTGGGAGATCGAGACCGCGCCCGGCGAGTGGCGCACCGTCCTGCCCGAGACCGGCGAACTTCCGGACGCCGCCGACGACGCCTCCGTCCGGCTGTGGCACCCCATCAGGTCGGGGCCGGACGAGGTGCGCGCCTGGCGCGACCTGCTCGTCGAGCGGCGGATCCGGCAGCCCTTCAAGCAGGCGTTCCGCGAGATCTACCTGCTCACCCCCGCGGAGGTGGAAACGGCGACGTACTCCAACCGGTTCGCCGCGCACCTCGTCCACTACCGGCGGATGTTCGCGCTGTTCCGGGCCCGCGGCTGGACGAGCGCCCTGCTCGGCCCCTGGGACGGCGGAGGCTCCGACGAGGCGGCCCGGACGCTCGCGGCGGGGGAGTGGCGGGTCAGGTTCTCTCACGTCCTGGCCGACTGGCAGGGCGAGCACGAGATCGCCGGCACGAACCGGGTGGTGTTCGACCGCCGAGGCGACGGCGGCTGGCGTGAGGCGGCCCTCGCCGACGTCCCGCCGCTGGTGTTCAGCGAGGCGATGCGCGACGTAGACCTGTTCGTCGGCGTCACCTCCATCGCCGCCGACCCCATGTGGGAGGACGGCGAGGCCCACGAGTACTGGGTGCGCGCGTGGTACGCCGACCTCGGCGAGTCGGCCCGGACGCGCCGGGACGCCCTGGAACGCGTCCTTCCGCGCACGAAGATCGCCGACCGCTGCTCGATCGAGGGCCGCCACCTGGTCGTGCGCGGCGACCTGCGCACCTACAGGATCCACCTCGGCTCGGCCAACATCGTGATGGAGCCGGACGACGCGTTCCTGTGCGTCGTCCCGGAGCGCCGTGCAGCGGGCGCCAAGGTCTTCCTGCCGTTCGAGGACGAGCGGCTCTCCCTCATCCTCAGCAAGGCGTTCCTGCTCGCCGCCGACGCCGCGATCGACGACGAGTCCATCCTGACGCAGATCAAGCGAGGCGCCTGATGACCGCCGTGAACTTCCGCGACGAGACGGCCGCCGGCGCGCCCGTCGCCGCGTTCCAGGTGGGCGGGCTGCCCGACCGGATGACCCTCCGGGAGCTGATCAGGCTCCGGGTCCGCGAGGAGGTCGCCCGGCACAACGCCCGCCCCTCCGACCGGTTCCACGGCCTGGTCCGCCCGGACGGCGCCGAGGCCGAGCTGAACGGCTACCGCCTGCGCGAGCCCCGCCGCCTGGACTGGGAGCGGCAGGCCGACATCGCCGAGCGCGCCTTCCTGGGCAACGGGTTCTTCGTCCTCGCCGCCGACCGGCAGGTCGAGGACCTCGACGAGGAGATCGACCTCACCGGCGACCCCGACCTGGTCTTCATCAGGCTCGTCCCGCTCGTCGGCGGCTGAGGGGGCTCTCAGCCGACCAGGCCGAACTCGTGGGCGCGCAGGCCCGCCTGGAAGCGGGAGTCGGCGTCCAGCAGGGTCAGGATTTCAGCGACGCGGCGCCGGTAGGTGCGCAGCGACATGCCGAGCCGGCGCGCGGCGGCCTCGTCCTTCAGCCCGCCGCCGAGCAGCCGCAGGATGCGCAGGCTCTCCTCGCTCAGCGCGGGCGGCCGGCCGCGCCGGTGGTCGGCCAGGTCGGCCGCCGTCTCCCACGTCGCCTCGAAGAGCGAGACCACGCCCTTCACCACGCCCGGCGACCGGACGACGGTGTACTCGCGGACGCCGCCCTCGACCGGGCCGGCGAGGATGGCGACCCTCCGGTCCACGATGATCGTCTCGTGGGGGAGCGGGGCCGGGCAGATCCGCACCCGCCCGCCCGCGGCGGCGATCGCGAGGAGCCGCCGCTCGGACTCCTCGTCGGCCAGGGCCGCCGGGTTGTACAGCTTGCGGACGGCCGGGGCGGGCCGGATCCGGCGCCGCTCGGCGACGATCCACTCCCGCAGGCCGGGCAGCGCCCACGTGTTCTGGTCCGTCGCGGCGCACGAGAACTCCTCGCACGCGAAGAACAGCCGTCCGGCGCGCTCGACCAGCTCCTCCTCGCCGCGCAGCACGACGTTCCGGTCCAGATCGGCGCTCACGGCCCCAGTCTGCCACGCGGCCCGCGGGCCGCCGCCGTGGCAGCAAGCTGCCAGCCGGTCGCCGCGCCCCGGCGGGCGCAGCACAGTGGACCGCATGACACGACACTTCGATCTCGGCGGCGACCTGCGGATCTCCCGGATGGGCTTCGGCGCGATGCGGCTGCCCGCGAGCACCCGCGGCGGGCCCGCGGGCGACCGGGACACCGGAATCAAGATCCTCCAGCGGGCCGTCGAGCTGGGCGTGGACCACATCGACACGGCCGCGTTCTACTACTACGAGGGCGGCCCCGCGGCCAACGAGATGATCCGCGCCGCGCTGGCCCCCTACCCGCCCGGCCTGGTCGTCGCCACGAAGGTGGGCCCGTACCGGGGCCCGGGCGACCCCTTCCCGTCCGGGCAGCTCCCGGCACCGGAGCTGCGCGCCGAGGTGGAGCGCAACCTCACCGAACTCGGGCTCGACCGGCTCGACCTGGTCTACCTGCGGCCCGGCGGGCTGGAGGAGCCGGGGACCGAGCCGATCGGGGAGCGCTTCGCCGTCCTCGCCGGACTCCGCGAGGAGGGGCTGATCAGGCATCTCGGGTTGAGCCACGTGAGCCTCGCCCAGCTGGAGGAGGCGCGCGGGATCGCGCCGGTCGCGGCCGTCCAGAACCGGTTCGACGTGACGCGGCCGCGGGACGCCGAGCTCCTCGCCGCATGTGAGCGCGACCACATCGCCTACGCCCCCTACTTCCCCCTCGGCGGGTTCGGCATCCCCGACGACGCGCGCGTCAACGCGGTCGCCGCCCGCCACGGCGCCACCGTCCCGCAGGTGCTGCTCGCCGGGCTGCTGGCGCTGTCGCCGGTGATGCTCGCGATCCCCGGCACCGGCTCCCCGGACCACCTGGAGGAGAACCTCGCCGCCGCGGATCTGGTGCTCGCCCCGGAGGATCTCGCCGCCCTGAAGCGGTGAGGACCGCGCGCGCGGCCGCCGGAGCCTCTACCCTGAACGGGTTTGCGATCAGGGGGAGAGGATGTCGACGACGCGGCTGCTGGTGCTCGGCGGGGTGCGCAGGTTCGGGCGGGCGCACGGCTACGAGGTCCGCCGTGAGCTGCTCTCCTGGGGCTCGGACGAGTGGGCCCACGTCAACCCGGGCTCGATCTACCACGCGCTCAGGCAGCTGGCCAAGGAGGGCCTGCTGCACGCCCACGAGGTGGAGGAGAGCGAGGCGGGCCCGCCGCACACCGACTACGAGATCACCGAGGCCGGCCGGGCGGAGTTCCACCGGCTGCTGCGCTCCGCCCTCTCCGCGGTGGACGTCCGGCATCCGGAGATGCTGACGGCGGGCCTCGGGTTCCTCACCGAGCTGCCGCGCGCCGAGGCGCTCGCCCTGCTGCGCGAGCGCCTCGACGGCCTCGCCGCCTGGCGCGCCTCCGTCGCCCCGCCCCTGGACGAGCTGGACCCCTCCGACCACCTGCGCGAGCTGCTCGGCTGGTGGGTCCACTCCGCCGACTCCGCCAGGGCCTGGACGCTCGGCGTGATCGAGCGCCTGGAGGCGGGCGCCTACGTCATGGCCGACGAGCGCGGCGCGACCGGCTGACGGCCCGGGCGCCCGCGGCGCCCGCGGCCGGTCAGGTGTCGACGAACGTCCTGGGGACGATCACCCGCAGCGCGTTGCCGCGCAGCTTGATCGACACCGGGGTGCGGCCGCGGACCTCGCCGTCCACGTCCACCTGCATCGGCGGGTCGGTCTCGATCTCCACGTTCGCCGTGGTGAGGAAGGCGTCGTCCTCCAGCGACCGCCACGGGCCGGTGAGGACGTGCCGGGCCGTGGCCGACGCCAGCCGCAGCCGCCGCTCGTCGCCGAGCCGGTACACGGCCAGCAGCCGGTCGTCCGGGCTGGCGTCGCGGGCGATGCGCTGCCCGCTGTGGTGCGCGCCGTTGGCGACGTTCAGCTGGTGCGTCGCGACCTCGTGCGTCTCGCCGTCGATCGTGATGCGGGCGGTGAACGCCTTGTGCCGGGGCAGCAGCCCCGCCGCCGTCAGCGCGTAGGCGGGGCGCCCGATGAACCGCTTGAGCGTGTGCGGGACGTGCTCGGCGACCTCGACCGACAGGCCGAGGCTGACCATGTTGGCGAAGATGTGCTCGCGGTCGGCGCCCGGCCCCTCGCCCTGCGGGTCGCCCGTCGACTCGAACCAGCCCACGTCGACGTCGGCGACCTTCCCGCCGCCCGGCCGGCCGAGGGCGAGGGTCGCGACCGCGCCCGGCAGGTCGAGCGGCAGCTCCAGGCTGCGGGCGAAGTTGTTGGTGGTGCCGAGCGGCAGCACCCCGAGCGCGATGTCGCGGTGCGCCAGGTGCCCGACCGCCTCGGCGACCGTGCCGTCCCCGCCGCCGACGACCACCAGGTCGGGCTCCAGGGCGAGGACGTCGGTGAACAGCTCCCGCAGGCGGGCCGGGTCGGTCACCGGGAAGACGTGCGGGAACTCCAGGCCCGCCTCGCGCAGCAGGCGGCGCGCCGTGCCGTAGAGCCGCCGCCCCCGCCGGGAGCGGGAGTTGATCACCAGCGCCGCGCGCCCGCCGCCCGCGATCGCCGATTCCAGCTCCGCCTTGCTCCGCATCTGGACGCTCCGCATCTCTTCCGGTCGCCCCCTTCGTCCGCGCCACCCTGGAGGGTACGTGGACCGGAACTCCCGGCCCGACATTTTATAAACCGATTACACAGCGTTGAAACATTCCCGTCAGAGGGAACCTTTACCAGCAGGCGCCTCTGGACGACCGGGGGAGATCATGCGGTTGCGCGGCTTGGCGGGAGCGGGACTCATCGTTGCGGTCGCCGGGCTGACCGCGTCCATCGCGGCGGGCGGCACGGCCCCGCCCGGCGCCCCGGCCGACGACGGCGCGGCCGTGGTCGGCGAGCGCCGCCCGCGCCGCCGCGTCCTCGACCTGGCCGTGCGCTCCCCCGTCCTGGCGGACGTCGTCCACGTCCGCCTCCTGCTGCCGCCCGGCTGGTCGCGCGACGCCTCCCGCACCTGGCCGGCGCTCTGGCTCCTGCACGGGGCCTCCGCGGGCCGGGACGGCCACACCGCGTGGAGCGAGCACAGCGACATCGAGGAGCTGACCGAGGACGCCGATGTGATCGTCGTCATGCCGGACGGCGGCCCGTGCGGCAGCTACACCGACTGGTGGAACCGCGGCGGCGGCGGCGCCCCGAAGTGGGAGACCTTCCACCTCGCCGAGCTGCGGCAGATCCTGGAGCGCGGATACCGCGCGGGCCCGGACCGCGCCGTCGCCGGCAACGCGATGGGCGGGCTCGGCGCGCTGGCGTACGCGGCCAGGCACCGGGGCCTCTTCCGGGCGGCGGCGTCGTTCAGCGGGCCGGTCCACACGCTGCACCGCGACCCGGCCGGTCTCGACGTCGCCGACCTCGTCGAGCTGAGCGTCGCGATCGGCGCGCCGTCCCTCGACTGGACGGACGTGTGGGGCGACCCCGACGAGCAGCGCGTCGTGTGGCGCCAGCACAACCCCTACGACCTCGCCGGGCGCCTCGCGGGCGTCCGGGTGCACGTCAGTGCGGGGGACGGCGCCCCCGGCCCCTTCGACCACCCCGGCCGGGGCGGGCGGGACCCCGTCCCGCACGACGCGCTGGAGGCCCTCGCCCACACCGTCTCCCGCGAGTTCGCGGGCAAGCTGAAGAAGCTCGGCGTCCCCGTCTCCACGCACTTCTACCGCGGCACCCACACCTGGCCGTACTGGCGCCGCGAGCTGCGGGCCGCGCTGCCCGCCCTGCTCGCCGAGATCACCTGAGCGGCTAGGGTCGGGGCGTGGCCGAACCTCGTTCTGATTCAGCTGTCCCCGCGTTCTGGCGGTCGCTCGGGCTGCCCGGCATCATCGACGTCCACGTCCACTTCATGCCGCAGCGCCTGATGAGCGCGGTGTGGGACTACTTCGACGAGGCCGGGCCGCTGATCGGCACCGAGTGGCCCATCCGCTACCGCGACTCCGAGCAGGAGCGGCTGGACTTCCTGCGCGGGCTCGGCGTCCGCGCGTTCACCTCGCTCGCCTACCCGCACCGGCCCGGAATGGCCGAGTCCCTGAACGAGTGGGCCGCCCGGTTCGCCGCCCGGGTCCCCGAGTGCCTCCAGTCCGCCACTTTCTATCCCGAGCCCGGCGTCGAGGAGTACGTGCGCCGCGCGCTGGACGCGGGCGCCCGCGTCTTCAAGGTCCACCTCCAGGTCGGCGGCTTCGATCCGCGCCTCAAGGAGCTGGACGCGGTCTGGGGGATGCTCGCCGACGCCGGCGTGCCCGCCCTCGTCCACGCCGGCTCCGGGCCGGTGGCCAACGGCTTCACCGGGCCCGGCCCGTTCGGCGAGGTGCTCGCCCGCCACCCGGGCCTGACGGCGATCGTCGCCCATCTCGGCGCGCCTGAGTTCGAGGGCTTCTTCGCCCTGGCCGACGCCCACGAGCGCGTCCGCCTCGACACGACGATGATCTTCACCCGCTTCGCCGCCCTGGCGCCCTTCCCGGACGCGCTGCTGCCCCGGCTGCGCGACCTCGGCCTGGAGGGGCGCATCCTGCTCGGCACCGACTTCCCGAACATCCCCTACGAGTACGCGCACCAGCTGGAGTCGCTGGCCGCGCTCGGCCTCGGCGACGACTGGCTGCGCACGGTCTGCTGGCACGGCCCCGCCGACCTGTTCGCCCTCTCCTAGCCGGCACACCGCTGTTGCGGCGTCCCGGGCATCGCGGACTGTCTCCGGTGTGGTCGGAGTCAATGCTTCGACCTTTTGTGAGGGATAAAACGAGATGGAGTGATCGATATGGCTGGCGGCAAACTGCCGGAGAAGCGCGACGACTGGGCCGACAAGCAGCCCGTGGTCAGCGGTTCCGAGGAGGACCTCAACGAGGTCATCGACGAGGTGGCGAAGAACCTCGGCGTCGAGCGGGGCTAGCGGAACTGACGAACGGCCCTTGTTGATTGATTAAGCAGACCGGTCCCGCCCCCCGGGCGGGGCCGGTCTTTTTTCACGGGTTTTCACGCGGGGTGCCTGGTCAGCGCGGGACGGCTGGAGCCGTCCTTGACAGGCCGGGTGCCGCGGCCGACTGTGGGAGCGCTCCCACCCCGTCGATCGAGGACCCCGTATGAGAACGACCGTGACCGTGAGACTCCGGCGGACCCGCCTCGTCCCGATCATCGTGGCCGTGCTGCTGGCGCTGGCGTTCGTCCAGGCCGCGCCGCGCCCCGCCCGCGCGGCGGGCGCCGGCTACTGGCACACCAGCGGCCGGCAACTGCTCGACGCCGCCGGGCAGCCGGTGCGGATGACGGGCGTCAACTGGTTCGGCGCCGAGACGTCCAACTACGCGCCGCACGGCCTCTGGTCGCGCGGCTACAAGGACATGCTCGACCAGATCAAGAGCCTGAGGTACAACACGCTGCGGCTGCCCTACAGCAGCCAGCTGTTCGACTCCGGCAGCACGCCGAACAGCATCGACTACTCCAAGAACCCCGACCTGCAGGGGCTGAACGGGCTGCAGATCCTGGACAAGATCATCGCTTACGCGGGGCGGATCGGGCTCAAGGTCGTCCTCGACCGGCACCGCCCGGACTCCGGCGGCCAGTCCGCGCTCTGGTACACCGCCGCCTACCCCGAGTCGCGCTGGATCTCCGACTGGACGATGCTCGCCCGGCACTACGCGGGCGACACCACGGTCATCGGGGCCGACCTGCACAACGAGCCGCACTCCCCGGCGTGCTGGGGCTGCGGCGACCAGTCGAGGGACTGGCGGCTGGCCGCCGAGCGGGCCGGCAACGCGATCCTCGCGGCCAACCCGAACTGGCTGATCATCGTCGAGGGCGTCAACGACCAGGGGAGCGACAACTACTGGTGGGGCGGCAACCTCCAGGGCGCCGCGCAGTACCCCGTGCGGCTGAACGTCGCGAACCGGCTCGTGTACTCCGCCCACGACTACGCCACGTCGGTGTACCCGCAGCCGTGGTTCGACGACCCGTCCTTCCCGTCCAACCTGGCCGGGATCTGGGACAAGAACTGGGGCTACCTCTACAAGAACAACGTCGCGCCGGTCCTGCTCGGCGAGTTCGGGACGACGCTGAGGGACCCGCGCGACCAGACGTGGCTGCGCACCCTGATGGCCTACCTCGGCAAGGGCACGGGCGGCGTCTCCTTCACCTTCTGGTCGTGGAACCCCAACTCGGGCGACACCGGCGGCATCCTCAACGACGACTGGACGACCGTCAACACGACGAAGCAGGCCTACCTCGACCCCTACCTGCTCGGCGCGGGCGACCCGGGCGGCGACCCCGGCGACCCGGGCACGCCGGGAACGTCGTGCAAGGTCGCCTACACCGTGCAGAACAGCTGGTCAGGCGGTTTCACCGCCCAGGTCACCATCACCAACACCGGGTCCTCGGCGCTGAACGGCTGGACGCTGGAGTTCGCCTTCCCCGGCGACCAGAAGGTCGGCCAGGGGTGGAGCGCGGCCTGGTCGCAGAGCGGCGCCGCCGTCACGGCCAAGAACCTCGGCTGGAACGCCTCGGTCGCGCCCGGCGCCTCGCTCACGGTCGGGTTCCAGGCGACCGGCGCGGCGAGCGGTGCGCCCGCCGCGTTCGAGGTGAACGACAAGGCATGCGAGGTGTGACATGACCAGGAAGGCCTGGCTCGCCGTCGCCGCGGCCGCCGCGCCCCCGGCGCAGGCCGCCGACGGGCCCGCTCTGACCGTCGACCCGTCCGCGTCCCGGCACGCGATTACTCTTGGTGCATTCTCCGGGCGTGCAGGACGAATGCACAGTGTCTGTCGGTCCTGAGATCGCTGCAGACTGTCACATGTCGATGGCAGGATCGGGGTGTGCAGCTCAGGTACCGGTTCCGGCTCTACCCGGCCCCCGGCCAGCAGCAAGCGTTGGCCAGGGCGTTCGGGTGCGCGCGGGTGGTGTTCAATGACGCTCTGCGCGCACGTGAAGAGGCGCGCGCGGCCGGGCTGGCGTACCCGTCGGACGGGGAGCTGTCCAAGCGGGTCATCACCGAGGCGAAGAAGACTCCCGAGCGGGTGTGGCTGGGCGAGGTGTCGGCCGTGGTCCTGCAGCAGGCTCTGGCCGATCTGAACACCGCCTACCGCAACTTCTTCGCGTCGGTGACGGGCAGGCGGAAGGGCCGCGGGGTCGCGGCGCCCCGGTACCGGTCCCGCAAGGACGGGCGGCAGGCGATCCGGTTCACCCGCAACGCCCGCTGGAAGATCACCGCGGGCGGGAAGCTGCGTCTGCCCAAGATCGGGGATGTACCGGTGCGGTGGTCCCGGACGCTGCCGTCGGCGCCGTCTTCGGTGACGGTGATCCGGGACGCGGCGGGCCGGTACTTCGCCTCCTTCGTCGTCGAAACCGCCGACGAGCCGCTGCCGGACACCGCGGCCGAGGTCGGCATCGATCTGGGGCTGGCACATTTCGCGGTGCTGTCGGACGGCCGCAAGATCAGCAGCCCCAGGTTCTTGCGCCGCGCCGAGCGCAAGCTCCGCAAGGCCCAGCAGGCCCTGTCCCGCAAGGCCGAGGGGTCGGCCAACCGGCGCAAGGCCGCCGCGAGGGTCGCGCGGCTGCACGCGCGGGTCGCCGACGCGCGGCGCGACCACCACCACAAGCTCTCCACACAACTGATCCGCGATAACCAAGCGGTCTATGTGGAGAACCTGTGCGTGAACGGTCTGGCCCGCACCCGGCTCGCCAAGTCCGTGCACGACGCGGGCTGGTCCCAGTTTTTGGCGATGCTGGAGTACAAGGCCGCCCGGCACGGACGCACTTTCGCCAAGATCGACCGCTGGTTCCCCTCCTCGAAGCTGTGCGGGGCTTGCGGGACGGTCGCCGAGTCGTTGCCGCTGAATATCCGCAAGTGGGCCTGCGCGTGCGGCGCGGTCCACGACCGGGACGTCAACGCCGCCGACAACATCCTGGCCGCCGGACGGGCGGACAGGCTAAACGCCTGCGGAGGGACCGCAAGACCTCCCGCCGAGGGAGGCAGGACCCGGTGAAACAGGAAGCCACAGAAGCGCCGCACATGCGGCCCAGGCTGCCCTCAGCCCTCGAGCTGGAGAGCGCGTCAAAACTACCTCTACGATGACAGACGGACCGCCGACGCAGGACCTTGCGAAGAGGCTAGTGGTCGCACGATCCGCCGCCTGCGTGCTCGTGCGGGGCGACGCCCCCGCCACAGGCCGGGAGCGGACGGGTTCACCTCGACGTTCCCCGCGTCCTCGATCACGCTGGTCGAGATCCCGGCGGGCGGCGGCCCGGCCGCCCCGGCGTGCGCGGCCGGGTACTCGGTGCAGAGCCAGTGGGGGACGGGCTTCACCGCGCAGGTCACCGTCGCCAACACCGGGACCTCGCCCATCGAGGGCTGGGCGCTGAAGTTCGCGTTCGGCGCGGGGCAGCGCGTCACCCAGGGCTGGAACGCCGCCTGGTCGCAGAGCGGCCCGGACGTGACCGCCCGCAACCTCGACTGGAACCGGACGATCCGGCCGGGAGGCTCGGTGACGATCGGCTTCAACGGATCGAGCGGCGGGGCGAACCCGCCCCCGAGCGCCTTCACGGTGAACGGCGCCGCCTGCACCGCCCGCTGATCACGGGGCGGCGCGCCCGCGCGGCCCTAGTGGTCGCACGGCGCGCCGCCCGCGTGCTCGTGGGGCTCGGCGGCCTCCGCCACATGGCGGGGGCCGTGCGCGTCGTCGCAGTGGACGTGGCCGCCGCCGGACGGCTCGGCCACGTGGTCGACCTCCAGCGTCGTGTGCGTGATCGCGTAGGCGTCGCGCAGCAGCTCCTGCAGGTCGCGGCGGACGGCGTGGCAGTCGCCCTGGGAGTCCACGAGCACGTGCGCCGACAGCGCCGGGTAGCCCGAGCTGACCTCCCACACGTGCAGGTCGTGGACCTCCTCGACGCAGGGGCGCCCGGCGAGCCGCGCGCCGAGCTCGGACGGGTCGATCCCGGCGGGCGCGGCCTCCATGAGCACCCGGCCCGCGTCCCGCAGCAGCCGGTACCCGGCCTTGAGCATCAGCGCGGCCACCACCAGCGAGGCGATCGCGTCCGCGCGGGCGAAGCCCGTCGTCCACACGACCAGGCCCGCGACCGCGGTCGCGACGAACGCGAACAGGTCGTTCAGGATGTGCTGGAACGCGCCCTCGACATTCAGGCTGCGCCGGTCCGCCCGGCTGATCAGCATCGTCGCCGCGACGTTGACGGCGATGCCCGCGAGGGCCGTCCAGAAGACGAACTGGCCCTCCACCGCGGGCGGCTCGACCAGCCGCCGGACCCCCTCGTACACGAAGTAGACGGTGAGCAGGATCAGCGTCAGCCCGTTCAGCTGCGCGGAGAGAATCTCGGCGCGGCGCAGGCCGAAGGTGTACCCGCCCTTCGGCGGGCGCGCGGCGATGCGCATCGCGACCAGCGCCAGCGCGATCGCGAACGCGTCGGTCATCATGTGCGCGGCGTCGGTGATCAGTGCCAGCGACCCGGCGAGCAGGCCGACAACCACCTCGCCCGACATGTAGGCGATGATCAGCGCAAGCGCGCCGGTCAGCAGCCGCCGGTCGGCGCCGGCGGAGACGGCGTGCCCGTGCCCGTGGCCGTGCCCCCCGTGCCGGGCGCCCCCGTGCTCGTGCCCCCGCTTCCCGGGCGTGTCCCCGCGGTCCCCGATCATGGGTCTTCCTCCCCGTGGCCGACGTGGGTGAGGGCGAGATCGAGCAGCAGCCGGACGTGCGAGTCGTCCAGCCGGTAGTAGGCCATCCGGCCGGCGCGGCGGACGCGCACGACGCGGTTGGCGCGCAGCAGGCGCAGCGCGTGCGAGACCGCCGACTCCGAGTGCCCGCAGGACGCGGCGATGTCGCACACGCACATCTCTCCCCCTTCGAGCAGTGCGGTGATCACCCGCAGCCGGCCGGGGTCGGACAGCAGCCCGAACACCTGCGCCAGCTCGGTGATCGTCTCCGTGTCCGGCAGGGAGGCCGAGACGGCGGCGACCTTCGCGGCGTCGACCACCCGGACGGCGCAGGCGTCCGGGGCGATGACATCTGAAGCACTGCTCATATGAGCAAAGATAGCGCACGATCTCAGGAGGTCGCGGGCGCGGGCTCCCTCGACGGCGGCAGGGAGACGGGCCCGTGCGCCTCGTCGCCCGGCGCCTCCTTCCCACCGGCGCCCGTACCCGGGTCCTGCGTGACCACGCCCGGCGACGGGGACGAGAGCGCGGGGCCCGGGGTCTGCGGTCCGGGCGACTCGGTCCCCGGTGACCGCGCGCCGGGCGACTCCGGCGCGGGCGCCTCGGTGCCGGGCGACTCCGTGCCGGGGGACTCGGCGCCGGGCGTCTCCAGGCCCGAGCCGGACGGCGCGGGCGAGTCGCTCGCCACGACCTCGGTCTCCGCCGGCGGCAGCGCGGTCGGCGGCCCGTCCGACGCCCCTCCGGTGGCGCGGGGCCGGGCGAATCCCATCGTGGCCTCCGGGTCGACAAGGACGAAAGTGGCGATCGGTCCCTTACGGGAATCCCGCGGCTGTACCCGGGTGACATTCCCCTTCTCGAATCCCGGCCAGGACCGGCCACTGTACGACGCGTTCCGGGTGGAGATCTTTTTGCCGGGCGGACTGAGGGGATTGCCGCAATTGCACTTCACCGTGGGCACTCCGTAACCATTGACCAGAACGCCCATTCCGGCCTGAAGGACGGCGGGGTCGCTCACCGCCTCCCCGTCCCGGTACCCGTGGTTGGTGACGAGCGTGTCGGTGCGCAGCAGCACCGGCGTCTGCCGCGACACGTACTGCGGGATGTCGCCCACCGGGATGCCCTGCACGCGCGCCCACGCCCGCGCCTTGTCGGGATGAGTCCGCAGGAAGGCGACGAGCCGCTCCCTGTCGCAGGTGGAAGCGCGGCGCGTTCCGCCGTAGAGTCCCGGTGCGTCCCCCTCCTTCGTGCCGCCCGCCTGCGGCCGCGCCTTCACGTCCACCCTGTCGGTGCCGGACACCAGCGTGTACGGGTCGGGCCCCGGCGATCCCACCGTCAGCCGCGTGATGGTCGCGCCGGCGTCCCCGCAGCCGGTCAGCGCGCCGGCCGCCACGAGGGCCGCGACGCACCCCGCCAGCGGCACGGCGCCGGGCCTGGACCGCGCAATCGTCGAACGAATCTGCAGCATCTCTTCTCCCGCTTCGGGCTCGCCGAACCTATACTCTTCGATGCCGGGCGGAGCGGTTTTGTGCCCGCGGGAATGCTCAATTTTTTCGAGAGGGTGCGAATGGCGGGTCCTGTTCCCCTCACAGCGGCCGATCCCACCCGGCTCGGACGGTGGGAGCTGCTCGGCCGGATCGGCGCCGGCGGCCAGGGCGCGGTCTACCTCGGCCGGCCCGCCGAGCCGGGCCCCGGGCCGTCCCGGGTCGCCGTCAAGCTGCTGCACGCCCAGCTCGCCGGCGACGCCAGCGCGCGGGAGCGGTTCGTGCGCGAGATGGCCGTCCTGGAGCGGGTCGCCGGGTTCTGCACCGCGCAGATGCTCGCCGCCGACGTGGTGGGCGACCGCCCCTACATCGTCAGCGAGTACGTGCCGGGACCGTCGCTGCGCGCCCTCGTCCACGACCAGGGGCCGCGCACCGGCGCGGCGCTCGACCGCCTCGCGATCAGCTCGGTGACGGCGCTGTCGGCGATCCACCGCGCGAACGTCGTGCACCGCGACCTCAAGCCGCAGAACGTGCTGATGGGCCCGGACGGGCCGCGCGTGATCGACTTCGGCATCGCCCGCGCGTTCGACGCGAGCGCGACGATGACGAGCCAGGTGGTCGGCACCCCCGCCTACATGGCGCCCGAGCAGTTCACCGGGCGGGTCGGGCCGTCGGCCGACCTGTTCGCCTGGGCGAGCACCCTGCTGTTCGCCGCCACCGGCCGCGATCCCTTCGCGGGCGGCCCGCTGCCCGCGGTGATGTACCGGATCCTGAACGAGACGCCCGACCTCGGCGCCCTGCCCGGCCCGCTCGCCGAGGTCGCCGCCGCCTGCCTCGCCAAGGACCCGCAGGCCCGTCCCACCTCCGAGGACGTCCTGCTGTGGCTGCTCGGCGAGAGCGAGCGGCACGCCCGCCTGGAGATCCCTCCCGAGTTCCTCACGGAGGACTTCGCCGGCCCGACGTCGCCGGTCCCGGAGCCCGCGGCCGAGCTCGCGCCGCAGCCGGCCGCCGACGCGTCCGCCCCGGATTCCTGGGAGCAGACGCCGACCTGGCCCGGCCCGTCCACGGCTGCGCCCGCTCCGCCTTCACCCGGACCGGCCTCACCCGCGCCGCCTTCGCCCGCGCCGGCTCCCGCGCCGACGCAGGGATCGGCGCCCGCACCGGGCCCGCTGCCCCGGTCGCCCCGCGGCGTCCGGACGCTGCGGCGCGGCCCGGCGGTCGTGACCGGCCTGCTCCTCGCCGGCCTTCTCGCCGCGCTGGACGTCGCCGCCCTCGCGATCCTGATCGCCCGGCCGTCCCTCAGCGAGGGCCACCGGGGCGGCCTTCTGCCCGTGGTCGCCTCGTCGTTCGCGGTCGTCGCCGTCGTCACGCTGGTCGGGGTGATCCTGGCGTGGCGCGGCAGCCGCGCCGCCGCCGGGACGGTGATGGCCGCGCGTGTCGCCCGCGTCGCGATGTGGGCGGCCTGGGGCGCGCTCGTCGAGATCCAGCCGTCCGCGCTGGCCGGCCACGCCCTGGTGACCGCCCTGGTGGTGCTCTTCCTGGTCCGCGGCCTGTCCCGCTCACCGGTCTGACGCGCTCACCGGTCCGGTGCGGCGCGCTCTGACCACTCCTTGAGGTCGCGGCGTTCGATGGCGGCGGCCATCAGCCCGGGGAAGGCGTCGGGGGTGCACGCGAAGGCCGGGACGCCCATCGCGGCCAGGGCCGCCGCGTTGTCGTGGTCGTAGGCGGGCGCGCCCTCGTCCGACAGGGCGAGCAGGACGACGACCTGCACGCCCGACGCCGTCAGCGCCGCGACCCGCTGGAGCATCTCGTCGCGGACGCCGCCCTCGTACAGGTCGCTGATCAGCACGAGGGTCGTCTCGGCCGGTCGCGTCACCAGGCCCTGGCAGTACGCGACGGCGCGGTTGATGTCGGTGCCGCCGCCGAGCTGCGTGCCGAACAGCACCTCCACCGGGTCGTGGAGCTGGTCGGTGAGGTCCACGACGCTGGTGTCGAACACCACCAGCGACGTGCGCAGCGACCGCATCGACGCCAGCACCGCCCCGAACACGCTGGCGTACACCACCGACGCCGCCATCGAGCCGCTCTGGTCGATCGCGAGCACCACGTCCCGCTTGAGGGCCTGCCGCCGCCTGCCGTACCCGATCAGCCGTTCCGGCACGAGGGTGCCCTGGTCGGGCAGGTAGTGGCGCAGGTTGGCGCGGATCGTGCGGTCCCAGTCGACGTCGGCGAGCCGCCTCGGGCGCAGCACCCGCGCCGACCGGTCCAGGGCCCCGCCGACGGCCGAGCGGGTCTTCTGCGCGAGCCGCCGCTCCAGGTCGCGCACGACCGTGCGGACCACCGCGCGCGCCGACTCCCTGGCCTTGTCGGGCAGCACGCGGTTCAGCGACAGCAGCGTTCCGACGAGGTGGACGTCGGGCTCGACCGCGTCCAGCATCTCCGGCTCCAGCAGCAGCCGGGTGAGGTCGAGGCGCTCGATCGCGTCCTTCTGCATCACCCGCACGACGCTCGACGGGAAGTAGGCGCGGATGTCGCCGAGCCACCGGGCCACGGAGGGCGCCGAGTCGCCGAGCCCGGCGCCGCGCCGCCCCGGCCGCGGCCGCCCCTCGCCGCCGCCGGCCCCGTAGAGCCGCTCCAGCGCGCCGTCCATGCGGACGTCGTCGCCGCCCAGCGTCACGCCGGTCCCGTCGGCCTGGTCGCCGCCCAGCACGAGCCGCCAGCGCCGCAGCCGGTCGTCCGCGCTCTCGCCGGTCGCGCTCTCGTTCGTCATGCGGGGCTCTCCCATCCGAGGATCCGCAGGGCCGTGGCGGCCGCCGGGGCGGCCCGGGCCTCGTCGACGTCGTCCTCCGGCGGCCGGTCCCGCCCGGCGGGGGCGCGGCCCCGCCGGCGGAGCCGCTCGCCGATGGCGCGGCGCTCGGCGGCGGGGTAGGCGCCGAAGGTGCGGCGCAGGAGGGGCAGGACGTCGGTGAACGAGTCGGCGGGCAGGCCGGCGATCCACCCGTCGACGAGCCGCAGGAGCGCCTCGTCGTGCAGGAGCAGGAGGCCGCCGCCGGCGAGGAAGCCCTCGACCCAGGCGGCGGCGCGGTCGGGCGCCGCGCCGGTGGACACGGCCCGCGCCATCCGGTCGGGGACGTCGTGCAGCCGCCCGGCGTCCAGCAGCAGGCGGGTGAGGCGCCCCTCGATGAGGCCGTGCAGGGCGTCCGGGCGGCCGAGCAGGCCCTCCAGGGCGCGGCGCCAGCGCTCGACGTGGCCCTCGTCGGCGAGCAGGGACAGGGCGCCGTGGACGGCGTCGACGTGCCCGAGGAACTCGCGGGCGGCGTCGTCGTCGAGCCCGGTGATCGCGGGCGGGAGCCCGACGCAGACCCGGACGACGAGGCCGTCGACCACCGTGCGGAGCGGGCCGGTGGAGGTGCCGCGGACGTCGCCGTAGCGCAGCGCGCGCACCAGCGCGGGCATCGCCGCCATCAGGTGCGCGACGTCGGTGTCGACCGCGGCGCGGTCGGCGAGGGCGCGCATGACCGCGGGGAGCGCGTCGCCGAGGTCGGCGAGCAGGCAGCGCTCGGCCACGTCGGTGAGGTCGGCGAGGGCGGCGGCGCTCTCGGCCGCCTCCCGCGCGCGGGCGGTGCTCGCGCCGCGCACGGTGGTGCCCCACGCGCTCGCCTCGATCAGCTCCACGTCGAACTCGGGCCGCCAGAGCAGCGTCCACGTCTCGCGGAACGTGCCCTTGGAGCGGCTCTCCGACGGGACGCCCCAGTTCACGTCCAGCATGCGGAGCCGGTGCAGCAGGCGGCTGCGCTCCAGGTCGGTGGGTTTGCGCAGGTCGAGGTCCTGCTCCTTCTCAAGGGCGCTCGGCCTGAGCCTGAGCCGCCGCTGCTCGGCCTGGAGGTCGCGCTGCAGCGGCACCATCGGGGTCCGGTCCGGGACGGCGCCGAGCCGCTCGCCGACGACCATCCGGTCCTGGATGAGCCGGACGGGCAGCTCGGCGCCCTCGCACAGGACGGCCCGGGTCGCCTCGGTGACCTCGTCCAGCCCGGCGAGGGGGCGCCCGCGCAGCGCGGCCAGGGCCTCGGCGAGCCGGACGGCCTCGATCACGTGCGCGGAGGAGACGTGCAGGTCCTCCTCGCGCAGGACGCGGGCGGCGGCGGTCAGCCAGCGCTCGATCGGGCGGTCGCGGGCCGCGAACAGATGGTGGTACCAGCCGGGGGAGCGCACGCCGGCGCCGTAGCCGGACCGGCCGGCGAGCCGCCCGTGCGTCCACGGCACCCACGTCATGGCGACCTTGGTCTTCGGCAGGCCGCGTAGCGTCCGGTCGTCGCGGCTCGCCGGGACCTTGGCGCGCAGGGCCGGGACGTGCCACGCGCCGCACACCACGGCGACCCGCTCGTGGCCCTCCTTGAGGGCGCGGCGCACCGTCCTGCGCATGTGGGCCTCGCGCTGCTCCTCCCGGGCGGCCGGTTCGAGCTCGCCGCGCAGCTCCGCCATGGCCTCGGCGATGGCGGGGAACGGGGACGGGCCGCCGTGGCGGTGCTCGACCACGTCGTCCCACCAGCGCTCGGCGTCGTCGTACCCGGCGGCCTTCGCCAGCCAGCCGAGCGGGTCGAGCCGGATGCCCTCCTCGGGCGGCTCCTCCTCCTCGGCGACGAGCTGGTTCGCGGCGGGCAGGTCGCAGAACCGGACGGGCACGCCCGCCGACAGCGCGTACCTGATCGCCTGCCATTCCGGGCTGAACTCGGCGAACGGCCAGAACGCGGCCCGGCGGTCGCCGTCGGCGGGTGCGGGGGAGTAGGCGAGCAGGGCGACCGGCGGCACCATCCCCGGGTCGCCCGCCAGCTCCACGATCGCGTCGGCCTCGGGCGGCCCCTCGACGAGCACCGCGTCCGGCTTGAAGTCCTCCAGCGCACCCCGCAGCGCGCGGGCCGACCCCGGCCCGTGGTGCCGGATGCCGAAGACTTCGACCTGGCTCAAGAGACCTCCCGGCAGGCGCGGTAGAAGTCCCGCCACTCGGGGCGGTCCCGGACGACCGCCTCCAGGTACTCCTGCCACACGACGCGGTCGGACACCGGGTCCTGGACGACGGCGCCGACGAGCCCGCCCGCCACGTCGGCGGCGCGCAGCACGCCGTCGCCGAAGTGCGCGGCCAGCGCCAGCCCGCTGGTGACCACCGAGATGGCCTCGGCGGTGCTGAGGGTGCCGCTGGGCGACTTCAGCTTGGTGCGCCCGTCGGCCGTCGCCCCGGACCGCAGCTCCCGGAACACCGTGACGACGCGCCGGATCTCCTCCAGGCCCGCCGGGCTCTCGGGCAGCTCCAGCCCGGCGCCGATCTGGTCGACGCGGCGCGCGACGATCGCGACCTCGTCCTCGACGGACTCCGGCAGCGGCAGCACGACCGTGTTGAACCGGCGGCGCAGCGCGCTGGACAGCTCGTTCACGCCGCGGTCGCGGTCGTTGGCGGTCGCGATGACCGTGAAGCCCTTGCGCGCCTGCACCTCGGTGTTCAGCTCGGGCACGGGCAGCGTCTTCTCGGACAGGACGGTGATGAGGGCGTCCTGGACGTCGGAGGGCATCCGGGTCAGCTCCTCGATGCGGGCGACGGAGCCGTGCCGCATCGCGCGCATCAGCGGGCTCTCCACGAGCGCGCGCTCCGAGGGGCCCTCGGCGAGCAGCCGCGCGTAGTTCCAGCCGTAGCGGATCGCCTCCTCCGCCGTGCCCGCCGTGCCCTGCACGAGCAGCGTGGAGTCGCCGCTGATCGCGGCGGCGAGGTGCTCGGACACCCAGGTCTTCGCCGTGCCGGGGACGCCGAGGAGCAGCAGCGCCCGGTCGGTCGCGAGCGTCGCCACCGCGACCTCCATCAGCCGGCGCGGCCCCACGTACTTCGGGGTGATCGCCGTGCCGTCCGGCAGCTCGCCGCCGAGCAGGTACGCGGTGACGGCCCACGGCGACAGCCGCCAGCCGGGCGGCCGGGGCCGGTCGTCGTGCTCGGCCAGCCGCGCCAGCTCGGCGGCGTGCTCCTGCTCGGCGTGCGGCCGCAGCACGGCGCCCGCGGTCAGCGCGGGGGAACCGTCCCCGAGGCCCGCCGGGCCTGCCTCTTCGGTCACTGGTCAAGCTCCTTCAGCATCTCGTCGCGGAAACGCAGGGTCGCGACCAGGTCGGTCACGGCCCGCGGGGCGGCCGGTCCGAGGGCCGCCAGGCGGACCGCGGCGGCCGGGTCGAGCCGCTGGTCGGCGAGCC
The DNA here is from genome assembly GCF_040653135.1 of Actinomadura sp. NPDC048021. Taxonomy (NCBI): domain Bacteria; kingdom Bacillati; phylum Actinomycetota; class Actinomycetes; order Streptosporangiales; family Thermomonosporaceae; genus Actinomadura; species Actinomadura sp. NPDC048021. Next base: position 301,548 of record NZ_JBEZJQ010000007.1, read on the forward strand.
GGCACAGCTGCGTGATCAGGTGCTCGTCACGGCGGGTGGGGCGCTCGGCCGACGCGCTCAGCGTCTCGACCACCGCGGCGGCGAGCGGCCCGGCCCACGGACCGGGCACCCGTTCCAGGACCCGCAGCAGGCCGGGCCGCCCCTCCACCCAGCGGATCAGGTCGGCCGCCGCCGGGTCGCGCTCCGGGCCGGGCAGGACCGACAGCAGGTCGGCGAGGGCCTCCGGCTCGTCGACCATGACGCCGCCCCTGAGCAGCGCCCGCGCCCAGCCGGTGTCGCGCTGGCCGAGGGCGGCGCGGGCCCAGCCGATGTGGACGTCGCGCCCGTCGGAGTCGGAGACGGGCAGGCACACGATCTCCATGGGCGGCAGCCCGAACAGCTCCGTCCAGGTGGACAGCGGGGTGCGGGCCAGGATCTCGCGCAGCCACGCGGCGCGCGTCCCCACCGGAGCGCCGCCGCCGCGCGGCGCGAACGACCCGGTCGGGTGGAACGGGACGCCGTCGCGCGCCATGTCCTCGTCGTGGGCGTCCGGCGGCTCCACCCGGATCCACGTCTGCTTCCGGCCCTGGACCGTGCGCTCCTCGGCGGTCAGGCAGGCTCGGGCGCGCGCCGCCATGCGCTCCCCGTACGCCGAGCCCGGCACGCGGGCCAGCAGGTCGGACGCGATCTGCCGGACGTCCTTGCCGCGGTCGCCCAGGGCCGCCTCCAGGAACTCCTCGTCGTCGAGGGAGAGCCCGTGCCCGAACGTGGCGAGGAACGCCGCGCGGTCGGGCGCCGGCTCCTTGGCCCAGGTTCCCCGGAGGAGCTCCCGCGCGCGCTCTGGCTCGGTCTCGCGAAGCATGGTCAGGTAGGCCACCCGCCGGTTGCGCGTCCCGGTCTCCCACACTTCGGGGCCGCCGCCGGGGTCGTCGCCGGAGCCGACCAGATAGGCCCAGTCGGTGTTCTGGAGGGCCAGCCACACGCCGCGCCGCCCGCACGCCCGCGCGATCGAGGGCCGCAGCATCCGGTCGCTGCGCCCCCGCTCCAGCAGCTCGGGAAGGGACTGGGCGGGCACCCGCAGGCCCCGGGCGGCCGCCGCGTCCAGCCATTCGGGCAGCACCCGGATCTGCTCGCCGCCGAGGATCCGCCGCAGCCGGGCCGCCGCCGCCCTCGGCACCGCCGGGACGTCCTCCACCGGGGCCAGCGCCACCGGCTCGGGCGCCGCGCCCGCCGGGACGCGCCCCGCCCGCCGCCGGACGGCCAGCAGCGCCGCCTGGTCGAGCAGGCGCCCCGCCCTGTCGGCGCCGCCGTCGGGGGGCGCCTCCGCCAGGACGGGCGGGTCGCGGCGCTCGGTGCCCAGCAGCGCGGCGGTGACGTGCTCGTCCCACGCGGTCACAGGACCACCGTCCCCTCGTCCTCGTGCCACGCGGCCAGCGGGCGCAGGCCGCGCGGGCGCCATTCCCCGGCCAGGGTGACCGGCCCGCCGCCCGACAGCGCGAGCAGCCGCCACGGATCGCCGATCCGCAGCGGCAGCGCGTCTCCGGCGCCGTCGACGACGTACAGGTCTCCTTCTCCGGTGCGCGCCAGGCGGACGTCCGCCAGCGTCGCGGGCCAGCGGTCCAGCCACGGGTCGAGCGCGACGGCGGCCGCGTGCTCGTCGAGGAAGCCCCGGACGGACGTCCCCGCGGGCGTGGCCCGCATCGGCGCCCCGTACCGCTCGGCGACCAGCGCCCGCAGCGGCTGCGCGCCCGGATAGAAGACCAGCTCCGCATCGATCTGCATACCCACCACGAGGGAACCGTCCAGGGACGTGCCCGGCGCGGCGAAGGACAGCACGAGCGCGGGACGCCCCGTCCGGCCGCCGCGGAGCCACACCCTGCGCGTGGTGAGCAGGTCTTGCGCGGTGTCGCGCGACCCGGTGACCGACCACAGGTCCCGCACGCGCTCCCCGCCGGACAGCACCTCCTCCTGCGGGACGGTGAAGCCGACCCGCGAGCGGACGGTCTCGCGCAGCCCCTCGGGCAGCTCCTCCCGCCGCTGGTAGGCCCGGACGAGCAGCCGCAGCAGCGCGTACTCCTCCAGCAGGCGCCCGGGCCAGCCGGGCCGGCGCGGGATCGCGGCCAGGCCCCTGACCGGCCCCGCCAGCGCCCCCGCCTGGGCGTCGACGAGCCGCCGCGCCGCGTCGTCCCACAGCCGGTAGGGGGCCTTCTCCGCCTGGGCGAGGCCGTGCGCGACCTGGTCGCGGAGCCACTGGTCGAGCTCGGCGAGCCCGTCGTCGACCCGCCTGGCCCGCCGCTCCGCCGTCTTCGGATCGCGGGCCTTGGCCGCCGGGGCGGGGCGCCGCTCGGCCGCCCGGCCGGCGCGCTCACGGCGGTCCTCCAGCCACTCGGCGACCCACGCGGGACGCGACCCGCCCTCGGCGCCTTCCCCCGCGGCCCCCGGAGCGCCTTCGGCTCCTACCTCTGCGGGGGGACGACCCCCCGCGGCCCCCGGAGCGCCTTCGGCTCCTACCTCTGCGGGGGGACGACCCCCCGCACCCCCCGCATCGCCTTCGGCTTCTTCTATGAGGCCGTCGGCCCACAGGAACAGCAGCGCCAGGGCGTGCTTGCACGGGAACTTGCGGCTCGGGCACGTGCACCGGAACGCCGGGCCGGTCAGGTCGGCGCACGTCCGGTAGGAGGACTTGCCGCTGCCCTGACACTCGCCCCAGACGGCCTCGCCGTCGCACCCCGTCCCCGCCCACCTGGCGGGCTTGGCGACGCCGCCCGCCGCCCTGGCGGACGACGCGTCGGGCGCGAGCCCGAGCACCTGCTCACGAGACCACCGATCCCTCACACAGCCGAAACTATCGGCGCCCTCGGACAGTCGGCGCCATCGCGGCCCGGTCCGGCGTCAGCCCACCCCGCCGAAGCCGGGCGGGGTGGGCAGGTCGGGCAGCGAGACGTCCGGGATGAGGAGCGCGCCGCCCGCCAGCAGGGCCAGCAGGGCGGTGGCGGCGAACAGGCCCACCCAGGCGAGCCCGGGGACGCCGGTGAGGTGGTGGAGCTGGTCGGCGTCGGAGCTCGGCGCCATGTGCCGGGCCCGCATGCGCTGCAGCTCGATCACCGGGCGGGTGCCGGCCAGCAGCAGGAACCAGGCGGCCAGGTAGGCGAACCCGGCCTGCACCGTGGCGCTGCCCAGCCACGACACCGCGAAGACCACCGCGCCCGTCACGATCACCGAGAGCGCCCCGTAGGCATTGCGGATCATGATGAGCATCGCGGCGAGCAGGGCCAGGGTGAACCACAGCATCAGCGTGATGCGGCCGTCCTCCAGCAGCAGCGCGAACAGCAGCCCGAGCAGCGGCGGCGTGACGTACCCCGCCATCGCCGTGAGGATCATGCCGGGGCCGTGCGGCTTGCCGCGCGACACGGTCACGCCCGAGGTGTCGGAGTGCAGCTTGATGCCGTCCAGCTTGCGGCCGGTGACCAGCGCGACCAGCGCGTGCCCGCCCTCGTGCGCGATCGTGACGGTGTTGCGCGCCATCCGCCAGGTCGGGCCGTGCACCACCGAGGCGAGCGCCACGAGGCCGACAAGGGCCACCAGCCACCACGGCGGATCCGGCTGCGTTCCCGTCACCCGGTGCCACAGGTCGGCGATGCTCACGTTTTCCACGTCCACCTCGGAGTCGTCGTCGCGATGCCCAACACTAGGACGTCCCGGATAACGTTCGCGTTCGGATCTCAGACCGACGGACCGGGGCAAGCCGCAATCCCTTGCCCACAACCGATTGATGTCATGGCGGATCGCCCGTCACCCGCCGGACCGGCATCGATCTACCAGGCCGATCTCCGCAAACCCATTCCGGAGCGCCCCGTATTGCCGTTAAGGTGCCTTCGCGCCCCGGGTCAGCGGTTTCCCGCTCCCGGCGCGCCGAGAGGGTGAGCGGGGATTGAACGGGGACCGATCCTCCGCGCGGACCACCGGCCCGCGCGGTCATTACCGATTCTTCCGGCGTGACAGGCTGACGGGCCAGATCGCCGCCGGGCTGGTCGGCGTGCTCGCCGTGGGCGCGCTCGTCTACGGCGTGGGCACCGCCAGCGCGCGGTACCGGCTCTCGGACGTGGGGGCCTGGCTGAGCGCGAGCGGCAAGGGCCTGGTCGTGCACGCCAACGGGCTGGCCGGCAAGGTCGACGGCAAGACCCCGGTGGTGCCGCAGATGCGCGGCCACCGCATCAGGATCGTCCAGGACGGCGCCACGGTGCTGCTGGTCGACGAGGAGACCGGCGTCGTCAGCCGGATCGACCCCTCCCAGCTCAAGATCACCAAGAGCCGGCAGGCCGGCGGGCCGGGCATGCAGGTGCTCTCCGGCGCCGGCGCCGCCTACACCGTCGACCTCGTCAAGGGCTCCGTCCAGCAGATCGACCCGGTGACCCTGGCGCCGGTCGGCTCCCCCGCGACCCTCACCGCGCCGCTCGGGCAGGCGGGCATCGACGCCGACGGCGCGCTCTGGGTGCCCGTCCCGCAGACGGGCCGCGTCGTCCCGTTCAGGTCGGGCCGCCAGGGCGAGCCCGTCGCCGTCGGGAAGGCCGGCGACCGCCTCGCGCTGACGATCGCCGCCGGACGGCCCGTGATCACCGACAGCACGTCCGCCACCGCGCTGATCGTCCGCCCCGAGGGCACGCAGCGGGTCAACCTGCCCGCGCCCGTCACGCGGGCCGCGGACGGGGTCAAGGTCCCGGCGGTCGCCGACGGGCAGATCGTCCCGATGCTCGGCGCGGGCGGCTCCCTCTACCTGCTGGACACGGGCGTCGGGCGGGTCGACTCGGTGGCCCTGCGCGTGCCGGACCACCACGCCTTCGAGCCCCCGAACGTCCTCGGGCAGCGCGTCTACCTGCCCGACCGGACGTCCGGCCGGCTGCTGGTCTTCAACACCGAGCGCAACGCCTGGGAGCGGCCCGTCGCGGCCGCGCGGCCCGGCGGAACGATCGAGATGCTCGTCCGCGACCACATGCTGTGGGTCAACGACCCCGACGGCCCCACCGCCCTCGCCTTCGGCCCGGACGGCGGCGTCAAGCGCATCGAGAAGTACGACGACAAGGTCCCCGGCAGCGCGCGGCGCCCGCTGCCCGTCCAGGCCAACCCGGGAGGCGGCCAGGGCAACCGCAACCGCGGCGGCACGGGCAACGGCGGCACCACCACCGTCACGCCGCCGAGCAGGCCCGTCAGGCCTCCGGTGAAGAAGGACCCCACCGCGCCCGACCCGCCCACGCCCGCCGCGTCCGGCGACAACGGCTCGATCAAGGTCCGGTTCACGGCGGCCGCGCAGCCGCAGGGCGTCTACCCGGTGACCCGGTTCGTCCTGCTCGGCCAGAACGGCAAGCCGGTCGCGGGCGCGAGGCCGGCGCAGTTCGCCGGGGCCGTCCAGGGCGGGACGTTCTCCGTCGGCGGCCTCACCTGCGACACGACCACCCACGTCTACAAGGTGGCAGCCGAGTACAGGGGGAAGGACGGCAAGCCCGCCTACAGCGAGTCCGGCGAGGTCGCCGCCACCGCCTGCACCGCCCCCGGCCCGCCGACCGGCCTCAGCGCGACCCCGGTCAACCACGGAGCGGACCTCCGATGGGCCCCCTCCGCCGGCTTCGACGTCACCTACGACATCACCTGGAACGGCGGATCGGCCTCGACCAAGGCCACCTCGCACCAGGTCAGGAACCTCGCCAACGCCAGGACGTACACGCTGAGGGTGACGGCCCGCAACGGCGCCGGGTCGTCCACGGCGGTGAGCGCGTCGGCGGACCTCAACCCGGACGCGCATGCCCAGCCCTACTCCGGCCACAACAACGACAACACCAACACGTGGCTGCACACCGGTCCGGGCACCGGCACGCCGCGCAACGGCCAGTTCCCCCAGGGCTTCACGGGCCAGGTGACGGTGTACTGCCAGCAGAGATCCGACACCGTCACGGACCAGAACAACCCCAGCCTCGTCAGCAACGTCTGGGACAAGATCGAGTACAACGGCCAGACGCGCTGGGTCAGCGACCTCTACGTGAACACCCCCGGCTCGAACTCGGGGACGTTCTCTTCGTCACTGTGGGAGTGCACCTGATGACCGAGAACCCCGGGACGACCGCGGCGGTGGACGCGGACGCGCTGGCCGGGCGGTTCGCGCAGATGTTCGCGGCGCTGGCGGGCAACATCGAGCGGGTCGTGCGCGGCAAGCGGGAGAAGGTCGAGCTGGCGCTGACCTGCCTGCTGGCCGAGGGGCACCTGCTGGTCGAGGACGTCCCGGGCGTCGGCAAGACGACGCTGGCGCGGGCGATCGCGGCGTCCGTCGAGGCCAAGTGGGCGCGCATCCAGTTCACGCCCGACCTGCTGCCCAGCGACATCACCGGCGTGTCGATCTTCAACCAGGGGACGGCCGAGTTCGAGTTCCACCCTGGACCGATCTTCGCGAACCTTGCCGTGGCCGACGAGATCAACCGCGGCTCGCCCAAGACGCAGTCGGCGCTGCTGGAGGTCATGGAGGAGCGCCGGGTCACCGTCGAGGGCGTCCCGCATCCGGTGCCGCGCCCCTTCATGGTGATCGCCACGCAGAACCCCGTCGACATGGACGGCACGTACCCGCTGCCGGAGGCGCAGCTCGACCGGTTCCTGATGCGGATCTCGATGGGCTACCCCGACCACCAGGCCGAGGTGGCGCTGCTCGCCGGGGCCCCGACCGGCGCGGTGCTCGACCAGATGCCGCCGGTGCTGAGCCGCGAGGACCTCGCCCGGATGATCGAGTTCGCGCAGCGGCTGCACGTCGCGCCGCCGCTGTACGACTACCTCGTGCGCGTCGTCGCGGTCACCCGCGAACACCCGGACCTGCGGCTCGGCGCGAGCCCGCGGGCCGGCATCGCGCTGCTGCGCGCCGCGCGGGTGCGGGCGGCGGCGGCCGGCCGCTCCTACATCGTCCCCGAGGACGTCAAGGCGCTCGCGGTGCCCGTCATCGCGCACCGGCTGATCGTCACGCCGGAGGCCGAGCTGCGCGGGCGCTCGGGCGCCGACGTGGTCGCCGAGGCGCTGGGCGACGTGCCGACGCCGCAGGCCGCCGGGGTGTGACGTGCTGACGCCGCTCGGATGGGGGACGGCGGCCGGTTCGGTCCTGCTGTACGCGGCGGGCTGGTGGCTCGGCTATCCCGAGCCCGCCGTGCTGGCCGTCGCGGGCCTGGTCGCGGTGGGGGCGGCGGCGCTGTGGACGCTGCCGCGCCCGAAGCTGGAGGTCGGCAGGGAGATCGCGCCGGCGCGGGTGGCGCGCGGCGAGCCCGCCGTCGGGGTCCTGCATGTGACGAACAAGGGGCGCGGCGTGCGCGGGCTCAGCGCCGAGGACGCGGCGGGCTCCACGCCTGTGGCGGTCGACATCCCGCGGCTGCGCCCGGGCGGCGGGCGCACCGTGACCTACCGGCTGCCGACGTCCCGGCGCGGCGAGATCCCGGTGGGGCCGCTGCGGCTGGTGCGCGCCGACCCCCTCCGGCTGGCGCGCCGGGTGCGCGAGTACGGGGCGCCGCGGGTCCTGCTCGTCCGGCCGAGGACGGTGCGGCTGTCGCTGCTGCCGTCCGGGCGCGCCTACCACCTGGAGGGCCCGACCAGCGACCGGTCCCCGGCGGGGACGGCGACGTTCCACGCGCTGCGCGAGTACGTGATCGGGGACGAGCTGCGCCACATCCACTGGAAGTCGTCGGCGCGCACCGGGACGCTGATGGTCCGCCAGCTCGTGGACGCCAGCCTGCCCACGACGACGGTCGTGCTGGAGGCGCGCCCCGGTTCGTGGCCGGAACCCGACGACTTCGAGCTCGCCGTGGACGCCGCGGCGTCGGTCGCGGCCGGGGCGGCGTCGGCGAGCTTCCCCGTCCGGATCCTCACCGGCGACGGCCAGGTGGCCGACACGCGGGGCGGGCCGGACGACGTGGAGGTCCTCCTCGACCGGCTCACCGCCGTCCGCACGCGTGAGGGGGCGGGCTCGGTCGTGGACGCGGTGCGCCGTGTGCGCCCGGGCGGGTCCCTCGTCGTCATCACCCCGGACGCCGCCGAGCTCGGGCGCATCGCGGCCGTCCGCAGCCGGTTCGACCGGATCGTCGTGCTGCGGGTCCGCCCGGGGGGTCCCGCGGCGGCGCCGCCCGGCGTCCAGCTCGTCGACTTCGCCGACCTGGAGGGGCTGGCGGAGGCGTGGCACCGGCTGGGGAGCGCCCGGTGACCCGGTACGCCTCGATCGCCGTGACGGCCTGCCTGGTCGCCGTCGCCGGGCTGGCGTTCCAGCGGGTGTTCGGGCTCGGGCCGGTCGTCCCCGTCGCCGCCGTCGCGGCGGTGGTGCCGACGCTGCTGTGCGGGCTGCTGTCGGGGCCGCGCAAGGACAAGGGTCCCTGGCCGCTGTGGATCTCGCTGGTGCTGACCGTCCTCGCCTGGGCGGCGACGGTCTCGGCGACCGTCCTGCGCCCCGCCCTCGGGGACGGGACGCTCCCGCAGACGCTGCGCGAGGGCGTGCTCGGCGCGTGGAAGTCGATCCTGACCACGCTGCTGCCCGCCCCCGCGAAGCCGGAGTACCTCGTCCTGGTCCACGTGGTGGTGTGGCTGGCGGCGTTCGCGGCGGCGGAGCTGGCGCTGCGCACCTCGCTGCGCGCCCTGCCCTGCGTGCCCGCGCTCGGCGTCTGGGCGGTCGCGCTGCTGCTCGGGGTCGACGGCCCCGGATCCAACCTGCCGCTCGCCGCCGCGACCGTCGTGCTCATCGCCGTGCTGGTCCTCGTCCGCGCGGACGGGCCCGACTCGGGCACCGCGTGGCGGCCGCTGCTGGTCGGCGTCCCCGCCGCGGCCCTCCTCGGGGCGCTGGCGTTCGCCGCCGGACCCGTCGTCCCCGTCAGCGCGGACCCCTACGACCCGCGCGAGCAGGTGCAGGCGCCTCCGCCGCAGCAGCGCGACGGCGTCAGCCCGCTGGACCGCGTCGGCGGCTGGCTGCTCAGCCCCGACCAGGTGATGTTCACGGTCCAGTCGAGGCGCGACGAGATCGAGCGGCTCGCCGTGCTGGACCGGTTCGACGGCGTGACCTGGTCGTCCACGGCCCGGTTCGTCCCCACCGGGAGCCGCGTTCCGGAGGGGCCGGAGCCGGACCGCGAGCACGAGGTCGCGCAGCGCGTCACCATCCGCGACCTGCCGGGCGTGTGGGTGCCCGCCGCCGACCGGCCGCGGGAGGTCGCCGGGCTCCCCGTCGTCGTCGACCCCGGCAGCGGCGCGCTGGCCGCCGCGCAGCCGCTGCGCCCCGGCCAGACCTACCGCGTCGACTCCGTCGTCCCCGAATGGACGGCCGACGACCTCGCCGGGGCGGAGGTCGCCGGCGACGCCGAGGCCAGGACCGCGCGGGAGCTGCCGTGGGGTCCGGGCGCGAAGGAGCCGCCCGTCCAGATCGCCGAGTTCCGCAGGTTCGCCCAGGCCGCGACGCGGGGCGCCGTGTCGCCGATCCAGAAGGCCGCGATGCTCGCCGAGTACCTCAAGCGGTACGCCAGGTACGACGTCACCGCCCCGCCGGGGCACGGCTACCGGCAGCTCGACTACTTCCTCGGCGAGGGCAGGCGCGGCACGCCCGAGCACTTCGCGACCGCCTACGCCCTGCTCGCCCGGACGATCGGCCTGCCGTCCCGGGTCACCGTGGGCTTCGACGGCGGCGCCCGCGCGGGCGACACCGTCCAGGTCCGGTCCGGGGACGTGATGGTGTGGCCGGAGATCAAGTTCGACCGGCTCGGCTGGATCCGGTTCAACCCGCTCCCCGACAGCGCGCGCCGCTCCAAGAAGAACGACTCCGTCGCGGCGGGGGAGACCGAGCAGAAGCTGGAGCAGGCCCAGAAGAACGCGGCCTCCCAGCAGCGCGGCCAGGGGCCGGGCGCCACGACGCAGAAGGGTCCGCAGAAGCCGACCGCCTCGGACGGCGGTCCCACGCCGTGGTGGGTGCTCGCCGCGCTCGCGGCGGGCGCGCTCGCCGCCGGCTACCTGGGCGCCGTCCTCCTCGCCCCCGCCCTGCGGAAGCGGCGCCGGAGGGCCGGGCCGCCCGCCGCCCGCATCACCGGCGCGTGGCACCAGGCGCTCGACCATCTCGCCGACGTCGGCCTGTCCACGGCCCGGACGCTGACCGCGCACGAGGTCGCCCGCTTCGGCGCGTCCGCCGTCGGCGAGGACGCCCACGGCCACCTCGGGCCGCTCGCCGACCTGGTCAACCGCAGCCGGTTCGCCGCGTCCCAGCCGGACCCCGGCGCCGCCGACCGCGCGTGGCGGCACACCGACGAGCTCGGCCGCCTCGTCACCGCCAGGGCCGGGCGGCTGCGCCGCTTCCGGCGCCGCCTGCACCCGCGGTCGCTGCGGGACCGCCGGGCCGTCAGGACGCGGGGACGCTGACGGCGATCTCGCCGCCGAGCACCGCGCCCGTCTCCAGCTCCAGGTCGTCCCCGCTCCAGAACCGGCCCGGGTCGAACCAGTTCGGGCGGCGCCCCTTCGGCAGCAGCCCCATGGACTGGTACGTCACCGCGACGATCTCCGCGCAGAACGCCGTCTCCAGGTTCGGGTCCCGCTCGGCCGGCCGCCGGATCGGCACCCGCCCGCGCAGCCACCGCGTCGCCAGCTTCGACGTCGAGGGGAACGGCGTGCCGTCCAGCCGCGCCACCGCGCGCAGCGCCGCGTCCTCCATCGCCCGGGTCGGCGGCGGGTCGAGCTGCCGCAGCCAGGCCCGCTGCCCGTAGCGGTTCCCCCAGGCCAGCACCGCGTCCCGCAGGTCGTGCAGCTGCGCGCCGCGGTGGTGCCCGCCGGTCCACATGTCCCGCAGCGAGCGGCCGAGCTCGGCGTGCCACATCAGCGGGGGCAGGTCGTCGATCACCACCGCCATGCCGACGTGGTTGACGGGGCTGTTGGTGGTCATCTGGATGGCGCGGTCGGCGACCGTCCGGCCGCGGAACAGCCACACGTCCCCGGTGCGGGTCAGTTCGGCGGCCTCGGCGAGGGAGATGCTCGTGCCCGGCATGGTCGCTACGGTAGCCGCATGCGCACGTTGCGAGGGTCCGGCCTGTTGAAGGCGTCGAATCTCTGGAAGGCACTGGGCGTCGCGGGGTTCCTCGGGGTCGCCGCGACCGGCGCCGTGGTCGTGCGCGCCGAGCGCCGCCGCCGCGCCTACACCCCCGAGGAGATCCGGGACCGCCTCCACGAGCGGCTGGACGGGTCGCCGGGGGAGCCGGCATGACGGTGCGCGCCGTCCGGCCGCCCGGCCCGGACGACCTGGACCGCGCCTGGCGGGCCGTGTCCGCCGAGCTCGCCCCCACGCCGCTGGTCCCGTCGGGCGTGGCGCCGGGCGCGCTGCTGAAGCTGGAGACGTTCCAGCCGGTCGGCGCGTTCAAGGTGCGGGGCGCGCTCGCGGCCGTCGCCGCGCTCCCCGCCGGGGAGCCGGCCGTCACGGCGAGCGCGGGCAACCACGGCCTCGGCATGGGGTACGCCGCCGCGAGGGCGGGCGCGGACGTCACCGTGGTGGTCTCGACCCGCGCGTCGCAGGTCAAGGTCGACAGGATCCGCGCGTTCCCGGTGCGCCTCGTCCAGCACGGGACGACCTACGACGAGGCCGAGGCGCACGCGATGACGCTGCCCGGCCACTACGTCTCGCCCTACAACGACCCGGCGGTCATCGCGGGGCAGGGCACCATCGGGCGCGAACTCGACGCGCAGGCGGACGGCCCCCTCACGGTCGTCGCGCCGGTCGGCGGCGGGGGGCTCGTCGCCGGCCTGTGCCTGTGGGCGCGCGAGCGCGGCGACGTGCGGGTCGTGGGCGTGGAGTCGGCGGTGTCGCGCGGAGTCTCGGCGTCGGTGGCGGCGGGACGGGTCACCCGGGTCGAGGTCGGCGAGACGTTCGCCGACGGCCTGCCCGGCAACCTCGAACCCGGCTGCGTCACCCCCGAGGTGATCGGCCGCACCGCCGAGCTGACGGCGGTCACCGACGACGAGATCCGGGCGGCGCTGCGCCTGCTGTTCCACGAGCACGGCCTCGTCGCCGAGGGCGCGGGCGGCGCGGCGGTCGCCGCCGTCATGGCAGGGAAGGTCGAGGCCGCCGGCCGCCTGGTGGTGGTCGTGTCCGGGCGCAACATCACCGCCGCGGAGTACGCCGCCGCCGTCCGCGGAGACTGACCGCCGCCGTTTCGCGGGAACACCGGCGCCGGTGGGACGCGAGCGGCTACGGTGTCCCCTGCGAAATGGGTGGGGGATAACAGGACATGGCGGGCCTGGGCGTTTTCTTCCGGCGTGATCGGCTGACAGGGCAGGTGGCCGTCGGGCTCACCGGCTTGCTCGTCATCGCCGCCGTCGTCTACGGGGTGGGCGTCGCGAGCGCCAAGTACCGGATCGCCGACGTCGGCGCCTGGCTCACCGCGCGGGACAAGGGCCTCGTCGTGCACGTCAACGGGCCCGCGGCCAAGGTGGACGGCAAGACCGGCGTCCCCCCGCAGATGCGCGGCCACGACATCAGGATCGTCCAGGACGGCGCCACCGTCCTGATCATCGACCAGGACACCGGCGTCGTCAGCCGGCTCGACCCCTCCCAGCTGGACGTCGGCGCGAGCCGCCCGCTCGGCCGCGGCATCCAGGTCCTCGCGGGCGCCGGGAAGGCCTACACGGTCGACTCCGTCAAGGGCCTCCTCCAGCAGATCGACCCGGTCGGCCTGACGCCGGTCGGCGCGCCCGCGACGCTCCCGCCCGTCCTCGGGCAGGCGGGCATCGACGCGCGGGGCGCCCTGTGGGTGCCCGTGGCGAAGGACGGGCAGGTCACGGCGTTCAAGGACGGACGCACGCAGCCGCCGGTCCGCGTCGGCGGGCCGGGGGACGACCTCGCGCTCACCATGGCCGCGGGCGACCCGGTCGTCGTGAACTCCACGAACGCCACCGCCACCGTCGTCAAGCCGTCGGGGACGCGCCTGACGGTCGGGCTGCCCGCCACCGTGAGGCAGGCGGGCCGCGGCGGCGTCCTCGCCCCGCCCGCCACCGAGGGCAAGACCGTCCCGCTGCTGGTGCCCGGCGCCGGGTCGCTGGTGACCGTGGACACCGACACCGGGCGGTACTCCAGCACGCGGCTCGCCATGCCGAAGCACCGGTACCGGCCGCCGCAGATGCTCGGCCCCAAGGTCTACATCCCCGACGAGACGGCCGGGGCGCTGCTGGTGTACGACTCGGCGGGAAACCGCTTCGAGGCGCCGGTCCCGGTCAGCGGGCGGCCCGCCCGGCTGGACGTCTTCGTCCGCGACGGCCTGCTGTGGGCGAACGACCCGTCCGGCCCGCGCGCCGTCGTGGTCGACGGGCAGGGCGGCCGCAAGGGCATCGACAAGTACCGGGACAAGGTGCCGGGCGGCCCGGTGCGCCGCGCCCTCCCGCAGCCCGGCGGCAGCGGCGCTCCGCAGCCGCCGCGGACGACCGCCCCGCGGGATCCGCGCCGCCCGCGGCCCGGCGCGCCGCCCGCCGCGCCGCTGAACGTGTCGGTCACGCCCGGGGCGGGCACGATGCGGATCGACTTCCAGCCCTCGGACGGCGAGGGGATCATCGGGTACGCGCTGAAGGACGTCCCGTCCGGCCTCGCGGCGAGCCCGGCCGCGATCGCGCCGGGGGCCGGGCCCTTCACGTTCACGGTCACCGGCGGGGACTGCGCCCGCGAGTACCGCTTCCGCGTCGCCGTCCGCTACCGGGACGGCCGCGGACGCACCCGGGAGCAGGTGTCGGCGCCCAGCGACCCCGCCCGCCCGTGCGTGACGCCCGGCGCGCCGACCGGCCTCAAGGCGCAGGCCACCTCGTCCGGGGCGAAGGTCTCCTGGACGGCCCCGCCCGGCGCGTCCGCCTACCGGATCGGCTGGGACGGCCCGGTCAAGGGGTCCCGGACGGTGCCCGCCGCCACGGGCTCGGCCATGACCGCGACGCTCGGGGAGGTGTGGACCAACGGGCCCTACACCTTCACCGTCTCCGCTGTGAACGGCGCCGGCACGGGCGCCGCCGCGACGCTCGGCGCCAGCCTCACCGGGCCCGCCGCCAGGTACCCGGTGGAGCGCAACGGGAACTCCAACGCCTACATCCGGGCCACCGCCGACGCCAACAACGGCACGACCGTCGCCACCATGACCGACAACAACGGCGAGCTCGTCGTCGTGAACTGCCAGAAGAAGGGCGTCTACTACAGGCACCCCAGGGACGCCGCCCTCGCCGGCGACATGTACGCCAACATCACGTGGAGCGGCAAGACCGGCTACGTCATCGGGTACCTGGTCAACACGCCGGGCGACTGGAGGAGCCTCGCGGGGCCCGCGGTCTGGACGTGCGCGCCCTGACCCGCGGACCCTCCGCGAGAGCTACGGCTTGGGGCGCTTCTTCGCCTTGCCGACGCAGGCGGGCGCCGACCACGCCACGTCCGGAGCCTGGCCCTGGTTGAGGCGCAGCACCGCGCCGACCTTGAAGCAGTGCGCCGTGTTCGGCCGCAGGCCCGGCATGGTCGCCGACTGCGAGCCCGCCTTCACCGACACGATCGGCTGGGTCCCGGCGGGCTGCTGCTGGACGAGCAGCGGCAGCCCGCGCGCGGCGGGCGGCAGCGTCCAGAGCAGCGCCGCCGTCCGGCCGACCTGCCGCGCGACCACCTTGCGCGGGCGGGTCGCCGCGAGCTGCGAGGCCGGGATCGGCTGGGGCGGGGTCTGGGTGGTCTGCCCCTGCGGGGCGGTCGGGGAGGGCGGCGGCGACGTGGCGGCGGTCCCGCCCTTGCCGTCGCCGCCGCCGGACAGCGCGAGCGCCCCGATGCCGAGGGCCAGCCCGCCGGCGAGCACGATCCCGCCCACCACGATCAGGCCGCGGCGCGGGCCCTGGCGGGGCTGGTCCCAGGTGGTCTGGTGCGGGCCCCCGTGCGGCGTCGTGTGCGGTGACGTGTGCGGCGTCGTGGAGGACCCGTTCGCGGGCCGGTCGCCCGCCTGGGGCACCGGCATCGGAGGCCAGGCGGCTTCCGGGGAGGGGGGCGGACCTTCCTGGGGGAGGGCCGTCTCACGCGTCTGCGGCGGGAGGGCGTTCGGCGCCCACGGCGACCGCGGCGGCGCCGATGTCGGCGCGGCGAGGGGCGCCGGAGCCGGCGGCGCGGGGGCGGGCGGGGACGGCGCCTGCGCGGCGGGCGCCGGCGGCGGGGCGGAGACGTCGGGGAACGAGGGGATCGGGCCGGCGTCCGACAGCGCCAGGGCGCCGCGGCCGGCGTGCGCCACGTCCGTCACCGGCAGCCCCAGCTCGGCCTGGACGCGCTGGAGCGCCTGCGCGAACTCCACGGCGCTCGCGAACCGCTCGTCGGGCGTCTTGGCCATCGCGCGCACGATGACGTCGGTGACCTGCCGCGGGACGTCGGGGCGGGGGATCGGCGGCGGCGGGTCGTTGAGGATCCGCAGCATCAGCGGCGCGATGCCCTCGCGGGGCGGCCCCTTGAACGCGGGCCGTCCGGCCAGCAGCTGGTAGAGCGTCGAGCCGAGCGAGTACAGGTCGGACCCGATGCCCGGCGGCCTGCCCTCCAGCACCTCGGGGGCGGCGTGGTGCGGGGTGAACGCCTGCGTGTGGGTGGCGTCGAAGCTGTCGACGAGGCGGGCGATGCCGAAGTCGGCGAGCGCGGGCTCGCCGTACCGCGACAGCAGCACGTTCTGCGGTTTGACGTCCCGGTGCAGGACGTCGGTCTCGTGGGTGGCGGCGAGCGCGCCCGCCATCTTCACCCCGATCCGCAGCACCTCGGCGAACGCGAGGGGCCCCTCCCGCGCGAGCCGGTCGGTGAGCGCTCCGTGCTCGAAGTACTCCATCACGATGTAGGGGCGCCCGGACCGGGTGGTGCCGGTGTCCAGCACGGTCACGATGTTCGGGTGCCCGGAGAGCCGACCGGTGATCTTGCACTCGCGCTGGAACCGCCGCATCGCCGCGTCGTCGACCGCGCTGATCGACATGACCTTCAGCGCGACCATCCGGTCCAGGCGCTCCTGGTGGGCGCGGTAGACGACGCTGAAGCCGCCCTCGCCGACCTGCTCAAGCACCCGGTAGCCCGGAACGTCCTCGGTCATGGGTCGGGGGTTCCCTCTCGGTCGCTCGTCTCGTCCGGGGCGCGTGCGGGCGCGTGCGCGGCTGGTTCGTTCGATGCGGCGCGGCCCGGGGCGGTTCCCCCGGGCACAAGCGTAGTACGGGGAGGAAACGGGCGTGGCTGCTCTCGCGCGGAAGGCCGGGCCCGCCGCCTCCGGCACATCGTACGGAAATGAGATGACATTTCCATTCGGTCGGTTAATCGTTGTGCCAATTGCGCTCCAGTACCGGCTCTCTCCGTCCTAACCTCGGGATTCGCGACGAAGGAACTGCCCCAGAGGGAGTGGCCCGCCGTGACGGACGATGTCATGACGAATCCGCACAGGGAAACACCACCGACCGAATCGGCTTATGGCGACCTTGTCCGGATGGCGTATTTCGTTCTGCCGGGACGGGGAAAGCGCGTCTACCGGCTGGCGATCGCCCGCCGGATCGTGGACTCCACCTCGCGCGGCGCCCGCGACCGCTCCGCCGCCGGGCACGCCCGGCGCCGCACCCGCGTGCTGCGCCGGGCGCTGCGGCCGTCCCGC
The DNA here is from genome assembly GCF_040653135.1 of Actinomadura sp. NPDC048021. NCBI lineage: Bacteria > Bacillati > Actinomycetota > Actinomycetes > Streptosporangiales > Thermomonosporaceae > Actinomadura > Actinomadura sp. NPDC048021. The sequence continues at coordinate 318,158 of NZ_JBEZJQ010000007.1, forward strand.
CGCCTGCAGATCGGCCTCGGCCCGTGGCTGCGCGCGCTGCCCGCCCGCCTGCCCGACCCGGCGCTGACCGCGGCGCTGTCCAGGCTCGACCCCCACGTCCGCGTCGCCTACGTCCTGCGGAACGTCGAGGGGATGCCCCGCTACGCCGTCCGCGACCAGCTGATCGAGCTGCGGGTGCGCGACCCCTGGCCGGTGATCCGTGCCGCCGAGGCCGTCGAGGTGCCGGTGCCCCGCCGCGGCGACCGGTTCGAGGCGGAGCTGCTGCGCCCCGTCCGCACCCGCTCGGTCATCCCGCTGGCGGCCGCGGTCTTCCTCACCGCCGCGCTGGTCGGCGCGCTGCTGGTGACGGAGCGGGAGGGCGCCCGCGAGGCGTCCGCCCGCGGCCTCGGCCTCGTCACGGCGGCGCCGGACGCCTGGACGCGCGGCGCCCGCTCCCTCGACGTCTGGCCCGCCCGCGGCGACCTCGCCGGCGACCGGGCGTTCGGCCGCCGCGCCGCCGCCGCGTGGGCCGCCGAGCCCGGGGGCCGCCGCCCCGACAGCGGCGTCGCGCAACTGCTGTACGCCGGCACCGTGGACGGCGTGCCGCTCGCGGTGATGCGCAGCGGCGGACGCCTGGCCCGCTACGCCTCAGGGCGCCTGGACGTCGCCGCGATCGGCGCCGACCCGTCCGCGCCGATCGCCCTCGGCGGCGGGCGCTACCTCCTGTCGCCCTGGGACGCCCGGCCGGAGACCCTCGCCGGGGGGCGGCTCGCCGCGTCCGGCGGCGTGACGGCGCCCGTCCGTCCCGGCACCGGCTGCGGCCGCGGACCGCTCTTCCACCTCGGCGCGCGCACGGTCGGCGACCTCGGCGGCCCGCGCGCCGCCGTCCTCGGCTACCGCCCGCCGGACCGCCGCCCGGGCGGCCCCGACCGCCCGGCCGTGCTCGGCCGCACCGCCCGGGCCTTCTGGAAGAGGCTGGCCTGCGCGGTCCCCGCGTCCTCGCGGCCCCTCTCCGCGGCCACGGCGTCCCACTTCTGGTCGGGGACGCTGCCGCACGGCGGGGAGAGCGCCGACTGGACCTGCACCCGGGTCGCGTACGCCGACGGCGGCGCCGCCTCCTTCGCGACCCTGCTCGGGGCGGAGAACCGGGCCACGGGCGCCTGCGACGTCCAGCGTCCGGTCAGCGGGACGTGGTGGCGCGCGGCGTCGGGCCGCTGGTACTACGTGGCCGCGGCGGGACGCGGTCTCGTCCCGCACGCCGAGGGGGTCCGGGGCGCCGCGACGCGCGACCGCCTCCTCGTCGGCAGGGGGACCCCCGGCACGGCCGTGACCCTCACCGCCCGATAGGGCGGGTCGGGTCAGCACCCGCTTACCTCGATCGGGCACACTGGGGGGACCGAACGAGATTCAGGGAGTCGCAGATGGGCAACGGGCCGCTCTCCGGAGTACGGGTGATCGAGCTGGCCGGGATCGGGCCGGGGCCGTTCGCGGCGATGCTGCTGGCCGACCTCGGCGCCGACGTGATCCGCGTCGACCGCGCCTCCGCCGTCCGGGACGGGCAGGCCGCCGGCGGCACCGACTTCACCAACCGCGGCAAGCGGTCGATCGCCGTCGACCTCAAGAGCGAGCGCGGCAAGGACGTCGTCCTCCGCCTGGTGGAGAAGTCCGACGTCCTGCTCGAAGGGTTCCGCCCCGGCGTCACCGAGCGCCTCGGCATCGGCCCGGACGACTGCCTGGCCCGCAACCCGCGCCTGGTGTACGGGCGGATGACCGGCTGGGGGCAGGAGGGGCCGCTGGCGCACACCGCCGGCCACGACGTCGGCTACATCGCGATCACCGGCGCCCTGCACGCCATCGGCCGCGCGGGCGGGCCGCCCCAGGTCCCGATGAACCTGCTCGGCGACTTCGCGGGCGGCAGCATGTACCTCGTCACCGGCGTCCTCGCGGCCCTGCTCGAGACGCGGACGACCGGGCGCGGCCAGGTCGTCGACGCCGCCATCGTGGACGGCACCGCCCACCTGTCCACCTTCATCCACGGCTTCCTCGCGGGCGGCATCTGGGAGGACCGCCGCGGCGTCAACATGCTCGACACCGGCGCCCCCTGGTACGACGTCTACGAGACCTCCGACGGCCGCCACATGGCCGTCGGCGCCATCGAGCCGCAGTTCTACGCCGAGTTCCTCCGCCGGCTCGGCGTCGAAGGGGAGGACCTTCCCGCCCAGTACGACCGCGACCGATGGCCCGCCATGCGCGAGCGCTTCGCCGCCGCCTTCCGCACGAGGACCCGCGACGAGTGGACGGAGGTCTTCGTCCCGAGCGACGCCTGCGTGGCCCCCGTCCTGTCGCTGGCCGAGGCCGCCGAGCACCCCTTCAACACGTCCCGCGAGGTCTTCCCCGAGCTCGCCGGCCACCGCCAGCCGGCCCCGGCCCCCCGCTTCTCCCGGACCCCGGCCGAGACCGACGGCGTCCCCGTCCTCCCCGGCGGCCAGACCAGGGCCGTCCTGGACGACCTGGGCTTCGACGACGCCGAGACCCTCCTCAAGGAGGGCGCCGTCGCCCAGGCCTGACCGGCCGTCGCGGCCGCGCCCGTCCGGACACGGCCGCGGCGGATCGCTTGTGAATCGGCTGACAATTCCCTCGCGGTAACCGGTGGTCATTCCACAAGACTGCGCCGGAACGCGGTCGTACCTTGTGGGCACCCCACCCCCGATCAACACGGCGACAGGAAAGGCCGGACGCCGGCCTGGTTCGTCGTGCCCGCATTAGGGAGATGCCCATGCGTTTCACACGACTCCGCTCGTGGGCGGTCATCGCCGCGGCGGTCCCCGCCGCCCTCGGCCTGGCCGGGACGGTCGCGCCCGCCGCGCACGCCGAGACGAGCCCGCAAGGGGCGAACGACTGGAACTGCAAGCCCTCGTTCCTCCACCCGCGCCCCGTGGTGCTCGTGCACGGCACGTTCGAGAACATGGCCTTCAACTGGCAGAAGCTCTCTCCGGCGCTCAAGAAGGCCGGGTACTGCGTCTACGCCCTCAACTACGGCGGCCCCAAGGACGGCCCCGTCCAGGGGATCGGCGACATCCCCACGTCGGCCGGTGAGCTGGCGGCGTTCGTCGACAGGGTCACGGCCGCCACCGGGGCGTCCAAGGTCGACATCGTCGGGCACTCGCAGGGCGGCATGATGCCGCGGTACTACATGAAGTTCCTCGGCGGCGCCGCGAAGGTGAACAAGCTGGTCGGCGTCGTGCCGTCCAACCACGGCACCAACATGTCCGGGCTGGTGGAGCTGGGCAGCCTGCTCGGCATCACGCAGGCGGTCGTGAAGGCGGCGCCGGCCGCGGGCCAGCAGATCGTCGGCTCCGACTTCCTCAAGAAGCTGAACGAGGGCGGCGACACCGTGCCCGGCCCGACCTACATCGTGCTGTCCACCAAGTACGACGAGGTCGTCACGCCCTACACCTCGGAGTTCCTCAACGGCTCCAACGCGCAGAACGTCCTGCTGCAGGACAAGTGCCCGAACGACACCAACGCGCACGTCGGCATCGCCTTCGACCCGGTGATGATCAGATTCGTGCTGAACTCGCTCGACGTCTGGGGCCCGTACTGGCCCATCGACTGCGCGAACCCCCTCGGCTGACCCGGAGACGGCGGCGTCCGGCGGGCTCCCCTCTCACCGCCGGGCGCCGCCGCGCCGCCTCCGGCGTCACAGCCCGAGGCGCTTCGCGGCGATCTCGTTCATGATCTCGTTGGTGCCGCCGCCGATGCCGAGGATGCGGGCGTCGCGGTAGTGGCGCTCCACCTCCGACTCGCGCATGTACCCCGTCCCGCCGTGCAGTTGGACGGCCTCGTGCACGACGTGCTCGCAGGCCAGGACGGCGGTGTTCTTGGCGTAGGCGGTCTCGGTGAGGACGTCCTCACCGGCGGCGTGCCGTTCGGCGACGGCGCGGGTGTAGGTGCGGGCGACGTCGGTCCGCCGCGCCATCTCGGCGATCTTGTGCCGGACGAGCTGCCGGGAGGCCAGGGGGCGCCCGAACGTCTCCCGGTCCCGCACCCAGGCCAGGGTGAGGTCCAGGCAGCGCTGCGCCGTCGCGTAGGCCTGGACGGCGAGGGAGAGCCGCTCGGTCACGAAGTTCTCGACGATCTGCAGGAACCCGCTGTTCTCCGCGCCGACCAGGTTCTCCGCCGGGACGCGGACGCCGTCGAACGACAGCTCCGCGGTGTCCGAGCAGAGCCAGCCCATCTTGCGCAGCGGCTTCGACACGGTGAACCCCGGGGTCCCCTTCTCCACGACCAGCAGGGAGATGCCGTCGAAGCCGGGCCCGCCCGTGCGCACCGCCGTGGTGACGAAGTCGGCCCGCACGCCCGAGGTGATGAACATCTTGGCGCCGTCGACGACGTAGTGCCCGCCGTCGCGGACGGCGGTGGTGCGGATGCCCGCGACGTCCGACCCGGTGCCCGGCTCGGTGACGCCGAGCGCGCCGATCAGCTCCCCGGCGAGCGCCGGCCGCGCGAACCGCTCGATCAGCGCCTCGTCCCCGGAGGCGATGATGTGGGGGAGCGCGATCCCGTGCGTGAACAGGGAGGCGACCACGCCGCCCGACCCGCCGGACTGGATGATCTCCTCGGCGACGATCAGCGCGTCGAACAGCTCCCCGCCGGACCCGCCGGCCTCCTCCGGGAACCCCGCCCCGAGCAGTCCCGCCTCGGCGGCGCGGGCGTGCAGGGAGCGGGGCAGCTCGCCCGCGTCCTCCCAGCCGGCGAGGAACGGGACGATCTCCCGCGCGGTGAAGTCGCGGACCAGGGCGCGCAGCGCCGCGCGCTCCGGGGTCTGCCAGGGGTCCAACGCGCCTCCTCGTGTAGAACGAGGTTCGGAATCTAGCAGGCGGCGCGTCACCCGCCGGCGCGCAGGTCCTCCGGGCCGGGCGGCGCGGGCAGGTCTCCCGCCGGGACGCCGGTCAGCTCGCTGACGTGCCGGCGCAGCACGGCCCGCAGCTCCGCCGGGCCGGCGGCGTCGGGCCGCAGGACGGCGTGCGAGGTCAGCCCGTCCACCAGCGCGTGCACCCGCGCGGCCTCGACCTCGACGTCCAGGTCGGGGCGCAGGGCGCCGGCGCGGCGGGCCGCCCGCAGGACCCGCGTCGCGATCGAGCGCAGGTCGTCGTGCATCTCCCGGGCCAGCGGGCGAAGCTCGGGCCGGGTGCGGGCGCCGGCCGTGAAGGCCAGCCACACCTCGGCCTCCTCGCGCCGGTCGGCGTCCAGCGGCAGCAGCTCGGCGAACAGCGCCTCCACGGCCGCCGCGTGCTCGGCCGGCGGCGCGGCGGGGCCGGGGGCCGCGAGCCGGGCCGCGCGCAGCCGCAGCCGCTCGCCGGCCCGCTCGGCGAACGTGCGCATCGCGAAGATCATGATCTCCGCCTGGCCGTCGAAGTAGTGCCGGACCGACCCGATCGCCAGGCCCGCCTCGGCGGCGACGGTGCGCAGCGACGCCTGGTCCAGGCCGTCGCGGCGCACGACGCGGAACACGGCCTCGGCCACCTCGCGGCGGCGGGCCTCGGGATCGACGATCTTCGGCACCGCTCTTTTATAGCACGCTCATGCTACAGTCGTTTTTGGCACGGTCGTGCTAAAGAAGTCGGGCCGAAGGGGAGGTCGACGTGGACGAGGTGATGAACATCCTGCTGATCCGCTTCGCGATCATCGTCGCCGGGATCGCGCTGCTGGTCGTCGCGGTGTTCAGCGTGGCGATCATGCTGAAGCGCCGCGGCCGGCTCGGCCGGGCCCGGGGCCTGGTCGAGCCGGTCCTGCGCGCCTGGGCCGACCGCCCGGCGGCCGGCCCGGGTCCGCGCCCGGGCCAGGGCCGAGGCGGCCTCGACGCGCGGCGTGGCGGCCGGTCCGAACTCGGCCGGCTGGCCGTCCGCGGCGTCCTGCACTACCTCGACCGGAGCGGCATCCGCGGGACGGGAGGGGGCCGGTGATGCCGGCGGCCGGTGACGGAGACGTGGTCGTCGAACTGCTGGCGGACCGCCTGATCAAGGGCGGGATCGTCCTGGCGGCCCTGGTCGTGGTGGTGGTGGCGCTCACGATCGTCTACCGCAGGACGGGCCCGAAGGACCCGCCCTGAGGCGCGGCCCCTAGCCGAGGGCGTCGGCGACGGCGTCCGCCCACAGGGCGAGGCCGTCGTCGATCTGCTCCGCGGTGACGATCAGCGGCGGGATCATCCGGACGACGTTGCCGTACGCGCCGCAGGTCAGCAGCAGCAGCCCGCGCTCGGCGGCGGCCCCGTGCGCCCGCGCCGCCGCGGCGGCGTCGGGTTCGCCGTCCGGCGTGGTGAACTCGCTGGCCTGCATCAGCCCGAGCCCGCGCACGTCGCCGATCGCCGGGTGGTCGGCGGCGACCTTGCGGAGCCCGTCGTTCAGCCGCGCGCCCTGCACGGCGGAGTTGCCGACCAGGTCCTCGTCGGCGATGACCCGAAGGGTGGCGAGCGCGGCGGCGCACGAGACGGCGTTGCCCCCGTACGTGCCGCCCTGCGACCCCGGGCGGGCCTTGGCCATCAGGGCCTCCGGCGCCGCGATCGCCGACAGCGGGAACCCGCTCGCCAGGCCCTTGGCCGTGATCAGGACGTCGGGGCGCGCGGCGGAGTGCTCGTGGCCCCAGAACCGGCCGGTCCGCCCGAACCCGGTCTGCACCTCGTCCACGACCAGCAGGATGCCGTGCCGGTCGGCGCGCTCGCGCAGGCCCTCCAGGAAGGCGGGCGGCGCGGGGATGTAGCCGCCCTCGCCGAGGACCGGCTCGACCACGAAGGCGGCCGTGTCGGACGCCGGGCTCGCGGTGGCGAGCAGGTAGTCGAGCTCGCGCAGCGCGAACCGCGTCGCCTCTTCCTCCGGCCACCCGTACCGGTAGGCCTGCGGGAACGGCGCGATCGCGGCGCCCGGCATGAGCGGGCCGATCCCGGCGCGGAACTTCGTGCCCGCCGTGGTGAGCGCGGCGGCGCCCATCGTGCGGCCGTGGAAGGAGCCGTGGAAGACGACGATGTTCTGCCGGCCGGTGGCGTGCCGGGCCAGCCGGATGGCCGCCTCGACCGCCTCGCTGCCGCTGTTGAGGAAGAACAGCGAGTCCAGGCCCTCCGGCAGCACCTCGCCGAGCGCCTCGGTCAGCCGCAGCAGCGGCCGGTGCATGACGGTCGTGTACTGGCCGTGGACGAGCGTGCCCACCTGCTGCTGCGCGGCCTCGACCACGCGCGGGTGGCAGTGCCCGGTGTTGACGACGCCGATGCCCGCGGTGAAGTCCAGGTGCCGGCGGCCCTCGGCGTCGTAGAGGTAGACGCCCTCGCCGCGCTCGGCGAGGACGGGGGTGGCCTGCTTGAGCAGGGGAGACAGCGTCGCCATACGGCCCTCCGGTAGATTGTCGACAATCTGCAATCTAGGTGGCCCCGGGTTCGTTGTCCAGGGCCCGCGGCCCCGCGTGGCGGGGCCGGTCGCTAGGACTCGCGGAGCCGCTGGATGGAGTCGGTCATGTGCTCCTCGATGAGGGTGAGCAGGTGCTCCTCCTCCCCGTCGCCGATCGCGTCGACGAGCCGCCGGTGCTCCTCCACGAGGTCGGCGGGCTCGGGATAGGTGTCCTGGAGCGCGTTCAGGCACATGCGCGTCTCCACCAGCAGCGTGTGCGCCATCCGCTCCAGCCGCGGACTGCCCGACGAGCTGACCAGCACCTCGTGGAAGGCCTGGTCGGCGTCGCTCATCGCGACCCGGTCGCGCTCGCGGGCGGCGGCCACGAGCGCCTCCAGCGCCTCGGTGAGCCGGGCCACCGCCTCGCCCCGGTTGCGGTCCATGATCAGCCGGCAGGCCTCGCGCTCGATCGCGAGCCGGGCGAGGTAGACGTCCTCCACGTCCCCCTCGTCCAGCGTGATCACGAACAGCCCGCGGTGCGGCTCGCTGACGAGCAGCCCCTCCTGGACGAGCCGCTGCATGGCCTCGCGCAGCGGTCCGCGGCTGATGCCGAGGCGCGCGGCGAGCTCGGCCTCGCCGAGCTGCGCGCCGGGCTCCAGCGACCCGTACATGATCGCCGAACGCAGCTCGTCCGAGACGATCTCCACCGTCGACTTGCGGGGAACAGGCTCCAGCTCACCCAGTCGGCCCATGCGCGGTTCCCTTTCGTCTTCTCATGTCTGCCAGGCATGTCGCCCGTGCAGGGGGGCGGCGGCGGGGACGGAGAACAGCCGGCCCAGCCCGGTGCGCGGCGGGAGACCCTCGGGGCCGGACGCGAGCCGCAGCCCCTCCCAGACGCTCACCTGGTTGGCGGTCAGCACCGGCTTGCCGACCCGCGCCTCCAGCTTGTCGAGCCAGGACACCGTGTGCAGCGCGGTGTCGGGCACCAGCACCGCCTCGGCGTCCGGATGGTCGTTGGCCGCGACGAACGCCAGCACCTCGTCGCGGCCGAGGGTGCCGACCTCGGCGGCGGTGACGATGCCCCGGCAGGACAGCGCCACCACCTCGATGCCGGCGTGGGCGAGGAACGCGACGAACCGCTCGGCGACGTCGGCGGGATAGGTCGCGGCGACCGCGACCCGGGTCACGCCGAGCGCCCGCGCCGCGTGGACGAACGCGAACGACGTGCTGGAGGCGGGCACGCCCGCCGCCTCGCGCACCCCCGCGACCTGCTGCGCGGCGCCGTCCCAGCCGAACACGAAGCTTCCGCTGGTGCACGCCCAGACGGCGGCCTTCACGCCGAGGCCGCGGAGCGTGCGGGCCCCGTCGCCGAGCACGTCGGCGCCGCCGATGTCCAGCAGCGCGTCGACGCGGTGGGCGTCCTCGCGCATCAGCGTGTGCACGACCGGGAGGCTGACCTCCCCGAGGGCGCGCTCGATGGCGGGGTAGTCGTCCTCGGCGCTGTAGCCGGGGTAGAGGAACCCCGCGCGCAACCCGTTCTGGCGCATGTTGTCGACAATCCTACCTTTGGAGATCATGGCGGCTAGGCCGCCGTGAAGGGAGCGAGGCCGACCAGGGACTGTCCGGGACCGGACGCCGACCGGCCCATGGCGCGCAGCGCCGAGCACATCGTCACCTGGTTGGCGGTCAGCACCGGCTTGCCGATCATCTGCTCGAGCGGCGCGATGATGTCGTAGGTCGGGACGTTGGTGCAGCTGATGAAGACGGCCTCGGCCTCGGGGCAGTCCACCGCCGACACCGCCGACACGATCTCGCCGTAGCCGACCTTCCAGATGTGGCTGAGCAGCCCCAGCCCGACCGAGGACACCACCTCGACGCCGTGCTCGCCGAGGAACGACACGAGCCGCTCGGTGACGGCGTCGATGTAGGGCGTGACGACCGAGATGCGCCGGGCGCCGAGCAGCCGGAGCGACTCCACCAGCGCGCCCGAGGTCGTCGTCGAGACCGGCGCGCCAGCCCGCAGCATCGACTCGTGCAGCTGGAGCTCGCCCGCCTTGCCGCGGATGAAGCTGCCCGACGCGCACGCGTAGGCGACCGCGAGCGGCTCGGGGGCCAGGACGTCGCGGGTCGCCTGCCGGACGATCGACTGGTCCGACAGCGCCGAGGCCATCTCCACCGTGACCGGGACCGGCACGTACGGCAGCCGGGTCATGAACAGCGACACGTCGTCGGGCGTCCAGCGCCACAGTTCCCGGTCGAGGGCGAAGTCGAAAGGCGCGACCACCCCGATGCCGTGCTGGGCGAGCAGCTCTGGGCCGACGACCAGCGAGGGGTCGAATGTCATCTGCGCGGCCGCCACTCTAGGACTCTGCGCGCGCGTAGAGGAGGCGCTCGCCGACGCCGCCGGACCGCCACACGTCGTTGCACGCCTCGGCCATGCGGTCCAGGCCGTCGACGATCGTCGCGTAGACGTTGCCGGGGACCCAGCCGACGTCCCCGTTCAGCAGCAGGTTGTTGCGGCCGTAGAAGATCGCGAGGTCGATGACGCCGGGCAGGGCGTGGATGTTCTTCTCCTCCTTGAACTTCCGGTCGAGCATCCCGCCGGGGAAGGAGAAGTAGACGACGTCTCCCGGGATCGGGGTGACGGTGGGGTTCTCCAGGCCGACCTCCTCCTCGGAGAACCGCTCGACCATCGTGTACACCTCGTTGCGGGCGTACTTGGCGTGGTAGGCCTCGCCTCCGAGCGGTAGAGCGTTCCAGACCGCTTCGCAGGTCCTCGGCGCATCCTTCTCCAGGAGCTCCGCGACACAGGAGACGCCGCGGCGCTCCAGAGTGATGGTCATGAGCTTGGGCATGCTGACCTCCCCGTGAACAGGGGTGGGCGAGAGCGTCGCCACCCGAAGGACTCTCCATGTTCGTGGGAGGACGACGTCCCCCCACACCCCCGACGGGGGCTGTTAGAGCGCTCTGGGATCCGTCCTGGCCCTGCTGGGCACGGGTTGCGACGGTCTTGCAGCACATATCCCACTGCGGTGGCCGGGGCCGCGGTCCACCGCGTTGATTGTTGACAATCCTACGAACGGTTCCTAGCGTGTCAATGCCTCCCGCCGTTGCCTTCTCGTAAACTCCGCACACCCCGGAAGTGACGCCGATGGACCCTGCTCAGCACGCATCCGGTGGCCCGCCTGACGTGGTGGTCCTGCTGGGCGACGTCGATCCGCGCGGCATGGAGGAGGCGGAGAGCCTCGCGCGAGTCCGTTACGTGCGTGAAACAGAGCTCGCGGCGGCGCTTCCCGGCGCCGATGTCCTGTTCATGTGGGATTTCCTCTCGGACGCCGTGGCCGGCGCGTGGCCGGAGTCCGGCGGCCCCGGATGGGTCCACATCGCCAGCGCCGGCGTCGACCGGCTCATGTTCCCCGGGCTCGTCGACAGTGACACGGTTGTCACCAACTCGCGCGGCGTGTTCGACGAGCCGATCGCCGAGTACGTCCTCGGGCTCGTGCTGGCCTTCGCCAAGGACCTGCACACCACCGTCCGCCTCCAGGGCGAGCGGCGCTGGCGGCACCGCGAGACCGAGCGGATCACCGGCGCCCGCGCGCTGGTCGTCGGCACCGGCCCGATCGGCCGCGCGATCGGCCGCCGCCTGTCGGCGGCGGGCCTGGTCGTCTCCGGCGCCGGGCGCACCGCCCGCGACGCCGACCCCGACCTCGGTGTCGTCCACCCGATGGAGCGGCTGGGCGAGGCGCTCGCCCGGGCCGACTACGTCGTGCTCGCCGCGCCCCTCACCCCGCAGACCCGGGGCATGATCGACGCCGCGGCGCTGGAGCGGATGCGCCCGTCCGCGCGGCTGGTCAACGTCGGGCGCGGCGGCCTGGTGGCCGAGGGCGACCTCGTCGAGGCGCTGCGCGCGGGCCGGATCGCGGGCGCCGCGCTCGACGTCTTCGAGGACGAGCCGCTGCCGGAGTCCTCGCCGCTGTGGGAGATGCCGGGCGTCATCGTCTCCCCGCACATGTCCGGCGACGTCGTCGGCTGGCGGGACGAGCTCGTCCGGCTCTTCGCCGACAACCTCGGCCGCTACGTGTCCGGCCGCCCGCTGCGCAACGTCGTGGACAAGCGCCTCGGCTACGTGGGCCCGGAGCGGGCGGCATCACACCAGAGGGGGTAGCCATGGCCGATGCGGCCGATCTGACCGCGACCGAACTGCTCGCGGAGTACCGGGCGGGGGCGCTGTCCCCGGTCGAGGCCGCCGGGGCCGTGCTCGCCCGGATCGAGCGGGACGATCCGGAGCTCAACGCGTTCTGCCTCGTCGACGAGGAGACCACCCTCGACATGGCGCGGGCCGCGACCGAGCGGTGGCGGCGCGGCACGACGCTCGGGCCGCTGGACGGCGTGCCGGTCTCCATCAAGGACGTCCTGCTCACCCGCGGCTGGCCGACGCTGCGCGGCTCCAGGACGATCGACCCCGCCGGCGCGTGGGCCGAGGACGCGCCGTCCGTGGCCCGCCTCCGCGAGCAGGGCGCGGTGTTCGCCGGCAAGACGACGACGCCGGAGTTCGCCTGGAAGGGCGTGACCGACAACCCGCTGACGGGCGTCACGCGCAACCCGTGGGACCCCTCCCGCACGCCGGGCGGGTCGAGCGGCGGCGCGGCGGCGGCGGTCGCGGCGGGCATGGCGCCGCTCGCTCTCGGCACCGACGGCGGCGGCTCGGTGCGCATCCCCGCCGCGTTCACCGGCACCTTCACGATCAAGCCGACCTACGGCCGCATCCCGCACTACCCGGCGAGCCCGTTCGGGACGCTCGCGCACATCGGCCCCATGACCAACACCGTGGCGGACGCCGCCCTGCTGCTCGACGCCGTGTGCGGGGCGGACGGCCGCGACTGGTCGTCGCTGCCGCCGCCCGACGTGCCGTTCGCCGAGGCCGGAGCCGGGCGGGACGACCTGACCGGCCTGCGCGTCGCGTTCAGCCCGGACCTCGGGTTCGCGGAGGTCGACCCGGAGGTCGCGGCGCCGGTCGCGGCCGCCGCCGAGGCCTTCGCCGAGCTCGGCGCGAAGGTCGAGCAGGTCGACCCCGGCTTCGGGGACCCGGTCGCGGACTTCGAGGTCCTGTGGTTCGCGGGCGCCGCCAAGGTCGTCGAGCACCTGTCGCAGGAGGAGCGCGGGCTGCTCGACCCGGGGCTGCGGGAGATCTGCGAGCGGGGCGCGCGGTACTCGGCGCTGGACTACCTGACGGCCACGGCCCGGCGCATGGAGCTCGGGCGGATGATGGGCGTGTTCCACGAGCGCTACGACCTGCTGCTCACCCCGACGACGCCGATCGCCGCGTTCGAGGCCGGCCTGGAGGTCCCGCCGGGCTCGCCGTCCCCGCGCTGGACGGGCTGGACCCCGTTCACCTACCCGTTCAACATGACCCAGCAGCCCGCGGCGAGCCTGCCGTGCGGCTTCACCTCCCGCGGCCTGCCCGTCGGCCTCCAGGTCGTCGGCGCCCGCCACGCCGACGCCCTGGTGATGGCCGCGTGCGCCGTCTACGAGCGGGCGCGGCCGTGGAGGCGGTTCACGGGAAGGTGATGACGGCGCGGCCCCGGTGGACGCCCTCGTCCATCGCGGCGAGGACGCCCGGTGCCTCGTCCAGCGTGACCGGGACGACCTCGGGGACGATCCCGTGCGCCACCGCGAACGCGAGGGTGTCGCGCAGGTCGTGCGGGGAGCCCGAGGGCACGCCCATCACCCGCAGCCGGCCGCTGACCAGGGCCATCGGCGGCACGCTCACGTTCTCGGCGCCCAGGCCGAGGTAGAGCAGGGTGCCGTCCGGGCGCAGGCCGCCGAACGCGGCGAGCCCCGTCGCGGTGGCGGGCGCGGCGTTCACCACCAGGTCGGCGCCGCCCCACGCCCGCAGCGCCTCGGCGGGATCCTCCTCGTCGGTCGCGACGAACAGTTCGGCGCCGAGGCCGAGCGCCTCCTTCTCGGCGCGGCGCGACCGCGACACCACGGCGACGCGGGCGCCCATCGCGGCGGCGAACCGCTGGGCCATCGTCCCGACGCCGCCGGTGCCGAGCACGGCCACCTTCGACCCGGCGGCGGCCCCGGCCTGCCGGAGCCCGTTGAAGGCGGTGAGGCCGGCGCACATCAGCGGCGCGCCGGCGACCGGGTCCAGGCCGTCCGGCAGCGGCGTGACGAACCCGGCGCGGCCGACGAAGTACTCGGTGTACCCGCCGTCGCGGTTGACGCCGGTGACCTGCTTCGGCGCGCCGGTGCAGAGGATCTGGTCGCCGCGGGCGCACTGGTCGCAGTGGCCGCAGGACCCGTACAGCCAGGCGGCGCCGACCGCGGTGCCGACCTCGGGCCAGTCGACGCCCTCGCCGAGAGCCGCGACGACCCCGCTGATCTCGTGTCCGGGGACGACGGGGAACGTTCCGAACGGGTAGTGGCCCCGCAGGTGGTTGACCTCGGAGAAGCACATCCCGCAGGCGGCGACCCTCACCAGGATCTCGCCGGGGCCGGGCCGGGGCTCCTCGTGCTCGACGATCTCCAGCGGCCCGCCCGGGGCGGTGAGCACGGCGCTGCGCATGGCGGCGCCCCCTCTCGTGTCGTGACGGCCGGCCGGCCGTTCTCTAACATCGGTATAGCAATGACTGTACCTACGCTATACGATGCAGCATAGCGCTGCTCGAAAAGTTTTGTAACATCGTTGTTGTGACCGCTCAGAGGGATCCCCGCACCCGCGACCGCATCCTGCGCGCCGCCGCGCGCCTGCTCACCGAGGCCGGCGGCGAGCCGGTCTCGACCCGGGCCGTGTGCACCGCCGCGGGGGTCGGGGCGCCGACGCTGTACCACCACTTCGGCGACAAGCGCGGCCTGTTCGACGCCGTCGCCGCCCACGGGTTCGAGGAGTACCTGGCGGGCAAGCGGGCCCAGAGCGGCACCGGCGACCCGGTCGAGGACCTGCGCCGCGGCTGGGACCTGCACATCGAGTACGCCGTCACCCATCCGGCGTTCTACACGCTGATGTACGGGACGCCCCGCACCCCGCCCGCCGCCGGCGAGGCCTACGGCATCCTGCTGGGCCTGGTCGAGGCCGCGGCCGCCGCGGGACGGCTCCGCGTCCCGGTCGCCACCGCCGCCCGCATGATCCACGCCGCCGGGGTCGGGACGGCCCTCACGCTGATCGCGAACCCGTCCGGCGGCGGCGCCGACCGGGACGCCGCGGTCCGCACGCGCGAGGCCGTCCTCGCCGCCGTGACCTCGGAAGGCGACGGCCCGGCCGACGCCACGCCCGCGGCGCGGGCGGTGGCGCTGAAGTCGGCGCTGCGGTCAGCCCCGCCGGCGGGGCTGACCCCCTCGGAGGCGGCGCTGCTGGGCGAGTGGCTGGACCGCCTGGCCGATCAGTCCTGAGCGGTCCCGTCCCCGCGCCGCCTGCGGCGCTTCACGCCGACGCCGCCCCAGAACGCCAGGCCCTTCACGACCACCGTGGGGGCGCCCGGCACGCCGGGCCCGCTCGCCCGCTGGTCGAACCCGCCCATGATCCCGAGCCCGTCGACGTGCACGGTGACGTCGTCCGGCACGATGATCTGGAATCCGCCCATGATCGCCAGGGCCCGGATCGTCACCCGGCCCTCCTCGAACCGGGCGTCCCTCAGATCGATCTTCCCGCCGCCCCAGAAGGCGAACGCCCTGAAGCGCGGGGGGACGTTCCACACGCCCGCCCGGCGGAACCCGCTCATGATCGCGATGCCGCGGCGCCAGGACGGCGCGCCGGGGACCGGCCGCCAGCCCGCCCCCGTCGCCGGGGGAGCCGCCCGGCCCGGCGACGGCAGGTCGCGGGTGATCGGTTCGAGCTCCCCGTAGGTCTTGGCGGCGTACACCGCGTCCAGCCGCTCGTCCAGCTCGTCCAGCGTGAGCCGCCCGTCGCCGGCCGCGTCCCGCAGCACCTGCGCGACCCGCTCGCGGTCGGCGTCACCGGCCCGCATCTCCGGCGCTCCGGGCGTTCCGGGATGCTCGGGGAGGTTCGTCATTCCCGCAGCCTAGACCGGCGCTCCGCGCCGCGGGGGTCAGGGCGCGGCCGGCTCCAGGCGGACGACGACGGACTTGGACGTGGGGGTGTTGCTGATCTCCGCGGTGCTGTCGAGCGGGACCAGGACGTTCGCCTCCGGGAAGTAGGCCGCCGCGCAGCCCGGCGCGGTCGGGTAGGAGACGGCGCGGAAGGCGGGGGCGCGGCGCTCGGCGCCGTCCGGCCACTCCGAGACCAGGTCGACGGTCGCGCCGTCGGCGATGCCGAGGCGGTCCAGGTCGGCGGGGTTGACGAGCACGACGCGGCGTCCGGCCTTGATGCCCCGGTAGCGGTCGTCCAGGCCGTAGACGGTGGTGTTGTACTGGTCGTGGCTGCGGAGGGTCTGGAGCAGCAGCCGCCCCTCGGGGACCCGCAGGACCTCCAGTTCGTTCACGGTGAGGTTGGCCTTGCCGGTCGCCGTCGGGAACCGGCGCTCGTCGCGGGGAGCGTGGGGGAGCGTGAAGCCGCCCGGCTCGCGGAGGCGGGCGTTGAAGTCCTCGAAGCCCGGGACGACCCGGGAGACGTGGTCGCGGATCACGTCGTAGTCGCGCTCCATCGCCTCCCAGGCGATGTCCGATCCGGGCAGCGCGGCCCGCGCGAGCCGGCAGACGATCGCCACCTCGGACAGCAGGTGCCCGGACGCCGGTGCGAGGCGGCCGCGGGAGGCGTGCACCATGCCCATGGAGTCCTCGACGGAGACGATCTGCGGCCCCGTCTCCCGCACGTCGCGCTCGGTGCGGCCGAGCGTCGGGAGGATCAGCGCCACCTCCCCGGTCACCGCGTGCGACCGGTTGAGCTTGGTCGACACCTGCGCGGTCAGCCGGCAGCGGCGCAGGGCCGCCTCCGTCACGGCGGAGTCGGGGGTGGCGCGGACGAAGTTGCCGCCCATGCCGAGGAACACCTTCGCCCTGCCGTCGCGCATGGCGCGGATCGCCCCGACGGTGTCCAGGCCGTGCTCGCGGGGCGGCTCGAACCCGAACTCGGCGGCGAGGGCGTCCAGGAAGGCGGGCTTCGGCCGCTCCCAGATGCCCATCGTCCGGTCGCCCTGCACGTTGGAGTGGCCGCGCACCGGGCAGACGCCCGCGCCGGGCCGGCCGATGTTGCCGCGCAGCAGCAGGAAGTTGACGATCTCGCGGATGGTCGGCACGGAGTTGCGGTGCTGGGTGAGGCCCATCGCCCAGCAGACGACGATCCGCTCGGCGGCGAGGACGTCGCCCAGCGTCGCGGCGATCTCCTCGCGGGTGAGGCCGGTCGCCTCCAGCACGTCGTCCCAGTCCAGGCCGAGGGCGTGCTCGCGGAACGCCTCGAAGCCGTGCGCGTGGGCGTCGAGGAACTCCCGGTCGAGGGCCCCGGGCGCCTCCGACCCCAGCAGCATCCGGTTGAGCGCCTGGAACAGCGCGAGGTCGCCGTTCAGCCGGATCTGCAGGAACCGGTCGGCCAGCACCGTGCCGCGCCCGGCCATCCCGGAGGCGCGCTGCGGGTTCTTGAACCGCATCAGCCCCGCCTCGGGCAGCGGGTTGACGGCGATGACGCGGGCGCCCTCCCGTTTCGCCCGCTCCAGCGCCGACAGCATCCGCGGGTGGTTCGTCCCGGGGTTCTGGCCGACGACGAAGACGAGGTCGGCCCGGTAGAGGTCCTCCAGCAGCACCGAGCCCTTGCCGATGCCGATCGTCTCGCTCAGCGCCGACCCGGACGACTCGTGGCACATGTTGCTGCAGTCGGGCATGTTGTTCGTGCCGAACGCCCGCGCGAACAGCTGGTAGGCGAACGCCGCCTCGTTGCTGGTCCGCCCGGAGGTGTAGAAGACGGCCTCGTCCGGCGAGTCCAGGGCGTTGAGCTCGGACGCCAGCAGCCGGAACGCCTCGTCCCACGACACCGGCTCGTAGTGCCCGAACCCGGCGCGCTTCACCATCGGCTCGGTCAGCCGCCCCTGCTGGCCCAGCCAGTGGTCGGAGCGCCCGGCCAGCTCCTCGACGCCGTGCTCGGCGAAGAACTCGCGGGTGACGCGCCGTGCCGTGGCCTCCTCCGCGACGGCCTTCGCGCCGTTCTCGCAGAACTCGGCGGCGTGCCGGTGGTCGCCCTCGGGCCAGGCGCACCCCGGGCAGTCGAACCCCTGCTTCTGGTTGACGCGCAGCAGCGTCAGCGCCGTCCGCCGCACGCCCATCTGCGCGTGGGCGTGGCGCAGCGCGGCCGTGACGCCGGGAACGCCCGCCGCCCAGGTCTTCGGCTCCGAGACCTCCAGTTCGGAGTCGTCGAAGTCACCGGCGGGCGCCTTGCGCGTCATGGGGCACATCCTCGTGGTCGGCCGACACCCCCACTGTCGCACGCCGGCGCCGGTCCGGCGCGCTACTGGGGCGGGCCTTCCGTCAGGTGGACCGTCCCCGCCCTCCGGTCGCCCCGGCTCGTCGTCCACTCGATCCGGACGGTGTCGCCCGGATGGCGGGCCAGCATCAGGCTCGTGAGAGTGGACGGCGCGTCGACCGCGGCGCCGCCGAAGGCGACGATGACGCCCCCGACTGGGACCCCGGCGGCCTCGGCGGGGGAACCGGGCACGAGCTCGGCGACCAGCGCGCCGGGGGAGCGGCCGTTCGGGCGGACCTTGACGCCGAGCAGCGCGGTGCGGCCGATGTGCACGGTCGAGGACGCCTCGCCGCGCTGGATCTGCCGGGCGGTCTCCAGCGCCCGGTCGGACGGGATCGCGTAGCCCCGGTGGTCCTCGCGCTTCCGGGCGTCCTTCACCGAGAACCCGGCGGACGCCGCGGTGTTGATGCCGATGACCTTGCCGGAGGTGTCCAGCAGCGGCCCGCCGGAGTCGCCCGGCCGGATCGGCGCGTTCGTCTCGATCAGCCCGGTGAGCCGCTCGGAGGTGCCGGTGCTGTCGTCGCGCGCGGTGACCGACTGCTCCAGCGCGGTGACCTTGCCGGTGACGACCGTGGGCGTGCCGCCCTTGCCGCCCGCGTTGCCGACGGCGGTGACGGTGTCGCCGACCGCGACGCCGCCGGCGGAGGCGAACGCGGCGGTCTTCAGCCGGGTCGCGCCGGACAGCCGGATCACCGCGATGTCGCCCGCCCGGTCGTAGCCCACGACCTGCGCCGGGTAGCCGCGCCGGTCGTCGACGTCCGTCCCCCTGATGGCGGTGGCGCCCTGGATGACGTGGTTGTTGGTCAGCACCAGGCCGGACGCGGTGAGCACGATGCCCGTCCCGGCGGCGCGGGTGCCGTTCAGCGTCTGCTCGGTCTCGATGTTGACCACGCCCGGCCGCCGCCCGCTGGGCTTGGCGTTCTGGTGGCGGGTCGGCGCGGCGGACGGCGGGACGTCCTGCGGGCTCTCGCTCTCTACGACGCGGCAGCCGGGTGCGAGGAGGGCCAGGAGCGCCACCAGCAGCAGGGGGACCGCGGCACGGGCGCGGCGGCGCCTGGAGTCCTCGCTCACCTGGTTGCCTCCTCCCGCAGGTTCCTCCCATGATTCCCGATTCCATGTGATTAGACCGAAAGAGGAGGAGGCAAACTCAGCCGGTGAAGTAGCGCCGGGGGTTCTCCACCAGCATCTGGTCGATCTGCGCGTCGGAGACGCCGGCGGCGCGCAGGGCAGGCAGGACGACCTCGCCGATGTGCCGGTAGTTCCAGTTCGGCTGCAGCGCGGGCACCGTCGCCGGGTCCGGGCCGAACCAGTCCATGAAGCAGGACGCGTCGTGGCTGAGGACCATCCGGTCGGCGTAGCCCCGCTCGCACAGGGCCGCGACGGTCGCGACCCGCTGCTCGGTCGTGTTGAGGATGTCGAGGCCGAAGCGGTCCATGCCGAGGATCGCGCCGGTGTCGGCCAGCTCCATCAGGTAGTCGAGGTCGTTGCTGTCGCCCGCGTGCCCCACGACGACCTTGGCGAGGTCCACGCCCTCCTCGGCGAGCAGGCCCACGACCGTCCGGCCCGACCGGGTCGAGCTCTCGGTGTGCACGGTGACCGGCGCCCCCGTCTCCCGGTGCGCCGCGGCGACGGCCCGCAGCACCCGCTCGACGCCGGGCGTGAGGCCGGGGGCGTCCACGGCGCACTTGAGGAACGCGGCCTTGACCCCCGTCCCGGCGATGCCCTCGGTCAGGTCGCGGGTGAAGTCGGCGATCATGGGGTCGGGGCCCACGTCCATCATCGTGCCGGGACCCCGGTGGTGGAACTGGAACGGCACGTCGTTGTAGGTGTAGATGCCCGTCGCCACGATGATGTTGAGCTCCGGCACCTGCTCGTTGACCCGCTGGATCCGGGGGAGGTACCGGCCGAGACCCCACACCGTGGGGTCGGCGATGGTGGTGACGCCGAGCCCGGCCAGCTCGCGCAGCTTGCCGACCGCGTCGGCGACCTTCTCCTCCTCGTCCCACCAGTCGCCCGCGCCATGGTTCTGGACGTACTCCGCGCCGAGCACGAAGACGTGCTCGTGCATCAGCGTGCGCCCGAGGGCGGCGGCGTCGACGGGGCCGCGGACGGTTTCAACTGCGGGCATCGATTCTCCTGCGGTGCGCGGTGATGCCGGGGGTTTCGACATCGGCCCGGGGGGCATACCGACTGGTCGGTTTCTGGCAAGCTAGAGCGCGGAACGCACCGGAGTCAACGCGGCGCGCGAAGGAGGTGCCCAGGTGGCCCAGTCCGAGTCGGGGCCCGGCCCCGCGCCGGAGTCGGCGGCGCCCGTCCGGCAGAGCGCGGTCGAGCGGCGGATCCTGGACGCGGCGCTGCGGCTGTTCGCCGAGCGCGGCTTCGACGGGACGCCCGTGCAGAGCGTCGTGGAGGCCGCCGAGGTCACCAAGGGCGCGCTGTACCACTACTTCGACTCCAAGGACGACCTGCTCTACGAGATCTACCACTCGCTGATCGCCCGCCAGCTCGCCGACCTCGGGGCGGTGCTGGCGCGGGGGCTGCCGCCGCGCGAGGCCGTCCACGCGGTGCTGACCGGGCTGATCCGCAGCACCGCCGAGCACATCGACGAGGCGAAGGTGTTCGCCCGCGAGATGCACCGGCTGGACCACGCCCGGATGCGCTCGGTCCGCGCCGACCGCCGCCGCTACCACGTGACGTTCCGGAACCTCATCGAGCAGGGCCAGCGCGACGGCGTGTTCGGCACCGGGACCCCCGCCGAGACGATCACGATCGTCGCGCTCGGCATGGTCAACCAGATGCCGTCCTGGTACCGCGCGGACGGCCCCAAGCCCGCCGCCCGGCTCGCCGACGAGGTCGCCGGGTTCATCCTCGGCGCCCTGGACCGGCCCGCGGACTGACGGCGGGACGCGGTCTCAGCTCCGCTCCGCGGCCTGCGGGGCCCGGGAGGCGGCCGCGGCGGCGGCCGCGGCGAGCACCGCCAGCGCGGCGATGGTCACGGCCATCGGGACGGCGGTGCCCGGCCCGGCGACGCCGGCCAGCGGGGCGGCGGCGCCGCCCAGCGC
The DNA here is from genome assembly GCF_040653135.1 of Actinomadura sp. NPDC048021. Taxonomy (NCBI): domain Bacteria; kingdom Bacillati; phylum Actinomycetota; class Actinomycetes; order Streptosporangiales; family Thermomonosporaceae; genus Actinomadura; species Actinomadura sp. NPDC048021. The sequence goes on from NZ_JBEZJQ010000007.1 coordinate 338,983, forward strand.
GAACTGGGCCACCCCGAGCAGCGCCGACGCGGTCCCGGCCACCCGCGGCGGGCGTCCCCGCAGTGCCAGGGCGGTGGCGTTCGGGCCGATCAGCCCCTGCCCGGCCGCGACGAGGAACAGCCCCGGCAGCACCCCGCCGAGGCCCCACCCGGCGAGGACCGCGGCCACCAGGACCGCCCCGCCCGCGGCGACGACGGCGAGCCCGGCCGCCAGCAGCCGGGTGAGGGCGACGCGCCCGGCGAGCAGCGCGCCCGCCTGCCCGGCCGCGACGATGCCGAGGGAGTTGACGCCGAAGGCGACGCTGAACCCCTGCGGCGACATCCCGTAGATGTCCTGCAGCACGAACGGGGATCCCGAGATGTAGGTGAACAGCGCCGCGAACGACAGGCCGATCGCCAGCCCGTACCCGGTGAACGCCCGGTCCCGGACGAGCGTCCGGCAGGCCGCGGCCGTCGCGCGCAGCCCGCCCGTCTCGCGCCGTCCGGGCGGCAGCGTCTCCGCCAGCCCGAGCAGCGACCCGAGGAACAGCGCGACGCCGATGCCGGCGAGGACCGCGAAGACGCCCGGCCACGGCACGACCCGCAGCAGCTGGCCGCCGAGGACGGGCGCGAGGATCGGCGCCAGCCCGTTCACCAGCATCAGCACCGAGAAGAACCGGGCCGCGGCGGCGCCGTCGTACAGGTCCTGGACGATCGCCCGCGCGATCACGATCCCGGCCGCCCCGGCGGCGCCCTGCACCAGCCGCAGCGCGATGAGGGTCTCCACGGTCGGCGCCGCGGCGCACAGCAGCGACGCGACGGCGTAGGCGGCGAGCCCGGCCAGCAGCGGGCGGCGGCGGCCGAGCCGGTCGCTCAGCGGCCCGGCCACCGCCTGCCCGGCGGCGAGGCCGACGACGCACGCGGTGAGGGTGAGCTGCGTTCGCGCGGCGCCCGTGGACAGGTCCGCCGACATCCGGGGCAGCGCCGGCAGGTACATGTCGATCGACAGCGGCGCCAGCGCCGTCAGCGCGCCCAGCACGAGGATCAGCACCGGCCTCCGGCCGGCCGCGGGGGGATCGGACAGCTTGGAGCCGGCAGAGGCGGCCGCCTGGGTCATGGGGGGTCTCCAGCGGGGGCGGGGGAGGCTCAGACGGTGGTGATGACCTGGGCGGCGTCGAGGCGCGGGTTGCGGGCGTGGAAGGCGTCCGGGGCGGGCCGTCCCGCGTTGACCACGGCGATGGGGCGGACGTTGCCCTCCGGGAAGAACTCCTTCTCGACGGCGCCGGCGTCGAAACCGGTCATCGGGCCCGCGGCGAGACCGGCCGCGCGGATGCCGAGGATCAGGTAGCCGAGCTGGAGTGCGGCGTTGAAGCGGGCCATCGCCGGCCTGCCGGGGCTGTCCCGCAGGGCCTCGCGGGCGCCCTCCCGGTGCGGGAACGTGACCGGCATGTGCTCGTGGAAGTCCTCGTCGGCGGCGGCGATGAGGGTCAGCGGGGCCGTCGCGGTCTTGGCGCGGTTGCCCTCGCTCATGAGCGGGACCAGCCGCTCGCGCGCCTCCCGGCTGCGCACGTCCACGATCCGCAGCGGCTGGCTGTTCATGGAGGTCGGGGCCCACCGGACCAGGTCGTAGATCGCGCGGACCTGGTCCTCGCCGACCGGCTCGCCGGTGAAGGCGTTGGCGGTGCGCGCCTCGCGGAACAGCAGCTCCTGGGCGGCGGGGTCCAGGACCAGCGGGGTCTGGGTCGCGGTCGTCATCGTGCGATGCCTCTCGGACGGGAACTCTCCGAAGGGTCAATGCGATGACGGTCCGTTATCTTCCGCGTCAGGAAGTGGGGTGCGCCACACCCGGGGGCGGCCGCGGCGGCGGCCGGTCAGAACGGGAGGCGCTCGGCCGCCGCGACGAGCGCGCCCGCGATGGTGGCGACGGTCAGGACCGACACTCCGGCCAGCACCGCCCAGCGCCCCGCCTGGTACCCGGCGGGGACGCGGCCGGCGTCGCGGCCGCGCACCGGCCACGGGGCGCGCAGCGGCGCCGTCCCCGGCGGCTCCGGAGGGACGTCGGCGGGCGCGCGGGCGCCGTCCGCGGCGTCCGCCGCGGGCAGTCCGGTCACCCAGCCGAGCAGGTCGGCGACGGCGGCGGGCTCGGTGTCGAGGCCGGAGGCGAAGTACCGCACCTCGGCGGCGACCTGGTCGAGCGTGCGCACCGTGTTGCCCAGCCCGACGCGGTCGAGCCATTCGCGCGGGCCGGCGTCCGGGTCGAGACCGCGCCCGATCTCCGTGCGCAGCAGCAGGTCCGTCTTGGTGACGACGACGGCGACGCGCTTCTGCCGCCCCTGGTCGGGACGCGAGCGCAACTCGTTCAGCACCCGCTGGAGGGTGTCGGCCGGGTCCTCCTCCGACGAGGCGGCGGCCTCGTCGACGAGCTCCCTCTCGTCCCCGGTGAGCGACCGGCGGAGCTGGGGGAGCGCGAACGGGTCGACGACGAACAGCAGCGCCTCGCTGTGGTCCAGGTAGCGCAGCGACTCGACCTCCGTCGCGCCCGTGTAGTGCTCGCCCGCGGGGTCGAACAGGTAGAGGATGCGCCGCGCGCGGCCCGGCAGCTCGACGTCCACCATGGTCGCCAGGGGCAGCTCGGGGCCGGTCTTGGCGAGGCGCCCGCCGCGCTGGAACTCGCGTATCGCGCCCGCGTACGCCTGCGCGTGCCGCTGCTCGACGAACGACAGCCGCCCGTGGACCGCGCGGGCCCGCGCGTGCAGGGCCCGGATGCCGAGGACCATGAACGTGGTCTTGCCGGCGGCCGGCCCGCCCACGAACGGCAGCGGCTCCACGCGGACGCGCCCGATGCGCTCGGGCAGCCGCCCGCCGCAGTGCGGGCAGTACGCGGCCAGCCGGAAGCGCCCGAGCGGGACGGTCGTGGGAAGCCGTGCCCCGCAGCGGCACACGTGCCGGAACGCGCCGCCGGCCCCCGGCGAGAGGCGCCGGTGCCGCGCCCCGCAGCTCGGGCACGCGTACTCCGGCAGCCCGATCCGCTCGTAGCAGAAGGGGTGCGGGCACGTCTGCAGGATGCGCGCGTACCCCATGAAGACGCGCTCGACCACCGCCAGGACCAGCACGCACGCCAGCCACGACGCCAGCCCGACCGCGGCGACCAGCCCGTACAGGATCGTCAGCGCGAGGACGAACACCGCCGCGGGGACGGCGGCGGCGACGATGCCCGCGCACAGCGCCAGCCAGACCGGGAAGACGAAGAAGCCCCACGGGCCGCCGAGGAGCGTCCGGGTCAGCCTCAGCACGACGCCCCGGGCCGTCCGGTACACCTGCGGGACGACCGTGCGGCTGATCGTCCACCAGTCGCGCCACACCTGGCCGAGCAGGTAGTGCCGGTAGGCGACGGCGGGCTCGGCGACCGGCGACGGCCCCTCCAGCGTGGACGGCGCCAGCGTCCGGCACGCGTGCAGGCAGTACAGGCCGAGCGCGGCGGCTCCGGCGACGACCAGCGTCGCGGCGAACAGCACGGGGAACACGTACAGGAACCCGAGCCACATGGCGCCCGCCCACACGGCGATCAGCAGCAGCACGATGACGGGGTTCACGGCGCGCCCTCCGCGAGAAGGGCCCGCAGCTCGGCCCGCAGCTCGGGGCGGCGCGCCAGATGGGAGTCGAGCTGCCTGGCCGCGAGCCACCGCCGGGCCGCCGCCCGCGCCCACGCCTCCAGGGACGGCTCGGCCGCGCCGTGCCCGCGCAGCCGCAGCACCACCTCGACCAGCTCGTTGCGCCGTTCGACCTCGCCGCCGCGCAGCGGCGCCCGGCCGGCGCGGACGCCCCGCCAGGGCGCGGCGTCGAACACCTTGAGGGTGAGATGGGGAGAGGGGCGGCGGCTGAGATACG